>NZ_BJOR01000001.1:7367658-7981630 GCF_006540305.1 Streptomyces sp. 6-11-2 | reverse complement strand
TCATAACCGTCGTTTGGCCGGACTGGCTTCCAACTCCTCCGCAAACGGGTCCCGTTGGTGTGACAGAAGAGCGACCGCGTCGCAGACTCGCGGCAGGGCCGGGGCGGCTTCGAGGTTTCGCCCGCCGTTGCCGGTTACGGCTGAACCGTCTTCATTGGTGGTCGCGCAGGAAGGCAGGGATCTCGTCGCGGGTCGGGTAGTTCGGCAGGGGTGCTCGCTTGCCCTGAAAGAACGCGGTGATGACGGCGGCGGCCCGGTCGTTGTTGTCGCCAAGGCCGTTCCACATGTGGTGTCCGACTCCGGGCATGTACTGCGTGCGCTGGATGGCGGGGTCATTGGCAAGGACGGTGGTCTCCCATTGACGGATCTGAGAGGAGCACTCGGCGATCATCAGCATCGCGGGGATCCGGGAGCGCCTCAGTTGCGGGGCGATGGAGGGTGAGTCCTTGACCGTCTGCTGGATGCGGAGGCTGGCGGCGGGGCTGAAGGAGAAGTTCTGTGCGGTGTCCTCGGCGGGGATGCGGTGCGCTTCGCGCGCGCAGTATGCGGATGCGGTGTCGCTGCCGAGGTCTGCGGCGGTGAAGGCGTTGTCGCCTTCGGCCTGTCCGATCAGTCCGGTGTCGGGGGTGAGGAGTCCGAGCCTCATGAGGCCGAATGCCACGGCGTACCGGGGGACGTGCGTCGATCGCGGTCCGGTAGGGGCCGGCGCGAGGCCGCGTGCGGATTTTCGGCCCTTGTGCCCGGCGATGTGTGCGGTGGGGCCGTCCATGGGGCCGGGCTCGGCAATGATCGCGCGGTGCAAGCGTGCGGCGACGCTCGGGTCGGCCAGGGCTCGGGTGAGCACGGCCCCGCCTGAGGAGAATCCGAGGATGTCGACCTTGCCCTTGTCCAGGCGGTCGATGAAGGCGGCGAGGTCGCGGACCGACCTGGAGATCGTGTACTGGCCCATGGGGAGCAGGTCGCTGCGTCCGCCGCCGGCCTGTTCGTAGGCGTAGACGTCGTAGCCCTGGCGTGCCAGGAGTTGCAGGAACAGGTGGTCGAGCACCGAGATGCCACGGACCGGTCCGCCGTTGAGGTACACGAGCGGGATGGGATGCCGGGGGCTGGGGTGCGTGGGCGGGTAGTGGTACACCGCGACCCGGCTGCCCGTGGTCAGGCTCCAGTGCTGCGTGGTCACGAAGGGTAGGGCGGGCGGGTACCGCCGGGCCGTCGGCACGGTCGGGATGCAGACCGACGCCGTCAATGCTGCCGCGACAGCCACCGGCAGGAACGGCGCGAGCCGCGCCGGCCAAGTGCGGCACCGCCCCCGCCACATCGCGAGGATCGCCCCGAGTCCGAGGGTCGGCAACCATGCGGCGAGCCCCGAGCCTGCCCCGTCTGTGAGGGCGATCAGTACGAGAAAGACGACGACCAGCATCGTGACGGCGGCCAGGGCCAGCAGTAAGCGTCCAGCGAAGCGGACGAGACGTATGGCGGACGTGGGCATGGCGGACCTCCAACAGTTTCAGAACGCTGTTTCAAAACGACGTTATCAAAGAGGGTAGGCTGCTGGTCGTGGGTAGGCCGAGAACAAACGACGAGGCCGTCAAAGAGCGGCTTGTGGAGTGCGCGACCGAGATGCTCGCCACCCGTCCGCGGGAGTCGCTCACGGTCCGCGCCGTGGCCGCTGCTGCCGAGGCGTCGACTACGGCGGTGTATTCCTTGTTCGGTGGCAAGGACGGGCTGATCGGTGCGGTGCGCGACAGAGCTGTCACCGGCCTGTTCCAAAACCTGTCGGCGGCGCAGACCTCAGCGGACCCTCTCGCCGACCTCTACGTGCTGGCCGTCGCCTACCGTCGTTGGGGGCTCGGACACAGCCACCTGTACACGGTGCTGTTCGGTGGTGTGCAGTCCTTCGACCCGTCGGGGGAGGTCGGTGCCAGTGACCCGATCCTTCCGCTCCTCGCAGCGATCGATCGCGCGTTGGCGGCGTCCGTCCTCGTCGGCGAAGCAACGTCGATCGCCCTGTCGATCTGGGCCACCCTGCACGGACTGGTGACTCTCGAACTGGCTGGGGCCCTCGACGACGCCACCGCCGAAACCGCATTCCGATCGGCGATTCACGCCACGTTGCGCGGATGGACGACCCCGGCGGTGTTCCGCAGCCTGCGCCAAGCCGAACTCGCTCATTGACAGGATCAGGGCCGGTTATCCGGGCCCTCCCGGTCCCTGCCGGGGCGAGGGTGCATGGTCGGTGAAGACTGGCATGCCAAGGTCCACCAGCTGCGGCCGGCCATCAGTCGCAGATCGCTTGAGGCTGTTGAGCTTGGCCATCGCAGCGTCGAAGCTGACCTGGAGTCCCTCGACCTCGCCGAGCCAGCCGTTGGCGCGGGCCTCGGTGATGCGCTCGCGGAGGTTCTGGATGATCTCGATGAGGCGTGGCCTCTGGCGGGGATCCATCTGGAGAACGGGGTAGCGGATGCAGGCGTGCTCGTGCTTGCAGGGGGTTCCGTAAGGTCGCCCGCAGGTGCCCAGTGACACCTTGCGGAGCTCGAAGTGCTGCTGGAAGTCGTGCCACTCCTGCTCGGTGGGCTCGCGGTACTCGTCCTGCGGTCGGTCAGCCCGGCGGCGGTCGAGGAAGCCGCGGTAGGTGCGCACGAGGTCGTCCTGGAAGACCGCGAGGTATGCCTGAGTGGTGGTCAGCGTCTTGTGTCCGAGGATGCGGGCGGCGATGTGGACGGGCAGGCCGCCGGTGACGGCCTCGGTGGCGAACATCCTGCGGAAGTCGTGCGGTGTGTAGTTCAGCGGCTGGCCTGCCTGGTCGCGCAGGCCGGTGGCTTCCAGCGTTCGATCGAGCCTGTGCTTTGACTGCGGCCTCGCTCATGACCTGAGGCTGCCAGTAGGGCCGCCGCTGGAAGAGATGAGGCAGCAGCGGGCCGGTAACGCGCGGCTCCTCACCGCCCACACCCGGTACTTGAGCACTCTGCTGACCAACAGTCGCCCCGCCCCGTAAAACGGTCCCGCGGGCATGAGGCGCGCACGTCGGCCCGTGGGTAGGTCAGCTCCCGGGAGCGTGCAGTCCGAAACCGGGACCGTGGCTGGCGGCAGCGGCGGTTCCATTGACCCCCAATGCTGTCCTACAGGCCGATGCCGTACAGCGTGTTCGTCTCGTCCCACATCCCGGCTTGCTCGAAGTACCCGGCCAGGGACTTGGAGCCGTCGACCCAGCCGCCGTGGCGTCCGGTCTCGATGAGGTCGGCGCCGGCCTGTTTGGCGGCGGTGGGGAAGCCGCGGCGCAGGCTGTGTCCGCTCCAGCAGGGTGGGAGGTCGGACAGCACTTTGGTGGGGGCGGTCAGGCCGGCGCGGGCGGCGGCCCGGGTCACCGCGTCGCCGATGATGGCCAGGCCCTCCTCGACCTCCTCGAGGTCGGTCCAGTCCAGCAGCCGCAGTTCGGAACGGCGGGCGGCGAGGGCGAAGCCCAGCAGCAGGACGGCGAGGTCTCGGCGGCCGATCGCGGTGGTGGTGGTGGCGGCGACCATCTTCCGCAGCACGGGCGGGGTGGCGGCGGCCTCCCGACGGGGCCGGCGGCGTGGGTCCTTGCTCTTCTTGCGCTCGGCCTCTGTTACCAAGTGTGCTTTCGGCGGCTGCTGCGCCGCAGAGTCTGGCTTGGCCGGACGCCTCCAACTCTAGCGTGCACATGTACACGCTTTGATCGGCTCGGCAACCGGGGCCCGCTGCGTCGTCCCGCAGCAAAACGGCCCCGGAATCCGTGGTGGAAGCCTTTCTTCCTAGGTAATAGGTGCGCAAAATGCGTCGGACCGCTCACCTGACCGAAGAGGCACCAGATCCCGGGCAACCGAATCTGTCGAAACTGTGGTCTGGGGGGCGAGGGAGGGTGCTTGATGACTCGACATGGAGGGGACGCGATGCGGAGCAAGATCAAGTCTGGGGTGACAAAGCTGGCGGCGGTGCTCACGGCAGCGGCGGGGTTCGCGGTATTGTCCCCGACCCCCCAGGCGTACGCGGGCGGGTGCACATTGGCTGGCTGCTCGACCACCTGGAACTACTCCAGCCTCGGGGTGCTGGCGGTAAAGAACTGGGGGAACTGCGCGGGCACCACAGGGACCGCCAAGGGCGCGGAGTGCGTCTCCCTGTCTACAACCAAGTGGATCTACTACGGCCAGCCCACGCCGAAGGGCGAGGACTGGGACGCCTTCCGGGTAGACGCTGGGTACTGCTACCTCGTGGAGTTGCAGACACCGGGCAAGAAGTGGCACATGACCTATGACCGGAGGAATTCCTCCACTCCGGTCTACGTGAAGGTCGAGGACTGGGGGACGGCTTACGTCCGCGGCCAATCAACAACCTCCTGTCCGTGAGCCGGTGACTACTTCGGCAGCGGGGACAACGCCGAATTGAGAGCCCGCGAGACGTGGGGGAGGCGCGAGGCCTCGCACCTCCCCCACGCTGCACATGCTGTACTCACCAGAGGGTGTCTTGTCGGTCCCCGGAGGGGTGGCCGGCCGCGGCGTCGGACTCCTCGCCAGGGGCGGCGGTCAGGATGGCGTCCCGGACGGCAACAACCCGGCCTGCCGCGCCCCGTGTACCCGTGATGCCGGCCAAGCCCGCGAGGAAGGCGCCCTCACGGAGAGCGTCCTCGAGGACCGCCGGGCGCGCGGGCGGTCGGCGAGGTACATCAGCGCGCTGACCCGCCGTGGTCGGGCTCATGGTCGGGGCTACGGGGTCAGACGGTCAGGCAGGCATGTCGCCGGAGTAGTAGAAACGGCACGCGACGCCGGGACCAGGCGCGCGCGCTTCGCCGGGGCGCGGGTCGTACAGGGCGCGGCCGCCGGGGAACTGCCCGAGCTCGGTGGACAAGGCCACGCCGTCATCGACTTCCTCCGGCCGCCAGCCCGGCAGCACGCAGGTCAGCGACGATCTCGGCCACCGTGCCCGACACCCGAGACGGCTGCAGGTCAATGGTGGCAAGGAGACAGGCCCGGCAGCGGTCCAACCACCGGCGGCCGTAACCGGGCACCTCGATGATCCCCGCCGCACGCGCCGACCGACCACAGCCCACACACGGGACCGGATTCCGGCCGACACGGGCCGCTGCCTCCCGGTGGACCTGCCGGGGCGGGGCCGGAGCCAGGCCGGCCACGCGGTGCTCGGGTTGTCCTCAGAGTTGCCCGGTTTTCCCCAGGTAGGCCCACGCTGGCCAGCGGGCAGATGACACACGGGAGTTGCCGCTCAAGCGGCATGTCGGCGCCGGGTTTCCGGCTCAGATCATTGGGTGGAGATCTTGTGGACGGTGGTGTCGTCGGGGTTCAGCCGTCGCCCGTTCGCAGACAGCACTTCCAGCGGGCGGAGGCGTTGTCCCTGTCGGCGGTCGACCAACTGTGAGTGGGGTTCGCCGGGGGCGAAGAAGTTCTGTTCGCCCCATTGCCGCAGTGCCACGATGACAGGGAAGAGCGCCTTGCCCTTCGGAGTCAGTACGTACTCGCGGTAGGCGCTGCCGTCCGAGGCGGGGACGGATTCGAGGACACCGCCGGCGACCAGGGTGCGCAGACGCGCGGTGAGGATGTTCTTCGCTACGCCGAGGCTGCGCTGGAACTCCCCGAAGCGCCGGCTTCCGTCGAAGGCGTCCCGCACGATCAGCAGGGACCACCAGTCGCCGATCGCGTCCACCGACCGGGCGACGGGACATTCACTGTCGTCGAAGCGCGTCCTGGTCACCATGGCGTCCCTCCCTCACGACGGTTGCAACATGCTACCAAAATAGTTACCGTCGCCAATGGTAGCAAGATGAAACCAGATATGTGGAGGGGTGCTCATGCCCGGCAACGGTGAGGCTGTGACACGACGGACCGAGGCTCGAAGCGGGGAAGGTTCCGCGTTCGTCCTGTCCCGTGGCGTCGTCATCCTGTTCGCCGTCGCCTGCGGGGCCGCAGTGGCCAACGTCTACTTCTCCCAGCCGCTCCTGGTGACCATGGGCCACGACCTCGCCATGAGCCCGGCGCTGGTCGGCAGCGTGGTCACCTTCACGCAGGTCGGATACGGGCTGGGACTCTTCTTCCTCGTGCCGCTGGGCGACGTGGCCGACCGCAGACGGCTCATCGTGGCCCAGTTGCTGCTCCTGGTGGTGGCGCTGGCCGTGGTAGCCGCCTCCCACACGGCAGCGATCCTGCTCGCGGGCATGGCCGCGGTGGGGCTTCTCGCGGTCGTCACGCAGACGCTGGTGGCCTTCGCGGCATCACTGGCCCCTCCCTCCGAGCGCGGTCGGGTCGTCGGTCTGGTCACCAGCGGCGTGGTCATCGGAATCCTGCTCGCCCGCACCGCATCCGGCCTCATGGCCGATCTCGCGGGCTGGCGCTCGGTCTACCTCGCCTCGGCGTCGCTCACCGCTCTGCTCGCCCTGGTCCTGTACCAAGTGCTGCCGCGCCACGGTGACGCTCCGCCCACAACCCTGCGCTACGGACAGCTCCTGCGCTCCACGATCACCCTGTTCGCACGGGAACGACTTCTGCGGCTCCGGGCCCTGTTCGGGTTGTTGATCTTCGCCGCCTTCAGCACCCTGTGGAGCAGCGTCGCGCTGCCGCTCAGCGAGGCCCCGTATTTCCTGTCCCACAGCGCGATCGGGGCGCTGGGGCTGATCGGTGTCGCTGGCGCCCTGGCCGCGACCGTGGCAGGCCGCCTGAACGACCGCGGACTCTCCCGGCGGACCACCGGCATCGCCCTGGCGCTGCTCGCCGCCTCGTGGGTGCCCTTGGCCTTCACCCGCAGCTCGCTCTGGGCCCTGGTCGTCGGGGTGATCCTTCTCGACCTCGCTGTGCAGGCGGTCCATGTCACCAACCAGACCCTGATCTACGCGCTGCACCCGGACGCGGGCAGCCGATTGATCGGCGGATACATGGTCTTCTACTCGATCGGCAGTGCCACCGGCGCCATCGCCGCGACCTTCCTCTACACGGTGGCCGGCTGGGGCGCCGTATGCGCACTGGGTTCCGCGTTCAGCTGCCTCGGGCTCGCGCTGTGGGCCTTCACTCGACACAGCACCCCGGATCCCGCCGCCAAGGTCGCCTCTCGTAGTGAAGGCCGACATCCCACCATGTGAGCGATGCTGCAAGCGCCCTTGACGGACTGTCTCGGACCGGGCGCTGAACGAGCAGGCAGCCCCAGGTCATCGACGGCCCGCCGCTCGCTGAACTTCCCCAGTCCGTTGAGAGGGGGACCGAGTGGGGCGAGGAGTAACCCTGGCCGTTTCCAAGAATCGCCATCAGCCTCCGGTCCAGTTGGACGAAGACGAGGTCGACGAAGCCGTGGCACTGATCGAGGCCATGACCCGGGACGACCTCACCGGCCCCGAGTTCATCGACCGCTACACCGAGGCGCTGCACGCGGTGATCGAGGCCAAGCAGGAAGACCGCCAGCAGCCGCAGGCCCCCGAGCCGACGGCCCGGCCAGGGCAGCTGGTGGATTTGATGGCCACGCTGCAGCAGTCCGTCGACAAGGCCCGGGCAGCCCGCGGCGCAACGGATGTGCCCGAGGCGCCGGCCAAGCCCGCGAAGAAGGCGCCCTCACGGAGAGCTTCCTGAAGGACCGCCGGGCGCGCGGGCGGTCGGCGAGGTACGTCAGCGCGCTGACCTGCCGTGGTCGGGCTCATGGTCGGTACTACGGTCAGGGCGTGTCGAAACGGCACGCGACGCCGGGACCGGGCGTGCGCGCTTCACCGGGGCGCGGGTCGTACAGGGCGCGGCCGCCGGGGAACTGCCCGAGCTCGGTGGACATGGCCACATGCAAATGCTGCGCGGCACCCAGCCACACACGCCTCACACATCCCAACAAGCTGTAGGCGGGTGGCTTTGTTCAGATTGGGCTCTGGTCCACTTCTTGTGGTCGTGTACGCAGCGTGATTGTTGATCTTCGCGTGAGGGCGGCTGAGGCCGCCCGAAAATCGTCTGGCCCGAGTGTGGTGTGGTCGACAGTGCTGCGCCGTGAACGAAGTACGGCCGCAGCTGGATGAGCTGTTGTTCCCGTCGGTGGAGGATGTGTCTGTGGTGTCGGTCGAGGTGGCCGATACGGTCGTCCGGGTGGAGGCTCGGACCACGGCCAGGCGGGCGGCCTGCCCAGGCTGCGGCCGCTGGTCGGGTCGAATACACGGCTCCTATCTGCGATTTCCCCGCGATCTGCCGACCGCGGGCATGTTCGTCGTGGTGTCGTTACGGGTGCGCCGGTTCGTCTGCGCGGAGGACTCCTGTCCGCGGAAGACCTTTGCCGAGCAGGTGCCCGGACTCACTCGCCGGTTCGGCCGGCGAACGGAGCGGCTGCGATCGACGCTGGTCTCGGTCGGTCTCGCGCTCGCGGGCCGGGCCGGCGTCCGGATGGCGGAGGTCTTTGGGGTGCCGGTCAGCCGGAACACCCTGCTGAGGCTGATCACCTCGTTGCCGGACCCGCCCGCCCCCACGCCTCGCGTGGTTGGCGTGGACGAATACGCCCAGCGCAGAGGCCGAATCTACGGAACCGTGCTGGTCGACGTCGAAACACGTCGTCCGGTGGACCTCCTGCCGGACCGGAAGGCGGACACGCTCGCGGCCTGGCTGGCCGAGCGGCCCGGGATCGAGATCATCTGCCGCGACCGCGCCCCGTTCTACGCCGAAGGGGCCACCCGCGGTGCCCCGCAAGCCCTCCAAGTCGCCGATCGGTGGCACCTTTGGCACAACCTGGGCGAAGCCGCCGAGAAGTGCGTCTACCGGCATCGCGGCTGCCTCCACCCCGCCCTGGCGCCGCCGGAAGAATCGCGGGAACAGGCGGAACCGGCTCCGTCATCGCCCTGGCCGACAGGTCACCGGTTCGCCGAGCGAACACGCGTCAAGCACGCCACTATTCACGCGCTCCTGGCCGCCGGACACAGCAAGCGGTCCGTCGCCCGGCAACTCGGCATGGGCCTCAACACCATTCTGCGTTTCTCCCGCGCCACTGTGCCGGAGCAGTTGTTCACGGGCCAGTGGCAAAGCCGGCGCACAAAGCTCGACGTCTACAAGCCCTATCTCGACCAGCGATGGCAGGAAGGCTGCACCAGCGCCTGGAAATTGTGGGAAGAGATCAAGGAGCAGGGCTACCCGGATGGCTACGGCAACGTCCGCGCCTACGTCAGCAGGTCTCTACGCGGCAAACCCCAGCCGGTCGGGCCCCGGCCGCCATCGGCCCGCGCTGTCACCCGCTGGATCCTCACCCACCCCGACGCCCTGCCCGAGGGCGACCGGCTCCAGCTCAAGGCCGTACTGGCCAACTGCCCTGAACTGGACGCCCTCACCGGTCACGTCCGCTCCTTCGCCCATATGCTCACCCATCTGCAAGGCGATCAACTGCCGGAATGGATCAAAGCGGCCACCGCCACCGATCTGCCGAGCCTCCAGCGGTTCGCCCAGCACCTCGAACGCGACCTCGACGCCGTCATCGCCGGCCTCTCACACCCCTGGAACTCCGGCGTCGTCGAGGGCCATGTCAACCGGATCAAGATGCTCAAGCGTCAGATGTTCGGCCGTGCAGGATTCGAGCTCCTCCGCAAACGAGTCTTGCTCTCCTGATGAGCGCGTCACTGGGCCTGATCCGATGGCCTGCGCTCGTCATCGATCCTGCGGGGCTTCACGCCGAGAATGAGATTCTCGAGGGCCTGCGGCATCGGCCCGAAGCTAGCGACCCAGGAGGCGACCAGGTAGATCTCATTGTTCTCATCGATACCGAGAAAGAATCGGCCGTGATCGAGCTCGCCGAGCGGGAAGAGCCGTCTCCCTATGGAGTCGCTCCACTCCGAGAACCGGTCGTCCTCACCCCAAGCAAGCCCCGGATCCAGCTCGAACGGTTCGCGGGCGACGCTGATTCCCGGACCACTGATGCTCACGGTCAGCCCCCCGAACTCTTGGAGGAACGTATCCGCAGCATCGTGCATGGCGAGGCCGACCGCTTCGAACATGGACCGCCAGTCGGCCGTGTCGACCCGCCTGCCTGCCGTCCACCCCGAAGCCTCCAGGACCTCAAGCACCTCTGGCGGCCATCCGCTCATGACAGGCCAAGCTCCTCAACTTGAAGTGAGAGGCGATCATCCCAGCAGACGGCCCTGGAGAGAACAGCGTGTGACCGCACCACAAGAAGTGGACCAGAGCCCGAGATTGGACAGCAGATGTCGACCACTTTGGGAGGCACAAGAGTCTGGCGCTGTTCGATTGCCAGACGGCTAGAAGAGGTCGGTCGAGGTGCCCTGCGTGAGGTTCTTGAGGATCGTGCGCAGCCACGGGCTGCGCACGGCTGGTAGCCGGACCAAGGTGTGCTGGAACGTTCCCCGGTCGGCCCGGAACAGGTAGTTGGGGCGCGGCGGGAGCGGGTCGTCGCGGAGTACGTCTTGGGGTATGCGGCCTGACGCGGGAACCGGCAAGTACGGCTGGGGAGAGACCAGCCACAGCCACACCCTCAGCGGCAGGGGCACCAGGTATGCCGACGCAGTCGGGCTGGCGGGGGTCCAGGTCTGACCTGTCTGGGGATGGACCGGTACGAGAAGGATGTCGACGCCCGCGTCCGGGGAGGGCTGTCCCGGTCCAGCCAGGACGGCGCGCCGCTTCGGGGGGCCTGCCGGCAGCAGGGCGTCGAGCGTGCGTTGGAACACGTCCGTGGTCAGACCGCCCGGGACCTTCACCGGCTGCCCTTGGGAGGCAACCAGCAGGTGGGCGAGCGCCTGGCCGGCTGCCGCCTCCCACTGCGGGCTCCACGACCAGTAGTGGTTCGAGCCCAACCGTCCTCCCCACGTGGCAATCGGCTCGAACGGGGGCGTTTTCTCTCCCTTCTCTGCCAGCTCCGCCCAGGAGAGGGGCGCAGCGTGGATATCGTCAACGGGGACGCGGCGCACGGCGTCCGAGCTGAGCCGCACCGCCTGCCAGAGCGAGCAGTCGTCGACCCTGGTCGCCACGGGGAGGTCGCATGCCTCGCAGGCCATGTTGGGCCCGTCGGCTCCGTCGAGGCCGCAGCAGGCACCGCCGCGCTTCTCAGGAATCAGCCGGGTTCCACGGATATCACCGGGCGCGATGACACTGGCCCTGGGCGTGCTGTCGGACAGGGCGTAGACCGGTGCGTAGATGCCGCGTGCCTCCGCCTCGCCCGGATCGATCTCGTCCCACATCCGCCACGGCCCTCCCCAGGGGTCCGGGTCCACGGCAAACGTCCCGGACTCCATGAGCACCGGAAGCTGGGCCCCGTTCCCGTACTTCTGACGGGCGTGGACTGGCAGTGAGACCTGGGACAGCGGGGTGGTCAACTCGGCGTCGCATCCCGCACATACGAAAACGAACAAATGTCCTCCGCCGGGGAAACAGACGCATCGTCGCAGCTCGCCAGCAGCCAGCCAACATGTTTTCTCGTCTGTTGCGGGAACGGCACCTGCCACCGTCGTGGAGTATCAACGCAGCGCGGGCAAGTGCCAGCCGCTGCCCCTGACTACGGCAAGCGACTCCCTCAGTGAGCCTTTTCCAACCTCAGCTTGAAGCGTTGAGGTGGAGCGTGAGTATCGCCTGGACGAGGCTGGTGATGCGGGTGGTGCTGCACCGGAGCTTGCACAGGAGACGCCAGGACTTCAGGGAGGCCACGGCTTGCTCGCCGACAGCCCGGATCTTGGTGTGGGAAACGTTGACGGCCTGCTGACCTGTGGAGAGCTTGTCCCGACGGCCGCGGTATGGCACACGTACCGTGCCGCCGGCGCCCTGGTAGCCCTTGTCGGCCCAGCAGCGAATCCCGGCTTCGGCCAGGGCGTCGACGAGACCGTGGGTGCGGGCCGCCTTGATGTCGTGGACAGAGCCGGGCAAGGCGGGTGAGGCCCAGAGCAGGTTGCCGAACGGGTCGGCGATGACCTGCACGTTCATGCCGTGCTTCTTGTGCTTGCCCGAGTAGTACGGCCGGTCGGCGGCGATCCGGTCGATGGGCAGCAGCGTCCCGTCGAGGATCACGAACGCCTTGCGCACTGCCACGCGGGGGGCTGCGGCGAGGCTCGGGGCGAGTGCAGCCAGAACCGCACGTGAAGCTCCCGGCGGGTATGTTGATCTTGGTCGACAACCCATATACCGGGAGCTTCACCTCTTCGTGTGTCCAGTCTCGCGTCAACGAAGTCGAGGAAGGCCCCCGTGTCGTCGGTTACGACCCAGGGCGCAACGCTGGTGTAGCCCTCGGGAGCGGCGTTGGTCTGCACTTCCTCAAGGCCCGCAGCGCCGTCAGGTCAATCGCCTCCCGGGGGCTCGGCCTCCGGCTCCTGGTCGCCGTGCTCGGAGTCGGCGGCCGGGGGCGCGAGCAGTTGCTCGGGCATCGCCGCCCACGAGAACGACGGATCCTGGCGGACTTCCGGTTGTACCTGACCGCGACCCCGCGCATTCTGGCCTCGCCGCGGCCGCAGAAGGGCGCAGACGGCCAGGAGCTGGAGATCGCGTCCTGCGAGCTTTATGTAAAGCATCCGCCTTTCGAGGCAGCTTTAGCTACAGTCCTGCTCATCGGGGCAGCGTCCGCCTGCCGCCATCATCACGAGGGGGTCTGCACGCATGCGCGTTGTCGAGGGAACACCTCAGGAAATCGTGGAGTACGAGCGCCTTGCCGCTGGCAGCGTCTCCCAGACTGCATCCGCAGTGGACGCCGCGCCCTCCCCCGACGAGGCCACCGAGACGGAGGCGGACGATGAGGCGCCCACGCTCAGCGGGTCGGCGCCCCTGGCACCCGCAGACCATGTCGCCTTGATGCAGTTCATCTACGGACGCGCGGGCAAGAACGACGAGCGCACCGTCCTGACCGAACGGTTCGTCATGAGGCTTCTGCAAGAGGAGGACGTTGTCGTGGCCTTCGGCCGCTCCTCCAAGACCTTCGACGGCCTCGCCGACTACCTGATGATCCGCGACGACGGCCCCCAGCGCTACGGAGCGGTCGCGTACCTGCGCCCCGGCAACGGAGGCATGACCGTACGACTCAGTCCCGACGACCTCGAGCGCCTCGGGCAGAAGGACAACCCCCGGGTCCAGTACCGCAACGTCGTCCCCTCCGACCCCTACAAGATCAACTGTCCCCTGGCCGACGAGGAAGCCTTCGACCTCGCCCTCGACCTGGTACGCGCCGCGCTGAATGTCGTGCGCAGCGAATGATCCAGGTAACCGGCAACGAAGGCGAGGACGACGATCTGTAGGAGCTTGACGGCAGACGGAATCCCGGGGGCCACCGGATGTTTATCCCGGCGTGGTGATAGTGCGCAACGTAGGCGACCGCAGCGGACCCCGGCGGGTAGCCGTCCGTCCTCTTCGGCGCGGCGGGAGGCAGCGGGCGTCAGTACTGCGGGACACCCCTCAACCACCCGATGCGGGCCCGGATGCGCGCGCATCCGGAAAAGGGAAAATGCATGTGGAGTGCTCAGGACGTGGCGCGGGATCAGGTCCGGCGTCAGGCGAATGGCCTGGATGTCGCCGCCGTTGCGGAAAAGGTCGCGGAGGCCGCTGTCCGTGAGCGGGAAACCGCGGAGCAGTTGAGGGGGAACGGTTCCTTCTACGAGTTCGAGATGGACCGGGAGCGGTTGGCTGCCGTCTGGCTGGCCCAGCACGCTGAGTGGCGGCGCGTCAGGGACTTGATGGCTGCAGTCGGTTGGAGCGTGTACGAGCCGGAACAGGATGCCCAGGGATCCGTGTGGGCTCGCGAGCGTGAGGAACGGTTTGCTGGTGCTCTTGAGGCACAGGCCGCCTTCGGGGAACGGCGGCAGGAGGAAGCGGATGAACTGCGGGCGGAGGTCTGGCTGTCCGCCGCGTCCAGTCGGCTGATCCGGGTGGTGGCCAGCCGGGCGGGGCTGCGCCCCTCTCAGGTCCTGGCCCAGCTTGCCGAGCAGATCGTCGTGGGCGAGGACGGTACGGTGTCCGTTCCGCCCTTCACGCCGTCCCTGTGAATTCCGAAGCGAGTGGAAAAGGCGGACGGATCCTGGTGACCGTACCGACCCTGGACCTGCTCGCGCAGACCGCCCAGGCGTGGCGGTTGGTGGGCCACCGGGCGCCGATGGTGGCGGTGTGCTCGCTGGAGAACGACCCGGTGCTCAACTCGCTGGGGGTGCGCACCACCACCAACCCGATCCAGTTTGCCCTGCGGGCGGGATCGGGGCCGGTGGTCGTGTTCGCCACGTACGCCTCCCTGGTGGACCGCGCGGAGCCGGTTCCGTCGCAGTGTTGGCGCTCTTTGAAAATGGCTCTGACCGCGATTCCGTGAATGATCTTGGTGCTGCGGCAGGCTGCCGCCGAATCGGTCTTACCTCTCGACCGCGCCGACTAGGTGGCATGTCGCCTGCCCAGCCGTCAGTCTGATGTTTCACCCATCACGGGTGCGGCGCAGGCGGCTTGACGCCTCGTGGTTCCGCGGCGGCAGCGCGGGCGAGCGCCGGATTACGGATGAGGCCCTTGCCTTCGGCAGGATGGGCGCATGACCGAGATCCGCACACCCCGCCTCCTCCTCCGTACCTGGCACGATGACGACCTCGCGCCGATGGCGGACATCAACGCGGACCCACGGGTCATGCGCTGGATCGACGACGGCTCGGTGCGCGACCTGGACCACACGGGCGAGGACATCGAGCGGTGGGAGGAGGAGTGGGACGAGGAGGGCTTCGGGCTCTTCGCCGTCGAGCTGCTGGCCTCGGGCGAACTGATCGGCTTCACGGGACTGTCCGTGCCCGAGTTCCTGCCGGAGGTGATGCCCGCCGTGGCGATCAGCTGGCGGATCGGCTCACAGTTCTGGGGCCAGGGATACGCGTCCGAAGCCGCCCACGCCACACTGGAGTTCGCTCTCCAGGACCGCGGCCTGGACCGCGTCATCAGCATCAACCGGGTGGGTGACAACGCCTCCGAGAACGTCATCCGCAAGCTCGGCATGGCGCCCGAGCGGGAGACGGCACACCCGGTGTACGGCTACCCGCTGCGCGTTCACGCCATCGACCTCACCGAGTTCCAGGCATGAACCGGCCGAGCCGTCGATCACCACAAAACAGCCGACCATTGTTCCTACGTCCCCGAGCGTATTAATCGCGACGGTACGGACACCCAGGGGCGGATGGTGTCTTCCCATCGCTGACCTCCGCTTTCACGGAACTGCGGCCAGAGCCATTTTCAAGAAGCCCCATCAGCAGTGGAAGCAGCGCCCTCCCCCTGGTGTGCGGCGGGCGCCGATGGTGCCGGCGGCGCGAGCAGCCGGTCTCGGCACCCTCGCCGGCCTCGGCTTCCGCGGCCTGGACAACGACATACGTGACCCCGTGATCATCACCGGCTCCACAGCCAGCCGCGCTCACAAGCTCACCCCAGGCCAGAAGGATGCCAGCCGCGTCCTCGCCGTCGGACGTGCACCGGTCGAGCACGGCTTCGCCCACCTCAAGATCTGGCGGATCCTCACCAAGCTCCGCACCGACCCCGCCCGCGCCACCCATCTCCTGCGCGCCCTGCTCGTTCGATGCCTAGCATCCGATGTCGTGCCGTGCACCGGATGCAGAACATCGTGCGGTCCACTCGGTGGACGATGCCCGGCATCGTCACCACAGCCAGGCGGTGGAGTGCCGCACCCGGGACAGGGTGCGCGCGTCGCGGCGCGCGGCCACGTTGCCGATGCGGTTCTGCCGGGACCGGGGCCGGCGCGACTGCCCGGCAACGAAGCGGCGGCGTCCGGCGTCCTGGAGCCGCCTGCGCTGCTTGCGCAGCTCCCGCTTCTTGTCCCGGTCGTTCTTCGGTGTCCGGGGCCGCTTCCAGATCGGCTCCCACGGCGGAGGCTCGTCGAGCATGGCGGCCCACTCCTGGGCGGCTTCGCGGGCGCGGGCGAGGGCGTCCTCGAGGCTGGGTTCTTCCGGGGTGCTCACGCGACTCCTCCTGTGGTCCGGCCCGGCGCTGGCTGGGCGCCGGGCCGCGGGGTGTGCGGCGGCGGGGCCGTCGCCGGGGTGGGCTGTGGTCGGGGGCCGTGGGCGACGGCGCGTTCCCGGATGCCGTCCTGGAGCTTGGCGGCCATCTTGGCGGCGGCGGCCTCGAACGTCCGGCGGGTCTGCTCCACCGTGGCGACGTCGGCCGTCTGCTCCTGGCCCCGGCTCGCCTTCCGGTCCGAGCGGAACGGCCGCGGGCGGGGCCTCGGGGCGGCGGGCGCGGCGACGGGGTGCGGCCGGGTCCGGGAGCCCAGGCGGTGCGCGCGGCGTACCGCGTGAACCTGGGCGGTCAGCGCGCCGGCGGCGAGGCGGGCCCGATCGTACGGGGACTTCGTGCGGGCGCGGGTCAGCGGGCGCAGCACGGCCTGGTCCTCGGTGTCGCGCGGGTACAGCGTGCGGAGGTCGGCGGTCATCATCCGTCGGCCGGCCGGGCGGGTGCAGTCGTCGATGGCGGCCTGCACGATCTGTTCGTCCAGTCCGGGCTGGTGGGGTCGGCCGCGCAGGGCGTAGGCGAGGTGGCGGCGGGCTTCGGTGAGCAGGTGCCGGCGCTTGAACGCGCCGCGCATCACGTACAACACGGCGACGGTGTCGACGGCGGCCAGCGTTATGTCGACGGCCGGCCGCACCCGCAGATTGCCCCACGTCCCCTTGTCGTCCGGGCGCCGGGCACGGATCGACACCACCGCGTGATCGTGGAGCAGAGACTTCCCGGCTCTGGACTCGTAGTGCCGGAACACCGCGACGATCAGCCCGTCCCGGATCGGGGCACGGTGCTTGCCGCCGCTCCCCCAACGGATCTGTGCGACTGACTCCCCCAGCCACGCCGGCGTCTTGTCCCGGGCGATGTCCTGGCACAACTCCAGCACCAGGCGGTCCTCCTCACCAAGCAGCGCCCACGCGATCTGTGCCGTCGACGGCGCCCGGAACACCAGATCCACGGCCAGCCAGGGCGAGCGCTCCTTGGCCTTCTCGGTCTTGGGTGACTTGTTGTGCTCGATGGGCCTGCCCAGCACGATCGCGCGCCGCGCCTTCGCCGGATCGTCGCCCGCCTCCAGGCGCTCGCGCTCGATCCGGTCGGCGTCCGGGTGCCGGCCTTCGCCCAGGAGCAGTTCGGCCTGACGCTCGGTCACCACGTCCCCGGCCGCCAGGCCGACCGCAGCCAGACCCCGGCCCGTCCAGAACCCGGGCGGGGCACCGGCCTCATCCTGAGCGGCGCGCAGCGGCGTGCCCGCAGGGCACTGGCCGTCGCCGGCCATCACACCGTGGCAGTAGTACGGCCGGCCATTTGGGCCGATCTTCGTCTCGCTGAGCATCCAGTCATGGGACCTGGCCCGTGACCTGCGTAAAAGTGTGATCGGGGATGCTTGCCGCCGGGCGGGAGGCCATCACCAGATCTTTACCGCAGCGCCCGCCAGGCGGGCCGTCACGGCAGCACGAGACCGTAAGCAGTTGGGGTGTCCACAGTCCCGCACATGGATATCACCGGAACCGGAATGCCCTGCGCTCTCTGCCAAACGCCTACCAAGGAGTGGGTGTACCTTACGCCGACGGATGCTGCGGTGGCGGAGCGGTCAACCGATCCGCCACCGCAGCACACCGTGTGTCAGCCGGTTCTGTTGATGTA
Source organism: Streptomyces sp. 6-11-2 (assembly GCF_006540305.1). Lineage (GTDB taxonomy): Bacteria > Actinomycetota > Actinomycetes > Streptomycetales > Streptomycetaceae > Streptomyces. The sequence continues at coordinate 7,964,078 of NZ_BJOR01000001.1, read as the reverse complement.
CGCAGTGGTGACGCCGAGCGGCTTCCCGTCAGGCGCTGCTGTGGTGCGGTAGAACACCGTGACGGTGTACTTGGTCAGCTGCTGGAGCAGTCCGCCCTCGCCGGTCAGCTGCAGGCCCTCGGCCTGGGCCCGGCTCACCAGCTCGTCGATCAGCTGGTCGTCCACGGCCTCCGCCGACACAGCCGCTGCCGTCACAGCCGCTGCCGACTCGGCAGCCTCGTGCCCGGCCACGTTCTCACTGGTCATCGGTGCATCTCCCATGATCGGGGTTACACCGAACGATTTGCAGTCCCCGCCCGCAGCGTCACCGCGTCACATCCTCACTGTCAGGTGTGACGGTTTGTTCGGCCCAGATGGTCTTGCCGGTGGCGGTATGGCGGGTGCCCCAGCGGTCGGCGAGTTGGGCGACGAGGAGGAGGCCGCGTCCGCCTTCGTCGTAGACGCGGGCGCGGCGCATGTGGGGGGTGGTGCTGCTGGTGTCGGAGACTTCGCAGATGAGGGTGGTGTTGTGGTGGATCATGCGGAGCTGGATGGGGGGTTTGCCGTAGCGGATGGCGTTGGTGACGAGTTCGCTGACGATGAGTTCGGTGATGAAGGCGGCGTGGGTCAGTCTCCACGTGGTGAGCTGGGCGGCGGCGTTTTGGCGGGCGTGGGCGACGGCGGCGGGGTGGGGTTGCAGGTCCCAGGCGGCGACGCGGTCGGCGCTGAGGGCGTGGGTGCGGGCGATGAGCAGGACGATGTCGTCGTCGGGGCGGTGGGTGAGGGTGGCGGTGAGGACGTGGTCGCAGACGGTGTCGAGGGTGTGGGTGGGGCGGACGAGGGCGGCGAACATTTTGTCGAGGGCTTCGTCGATGTCGTGGTCTCGGGGTTCGAGGAGGCCGTCGGTGTAGAGGGCGAGCAGGCTGCCTTCGGGCAGTTCGGTCTCGGTGGCCTCGAACGGCAGGCCGCCCAGGCCGAGCGGGGGGCCGGCGGGGACGTCGAGGAGGTAGGCGGCGGCGTCGGGAGTGACGACGGCGGGCGGGGGGTGGCCGGCCCGGGCGAGGGTGCAGCGGCGGGTGACGGGGTCGTAGACGGCGTAGAGGCAGGTGACGCCGATGCCGCCGGCGCCTTCGGGGGCGCCTTCGGGGGTGGCTTCGTCGGCGGAGAGGCGGATGACGAGGTCGTCGAGGTGGGTGAGCAGTTCGTCGGGCGGCAGGTCGACGTCGGCCAGGGTGCTTACCGCGGTGCGCAGCCGGCCCATGGTGGCCGAGGCGCGGATGCCGTGGCCGACGACGTCGCCGACGACGAGGGCGACGCGTGCGCCTGACAGCGGGATCACGTCGAACCAGTCGCCGCTGACGCCGGCCAGGGGGTCGGCGGGCAGGTAGCGGGAGGCGATCTCGAGGGCGGCCTGCTCGGGCAGGGTCCGCGGGAGCAGGCTGCGCTGCAGGGTCATGGCGGTGGTGCGTTCGCGGGTGTGGCGCCGGGCGTTGTGGATGCTCAGGGCGGCCCGGGCGGTGAGCTCCTCGGCCAGCTGCAGGTCCTGGGGGGTGAAGGGGGCTCGGTTGTGGTGGCGGCTGAAGAGGGCGGCGCCCAGGGTGGTGCCCCGGGCGCGCAGCGGCACCACCATGAGCGAGTGCGTGCCCCACTCGCTCATCCGGGCCGCTCCCGGGTCCTCGCCGGCCCACCGGGCAAGGGTGGGGCCGGTCATCTCGTAGAGCGCCCCGCGGTCCTGTGCCAGGCATTCGGCCACCGGGGACAGCGCCGGGTAGGTGCTGGACTCGCCGACGGCGACCGGGGACTCGGGGCTTGTTTCCAGGACGGAGCGCACGGCGGCGCGGCGCATGGTGACCGGCCCGGCCAAAGCGGTGGCGTCCGCCCCCTCACCGCGCGCGGGGAGCAGGTCGACGGCGGCGAAGTCCGCGAGACGGGGGACGGCGACGTCGGTGAGTTCCTGGGCTGTACGGGCGATGTCCAGGGTGGTGCCGATACGGGCGCCGGTCTCGTTCAGCAGCATCTGCTCCCTCTGCGTGTGCTCCTCGTGCCCCTGGTAGGCGGTCAGGCACACGCCCCGCAGCCGGCCCGCTGCGTCGCGCAGCGCGGTCAGCGACACCGGCCGGCCGCTTTCCGGGCCATCGGCGCATCCGGCGTGGGCGGCGGGGAGGAAGGCCTCGGTCCACTGCGGCCCGCCGTCCTGCAGCACCCGGCGCATCCGATCCTGGATCTCCTCGCCCACGGGGTGCGGCACGATGTCCGCCAGGCGCAGCCCGCGCATCTCGGCCTCGGTGAGCGAGAGGGCGCGCTCCATGCCGGTGTTCGCCGCGATGAGCCGCAGATCCGTGCCGAAGACGGCCAGGGTGCAGGGGGACTGGGCGAACGCCCACTCCTTCAGCTCCCTCAGCCCGCCCGGCTCCTCCTCCTGCCCCCGCTCGCCCGGTGCGCCAGGTGTGCCTTGCGGACGGTTTTCGGGGTGCGGCGGCGGGCTGGTCACGGCGCAGAATAGGAGCCACTCGGTGGCCGCACCGCCGGCGGGGGTGCGGCGGTGGGCGAGCAGGCGCTGTTCGAGGCGGCGGCCGTCCTGGTGGCGCAAGCCCACGGTGCCGTTCCACCGGTCCTTGCCGGCCGCCTGGTGCCCGGCCGCCCGGCGGGCGGCCTCGCCGGTGTCGTCGGCGAGCAGGCGGGTGGCAGGACGGCCGATGACCTGTGAGGGCTCGTAGCCGAGCAGGCGCCGGGCACCCTCGCCCCACCCCGTCACGATGCCGTGTTCGTCGACCGTGGCCGTGGCCGTGACGGTAGCGGTGGTGCGGGGCGGCTCGGGCGGGGTGTCCGCCTCACCCGGCCGTTCACCAGGAGGAGTGGGAGGGTGCTCCATCGGCGCTCATCTCGCCTCGCTCGTTCCTCGACCGCTGTTCCCGGGGGAACCTCCGCTGTCAGGGCCCTACTGACAAGCATGATCCTGCGGGGCAGGAAGCACCAGCACGGTGCTCGGTGAGGTACCCGGGCCAGGCCGGGGGCACGGACCGCCCGCAGTGGGCGGTGCGCTGTGTGCGGGGCCGGGCGCCGAGGGTGGTTCCGCAATCAAGGCCGCCGGACTGGCGGTGACAGTCTGCGGAGAGCCGGTCAGAAGCTGTTGTCCTTTCGATCACATCGCACTCAAGATCGAAAGGACAACAGCTTCTGACCGCAAAGCGGCGGCGACGTCCGGCGTCCGGTCCGCGGACTGCGCCAGCACCCCCACCGTCGCCGACGTGCGCGGGTCGACGGGGAGCCGGTCGCGGCCCCCTGGGTCACAGGCCCAGGGCGATGGCCACGCGGGTCAGTTCGGCGGTGTTGGTGATGTTGAGCTTGGCCCGGATACGACGCAGGTAGGCGTCCACAGTGTGGGTGGAGAGGCCCATGTGGCGGGCGGTCTGGAGGTAGGTGCGGCCAGCGGCGATGTGCCGGAGCGTCTCGCGCTCGCGCGGAGCCAGCGCGGGGGCGGGGGCTTCGATGTGCGGAATGGCGAGGGTGGCGCTCATGATGCTGTCCTCCGGCGAGGGATCTGACCGTTTAGGGCGGTTTGCCCTGATTTCTTCAGATTGCTCGCCGGACGTCATGGCCGTGTCCGCCGACTGTCACAGACGCGCCACAGGGAAAGGCGGAATGGTTTGAATCAGAAGCCGTATCTCTATCGATCATGAGGAAGGTTCTGATCGAACACGGTCCTTGGTCGGGTGATCTCGGCCGGGTGGATGCATGAGTCCAGGGCCCCTTGATAGCTCGGGTTCGCGACCACTCGAGTGCCAGGAGGTCCTGTTGTTCCAGTCTTGGGTGACGGCCCCCGTCTCTTCCAACTCCCGCGTGTCGTCGTGCGATTGCCTCGCGCACAGGTTCGGGAACGCGGCCGATCGCCCGAAGAGGGTGCCGGTGTATCCGTCGGACATGACGGACGCGGAGTGGGCAGTGGTGCGGGACGCGATGCCGGTGCCGGCCTGGCTGGAGGGCCGGGGCGGGCAGCCGGAGGGCTACTGCCGCCGTGTGATGCTGGATGCGACCTGCCGCCGCCGGGAAGCCGGGCGGGCGAGGCGACGGCTCATGAGCATGGCCTGCGAGAAGTAGATGAACGCCTCGCTGCTGGCGGGCAGTCTGGCTGTGGTGCCCGGCCACCGCGGCCGCACCGGCGGACGTGGACCGCTGGTGGCAGTCCTTCCTCCGCCGCTTCGACCTGGAGCACACCTTCCGGCTGATGAAACAGACCCTGAGCTGGACCGCCCCGAAGGTCAGGAATCCCGACACGGCCGACCTGTGGACCTGGCTGATCATCGCCGCCCACACCCAGCTCCGCCTCGCCCGGCCCCTCGCCGAGGATCTCCGGCGCCCCTGGGAACGGCCCAGCGAGCCCCGCCGCCTCACCCCCGCCCGGGTCCGCCGGGGGTTTCGCAACGTCCGCGCGACAGCAGCCCGCCCGGCAATCGCGCCGAAACCGTCCCGACCAGGTCCCGGACGGCCTCCCGGCTCGAAGAACAAGCAACGGGCCAGGCGCCACGACGTCGGCAAGACCGTGAAACGCGCCGAGTCGACCAAAGAACACCGAGCCCAGCGAGGTTAAACGCCAAGCTAAGACCAGAACCCGTTCTGGCACAGCGTGAAGAAACAGGAAGCCAAGGAATCCCACACGGAAACCGTGCCGCGTAGCGGCACAACAACCCGTGGGACGGCCAGAATCCTCGGGCTTCAGCCCAAGGATTCTGTCAAATCGTCGGCCACACGGTGGAACTGGCCGAATCAGCCGACCGCGCCGAGGAGTTGATCCGCGAGACCATCGACCGCAACGGCATCGTGCCCGAGACCGTGCACGCCGGCCGCGGCACATCGATGACGAGCAAGAAGGTCTCCCAGCCGCTGATCGGCCTCAGCGTGACCGGGAGCCACTCAGACCCAGGACCAGCAACGGCAATCCCTGCAGCGAGAGCCACTTCACAACCGGGTCCACTTGTCGCTGAAGGTGTCCTTGCCGATCTCGCAGGAGGCGATGGTGTAGCCGCCCGACGCGGTGGACTGCGAGATGACCCTGCCGTTGACCTTCAACTGGCAGGTGACATGGCCGCCCCCCTGAAGCTGCGCGGTGATCGCGTAATGCTGCCGGTTCTCGAGCGGCCTGGTCACGCTCATCGGCACCTTGCCCTGGGCAGGGGACCCGGCCGGGCCGTTCCGCACGTCGGCGCCGCTGGTGCCGGTGACGACGTAAGTGACGGTCGGCGGCGCCTCCTTCTGGGGAGCGGACTGCGAGGCAAAGGCCTTGGAGGCGTTACCGGCGGCCGAGGGTACGGCGGCCGGGCTCTTGCCAGTACCGCTGCCGGGCCTGCCGCCGGTAGCAGCGGTGATCGCGCCGGCGATGACCAGGATGCCGACGACACCCAGGCAGCCGGCTCCGGCACAGGTCTTGCCCCTGCTCTTCTTCCTGGGAGGTTCCGGGGCCTGCGGCTGGAACGGCTGCTGCGGCCGGCCGGGCTGCCGGCCCCGAGAAGGCGTAAACATGTGCGGAGACCCCCATGTGGTGGCGTGAGGAAGGGGACGGGACGAGACGGAATACGTACGGGAACATGTCCCGGTAGCGCTTGCGCACGTGCCGCAGACGACAGGCCCCGCGGTGGAAACCGGGCATCGCCTGCATCACCGCCAGGCACAGCAACTCCCAGTGGCTGAGCTTCGAGGGGCCGCCCGGGCAGACGCGTGACCCCAGCCCGCTCATCGTCGATCTTCACGCACAGTGCGGTCACGAGGGTGTTCAGGCCGGTTGTCGCAAACGGATCCTGAACACCCTCTCTTCGCGCCCGCAGGCGTGTGGACAGACTCGTCTAGGTCCAGGCGTCGCGCGGCAGGCGGGAATGTGACGACGGGGCCTAGGAGTACACCCAGGTCTGCGAGTACGACGAGGACTGCGAGGACGACCAGTTTGACGAGGTCGAGTAGGAGCTGTAATCCGGCGTATCCACGTACGACGTGGACTGCGAGGACGACGAGGACGAGGAGTCCGACGAGGACGACGTGACGTCAACATCATTGGCGTAGCCGCTGACGGTCTTGGCCTCCTGCTGGGGCGCTTGCGTGGCCACCGCGCTGGTCTGGGCCGGAGCGGCGAACGCGGCAGTGGGGATCAGCGCGCCTCCCGCGGCCAGGGCGGCGGAAGCGGTGAGGACCGCCAGACGCCGTGTACGAAGTGTGCGGGCCATGGTCAATCTCCTTGGTGAGAAATGAGGGGAAAGGAAAGCGCCGAAACGGTCCTGCCGGTTCTCCGGCGGGACGGCCGCGGGACACACACCCCGTCAACACCGTCCGGACCATCCCGGCGGGCTCACCTGCTCTGCGTAAACCCATGCCTCAATTGACCCCGGCCCGGCACACCGCGTCATGTCCCTGGAATTCGGGGCTTGACAAACATCCCCGACCCACCGACCCTCCCCCCCGACGTCCCTGCCCCAGAGCTGCTGGTCATCCTCAACATGCCGGGCAAGATCGCCGACTCACCCTGCGCGTCAGCGCCGTCCCCTCCGTGCACCGCAGGCTCCTCGCCCGCTGCCAGCCGCTCGACGGCAGCCACGGCTCCCCGGCAGTAACGGCCCAGCGCAAGGCCCGCTGCGAGTACGAGAACCGCGTCAGCTCCCTCGCACCGATCGGACCATGATCGTTCTCAGTGCGGCTTTCGGAGCGCGCGGCGTCCAGCGGCTCCTGCACGCCAGCCGCCATGAAGGCGAAGCCGGTGCCCTGCAAACCGGCTTCGTCGCCGACGAAGCGCAAGGACGGGGTATTGGACGACTGCTCGTCGCGCACATGCAGTCCGAGGCCCGTGCCGCCGGGCTCGACCGTGTCAAGGTCGTGTCGCATCTTCCCGCCGAGGGCCGGGGCGCGGAGCCGGAACAGCGGGCACGGCGAAGGTTCGACCGGGACGCACACGCCGAGACGATCGTGGACGCGGCCACCGTGGCGACGCTCGACCGCGTCATTCCGAAGGAATGCGAAACTCGAATTCGGGACGGTCCCACGGTGATCATGCAGGCATACAGGACGAGGCAAGAGGACCAACTCGGCGCGCTCGGCCTGGTCCTCAATGCCGCCGTGCTCTGGACAACGCGCTACCTCGACGCCGCAGTCGACCACCTGCGGGCCCTGCCGCCCGAGGAGCGGGAGCATGACGTCCTGGACGAGGACGTGGCCCGGGTCTCCCCGCTGAAGCACGCCAACCTCAACTGCCTGGGCCGCTACAGCTTCGCTGCCCGCCCGCCACGCGAGGGCCTGCGCCCCCTGCGTGACCCGGCGACCGTCCACCTCGACGAGGACGACGAGGGCACCGGCGAATGACGCGGCGTTAGGGCGAGTATCGGGTCGCGATCAATGAGCATCGCAGTTTCCGGGGCGGGTGCCCGCATGGGGTACGGGGCCCGGCGATCCGCGGCTGCGCCGTGTGGACGCGCGTGACCGGAAGCGTTGCCGCAGGCAGGCAGCGGCGGGGGCCCGAGGGCCCCGGCTGCGGTGTGTCAGAGCACGGCGAGCCGGTCCACCAGCAGCTCCACCCTCTGTGCGGCGTCCTCAGGCAGCAGCCGTCCCGCCCGGGTCAGGGTCGCAAGGCCGTGCAGGGACGCCCAGAACACCTCGGTGAACAGCCCCGGGTGGACGCCGTCCCCGGCGACCTCGCCCAGGCTCTCCATCAGCGCGGCGAAGGCGTCCTTCAACGGCTCCGGGGTGTCCTCCTGCGCGTACGCCAGGCCGCCGTCGAGCTGGAACAAGGCGTCGTAGACCGCCGGGTTGCGCTCGGCGAAGTCGAGGTAGGCACGGGCGAGGGCGGCGACCCGCTCGCGCGGGCTGTTCGCGGCGGACGCCGCGGCCCGCACCGCCACGGCCATCTCGGCGGCGCCCTCCAGGGCGACGGCGCCGATGATCTCGCGCTTGCCTCGGAAGTGGCTGTAGAGGACGGGCTGGCTGTATTCGATGCGCTCGGCGAGCCGGCGCGTGGTGACCGCGTCCCAGCCCTGCTGCTCGGCGAGTTCACGGGCCGTCGCCACGATGAGGCGCTCGCGGACCGCCCGATCGCGTGCCTTGCGTTCCTGTACCGACATAACTCGAATCCTAGCACCGCTAGACAAGTAAGCGGCAGCAGTACTAGCGTTGTCCACATCAGCTAGCAGCGCTAGATCCCGGGAGGGGCACCATGCTCAGCGCACTCGAGGTCATCACCACCGTGGTCGTCGGCCTGATGGTGGGGGTGGAGTTCTCCGTCGCCTTCGTCATGAACCCGATCTTCAACGCCCTCCCGGAGGACAGTAACCAGCAGGCCCACTCCCACGGGGGCCGGATGCTCGGCGCCGTGATGCCGTTCTGGTACATCGGCTCACTCGTCCTCGTCGCGGTCTGGGCTGTCGCGGGATGGCACCACCCCGGCACCGGCCTCGTCGTCACCGCCGCCGCGCTGCTGATCGTCAGCGTGATCATGTCGATCCTGCTGCTCGTCCCGATCAACAACCGGGGCAAGACGTGGACCCCTGACAACCGGCCCGCCGACTGGAAGCAGCAGATGAACCGCTGGGACCGCTACCACTACGTCCGCCTCGCCGTCATCATCGCCGCCTTCGCCCTGCTCGTCGCCGCCCTCACCTGAGCCCGGGGGCCGACACCACGCCGGTGGCGCACGATCCCCACTCCCCGGGCGGCAACTGGCCACCGAAATCCCGACATCCGGGAATGCAGCTGCCGCTCAGAGCCCGCAACGGCGATCAGACAGGATTCGCCGGCACCCACCCCGCTCGCACCGCGGTCGCCACCGTGTCGCGTGGCCGTCGCGGCGCAAGCGGGACGGAGAGCTGCCGGATGTCAGCCGCGGAGTGCCGCCATGTTGGTCGCACTGATCCTGGCGAACCGCAGGGACTGCCCCGGATCCGAGCTGCCGCCCGGGGCGTTGTCCTGCTCGTAGTTCGAGTTGTAGTGCCCCTTGGCGCCGACGGACTTGTAGAAGGTCTTGTAGTCGATGTCGCTGCGGGGGTCGCCGAACGGGATGAAGTTGTAGCCGTTGCCGACACCGGGTGCCTCGCCGGTGGCGTCGCCGTCCTTGGCGTGGAACAGCTGGTACCGCTGTGGCTGCTTCGCGACCTGGGCGGCCGGGTCGAAGATGTCCTCGACGCGGTTGCCTTCCCAGTCGTAGCGCCACCGCCACTGGTGCTGGGCGACGTGCGCCCAGTACACGTCCAGCTCGATGACACACAGGGCCGGCTCGGTGACGTCGAGATAGTGCTGCATGAGGCGCTTACCCGACTCTCCCCGCACCTGCGTGGGCGGAATCGGCCTACCTGTCACGCGGTCCTCGGTCACGGTGACCATGGGACCGTCCTGCAGGAAGTTGTACGCCGGCGAGTGGTTGTGGGTGTACATGTGGATGCCCGACTGCAGGCTGAGCGTGTTCAGCGCCTCCCATTTCTCGCCGGCGACGGTCCACGGCTCGATGTTGCGGTTGCCCGCGTTCGTCGGGTCGTTGCCGGTGCCCATGTAGGGCATGCCCAGGATCGCCGCGAATTCGAGCTCTGTCTGCAGCCGCTCGTAGTCCTGTGCGGCCATTGCGCCGCCGGGGCTGTTCGGGCCGTTCCACGTGTTCGGTACGAACCCGTGGTTGCCGATCGCCTCCAGACCGTACGCGTCGAGGAAGCCGCGCAGCGTACGCGCGTATGCCAGGTACGCCGCTCGCGACTGCGGTGTGGTGACGCCGCCGGGCGCCGGGTTGGGCACGTCGCCGCCGGGGTTCGCGGCGTTCTGGCCGTAGCCGGCGAACTCGATCTGCTTGAAGCCGCAGTTCGCCAGGAACTCGAACAGCTCCACCCAGCCGCCGGGCAGCGGCACGAGCGGGCCGAGGTCGGTGGGGTCCTTCGGGAAGTTCGGGCCACCCAGGCGGCCCATGGTGGGTGAGACGCCGCGCGCCGCGCTCGCCGCGATGCCGACCCGCGTGGGCACGTCGCGCTGGCTGTAGGTGATCGTGCCCAGCTTGCCGCCCGGGATGAGCCGCCCGTTGGCTGCGCTCGCCCGGGCGGGCGTGAACACGGATGCGGGGCCGAGTGGGCTGAACGTCGCGGCCACCGCCGCGCCCGTGCCGACCATGAACCGGCGTCGGTTGAACTTGCTGTTGAAGGCCATTGTGGTCCCTCTTTCGAAGTGGCTGAACCAAACCAGGGCCGGGGCGCCGTGCCGATCGCACGGCGCCCGGCCGCGGGGCCGTACTAGGGCGCGCTCACCCCTCGTCCGCCGAACTCGACCCAGTTGAGGTTGAACAGGTTGGCGCCGGTCTGACCGCCCGTGACCGACCGGAACACGAGGTAGATCTTGTGCTTGCCGCCCGGGTTGTTGATCGGGAACGTCTGGCTCTGCCACTTCGCCGTGTCACCGGTCGACGTGAGCCTCGCCGTGGTGAGAATCGGCCCGCCGACCGAGTCGAGGTGGACCTCGACTGCGGCCATCGGGCTACCCGCCGGCACCTGCGTCGACGTGCTCGCCACCCGGAACGTCAGCGAGTCGCTGTTCAGCAGGTTGAATGGTCCGTTCAAGGCGATCCAGTCGCCGCTGCCGAGGCTGCCCCTGTGCTGGCTGCCGCCGTCCGGGTCGTTCGTCGTGGCGACGTTGGTTCCGGACTCCTCGAGGGCGAACTCGACCTCCTGGCGCTTTTGCCGGATCTCGTTCTGAGCGACCGTCGTCAGCGCCGGAACGCCGCCGGCACCGCCGCGATCGGTGTATGAGGCGCTGATGACGCCGAACACGTTGCCCCCGTGGGACACGTCGTCAGGGTCGGTCGGCAGCACACCCGTGCAGCCGTGGACGGTCTGCTCGGCGTGGCCGTGACTGTCGTGGCCGAGGACGAACGTCACCTCGACCCGGTTGCAGTCGATCGTCTTGTCCTCGGGGTCGGTGACCGTCACCGAGAACGGGATGCTCTCGCCGAAGGAGAACAGGCCGCCCTCGACCGGCGTACTGACGGTCACGGTGGGCGCGGTATTGCCGACCGTGATGGTCGTGTTCGCCGAGGCGGACTTGCCGCTCGAGTCGAACACCGTCAGTCTCGCGGTGTACTGCCCCGGCGTCGTGTAGGTGTACTGCGGGTCGGGGTCGACCGAGTCGACGACTCCGTCACCGTTGAAGTCCCACTCGAACCGGATCGAGTCGCCCGGGTCGGGATCCCGCGAGCCCTCGCTGGAGAACTGCACGGTCAGCGGTGCGGAGCCGTTTGTCGGCGTCGCCGCGAGCTTCGGGATCGGTGCGCGCTGGCCCTTGACGTAGTCCCACCGGTACATGCCGGCGTCGTTGTTGCTGTTGAAGAAGCCGTCGCCGTAGGTGAGCAGGTAGAAGTGACCGTTCTCGTCGAACTGCATGTCCATCGGGTTGTCGCACTCGAACGGGTTGTTCGTCTCCGGGACCCGCTTTGCAGAGAGGCCGCCGCAGTCGAGCAAGTTGTTGATCTTGAACACCCGGCCCTTCGAGTCCAGGCGGATCTCCCGCAGGGTGTCCCGGGTGAACTCGCCGAAGAAGACCGCGTTGTCGTAGTACGGCGGCAGCTTCGTCGAATCCGGGTTGCCCGGGTCGAAGCGGTACTTCGCCGCGCCGTGCGGGCCGACACCGCCGGTGCCGAGCTCGGGGAACAGTCGCGGGCAGGTGGTGGCGCCGGAGCCGTTGTAGTAGGCGAGGCACGGCGTACCGATCGGGTTGTCAGCCCGGTTCTCGGGCGTGAACGAGTACCAGATGTCCGGGTTGGTGATCGGCGGGCCGTACTCGAGGCCGGGCTCCACGGTGGGCCCGCCGGAGAGGTTCCACCTGGAGTCGTTCTGCGGCCCGCGGTCGGGGTTGTCGCACTCGAACGTCTTCGGCGGACTGTCCAGCGGCGTCGAGGTGTTGAAGTCCCAGCGGTAGTACGGCAGGTCCGTCCGGTAACACAGCGGCCAACCGTAGTTCGCCGGCTTGCGAACGATCTCGACCCGGCCGGTCCCAGCCGGCCCGCGGAAGTTCTGCGGGGTCTGCGAGTCGGGCGAGTAGTCGGTGACGTAGGCGACATCGTTCTCGTCGACCTGGATCCGGAACGGGTTCCGGAAGCCCATCGCGTAGATCTCCGGACGGGTCTTGTCCTTCCCAGCGGGGAAGAGGTTGCCCGCTGGGACCGTGTAGGCGCCGCCGAACTTGTTCTGATCGCCGGCGGCGATGGCGCCGTCCTTGACCGTGATGCGCAGGATCTTGCCGCGCAGGTCGTTGGTGTTCTGCGCCGAGCGGCGAGCGTCCACGTGCGGGGCGTTGAACTGTCCGTTCGTGGTCAGCATGTCGTTGAAGGGACTGAAGCCCCCGGAGTTGCCGCCGCCGGCCGGGGTGTCATCGCCGGTGACCATCCACAGGTTGTTGTGCTTGTCGAAATCGATGTCGCCCGCGACATGGCAGCAGGCGCCGCGGTTGACCGGAACGCGCATGATCTCCTGCTCGGACGCGACGTCGAGGTGTGCCGGCGTGTCCGCGGTGGCATCGACGAACTTGAAGCGGGAGAGCTGGAAGTACCCGACCCAGGGATCCCAGACCGCCGGCGAGTCCCCGGTGTTCGGCGCGTTCGCCTCCGGAGTCTTCTGCGTGACGATCTCGCCGGTCGACAGCTTCACGTCCTTCACCGTGGGTGGCGCGTAGTAGAGGTAGACCCAGTGGTTGGTCTTGAAGTCGTTGTCGATCCCCGGCCCGTACATGCCGTCCTCACTGGCCTGGTACACCGGGATCTGGGCCAGCACGGTGGTCTTGTTCGACTTGGGGTCGTGCAGCCGGATGCTGCCGCTGCGGTCGGTCTGGATGACCCGGCCGTCGGGAAAGACGTCGAAGCCGACCGGCTCGCCCAGGTTCGGCGGCGCCGCGACGGTCGTCTGCTGGTAGTTGGCCAGCACCGTCGCGCCACAGTCGGAGTACACCGGGTCGGCCTGCCCGGCCGCCCACTTGATCGCGCCACCGAGGTGCGAGCGCAGGTTGGTCTCGCCGAAGCCGGCGGCGGTGTTGCCGAGCGCGGTGTAGAACGAGCGGCCGCCCTGCCAGTCCTTGCACCAGGTGATCGGGTGGTCGTACCCCATCGTGCCGCCGCTGATGCCGGTGAGCGTCCCACCCCACGACTGCTGCTTGAAGTCGTCCTCGACGACGGTGGCGATCACATGGCTCTTGCCGCGCACGTTGGACTTGAAGTTGTACCAGGCGTCGGTTCGGGTCCAGTACTCCGGCAGGTTCTTCGACGCGTCGTGGACGCGGTCGGCGACCTTGATGGTGCCGGGCTGCACGCCGGTCCGGCCGGACGCGCGGGTGCCGAGGGCGTCGGACAGGAAGTCCCAGCCGGGCTGGGCCTCGATCGCCGAGCCGATGCCGACGAAGCCGCCGCCCGCGCGGTAGTACGCCTCGAAGGCATCCTGCTGGGCGGTGGTGAGCACGTCGCCGCTGGTGTTGAGGAAGACGACGGCGCGGTACTGCTTGAGGTGCTCCTCGTCGAACTTGCGGGCGTCGTCGGTCACCTGAACCGCGAACCGGAGTTGATCGCCGAGCTGCCTGATGGCGCCGACACCGGCGGCGGTCGCCGCTGGGTCTCCGCCCGTGGATTTCGTGAAGACCAGGACTCTGTATTGCATGCCGCGGCTGCTCGGCGCGGCCGCGGCCGCCTCCGGGGCGGACGCCGATGCCAGGCCGATGAGCGCGCTGGCCACGAGCGCGAGCAGCACGCCGAACGCGGTGAGGCGGCGGCGGAGGGCTATGCGCATGGAACCTCCTCAGGGGTACGCCCGACCAACGGGCCGTCGCGCGGAGACGGTCCGGCCGGGAAGGGTGCGGTATGCGCCGGTATGTCCAGAGGAAAAGGCAAACAGGTGGTCGATCGCTGCAGTGCGAGTGGGATGGAGTGACGGCAAGTCAGTCCACTACGCCGAGTTGCGCGTCAGTCGCTCACCGGGATCGCTGGTGAGCGACTGACGTGGTCCAAGTTCTTGCGCGGATCGTATAGGCGTGAATCCGCCAAAGATAGAGCCTGATACGCGAAAGTTTCAGGCAAACGATCTGAACTTCTGCTCAAACAAGCCAAAGTCTGCTGAAGGCGAGAGGAACGCCGCTGCCCAGCCGACGATCTGGCGGCACATCACCGACGTACTGGCGTTAAAGCCCGTCAATCCCCGCCGCCCGCCAGTACTCGTTGAACCGATGGATCACATCGCGGACCGTGTCCTCGTCGGCCTGCACGAGTTGGGCGATCACTGGGACGCGATTGCCGCGGCTGAGGCGACCAAGCACGCGTCGGACACCTCCGGGTACCCGCAAACACGTTGAGGACGATCGGCCTGGCCCGTCTGGACCCTCGCTGGGCGGGAGGCCGCCCCCGCCGACTCAGCCCTGACGACGAGGACTTCGTCGTCCAGACGGCCATCACCCGACCGACCAAGCTCGGCGAGCCCTTCGCCCGCTGGCCCCTGCGCAAGCTCGCCGCCTACCTGCGCGTCCACACCCGCGTCATCCGGCCCTGCCTGGCACCGTCCACGACGTCCGCGCGGCCCGTGCACATGGCACCGTCGGTGCCCTCGCCGAGGCCGGCCTCCGGTGCTGGGCCGACAAGGGTTATCGGGGTGCTGGCGGCACGGTCCGCATCCCTTACTGGGGACGGGGGGAGGCCCTCTCCGCAGGCCAGCAAGCGGTGAGCCGGTCTCACGCGAAGATCCGGGCCCTCGTCGAGCAGGCCTTCCTCACTCTTCATCTGACCAGCTCAGAGTGAAGGGGAAAAGGCTCGATCACTGAGAACTTGCACGTCAGGGCCTCTCCAGCTACCGCAGCTCCACGAAAACCCCAGCTCAGAGACGCACCGAACCACAGTCGCGAGTCCTGAAACGATCACTAGACTCCCAGGTCAGCGCTTCGCTCACCCAGTGATCGTTAACAGATTTGTCAGATGCGGGTCCAGATGCCCGCGCTTCCGGAAAAGGGAAAACACATGTGGAGTGCTCAGGACGTGGCGCGGGATCAGGTCCGGCGTCAGGCGAATGGTCTGGACGTCGCCGCCGTTGCGGAAAAGGTCGCAAAGGCCGCTGTCCGTGAGCGGGAGACCGCGGAGCAGTTGAGGGGAAACGGCTCCTTCTACGAGTTCGAGATGGACCGGGAGCGGTTGGCAGCCATCTGGCTGGCCAAACACGCTGAGTGGCAGCGCGTCAGGAACCTGATGACTGCAGCCGGTTGGAGCGTGTACGAGCCGGAACAGGACGCTCAAGGCTCGGTGTGGGCTCGCGAGCGTGAGGAACGGCTTGCTGGTGCTCTTGCGGCACAGGCCGCCTCCGGGGAACGGCAGGGCGAGGAAGCGGATGAACTGCGAGCGGAGGTCCAACTGTCCGCCGCGCCCAGCCGGCTGATCCAGACGGTGGCCAGCCGGACGGGGCTGCGCCCCTCTCAGGTGCTGGCCCAACTTGCCGAGCGGATCGTGGTGGCCGAGGACGGCACAGTGTCCGTCCCGCCCTTCACGCCGTCCTGGTGATGTCCGAAGCGAGCGGAGAGCGCGGCATCAAGACCAAGGTCGTCCGCGTCGCGCTCGAAGAACTCGTGGCCAGGAGCCAACCCCAGCGCACCAAGCAGGGCACCTCGGCCTTCACACCCCCCACCTCACAGGAGCCCACGACCACCACCCAGACCGAGAAGCGCCCCGAAGACGCCGACCGCTGAAACATGGGGAGGCATTCCCCGTCACTCGCCGCCACTGCCGCCGCCTGGGGCGGCTCATGGTCTGCTGCAGTCGTCTACTCCTCGACGAGCAGCTTCTCGCGCAGCTGCGCCAGCGTGCGGGCCAGCAGCCGGGAGACGTGCATCTGCGAGACGCCGACCTCCTGTGCGATCTGCGACTGGGTCATGTTGCCGAAGAAGCGCAGCAACAGAATCCGCTTCTCGCGCGGAGGGAGATCCTCCAGCAGCGGCTTGAGCGACTCGCGGTACTCCACCCCCTCCAATGCCTCGTCCTCGGCGCCCAGGGTGTCCGCGACCGCCGGGGACTCGTCGTCGGTGTCGGGGACGTCCAGGGACAGCGTGGAGTACGCGTTGGCGGACTCCAGGCCCTCCAGGACCTCCTCCTCGGAGATCGCCAGCTTCTCGGCGAGCTCGTGCACCGTGGGGGAACGGCCGTGCAGCTGCGAGAGCTCGGCCGTGGCCGTCGTCAGCGCCAGCCGCAGCTCCTGCAGCCGGCGGGGGACACGCACCGCCCAGCCCTTGTCCCGGAAGTGCCTCTTGATCTCGCCGACGACCGTCGGCGTCGCGTACGTCGAGAACTCCACGCCGCGGTCCGGGTCGAAGCGGTCGACCGACTTGATCAGACCGATGGTGGCGACCTGGGTCAGGTCGTCCAGCGGTTCCCCGCGGTTGCGGAAGCGGCGCGCGAGGTGCTCGACGAGCGGCAGATGCATGCGAACCAGCCGGTTGCGCAGCTCCGCGTACTCGGGACTGCCGTCCTGCAGGGTGCGCAGCTCAAGAAACAAGGCGCGTGCCCCGCTGCGGTCCTGGGAGACATGCCGGATGTGCTGGACGCTCGGTCCGTGCTGGATCGCGGGACGGCTTTTCACGCGCTGCTTGAGCCTGGCCAGTGCGGATTCGACGTCCTGGGCCGTGGCCAGGGACGAGCCCACTTCCTGTTCGCAGGCGATCAGAGTCTCGCTGAGTACGGCAGCGTTGTCCTCGTCCTGGCGGTCGTCCATCACTGCCTCCCCTCGCTCGTGTCGATGACGCCCAGTTCCCGCAGTTGCTCGTGTACGTCTTCCAGTGCCTGGCGTGCCCGACAAAGGTGCACGCGCGCCGTGGCCGCCTTAATTCCCATCTCCTTGGCGGCATCCCCCAGTGGCTGTCCGGCAATCGCGCAGCGGCCCATCACTTCGCGCTGCTTGTCGCTGAGTAGAACGATGCGTTCCAGCACCATGCGATAGGCCCCGCGGGCATCCACCCAGGACGCCAAGTCGATCTCCGGACTGACGTGGTCGTGCGCGTCCGTGTCGAAGTCGACCGATCCGGCTTCTTTCTACAGTCTCAGCACTTCGCGGACCACGGTGGTGCGCAGCCAGGCCGGCCAGGACCGTACCGGCTCGAGATGAGGGGCATGCCAGCGCTGCCAGCATTGCAAGAAGGCCTCTTGGACAGCGTCGTCGGCCACAGTGCGGCGCCCGCCGGAGACGAACATGGCCTGCGCCAGAAGGGGCCTGTACCACCGGCGGAACAGGGCGTCGAAGGCGTCCTCGGCGGGCGGTGACGTCATGGAAGCTCCTGGGCATCCAGGCGGACGCTCCAGGTGGTGCCGTCCTGATCATTCACCTCGACCTGGCCCCCTCGTGCGGAGAGTTCACGCACCATGACGGCCATCGCCCGGGAGCGGATGTGTTCTCTCAGCAGGTAGGCGGACGTTCGTATGAGAACGCCCGCAGCCGCGCCTGTCCCTCCGCCAACTATCAACCAAGTCCACAGTTCTGTCACGGCGTTGACCTCCTGGGGATCGGAGATGCGGTTACCAGGAAGAGGGAATCAGCGCTAAAAACGTGTACACGTCGCCCTGCGGGGAAATTGGGGTGCCGGTAAGAACCGTGTCACCAGCCGCAAACGGCGGTGATCAGTCCTCTGACCTGGAGGGTCGGGGCAGTTCTGCCGTGTTGGTCGTTTCGGCGAGCGCGAGGCGGCCGCCCTTCAGTTCGGGCACGTAGTTGTAGATGGTGTTGCGGGAGACGCCGAGGAGCTTCGCGATCGAGGTGACGGTGTTCTCCGGTCGGGCGAGCAGGTCGCGGGCGTGGCGTACCTGTTCTTCGGTCATGGCCGGCGGGCGGCCGAGTCGGGCGCCGCGGGCGCGGGCGGCGTCCAGGCCCTCGTTGGTGCCCTGGACGATGAGTTCGCGGATGAACTCCGCCAGTGCGGCGAAGACGTGGAAGACCAGGCGCCCGCCGGGCGTGGTGGTGTCGAGTGCCTCGTGGAGCGAGGTGAATCCGATGCCGCGCTTGCGCAGGCCGGACACGATCGCGATGAGGTCCTGGATGGAGCGGCCGAGCCGGTCCAGCGACGGGACGACGAACGTGTCGCCCTCGCGCAGGTAGTCGAGGGCCTTCCGCAGTTCCTCGCGCTCGGTGTTCTTGCCAGACTTCTTATCGGCGAAGATCCTGATGCACCCTGCTTCGGTGAGTGCGTGGATCTGCCGGTCGAGCAGCTGCCCCTTGGTGGACACACGTGCGTATCCCACGAGGCCGCCGGTCCGTACGGCCGGTACGGGGGCGAGGAGATCGGCGGTGTCGTCATCGGAAGGCGTCTGCACCCGCGAGATCGTACAGAAAACGGTGCTCCTCGAATTCTTGAGCACATCGACTTTCTGACACCGTTTTATGGGCATGATCCGGCGCCGAGCTGGCCACACGCTGCCGCTTATTGATCTTGCTCAGCAATCGGTCGATAGATCAACACCGGAAGTCTTGGGTGTGCTCGGTGTCCAGGACGTCGGCGGTTCGATGTGCCGTGACTCCAAGGGCCGGATCGCGAGCGGCAGTGGTGCGGAGTGCACGATGTGGAGGCGGGAGACCGCTCGGGTGAGGGCCACGTACAGGCGGTTCATGCCGCGGGGCTCGGCTTGGACGATGGCTGAGGGCTCGACCACCACGACGTGGTCGTACTCCAGTCCCTTGGCGGTGGAGGCCGGCACGACGGTGAGGCGGGCTCCAAGAGTGTCCGGTCCGGATGCCGGGATCCCGGCCGCGATGAGAGCGCCGTGGAGCTTCGGTGCTTCGGCGTCGGCTGCGATGACGCCGACGGAGCCTGCGTGCTCCAGCGCTGTGTTCACGGCCGCGACTGTCGCGGCGGTCGTGTCGTGGGCCACCTCGATGCTCACCTCTCCGTCACGGCGCAGGGATCGGGCGGATGGCACGTCCGCGTCGAGGTGGTGCAGCAGGCGGTTGGCGAGTTCAGCGACGGCGCCAGGGACGCGGAATCCTGTGGTGAGCGGGGTGACGATGGCGTTTGGCTTCCCCAGGTGGGTGAGGAACTGCGGCCAGTCGCGTGCGGCCCAGGGGGTGGTGCCTTGGGCGAGGTCCCCGAGGACGGTGACGGATCCGAAGGGTGAGCGGCGGGCGATGGCGCGGCACTGCATGGGGGACAGGTCCTGCGCTTCGTCGATCACGACATGCCCGTAGCCGCCGGGTCGCTCGATCAGGCCGGCGAGTTCGTCGAGGAGTACGAGATCGGCCGCTGACCAGCGGGCCGACCTGGCAGAGCGCGGGGGCTTGGGCCACAGGAGGGTCTTCTGCTCGTCCGCGTCGAGGACGCCTTCGGCAGCGGCGGCCAAAGTGTCCGGATGGGTGAGCAGGTCGGCGAGGAGCTGCTCGGGTTGCACGGCGGGCCAGATGGCGTTGAGCAGGGTGGTGACCGGGCGTGCCCGGGAGATCTTTTGTACCCAGGTATTGGTGCGGGGGCCGCCGCGGCGCTCGGCCTGCTGCTGAACGGCATGGACGATGCGGGTACGGACGCGTTCGCGCCCCACGGCATAGGGGGGTTCCTCGGTGCGCACGTCCCGGACGATCTTCTCCAGTTCGTCGGCGGCTACACGCCAGCGATAGGAACCGTCCGACAGTACGAGTGGCTGCATCGCCTCTGCGCTCACTCGTGCGTAGAGCGCGCGGCGCAGGACCTCTGCCATGCGGATGTCGTGCTTGACGATCGCCGTGGCGTCACTGTCCTGCACCGTGACCGGGTGGCGGGCGATCTCGTCGTCGAGGGTGGACTGCCTCACTCCGGTCTCGCCGAGCGCGGGCAGGACTTCGGAAATGTAGGAGAGGAAAGCGCGGTTGGGACCGAGGATCAGCATTCCGCCGCGCTGGATGCGCTGCGGATAGGTGTAGAGGAGGTAGGCGGCGCGGTGCAGTCCGACCGCGGTCTTGCCCGTGCCCGGAGCACCCTGGACACAGAGGGACATGGTGAGGTCCTCACGTACGAGGTCGTCCTGCTCGGGCTGGATGGTGGCGGCGATATCACGCATGGGACCGATGCGGGGGCGCTCGATCTCGCTGGCGACGATGCTGCTTTCCCGCGCCTCGCCCTCACTGAGGTGCTCGTCCTCCAGGCCGGTGAGGTCGGCCGAGTCGCCGCGGCTGGCAGGTGACCAGCCGAAACGGCGCCGGATGGCAACGCCTTGAGGGTTGCGGGCGCTTGCCTGATAGAAGGCGCGCGCCACTGGTGCGCGCCAGTCGACCACCAGCGGTGGGGCGGACGGATTGTGCGCGACGCGCACACGCCCGATGTGGTACTCCTGCCCGGCGTGATCGCCGGCGGCCTGGGGGTCCCGGGCGAAGTCGAGGCGCCCGAAGAACAGCGGGCCCTCGGGCAGCTCCCGAAGTCCCTTGGCCTGGCTGCGCAACAGGTAGCCGAGTACTTCGGCGTCGGCGCCGGACGCGGAGGCGTCCTCACCGACGACCACCTGTTCCTGCGCCCCGTCGATCATGGCCTTCAGCGCTGCTCGGCATGCGTCGTGGTAGGCGCGTTCCCGGGTCAGGGCATCACTGAGTACGGAGTCGGAGCGTGGCATCCCCCCACAATAATGCAACCGAGTAACGTTTTTAACCTGGTTGCTATGCGGGATCAGGCAAGGTGCGGCAGTCCGGCCTCGAGTTGCGCGAAGGCCGACTGGGCCACTGCCACGGCCTCGGGATAGAGCGCGTCCGCGCTACGGCCTGAAGTGATGTGGCGCCAGTTCTCCTGCGCGAGAACGCGCTGGACGGCAACGATCTGCCCGGCGGCCAGGCGCGACTGGACGCCACCGCCGGTTTCGCTGCCAAGAACGTCGGCAAGAGCGGCCTCGTCCCGTTCCACATGAGCGTGCAAGCGCGCCATCAGTGACGGCGTCCCGTACAGCAGCCGGTGGAAGGCGAGCACCTCGGCGTCATCGTTCAGGCCGGTCACCGGATCGTGCTGGGCGAGCCCGTCCAGGAAGTGACGTCGCAGCGCCTCCAGCGGAGAGCGCCCGGCCGGGCGCCGTGCGACCACCCTGCCGGCCTCCCCCTCATGGTCGGCCAGCCGGTGCAGTACCAGGTCCTCCTTGGCCGGGAAGTACCGGAAGAGCGTCGGCTTGGAGATGTCGACGGCTGCCGCGACGTCAGCGACGGTCACCTGCTCGAAGCCCTTCTCCAGGAAGAGCCCGATGGCCGTATCCGACAACCGCTGATACATCTTCTGCTTCTTGCGCTCCCGCAGCCCGCCCACGTCGCCCATGCCAGGAAGCGTACGCAGCGACCAGCCGTACGCTGTCACGCCTGCTCGGCTTCGTCCCGCTCACGTTCCGGGGAGGGTGTAGGCCGCGATCACGTTCGCGATGCCGTGCCGTCCTTGACGTCTGCTGAGGCGCGCGGGCCAGGTACGGTGACCGCGGCGAGCTTCAAGCGGGCGTCCATGTCGAGGTTCACCTCCCCGTACGGGCGCACATGCGACCAGAACAGCGGGGTCAGGCCGCGCCGGTCGGCGGAGGTGAGCAGGTCGGCCCACTCCGGTTCGCCCAAGATGTCCTGGAGCATCAGGGTATTCACATAGACCAGGGCGGACTGGAGGATGCGCAGGCACAGCACGAACATCTCCTGCTCGTCGCGCCGGTTCGAGGCGATCTCCCCGCCCTTGCCGTAGGCGATCACGGAGTTCGCGCCGTTGGAGGACTCCATCACATTCAGGCCCTCCTCGATCTCCCGCTGCAGGTCACGCAGCCGCAGGTAGCGGGCCACAAAGATCGTCTTCTGGGCGCGGCCGACCTCCAGCATCGCCGCGTAGGTGGGGTGGGAGGCGTTGCGGGTGAAACGGCGCAGGATCGCCTCGGTGGACGCGGTCCGCGTGCGGATCGCGGTGGCGTACTTGATCATCTGGTCGTACTGCTGGGCGATGAGGTCCCAGCGGATCGGGCGGGTCAGCGCCGGGGTGAGCTGCGGGTAGGCGTCCGGTTCGCCGGCCACCGGCCGGTACAGCTTCACCTTGTTGATCCGCTTGATGCGCGGCAGCAGGTCGAAGTTCAGCAGCCGGGTGATGCCGAACCCGATTTCCGACTGGCCGTGCGAATTCGTGTAGTTGGCCTCGACGTCCATGGTGGTGCCGTGCCGCATGGCGCCCTCGATCATCGCGGCGACCTCGGATGCGGTGCAGTTGATCAGCTGGGAGTGGATGGCCAGGGACTTCTTCTCCACGTGCCAGTAGATGAGCACCCCACGGCCGCCGTAGCGCGAGTGCCACTCGGTGAACAGGTTCTGGTCGTAGGCGCGGACGTGGGTGGAGTCGGAGGCGACCGCGGTCGAGCCCTGGCCCCACAGCTCGGCGCTGCGGGCGGTGAAGGTGGCGTTCGCAATCTGGATGGCGATGGCGCGGGCAGCTTCCGCGGACAGATACCGACGGCGTACGTAGCGAAATTCGTCCTCGGTGTGGCCGTGGCCGCCGGAGGCGACGGCCTTGATCCCGGTGTTCGTGCCGTACGCGTAGATGACCAGCAGCAGGCGCTCGGCCAGGACCTCCGCCGAGAGGGAGCCGCCGCCGGAGACCGAGGTGACCACGTCCAAGCAGCCGGTCCGCAGCACCGCTTCCTTCAGCATGTCGATCAGGGGCACGATGCCCCACCGCCGGGCTACCTCGCCCTTGATCCTGCGCAGGTTGCGCGGCTCGGGCTGGGCCTCGGCCGGGGTCAGCCGGATCGCCCCGGACTTCCGCTCGGCGATGTCCAGCCAGCCCATCTTCGGCAGCCGGTCGTTCAGCAGGCCCAGTTCGGTGGTCATCTGCTCGCGCAGCTCGTCGACGAAGACCTGCGGGTCCAGCGGTTTGCGCAGCTCGCGGTAGTTCTCCTCGCGGCGCTCGGCGAAGTCCTGCGGCAGGTCCTCGTCGGGGTTGCGCCACTTGTCGGCGCCGACGACCCAGACCTCCTTGCACTTGAGCTGGTCGCGCAGGGCCTGGAAGGCGACCACCTCGTAGACCATGCGCACCACCCGGCGCCGGCCCCGCTTGTCGGTGCGGTGGACGACCTCGGCCCAGTCCCCGCCCATCGCCTTGTGCACCGGCACCGTCTCGCCCAGCGGGTAGTACGTGGTGTTCCCGGCACTCGCGTACCGGGCGACCAGCGCCAGGGCCTCGATCACCGGCCGGTGCGTGTGGTTGGACGAGCGGAACTCCAGCACGTCCAGCAGCTTGATCAGCCCGCGCCGGTAGTGGTTGGTGTACGACGCCTTCAATGTGGTCTGCACCGTGCGCCGGTACACCGGGCCGCGGGTCTTGAACTCGTGCACCAGCTCCCGCAGCGTCGCCTCGCCCCCGGACACCGCCGGGAAGACCACCTGCCGGACCGTGCCCTCCGGCTCGCCGATCGACGCCTCGGCGAGCCGGAAGAGGATGTTCTCCTTGCCCGACACCTTCTTGAACGCGTTGACCAGCTGCTCGGTGACCTTCTTCTCCGCCCGCGCCCCGATCCGGTGCACCGTGGAGATCAGCAGCTCCACCAGCGTGTCCGTGATCTCCCGCTCCCGCTCGTGCAGCAGCGCGGCCAGCAAGGTCACCCGCAGTGGCAGCGGGTGCGTCCGCAGATGGGACGGAGACTCCACCGCGGCCCGCGCCCGCCATCCGGCCACCACCTTCGGCGCGACATCGGCGAACAGGTCCGGCGGCAGGCCGACCGCACGGACCGCCAGCAGCTTGTCGATCTCGGTGAGCATCGTCTCCAGGCTCACGTTGCCCGGAGCCTCCTTGATCCTCCCCAACACCGGCGGACCGTCCTCGCCCTCACCCGCACTCCCGTCACCAGGTGCATCGTCGTCCTCCTGGTCGACGCCGGCGACCAGGGCCACGATCCGCTCGATGCTGTCCGCCGTCAGCCGCGCCGAGATCCGAGCCGTCAGCCTCTCCTCGGCCGCCCACAACGCCGACGCCACAATCCGGTCACACCGCCCCGAGGTGGGCGGCTCGATGCACTCCGTGCGGCAGCGGGCCAGCAGCTCCACCCGCACCTGCTCCGGCCGCCGCTCCTTGCAGGCGACGTGCTCGGCGAGCCAGGCCGTCAGCTTGTCCGCGTCCGCGACGCTGCACTCGCGGAAGCCCAGGTGTCCGCGGATCTGCGCACGGTGGTACTCAATCGTTCGGCTGGCCCACTCGTACGTCCCCAGCTCGGACGCGGACACCTGCACCTGCCGGGCGACGAACTCCACCGCCTCGCCCGGCAGCTCGAACCGGCCCCGAGGAAACCGGCCATGCTGCGTATAGAACTTCAGCAGCACCGCGAAGCCCAACCGCGTCGCACCGCGCTTGCCGGACACAAGCCCCTGCTCGTCCTTCAGCAGCGTCCAGTGCTCGACCAACTCGTCCAGGTCCAACAGGGTACGGGCCACAGTCGTCGATCGTCCTCGCGAGGCTTTACCCACCGCAGTCATACAGCCTCGGACTCACCCACACGGATGACACCCTCGCAAGATCATCGCCGTTTGCGGCTGGTGACACGATTCTTACCGGCACCCCAAATTCGGAGCGAGCCCCGGTTCGGGGCCTGTGAGGGCAACGGCATCGTCGACGCCCTCGCCGAGGCCGGCAGGGATACCAGGGCGCCGGAGGCACGGTCCGTGTCCCCTACCGCGGCCGTTGGGAGACGGTCTCGGCAGGCCAGCAGGCCGTCAACCGATCCCCCGCAAATATCCGGGCCCTCGTCGAGCAGGCGGTCGCCGCCCTCAAGTCCTGGCTGCTCCTCCGCAAGCTCCGCTGCTCGACCACCCGCATCACGAGCCTCGTCCAGGCCACCCTCACTCTGCACCTGGCCGGCTCAGGCTGAGGAGGGAAAGGGCTCACCGGCTCTCGCTCTCTCTCGTTGTCTCTCACGGTTCGCGGCCCACCTCCGGCGCACTCGGCAGCCCAAGGACGCGGCACCAGGCCGCGCCCCGGATCGCGCCGCCGACCGAATCGGCCTTCACCAAGGGCACGGTGCTGCGTGCGCTATTCCATCGCCGCGTCCAACTCCACGTTCCCGGAGCAGTCCATGAACCAGTGCGCGCGGAAGTCCACCGGCATCGGGATCGGGTGCTGCGGGTCGGTAAGATGAGGGAACAGGTACTCCGTGGCCGTGCAGTCGAACCGATCCCCTGCTTCCGGTTCGGCTCCGGTGACGTAGACGGGCCACCGGTCCGGGTCCGGGCCCTCGGCGATCCAGTGGAACGACTGCTCGTGCTCGTTGCCCATCCAGGGCACCAGCCCGCCCAAGGCCGGGAAAGGCGGATGCGGCTCCCAGGGCGCCTGGCCCAGCCCCGCCGCCGACTCGGCGCTCTTGATCATGTCGTCCGGCATGAACACGCAGTGGAAACCGTCGAACATGCCATCGCCGAACGTCTCAACGAGCGCCTTGTAGTCGCTCGGTAGGGGCGTCCCCAGGCGGGACTCGACTGCCGCCCAGTCGACATGGCCCGCAGTCCTCGGCACCCAGCCGGTCACGGCGACGAGCCTTTCCAGCCAGGAGGCCTCCGCGGGCAACTGCTCCGCGACCGGCATGCTGCGCAGGGCGATCACCAGGGCGGGTCCGGCATCCTCGCCTTGACCGGTCCGGCCGAAGGCGACCCACCGGTTGCTGAACGGCCAGGCATACCTCCAGTCGACCTGCCCCAACAAGGGCAGTGGCGGCAGTCGCTGGAAGCCGGCGAATGGCTCACCGTACCGGTCAGAAAGCGTCTCGACGAGGTTGCCCAGGTCAGCACGACCGGAGACGGGAAGGCAGACATGACCTGGCGCATGCCCGTGCTCACGGCAGGCTAGGTCACGAAGATCCGGCCACAGGATCTCGGCCACGGCAGTCAGAAGCTGTTCGTCGTCCATGCCCGCGAGTCAAGCACTCGCCGCCGACAGCAGAGCTCAGCGAGGCAGCGTCGTACTCTCCGGCCAGCCGTCCCACCACGTGCCCTGCTCAAACTGAGGTTGGAAAAGGCTCCCTACGTTGTTCTGCGGGAGGCGGTGAGCCCTTCGCCACGTGGGCGAGCCCCGGGCTGGAGGCGGCCGCAACTCTGCTCAGCACTGCGGCTCCCACAGTGTCGGGCCAGGTGTTGAACCACCTTTCCGAGCGGGCCTCCGCTCGGACCGCAGAGACCGTGCAGCGGCGCGTGCTGTCACGGTTCGGGCGGCGGCGTCCCCCAGCCCGGGAGACCGCTCAACCGCTGTCCGCCATACAGTTGACCGACGTCCGCACGGTCGCCGTTGAGGCGGCCCGGCGGTTGCACGTCCCCGAGGAGCAGGCTCAGATCATGGCGGACGCCATAGTCGCGGAGCCGGCCACCATGACCCAGCCCCCGGCCGACAGCAGTGATCCGGGGGACAGTACACAGGGCGCCGGTCAGTGACCGGGGGCGTGGCGCCACGGGCGGCAGGTAGGAGTGCTCAGCAAACAGCCCTGCGCCTCGCGAACTAACGCCCGGGCCGGAGGTGAGATACAGCGTCAGCTCCAAGCGGATGACGCTGAGAACGTCGTCACGGTTGACGAGGTGCTCCCGGACGGAACGAGGGAAGGCCCCTGGGCCCGTGAGGGCGGCCCCGGGGCTTTCACCCTGCGTGCTCCGGGCCCGTATCAGCCGTTGGCGAGCGCCTTCACCCGGTCCAGCGCCCCGTTGAACCTGTCGTGGTCGCCGACGGTCGGGCCGGACGAGGTGTACTGCCACAGCGTGTAGTAACCCCAGCCGGCCGGCAGCGTGCCGACGGTCGAGGCGTACCGGGCGATCCACAGGGGATTCTTGGTGGCGAAGCCGCCGTAGTTTCCGGTGCACTGGGTCCACCAGCTGGTGGCCGTGTAGATCACGGCGTCCCGGCCGGTGCGGGCCTTGTAGGTCTTGAGGAAGTCGGAGATCCAGCTGACCATCGCGCTCGCCGACTTGCCGTAGCAGGTGGCGCCGTAGGGGTTCCACTCGATGTCGAGGACGCCCGGCAGGGTCTTGCCGTCGCGGGACCAGCCGCCGCCGTGGTCGACGAAGTAGTTGGCCTGCTTGGCGCCGCTGCTGGTGTCCGGGGTGGCGAAGTGGTACGCGCCGCGGATCATGCCGATGTTGTACGAGCCCTTGTACTGCTGCTTGAAGTAGGGATTCGTGTAGTACGTCCCTTCGGTGGCCTTCGTGTCCGCCCACTTCACGCCGCTGTTCCACAGCGTCGACCAGGCGACGTTGCCGTCGTAGGAGCTGACGTCGACGCCTTCGGTCTGGGCGGCCTTCCTGGTGACGGGCGTGCCGCTGCGGCCGTCGTGCGCCAGGACACCCATGCCCATGTAGGCGGAACCACGGGCAGGGGCGGCCTTGCTGGTGACGGGCGTGCCACTGCGGCCGTCGTGCGCCAGGACACCCACGCCCAAGGAGGCGGAACCACGGGCGGGGTCGGCGTTGCTGGTGGCGGGCGTGCCGCTGCGGCCGTCGTGCGCCAGGACACCCATGCCCATGGAGGCGGAGCCATGGGCGGGGGTGGTGTCGGCCGAGGAGGGTGCGGTGCAGATGACCGAGAACGCTGCGAGCAGGGCTCCCGTAACGGTCAGCCGCCCTGCGCGGGCCGTTCCGGATCTGTGCACGGGCATGACGTGCCTCCGATAAGTAGGCGGTGCTCGGTGGGAGGAAATGCGCGCATGCCCCACAGTCGCACGGAGGGAGAGCGGATCAAGGTCGACCCGCCGAGAGCGGCTCACGCGCAAGGCGTTGGAGGTCAGCCGGCTCACCGCCTTTGATGCGATCAGGGCCCGGCTCGACTCCGAGGCCCGAAGGTCACCCTCACGATGGAGGTCCGGGAGTGGGAGCCGCTGGCCTGGACTCCGCACGGCATGCCGTGCAACCGTGGCCGCCAGGGCACAGCCGGCAATTCCCCCGAGACCGGGGCCAGGAGCACAGCCTGGTGCTGCAGCAGGTCCTCGTGCTGGAAAACCTCAGCGAACGGCGCGTGGAAGCGCGGTTCGTCGGCGACCTGGTCGTGTCGGACGAAGACCGGCGGCCCCGTGCCGCCGGCGTCATCGTCCTGGAGCCGGGGAGAAGAGCCGGGCGGGCTGTGTATGTAAGAACGCAAGTCGTTGACCGGCAGCTGTCCGTTGTCAGCCGTCGCGGTGCTGTGTCAGCCCCACGTGCCACACTGCCGGCCATGTCAGTCGCTGATCTCACTCTCCACCGGTGGCGGTCCTTCGACCAGCTCACCGCCCGCCGCACCGCCCAGGAAGCCGCCGACCATGTGGGCGGCCGGGTGACACTCGTCGAGACCACGGAGTACCTCGGTGCCCCGCTGCACCGCGTCCGAATCGAGCGGAACGGGCAGGAATTCGCTCTGATACCGGGAGGCCCCGTGTCCCTGGGCTTTGATCTCGACAACTGGCAACCGACCCCGGAGCAGGTCGCCGACTACGCCGAGAGCCTGGAGCAGGGCTACGGCTACGGGCCTGATCTGCGGACCCACCTCGCGCAGGTACTCAGCGCTCGCCGGAGCGTTCACCTGGCCACCGTCCTCATGGCCGTGGAGGACGAGAATCTGACTGAGCCTCCTGCTGACATGCTGGCTGTTCTCTCAGCCCGTGGCCTGCGGATGCCGAGCTCCGACGAGTGGGAACACGCTTGTGGCGCCGGGGCAGACACCCTGTTCCGGTGGGGGAACGACTGCCCCCTTGACCGCATCCCCTATGGGGATCGCACCGGCCCGCAGAACCAGCTGAACGCCTTCGGCCTGCATATCGCCTACGACACCTATCGCACGGAGCTGACGAGCGATGTCACTGCGGTCCACGGCGGCGACGGGGGTGAGTCGGTGTGCGGCGGCTACGGCCACATGCTGGCCTGGCTACCCCTGGCCACCGCCAACCGCAACCCTTCCATGGTCGAGTTCGTGTACGGACCGGACGGAGAAGACATGTACGAGAACTTCTCCACTCGACCGGTACTCACGCTCTGAGCCTTCACGTGCATAGCCTGCCGGGCGGGCCTGGTCAGGGGCCCGCCCCACTGCTGATCAGTGAGTGAGGCGACCGACTTCCGGTCAGCCGCGTTGACTCTCAACTCCACCGGCAGCAAACGCTGTTCCGCCCGCCGTCCCCTGTCACCTGTACTTCTTCTGTTCCGGGGCGAGCGCGGATCACATCCCGCGCGACGCAGGCGACGTACCCCTTCTGATCCATCGGGGGGTCACGCGCGCAGCGAGGTGGCCGCGAGCCCGACGGCGGTCAAGGCCGTACCGACGATGACCAGTGGCTTGCCGACCCGGTGCGCCAACCGGCCGCTGACGATCCCGGCAGGCCGACCCGGTACGTACATGCCCGGAAGAGGTGGAGGCCGACCAGCGGCCGGCGTCCGCACCGGGCCACCACGCGCTCCCCGGTTGAGAGAGACGGGGATCCGACGCGCGGACCGCTTCCCCATCTGCGCCCGATGGCGGCTCCCGTCCGAACCCGCGGTTCACCTCACGCCCATCTGACCGCCCGCGCGTCGCCTGTCCCGGTCGCCGCCCGTGAACCGTACGGGCCAACACGTACTGCCGTCCGAGGGATGCGGCGGTTGGATCCGGCGCGGCCGGGACACCTTCCTTGCCGGAGCACACGGGATACACCCTGCCCGAGGGGAACCGGTGCCTGCGGGCTCCGCGCCGCACGCCCATCGCTCACCCGTGTGATTGCAGGAAGGACCTTGACGTGTCTGACCCCGTCGTCCTCATCACGGGCGCGCTCACCGGTATCGGCCGCGCCACCGCCCTCGCCTACGCCCGCCAGGGCGCGAACCTCGTGGTCTGCGGCCGTCACCAGGACGCGGGTGAACAGCTTGCCGGGGAGTTGGCCGGCCTCGGCGTCCAGGCCGAGTTCGTGCGGGCCGACGTGCGCTTCGACGCCGAGGTGAGGGACCTCGTCGACCGCGCGATCGCGCGGTTCGGGCGGATCGACGTCGCCTTCAACAACGCCGGCACCGAGGGAACACCCGGACCTGTCACCGAGGTGACCGACGATGCCTACCAGGCCACCTTCGACACCAACGTCAAGGGAACCCTGCTGTGCCTGAAGCACGAGTTCCGGGCCATGAGGGCACAGGGCGGCGGCAGCATCGTCAACGTCAGCTCCACCTTCGGCCTGATGGGTTATCCCGGGGCGGCCTTGTACGTCGGCAGCAAGCACGCCGTCGTCGGCATCACCAAGGCGGCCGCCCTCGAAGGCGCCGATCACGGTATCCGGGTCAACGCGGTCGCGCCCGGCTACACCCGCACCGCGATGTACGACCGGTTCACCGGAGACGACACAGCACGTGACGCGGTCGACTCGGTGCTGCCCATGCACCGGGCCGGCACCCCGGAGGAGATCGCCGCAGCCGTCCAGTTCCTGGGCTCGGACAAGGCGAGCTACGTCACCGGGCACATCCTCCTGGCCGACGGCGGCCTCATGGCAGGCGGGCCCCTGTTCCCGAGTTCGTGAACCACGGAGCCGCCGGCACCGGCTGTGGCGGCCCCCGCGACAGGCGGTGAGTCGCGGTTCAGGCCGCCTTCGAGGATCCAATCGGGTGTGCCCGACAGTTGTGATCGACGACGAGGGTGGCGCCGGGCTCCGGGCGTCGCCAGGGGGCTGTCAGGCGGTGGCGGACAGGCAAAGTGTGGCCGGCGTGTCGCTCGTTGCCGCTCTCGCTGACCACTGGGGCACCGTCCCCTACCCGCCCAGTGGCAAGACCGTCGGGGCCGAGCTCCTCGACACCACGACCAGCGCGTGATCACGCCGACGAAAGCGGGGTGGGGCCCACCGTTAGGCGTTCTCGTCGTGGATCCGCGCCCCAGGTCCTCCGCCCACTCCAGCGCCCACGTCTTGAGCTCTTCGATCTGCTGGGAGGTGAGCCCGTACGCGGCATAGTCCTCGTCCTCGTACCAGTCCGCGCCGATGAGCCGGTCACGGAAGTCCTCGACGCTGAACTCGTCGTGGGCGCGGCGGCGGCCGAGGGATTCGAGGTCGGCGGTGGACCGGTGACGGGAGGCGGCCTGGACGTCGATGAGGTCGCGGACGGTGCCGCGCTCGGCGAGGGCTCGGACCTTGGTGCCGATCACGTCGTCGAAGGAGAGGACGGGCCCTAGGGGGTCTGGGCAGGCGGGGCCCAGAACGCGATCACGTAGCCGATGAACATGGCAACTTCTCCAACGATCTATGGGTGACAACCGTTGAAGTGTATCAATGATTTATGTCGATCCACAATAAGCCCACTGTTACGGTGGACGGCATGGCAGCTGCGCACCCGAACAACCGCCTCGGATTCCTTCTCTCCTTCCGCGGAGAGCTCACCGGCGCGCGCATCCGCGCCGCCCTGGTCGTCGCCGGGCTGCACCCGCGCACCGCGATGACCCTGATGCACCTCGCCCCGGGCGCCACCAGCCAGCGCGAGCTGGCCATCACGATGGCGGTCGACCCCAGCCAACTGGTCGCCATCCTCAACGAGTTGGAGTCCGCCGGGCTGTGCGAGCGGCGCCGCGACCCCGCTGACCGGCGGCGCCACATCGTGGAGATCACCCCGGCCGGCCAGGAGGCGTTGGGGCAGATCGACGAGGCGGTGAGTGCGGCCGAGCGCGAGCTGTTCGGCGACCTCACGGAGGCCGAGCAGACCCTGCTGCGGGGCCTGCTCGACCGCGTCGTGGTGGATCCCGCCGCCCACGAGTGCGGCGAATAGACGGGACGAGAGCCAGGGGTCAGATCAGTCCTCGAAGGTGACAGTGGGCGCAGCCCTGCCGGCACCGATGTTGGTGACGATCTCGATCCACTCGCTGGACAGTCTCAAGGGCGTCTCCGCTCGCCGGATACGGCTGGGGGGTCCTCCCGGCCGAAGGCTGGGGGAGAGTTCACCGGCCAGATCAACCGCGCCATCATGCACGGGCACCTGTGGTCGCCCTCGTATTTCTCCGCATCGTGCGGCGGAGCACCGTTGACGATCGTCCGCCAGTACATCGAGGAGCAAAAACGTCCGCTCCAAGGTGCACGTCAGAGCAGCCTTGAGATGCGTTCATCCCCGGCATGAACGCCGGGGCTTTCTGCAAGAGTCCCGGTAGGCGCTGGTGGTCGGCGCATATCGGCTGGGGACTCCTGGTAGCTCGAGGTTGCGATCCCAACCGAGCGGCACCAGGAGGCCCCTGCGCCGCAGTCTCCGCCGCCTGCACGTCGGCAGGCGGCGGAGACCGCGCCCCGAAGCCGGCGGCGTCGCGCTCGAGGCCTCAGCCCTGTCGCGCCTTGAATCGGGGGTTCTTCTTGTTGACGACGAAGGTCACGCCCCGGCGGCGCACCACCTGAGCGCCCGGCTTGGCCTTCAGGGAGCGCAGGGACTTCCGCACCTTCATGACTGTCTCCTCCTCTTGCTCCGGCTCCCTTGCTGGGGCGCCGGACGGCGGTCAACCGCGGGCCGAGGCGCCGCGGCCGTAGCGCCGCTCGAAACGCTCCACCCGGCCCTCGGTGTCCACGACGCGCGAGGTGCCGGTGTAGAAGGGGTGGCTGCCCGACGAGATGTCCACGTCGATCAGCGGGTAGGTGTTGCCGTCTTCCCACTCGATCGTGCGGCTCGAGTGCGCGGTCGAACGGGTCAGAACCGCGATGTCTGCGGCACGGTCGCGGAAGACGACCGGGCGGGAGACGGGGTGGATACCTGGCCTCATGGGTTTTCCTCCTCGTGGCCGTCCCCCGGCGGCGGCTCGGCTCAGCGCTCCTCGCGGAACGGGACGTGCTTGCCGGCCACCTGGTCGTACTTGCGCAGGACGAGCCGGTCGGGGTCGTTGAGACGGTTCTTGCGGGTCACGTAGGTGACGCCGGTCCCGGCCGTCGACTTCAGCTTGACTACGGGGCGCATGGTGCTGCGTGCCATGAGGTTCTCCTTTCGCCGACACCCCAGGTGATTGTCCCGGGCATGTCAGCTACCACTTCTCCCAACAACGGAACCCTTCGCTGCATTCCCGACTCGCCACCGCCCCCTGCGGGACCGCGCCTGGGCAGAAGACGAGGCCCGGGGACACCGCCCCTTCGTCATCACGTGTCCCGCAACGCGGCAGGTCGCGTGGACATTCCCCTGAGCGGCGAAGCGCTCAGGACGGTGGAGGCAACTGAAGATGGCGCAGGTCGAAGGGTACCGGGCTGGCGGGGCGGAACATCGGTGACGCTTCACCGTCCACAGCCAACAGCACGATGCACTCACCCAGCTCGGCATGGAATGGACATGACGCTGGCGCCCTGACCTGTGGGCGGTCCTCGTCTGCCGCTCGTCTCGTCAGGTAGACCGCACGACGATGCCGTTGGCGCGCGCGACAAACTCACCCTCGCGGATGCACGTCGCCGCGTCCAGCCGTTCTGGAAGTCCTGATAGCCCTCGACCGGTTCCTCCATCCACTTCGAATGCCGCTCGGTGGCGCGCTTTCAGGGATCCTCGTCGGCTCGGTCTTCGGGGTGCCGCTTTTCGAGAACTCCGACGAGGGCCGAGGCGACGAGGGCGACGGCGCGGTCGTTGTCGTGGGCCAGTTGGTGCAGGAGCTCCTGCCCGGTGGTTCCCGCGAGCTCGACCAGCGCCTGGGTGAGGCGGATCCGTGTCGCGGAGTCCGCGGTGGGCGCGGCGAGTTCGCCGGCCAGGGCGGTCATGATCCGGTCCGCGCATTCGGGGACCTGGGACAGCGTTCCCAGAGCCTCCGCCGCGTCCACGTCGTTGGGGCCCTTGACCACCATGCCGACGAGTGTGGGCACGGCCGCGGTCACGCCATGCCTGCCCAGGGCCAGGGCGGCGTGCCTGCGCACCGTCGTGTCCGGGTCCCTGAGGGCGTCCGCGAGCACCGCGGTCGCCCACTACACCCGCCGACGGGAAGCCGGCGACCGCTACCACGCGGCCCCTCCGCAACCTGTTCAACCGCCTGATCGGCCAGCTCCATCACTGCCTGACCACTCGTCAGAAATGCGACGAAGCGGTCGCCTTCGCCCCACCGGCTCTGCCAACGCTCGCAACAGCTGCTTGACCCCATAGCTGCATGGGGTGTCTTGTCGCCGCTGAGGTGGTCGGGTACGCGGGTGTCCGCCACCGGCGCGGCCGACGCGGATGCGTTCCATGACCGAAGTACCCCGGACTCACCTTTGAGTGAATACGAGTTCTGCGAACCGAACCAGCGCTTCGCGATCACCGGAGCGTCATCTTTGATCTTGCTCGGGCAAAGGACCGTTTATGAGAATCCAGAGTGTGACGCATCCGGTCGTTCATAGCTCTGGTCGTTCTCCATGTGCACGTGGAGCAGTCCAAGGTCCACGGCGTCCAAGGCGGTCTCAGGCGCCCGAACGCGACCCGGGCCTGGAATGATTGGTTTATGCGTGCGGTCCGGCTTCTCTCTCTCGTCCTCCTGCTGCAGAACCGGGGCAGGCTGACGGCTGGTGAGCTCGCTGAGGAGCTGGGTGTCTCGGTGCGGACCGTCTATCGGGACATCGACTCGCTGAGCGGCGCGGGCATTCCGGTCTACGGGGACGGCGGGCACGGCGGCGGTTACCAGCTGCTTGGCGGCTACCGGACCCGACTCACCGGGCTGCATGCCGACGAGGCCGAGTCTCTGTTTCTGGCCGGGCTGCCGGGCGCTGCGGACGACCTGGGGCTGGGAGAGGTGCTGGCGGCGGCGCAGCTGAAACTGACCGCGGCGCTGCCCGCACCGCTGCGGGACCGGGCAGGCCGGGTCCGTGAGCGGTTCCACCTCGACGCTCTCGGCTGGTACCGGGAACAGGACTCCCCGCCTGCTCTTGTGGCGCTCGCCGATGCAGTGTGGAACCAGCGGCGGATCAGCGTGCGCTACCGACGTTGGGCCGAGCCGCAGGAGGTCGAGCGCCAGCTCGACCCCTACGGCCTGGTCCTCAAGGCGGGCGTCTGGTACCTCGTCGCAGCGGTGGACGGCGCCGTGCGGACGTACCGGGTGTCTTCGATCCTCCGCCTGGACGTCGGAGAGGTCGGTTTCGAGCGCCCTGAGGGGTTCGACCTGGCCGCCCACTGGCAGGATTACCTCACCGTCTACGACGCCCGCAGGCTGCGGCTTCAGGCCTCCGTCCGGATTGCTCCAGCGCTGCTGTCCGCGCTGCCAGACCGCCTGGACGCGGCACTGGTCCGCGCCGTCGAAGCCTCGGCAGGGCCGCCAGAGGCAGATGGCTGGGTGACGGCGACGGTGCCGCTGGAGTCGGTCGAGCTTGCTGTGCCCATACTGCTGTCACTGGGGTCGGACATCGAGGTACTCGCCCCCGAGGAGCTGCGTCGCGGGATCGTGGAGACGGCGGCGGCCGTGGTCGACCGGTACCGACCAGCGGACTCATCAAGCCGGGCGGGGGCCGGCGATCTCAGCAGCAGTCCGGCGGACAGGGTCGCCAGCAGCGCAAGGGCGGCGAGGACCCCAAAGCCGTAGCGCGTGTCGCTGTGGTCGGTGACCGTCGCGACCAGGAACATCACAGCGACCGTAGCCGCCAGCCCGCCACCGTTCGCCAGCCCGAAGACCCTGCCCACAGTGGCATCATCGGCCGAGGTCATCAGCATGGTCCGGGAGGCGATCCGGGCCTGCCCGAAGAAGAACGCACCCAGCGGCACCCCGACGAGATAGCCGACGATCCCGAACTGGCTCTGCAGCACCAGGCCAACATTGCAGAGCAGAAAGCCCACGACGGCGATGCGAAGGTCGGGACTGTGTCGGCTGACGATTCGGTACGCACCGGTGGCCGCCAGGAAACCGAGGCATCCGAGAGCGTCCACGGCACCGAACGTCGCTGCCCCCAGACGGAGTTCACCGATGACGGCGGTGGGCAGCAGAGCATTGAATACCGTGACGACCACGCTCCCCTGGGCGTAGAGCAGGATGAAGCGGCGCATCCGCAGCGGCCCGCGCGGAGCCGCTGCCGGCGCTGGCCCCCCGGCAGCGGTGGCCGTCAGCGCCCGGTCCGGGCGACGCGCCACCGCGACGACGCAGAGCGCCGAGACGATGAAGGTCCCGGCGTTGAACACCAGCAGCGGCACGGCACCGAACGCCTGGACGGACAGCCCGCCGATCGTCGCCGACAGCAGCATCCCCGCCTGGGTCCCCATCTCGTAGCGGGCGTTGAACCGCCGCAGCCGGTCCGCCGGGACCCGTTCCTTGATCAGCGCGGAGCTTGCCGGGAAGAACAGGGCACCGACCACGGCGAGCGCCAAATTGGCGCTGTAGATGCCGGGCCCCGGGGAGCCTCCGCAGGCCAGCCACAGCGGCAGTGCGAGAGCCAGCGCCGCACTGGTGATATCGCAGCCGATCCACAGGGCCCGCCGGTCGAAGCGGTCGGCCAGCCGCCCAAAGAAGGGCGACAGCAGCGCCTGCGGCCCGGCGACGGCGATGAAGAGCCAGCCGACGGCCATCATGGTCTGCTGCTCCCTGATCATGAGCAGTGCACCGACGATGAGCTGGACATTGTTGCCGAGAGCGGTGGCGAAAGCAGCGGGCACAAGCAGCCGCTCGGCCCGGCCGGAGTTGTGACTGAAGATCATGGCACCACTGTCCGGAGGTTCACTGACATCTTCTGTCAGTGAAGTTTCCGCACAGCGTCATCTTCTGTGTCGTCGTCTGCGGCGCCAGACCTCCGTTGTGCTCCTGAAGCCACATCGCGGAGACCTGCGGATCTCTCCATCAATCAGTCAGGCCGCCTGGCCGAGTCCCTCACTGTGCAAGAACCGCCTGCACCTCGACGTCCACAGTGAGCGCGGCGGCCTCGACAAGCCGGGGGCAACCCGCGTCCGCGAGGTCGCCAAGGGGCCTGCCGGGCACTGGTGGATCATGCAGGACCCGGAAGGCAACGAGTTCTGCACGGCGTAGGCCGGGCCGCGACCGCCCTCGACACCAGTGCTGCGCGCCCGGCGGTGCCAGCTCCGTCAGGCCGCCCGCTTCACTCCTCGCCACCGCCGGCGTCGTCATCGTCAAGCTCGGGGCGTCCGGGTCGCGCAGCGGGCGCAGGCCCTGGCGCGAGGTGGAGGGGGTGAAGCTGTAGCGGCCCAGGACGTTGAGGTTCTTGAACTTCAACGGGGAGAGGCGGGCGACATCCTCGTCGCTGATCTCGTGGCCCTCGGCGCGCAGATGGGCGACCGCAGCGTCGATGTACTTCGTGGTCCACAGCACCACGGCGTTCAACACCAGCCCCAGCGACCCTAGTTGATCTTCCATCCCGTCCCGGTATGCCTGACGGATGGTGCCGCGCTTGCCGTGGCAGATGTCCCGGGCGAGGGTGTGGCGGGACTCCTGGACGGACAGCTGCTTACCCATCTGCCGCCGGTAGGTGTCATCGACCGGGTCGACGACCTGGAGCAGGTGCAGTGTCTTGGCCATGCGCCCGTACTCGGCGAACGCCTGCCCCAGCGGCGTGGGCCGTCCATGGTTGCCGAACATCCGCAGCAGGTCATAGGCCCGCACCTGGTTGGTGACCAGCGAGCCGGCCACCTTCAGCATGTCCTCCCACTGGGTGGTCACCCTCTTCAGGTTCACCTTGCTGGTGCGGGCGAGATCTGTCAGCGGCCCGTAGCCGCCGGTCTCGATCCCGTCCATCTCCGCCCGCCAGAACCGCTGGTCGTCCAGGTCCTTGAAGCGCGGGGAGAAGTTGTAGCCCAGGATTTTGAAGAGGCCGAACACCATGTCCGAGTTTATGTGGACAGTTCAAGTTGATCATCCTTCGGCGTGTTGTGAGGGTGCGGTGACTGTGGGGCCGGTGCGGCGGGTGTGAGTGGGCTTCGCTTGGATGGCTCCGCGTCGGTGTATGAAGTGATCAAGCAGCTGCCCGCCATCGCGACGGTCCGCGATCGGTCCAGGTCCCTGGCGATGTTGGATGCCGTTCTGAGCCCTGAGTGGGAGTGGAGGTACTACTCCTTCGATTCCGGCTGGTCGCCGGGCGAGGAGATGGCCTCGATGAGGGACGGCGCCGGCAACGACTACGCCATCGTGTTCTCCGCTGCTGGGGTGTATGCCCAGGCGTGCGACCACGAGTCGCAGTTCGCGGTGCCCGGGGCGCAGCCGCCGGCGTTCACGCCGTCCCCCCTCCAACCCTGGCGGCCCTTGGGGCTGCGGTTCTGGACCTGGGCAGCGGCCAGCCGCTCGACCACCTGGGCGTCGTGTGAGCGCAACGCCGCCAGGATCTTCGCCAGCCCGTCGTAGGCGCGGGAGGTGAGCTTCACATCGCCGGAATCTTCCTCCGGTCTGCCGGGCGATCCAAACGAAGGCCTTCAGCCGTCGTACGGGACCCAGGCACGCTCGCCTGCGCGGTTTCTGCCGTACCAGTAGTGCGGTGCTCCCTTGATGCTGGTGGTGCGGAACGGGTGGCCGTGGTCGTCGATGCGGATCGTGCCGGTGCGGCCCTGGGAGGACCAGTCGAGTTCGAGGTACCAGCGGGCGTCGTAGAGCTCTGTCGCCGCGACGACCTGCAGCACCTCCGCGTCCTCGGCGGAGACGCGGTACGGGAAGTCCACGGCCGCGATAGCGTGTCCTGTGCCGGAGCCGCTCCTCGCACGGATGACAGGGCGGTCGACATCGAGGTCCACGGTGAAGCGGCGGGGTGCCAGCTCGCTGCCGCAGCCCTGGTCCATGGCGTACGCGCTCCCGGCGGCCGGG
Organism: Streptomyces sp. 6-11-2; assembly: GCF_006540305.1. Lineage (GTDB taxonomy): Bacteria > Actinomycetota > Actinomycetes > Streptomycetales > Streptomycetaceae > Streptomyces. Next base: position 7,925,519 of record NZ_BJOR01000001.1, on the reverse strand, counting down.
TTGCCGCGGTTGGCGATGCGGACGCGCAGCGCCTCCAGGACCACGGCCGTGGACGACCGCCCCTGCACCGTGACCTGCACCAACGTCTGCCCCCCGGGCACTGCGCCCTGCGTCGCCGCCCACGCCCCGGCGTCCTGCTGCACCGGCGGTGGAGGCACGTGTGCGGGCGGCTTGTCGATGACGTAATCGTAGCTGCAGCCCATGTCCCAGACCTGGGAGTCGGCGCTCCAGGTGAGGGGCAGGCCGGTGGCCGGCTTCGCGGCCGAGGCGGGACCGCTGCCGGTGGCGGACGGGGCGGGGGCCTTCTGCGGGGGGCCGGGCGGCGCGGACCTCCGGGAAGGGGAGAGGGAGGCGGTGGCTGACGGTTTCGCCGGACGTTGGGGTGCGCCGGGGGCGGTCGTCCGCGGGCCGGCGGAGCCGGAGGCGTCCGCCTCAAGGGAGTGGCCGCCCGACAGGACGGACACGCTGCCCGCAGCAGCGAGCAGTGCGCAGGCGGCAGCGGTGGACGCCAGGATCCGTCGGCGGCGGTGCCAGGGGCTGGGAGGGGGGGAGGGGACGGGCCTGTCCGGGTCGGGATCGTTCCCGGGCTGCTCTGCGGGACTGTTCTCCTCGGCGAGCGCCCGGTCCGGGACCGCTGCGGGTGCGGGGATCGCTGCGGGTGGCGGTGCCGAAGCGGCCGTACGCGCCCGCTGCCGAGCCGCCACCGCCGACAGCCACAGCCGGTGCAGTTCGAGCCGCTCCTGCGGTGTCGCCTCGCAGAAGGCCGCGAGCCGCTCCACGGGCGCGAAGTCCTGAGGCACCGCCTCGCCCGCGCAGTACCGGTGCAGTGTGGAGGTGTTCATGGTGAGGCGGCGGGCCAGGGAACCGTAGCTGCGGTCCGTGCGGTCCTTCAGCCGGCGCAGCAGCGCCGCGAACTCCTCGGCATCGTCTCGAATCGGCACTGTTCCCCCGTTGTCCGCCTGCGATCCCGCATTCCAGGCACTCACATACCTGCACGTCAGATGGGCTGGGATGGTTCCACCGTCGCCAAGAGGGCGTCAGTCGTTGCGCGGGGCTGCGGTGACGCCGATGCTCTGGGTGTCGCACCGACCAGGGCCGGACCGGCCAACTGGCGGCAGGCGACGTCCGAGACGCATGCACTGCACTCATGCGTTCACCGCACTCATTCACCGGGGGGACAGTCATGCGTGAGCGCACCCGAGCAGGTCCGCTCCTCGCAGGCGCCGTCACGGGTCTGGCCGTGGCGCTCGCCGGACCGGCCGCCGCCGCTTTGGAGGCGCCTGGCTTTCCTGGCGGCCGCGGACCTGCCGCCGCGCTCCATCTCGTCTTGGACGGCCGGCAAGGTCACCGCCGGCGTAGCGGCCGCGGACCTGCCGCCGCACCGGCCTGGACACGAACGCCCGACGGATCACCGTGGTCCTGCCCGGGACCTGCTGGGGGAAGCAGCCGGCCTCGTGGCTGAACAGGGGCATCACGTCCTGCGCGACCGCACCGAGCGGCGGGGCCCGGGCACCGAGCCACCGGCAAGGACTGCGGAAGCTGTCCGTCGAGGAGGGCTCCCGCGTCTGCGGTGTCCTCACCGAGACCTCCTGGGGTGCGGGCGACGTCCGCCTGCTGTCGGTCGGCCGGGACGGCCGCATCGTCAGGGTCCTGCACGGGGCACAGTTCGGCGGCTTCGAGGGCGCTCCCGTGAAGGCTTTCCAGCAGACGGCCGCCAAGGCCGCGGACAGGCTCCGCTGACGGGGCCGTCCGGGGCCCTCCTCCCGTCACGGGGTCGCAGGGGCGGCCCGGAACCGACCTCCGCAGCACAGCCCGGCCATTCGGCCATTCGACCATTCGAAAACGGAGAACAGACATGAACAGTAAGACCCGCACCGCTCTCGTCGCCGGCGTCCTCACCGTCGGCCTCGGTCTCGGCACCGCCGTCCAGGCCTCCGCCGGGACCCCGCGCAGCGTCAGCGGCAAGCCGTCCGACAACCTCACCCGCGTCGCCGACTTCTACGGCGCCTACATCGATGCGCTGATCGACGAGGACAGCGGCCACCTCGGGAAGGCCCTGCGCAGCCACTACCTCACCGCCGGCTTCCAGAAGAGGCTGAACGCCTGGGAAGCGAAGAACCACGCCAACGGCGTCCTGCGCGCCCAGAACGTGCCGCTCGCCTGGAAGGTCGCCGACAACGGCAGCATCGGCCGCAACACCGAGGCCATCGTCACTTTGACCTTCAGCTCGGGGAAGATGAAGCTCTTCGTCGATGTGAACCGCGGCCACCAGGTCTTCCGCATCGACACCAAGAGCCTCCGCAAGTAGCGCAGCACACCTGCCTGGGCCACTGCGTTGCCGATGCGAGGCAGTGGCCCGGGCAGGCGTCCGTGCGGAGCGGGGGAATGCGCGTGTCAAGCCCCGGCCTCGGGTATTGAGCAGGGCGGGATTAACTGATCCGGATTTAGGAAAAGGTGCCCCTGAGCTGCAACGATGCGAGTGTCTAGTGCCGCATCAGGCAACCTTCGCCCTGTTGTGACGTGAGAGACAACAGAGTCGGCGTAAGGAGGGTCTTCAAAGTTGAGCGGTGCGGAGGTGTCCGCGGGCCCGGCGGGTGGTGACGCAGCGTGTACGTAGGCGTTGGTTGGCGGGGTTGCGGAAGCCGAACACGTTGCGGGCGATGAGCTTGATCACGCGGTTGATCCCTTCGCTCTTGGCGTTGCTGTGTCCGGTGTGGATGAACGCGGCGATCTCCGGCCACCAGCGGTCGACGGTGGTGGCGAGCTGGCGGACTTCGGGGATGTCGGAGTCCGCGCACCAGGTGAGGAATTTCCAGCGGGCGTAGCCGACTTGGTGACGGTCGGCTCCGGTGCGGGCCAGGGCGAGGAGGGTGCGCAGGTTGTCTTTGGCGATCCAGGCCGTCAGTAGCGTCTGCCCGATCTTCCCCTCGCCCAGGAGCGTGTTCCACATGGTGGCGAACTGGTCGTCGGTGAGGTCCCCGCGGTTGCGCAGCAGCCGTCGTCTGGCCTTCCGCTCCGGGTCGCTCGCCCGTCCGCGCCGGCCGCGGGTCTCGGCGGTGGTGCGGCGCCTGACCATGGACAGCATCTTGTTGGCGAGCTGGACCACGTGGAAGTGATCGACCACGACGGTGGCGTGCGCCAGGCCGATGCGGATCGCGGCGCGGTAGGTGGCCGACATGTCGATGGCGACATAGCCGATGCCCTTTCTCCAGTCCAGGCTGGTGGTGGCGAGCCAGGCCAGGACATCGGCGACGGTGGGCCCTCGACTTGTCCGAGAAGCCCGCCGTGGCCGAGGGCGCCGACGAAGCCGGTGTGCCACCGGTCCCGGGTCAGGCACCACTGGGGCTTCACCCTTGATCGTGGACACTGGTTGTTACGCGGCGGTGGCCAGCGTAGTTGATCGCTGTTCGTAAGTGATCGGGCTGATCTGGCCGAGGCGGGAGTGCCTTCGCCTGGTGTTGTAGCGAGTTGCCCATCGGAAGACCGCGAGCCGGGCCTCACGGGCCCCGTTCCACCGTTTTCTCCCCTGGAGCGTCTCTCTTTTCATGGTCGCGTTCAGCGATTCCGCGGCGGCGTTGTCCGCGCTCGTGCCCACCGCGCCACGTGACCTGATCACGCCGAGTTCGCCGCAGACCTGGGCGAACTCCTTCGAGACGTATTGCGACCCGTTGTCGCTGTGGAAGATCGCCCCGCGCAGGCCGTCGGCACCCCGGGCCGCGGCCGCGGCCTTGAGCGCGTCGGTGACCAGCTCGGTGCGCATGTGGTCGGCGATCGACCAGCCCGCCAGTCGTCTCGAGGACAGGTCCAACACCGTTGCCAGATAAAGGAATTGGCCACCTCCCACCGGCAGGTAGGTTATGTCGCCCACGTAGCGAGTGTTCGGCGTGGTCGCGGTGAAGTCGCGCTGCAGGAGGTCCGGCACCGGCGTCGCAGAGGGTTCGGGGATGGTGGTGCGGACCTTCTTGCGCAGGTGGAACCCGACGATGTTGAACCTCCTCATGACGCGTGCCACCCGCTTGTGATTGACCCGCTCGCCGCCGTCCCGGAGCTCGGCGGTGACGCGCGGGGATCGTAGGTGCCGTCGGACTCCTGGTGGATTTCGGTGATGCGCTCAGCGAGCTCGGCATCGGCCCGTGCCCGGTCGGCCCGCGCTTGCGCGCCGGCCAGGTGCCGGTAGAAGCCGGAACGCGAGACCTGCAGCATCCGACACAGCCGCTTGACGCCGAAGGGGCCACGATGATCGTCGACGAACTGGAAGCGGCTGCTCACCAGCTGGTCTCGGCCGCAAAATACTTCGCGGCCCTCCGCAGGATCTCCCGCTCGAGCTCGAGTTCCTTCACCCGCGCCCGCAGCTGACGGTTCTCCTTCTCCATCGCGGTGGCCTCCACGGCCCCGGGCCGGGCGGCCTGCTCGGCGTCCCGAACCCACGTGAGCAGCGTCTCGTGGTTGACGCCCACGTCCTTGGCCACCGACGCGTACGTCCCACCCGGGCTGGCGTGGTACAGCGCGACGGCATCGGCCCGGAACTCAGGCGAGCACTTCGACGTCCCCAACGGGAACTCCTGTCCTATGGATCTTCACGATCCAATGATCAGGGTGTCCACGATCAAGGGGTAGGGCCCTCGGTTATCTCACCCTCCAGGGCGGACTCCAACAGCCGTTTGGTCAGCTGCTGAAGCAGCCCGCCCTCGCCGGTCAGCTGCAGACCCTCGGCCTGGGCCCGGCTCACCAGCTCGTCGATCAGCTGGTCGTCCACGGCCTTCGCCGACACAGCCGCTGCCGCCTCAACAGCCTCGTGCTCGGCCACGTTCTCACTGGTCATCGATGCATCTTCCATGATCGGGAGTTACACCGAACGATTTACAGTCCCGACGACGGCTTGACACGCCTGATGAGGGTGGGAGGGTGGAAGAGCGGTGGTGCGGTAGTGGTCACCGACGGCCGAGGGCGTTGCGGAGCGCGGGATCGTTCCGGCGCCTGTCCGGGACGAGTCCTCGTCAAGAGTGACCTGATCCCCACGTGCAGCTCCTGATGCCGGCCATCGTGTGGTGAAGCAATTGAAGAGGAAGCCATGAAGGCTGTTGTATATGACGGGCCGCGCACCGTCAGTGTGAAGGATGTCCTCGACGCGCGCATCGAACGGCCCACCGATGTGCTGGTGAGGATCACCAGCACCAACATCTGCGGTTCGGACCTGCACATGTATGAGGGCCGCACCGACTTCGAGCAGGGACGGATATTCGGCCACGAGAACCTGGGGGAGGTGACCGAGGTCGGTGCCGGGGTCGACAGGGTCAGGGTCGGGGATCTGGTCTGCCTGCCGTTCAACATCAGTTGCGGTTTCTGCCGGAACTGCGAGCAGGGGCTGACCGCGTTCTGCCTGACCACTGCCGACAATCCGAAGACGGCTGGTGCCGCCTACGGCTTCGCCGACATGGGCCCGTACAGCGGCGGGCAGGCCGAACTGCTGCGCGTGCCCTACGGTGACCACAACTGTCTGGTCCTGCCGGAAGAGGCCCGGGAGCGGCAGACCGACTACGTGATGCTCTCCGACGTCTTCCCCACCGGTTGGCACTGCACGGAACTGGCCAAGGTACGGCCCGGCGACACCGTGGTGATCTACGGTGCCGGCCCGGTCGGCCTGATGGCCGCACTGTCGGCGAACCTCAAGAGCGCATCCAAGGTCATGGTCGTGGACCGCCACCCGGACCGTCTGGCGCTGGCCGAGCAGATCGGGGCAATTCCCATCGACGACTCCAAGGCCTCGCCCGTCGACCAAGTCAACGAGCACACGAACGGACTCGGGGCGGACCGGGGCTGTGAGTGCGTGGGCTACCAGGCCCACGACCCCCAGGGCCACGAACACCCCAACATGACGCTGAACAACCTGGTGGAGTCGGTGAAGTTCACCGGCACCATCGGCGTGGTCGGCATCTTCATCCCCCAGGATCCCGGCAGCCCCGACAAGCTGTATCAGCACGGTGAATTCGCCTTCGACTACGGCCTGTTCTGGTTCAAGGGCCAGTCGGTCGGCAACGGGCAGGCCAACATCAAGGCCTACAACCGCCAGCTGTGCAACCTGATCCAGCAGGGCAAGGCCACACCGTCCTGGATCGTCTCCCACGAACTCCCGCTGCACCGGGCCCCCGAGGCCTACCAGCACTTCGATGCCCGTGACAACGGATGGACCAAGGTCGTCCTGCACCCTGATGGCGGCGCCCGTTGAACAATCGTCACCGGCAACCTGACCGCGGGCAGGCGTGCCATCGGCACCATCCTCGTGGCTCGGGCATCCCAAGGGCCGCCTGCCGTTGGCGAGATGGACCAATCGCGGGTCGATTGCACTCGGTCGGCCCGAGCGGGGCTCACCGCAGACTGCGTACATCCAGGTGGCGCAGTACCCGGTCCACGATCTCCGGGTCGGCCCCCGGTTCCCGGCGCGCCGCCAGCACCTCGTGCCGCGCCGCGCTGAGCATCTCGCTCTGGATCCGCCGCAACCGCTTCAGCCGCCGTACGCGCTTGTCGTGGCCCTCCCGGCGCTCCTCCTCGCCCCACTGCGGGCTGATCCGCAGCCCGATGTCGAAGGCCCGCCGCAGCATCTGCTCGGACAGCTCCTCCGGCAGTTCCTCGACCGCCTCGATCTCCCGCAGCCGCCGCCTGGCCGCCCGCGCCGCCCGCGCCGCCAGCTCCTCCTCGAACGCCTTCTCCCGTTCGGTGTCCGCCCGCACCCCCAGCCGTTTGACCAGCCACGGCAGTGTGAGCCCCTGGAGCACCAGCGTCGCCATGATCACCCCGAAGGCGATGAACACGATCTCGTCCCGGTCGGGGAAGGGCGCGCCGCTGTCCGTCTTCAGCGGAATGGCCAGGGCGAGCGCCACCGAGGCCACACCGCGCATTCCGGACCACCACATGACGACGCTCTCCCGCCAGGTCATCGGGATGTCCTCCTCGTAGTCCCGCAGCGCGTGCAGCCGTCTGGTGAGCCAGGAGGCCGGAAGCAGCCACACCAGCCGTACGAGCACCACCACGGCCACGACCGCGCCCGCCCAGCCCAGCAGCTCGCCCCACCGGCCCGAGGCGGTGCGCAGCGCGTTGTGCAGTTCGAGGCCGATCAGCCCGAACGCGACCCCGGTGACGAGCGTGTCCACGACGTCCCAGACGGTGTGCCCGGCCAGCCGGGTCAGCACGTCGTCGGCGTCGGCGGCGTACTCGGCGAGGAACAGCGCGGTGGTGAGCACGGCGAGGACGCCGGAGCCGTGGAGCTCCTCGGCCAGCACGTAGGAGGCGTACGGCACGAGCAGCGTCAGCCCGATCTGCAGGGTCGGGTCCCCCAGCAGGTCCAGCACCTTGTTCGTGCCCCAGCCGAGCGCCATGCCCACGGCCACCGCCACCACCGCGGACAGCACCAGGTCCAGCCCGGCCCGCCAGGCCGAGAACTCCCCGCTGACGGCGGCGGCGATCGCCACGTGGTAGAGGACGATGGCGGTGACGTCGTTGAACAGCCCCTCGCCCTCCAGGATCGACACCAGGCGGCGCGGCAGCCCGAGCTGCCCGGCCACCGCGGTCGCCGCGACCGGGTCGGGCGGCGCGACCAGCGCGCCCAGGGCCACGGCCGCGGCGACGGACAGCCCCGGCACGATGGCGTGCGAGACGAGGGCGACACAGAAGGTGGTGACGAACACCAGCGCCACGGCCAGCAGGAAGATCGGCCGTTTGTGCGCCGTGAACTGCCGCCAGGAGGTACGCCGTACGGCGGCGTAGAGCAGCGGCGGCAGCAGGGTGGGCAGGATCAGAGCGGGCGGGATGTCGACGTTCGGCACGAAGCCGAGCACCGCGAGGACGATCCCGAGCAGCGTCATCAGGACCGGCGCGGGCAGCCCGAACCGGTCGCCGACCGGGACGCTGATCACGGCCCCCAGCAACACGACGAACAGCAGGGCCAACTGATCCACGCTCAGCGCTCCGGGACGTCGGACGTTCACACGACAGGCTTCCAGCCTGCCACGCCACCCCGCTCACCGGCCGCTTCGCGCCCGTGGACTACAGGGCGCGCCGCATCGCCCGGTGCGGGATGCCCGCGCACGTCAGTCTGGAGTCGATGCTGCGGGAGAGGTACCTGGAGACCGGGTCCCTGCACCAGGCCCTGCGCCGCCTGGGACTGCACCCGATCCTGGGCTCCTCCGTCCTGACCGCGTGCACAGCCGACGACTACGCACCCGAATTCGACGTCGACCCCACCACGCCGATGCTCGTCGAGACGCGCTCCACCGAGGACCAACACCCGCGGCTACGACCTGATCCGCATGCTCTCCCGGGACGGCAAGCCGACCGGTCTGGGTGACGCGTTCGCCCACTACGGGCGGATCTTCAAGGCCCTGCGCCTGCTCCAGTTCGTGTCCGACGAGGGATACCGGTGCATGATCGGCGCCCAGCTCAACGTCACCGAGGCACGCCACCGCCTCGCCCGGAAGATCTTCTTCGGGCAGCGCGGTGAACTGCGCCAGCGCTACCGCGAGGGCATGGAGGACCAGCTCGGCGCGCTCGGCCCGGCCCTCAACAGCCTCTACATCGACGCCGCCGTCAAGCAGCTCGCCGCCGACGGCTTCCCCGTCACCGACGAGCTGCTCGCCCGCCACTCCCCGCTCCAGTACGACCACATCAACTTCCTCGGCCGCTACGCCTTCACCCGGCCGACCGCGCCGAGCCTGCGTCAGCTGCGCGACCCGCACAGCCACGACGAGACCGAGGACGTCGAGGACGAGTAGCCGCGGGCCCGTACAGTCGAAGCGGCGGCCCGGGGTCAGCCGCCGCCTGTTCACTGCACTTCAGCGCGGGCTCAGGCGGGCTCCGTCCGGATACGAACTGCGGCCTTTGGGATGGCAGGAGACCGGATGCCGTCGGGGAGAACCTCGTCACCATCCACCCTGTCGAGGAAGACCCGCCCGAGCATTCCGGCGGCCCGTTGTGACCGACGGGTGCTGGCGCTACCGTGGCGTCCCCTGCTGCAATTCCCGTCGACTGTCATTGCGCAGTCTTCGAGCCGCCGTCGATGGGAATGGTCTGCCCGGTGATGGACTTTGCGCTGTCGGAGGCGAGGAAGAGCGCCAGTGCGGCGATGTCGCCGGCGTCGGTGAAGCGTTTGAGGGACTGGATGCTCAGGGCGTCGGCGGTGACGTCCGCCAGGCTGCGTCCGCCGGCATCGGCCCGGCCCTGCAGGACCCGCTGGATGCGGTCGCCGGCGACAGCGCCCGGTGCGATGGCGTTGACGCGGATCCCGCCGTCCCCGAGTTCGATGGCGAGGGTCTCGGTGAGGCCGATCAGTCCGCGCTTGGTGGTCGCGTAGGGGCTGCGGTTCGGGTAGCCGTAGCGTCCGCCGACGGAGGACATCATCAGTACAACGCCGGAGTCGGACTTCTTCAGGAAGGGGATGGATAGCCGGGTGACGTTGAAAGTGCCGGTGAGATTGACGGCCAGCACCTTCTCCCACTGATCTGGGTCCATCTCTTCCACTGGTGCGGTGGGACCGGAGATGCCCGCGTTGTTGACCAGCACGTCGATGCCGCCGAGGGCGTGGGTCGCGGCCTCGACGAAGGCCTCGACCAAGGGCCGGTCGGACACGTCGCAGACTGTTCCGGTGATCATCGGATTGGCCTCGGTGATCTGTTCGAGGGCGCGTTCATCGATGTCGCAGATGTGCACCCGGTCGCCATTGGCCGCGAAGGCCCTGGCCGTCGCGAGGCCGATGCCGGCGGCTCCAGCCGTCACGACGACTCGTCGTCCAGTGTTCATGAGGGTCCCTCCTCGGTCGTAGCGGCTGCGCTGCCCGGTTGCTCGCGCGGGGTCAGCTGGGTTCGGCGCGGCGCCAGGTGAGGGCCGAGTTGACGGTCTTGCCGCTCGACGTGATGGGGGATGCGGTGCTCAGGCGCAGCGTGTCGCCTTCGAGTTGCACGACGCGCGGTTGCGTCTGGCCGGTCCAGTTGGGGTACAGGGACACGAACATGGAGTGTGTGAGGGTCTGCTTCTCCTCGTCGACGTGGAACGGTCCCGAGTGGGCGATGTAGGAGGTCGCTTCCGCCGTGTACTCCGCGGTCGTGCCGTCGAACCAGTCCCCGGAGGCGAAGCCGGGACGGTCGGGTTTGGACAGCTGCGCGGACATGTACCCGTCGGGGGTGTACATGATGATGCCCTGCGGTTCATGGCCCAGCGGCTCGAACGGCTCGGAACCGTCCACCGGGATCTCTCGGTACGACACCAGTTTCCAGGCGCCGATCAGCCGTTTACGCAGACTCTCAGCCATCACTGCCTCCATCGATCAGTGCGCCGTTCCGCTCCGACAGGCCAGCCGGCATCGCGTGTGGCTGCTGGACTCAACCCACCCGTGAAGATGATTTAGGGGCCGGCCGGAATCCGCTCGGCCCGTTGCGCCGTCCGGGTGCCGAGTACGGAATGTTGGCGCTCCCCTGCTCGGGGGTGACCCCACACCTGCTCAGTGGATCTCGCCACCCATACGGCACCTGATCCGCGAACGGACGTCACCGTCGCAGTCCGGCCGGCCAGTGACCGGGGCAGCTGCCTCGTATGCCATGCCCGGCGGGCACGTGGCGCCTTTGGCTGCTTCGATGGTGGAAGTGTGAAGGGAGACGTTGGTGTCTGTGGCCCGGGCGTTGTCGCCCGAGAGTGTGACGGAGCTGACCCGGGCGCTGGACCTGAGCGGGGTGTTCGCCAACGGCACGCTCGGCGGGGTGCTGGCCCGGGCCCGTCGTCTGGACCTGTTCGGCTTCCTGGTCATCGGCATCGTCTCCGGCCTGGGCGGCGGAATCCTCCGCGACACCCTGCTGCAGCACGGCACACCCGTGGCCCTGACCGACTACACCTATCTCACGGTCGCCACTGCTGGCACCCTGCTGGCTTTCGTAGCCGACCTGAGCCGCCACACGTCCGGTTGGGCCTTCAATCTCCTGGATGCCGCGGCGCTGAGCGTCTGGGCGGTCGCCGGGGCGCAGAAGACCCTCGCTGTCGGCCTGGGCTGGCTACCGGCCGTGCTGCTGGGCACCATCACAGCGGTCGGCGGCGGGGCGATCCGGGACTTGTTGCTCGGGCGGACCCCTTCCATCTTCGGCGGCACACCGTTGTACGCGACCGTCGCGATCGTGGTGAGCGCGGTGATGGTCCTCTGCAGCCGGCTCGGCGCACCCGCCGTAGGCGTCCTGGCTGGAATCACGGTCGGTGTCTCGCTGCGGCTGGCCGCGTTCACCTGGGGCTGGAAGCTGCCGGGCAGCCGCGACTGGCGGCCGGGGCCGTCCAGGAACCGGGATCCGTGACATGAACGGGGCTGCGATCACCCGCGAGAAGGAGGAGTACACAGCCATGACGCTCAAGGACTCCGCGGATGCTGTCCTGGCCGGGCTCGGTGACATCCGGTCCGAGCTCGAAGAGGTCTACAAGGACTTGCACGCCCACCCCGAGTTGGGACATCAGGAGCACCGCACCGCGACCCGTGTGGCGGAACGCCTGAGCAACTGCGGCTACCAGGTGCACGAGGGGATCGGCGGCACCGGTGTGATCGGTGTGCTGGCCAACGGTGAGGGTCCGACCGTTTTGCTGCGGGCCGACATGGACGCCCTGCCGGTCCTTGAGGAGACCGGTCTGCCCTACGCCAGCACGGCCGAAGCCACGGACGCTTCCGGCCGCCGGGTGCCCGTGGCACATGCCTGCGGTCACGACATGCACGTCACCTGCCTGCTGGGGGCCGCGCGGCTCATGGCCGCCGCGCCGGGGGCGTGGCAGGGCGCGCTGGTGGCCTTGTTCCAGCCTGCCGAAGAGCCAGGGGACGGTGCTGACAGGATGCTCGCCGACGGGCTGACCGACCGTGTTCCCCGCCCGGACGTGGCATTCGCCCAGCATGTGCTTCCCTATCCGGCCGGGCAGGTCGGTACCCGCGCCGGATCCTTTCTCTCCGCGGCGGACAATGTGAAGATCACAGTCCATGGACGGGGCGCTCACGGCTCGGCACCGCAGGCCGCCATCGACCCGGTGGTGATCGCCTCGATGATCGTCGTCCGTCTCCAGACGATCGTCTCGCGCGAGCTGGCCGCCACCCAGCCGGTCGTGGTCACGGTGGGCTCCGTCCAGGCGGGCTCGAGCGGCAACGTGATCCCGGAGTCGGCCGAACTGCTGGTGAACGTGCGCACGTACGACGACGAGACCCGGCGGGCCGTCCTGGCCGCCGTGCGGCGCATCGTCGATGCCGAGTGTGACGCCTCCGGGGCGACTCGTGCGCCGCAGATCGAGGAGGGCACCCGCTTTCCGCCGACCGTCAACGACGACGTGGTGACCCGCGAGGTCTCCGACGCTTTCGCCGCGCTGTTCGGGGAGCGCGCGGTCACCATCGAGCTGCAGAGCGCCAGCGAGGACTTCAGCCGGATCCCGGACGCCTTCGGCGCCCCATACACCTACTGGGCCCTGGGCTGTGTCGATCTGGACGCCTACCAGGCCGCCCGGCAACGCGGCACCGTGGCTCAGGAGATCCCGGTCAACCACAGCCCCCGCTTCGCACCAGTCCTGCAGCCCACACTGGACACCGGCGTCCAGGCCCTGGTCACAGCCGCACTCGCCCATCTCGGGAAACCGGGCCGTATGAGCCGATGAGCTTTCCGGCCGGTTCGCCTCTGATGTCGCAGCACAGAGCAATCGACCGCCTCCGCGGCAGTCTGCGCAGCTGGCGCGGCTGCGGTTCTCAGCGCCCTGCTTCACACCTCCGTTAAGGAATGCGGGTGGGCGGCGGTGGACGCACGCGGTCACCTGGACGGATCTGCCAGCACGCGCTCCGCTCCCGGCCGTGGTTTCGTTCCTTGCGGAACTCCATGTCCGTCCGAGCGCGCGATACGCAAGAACGCAAGACGCGTATTGAATCGAGGAACCGATGACTACGTACAGAGTCGGCTACTTCGTGGGAAGTCTGGCGACTCATTCCATCAACCGGACGCTCTCGAATGCTCTGATCCGGCTGGCCCCATCTGATTTGGAATTCTTTGAGATCCCGATCAAGGAACTACCCCTCTACAGTTACGACTACGACAGCGACTACCCCGCCGAGGGCAAGGCGCTCAAGGATGCCATCGCCTCCTCTGACGCCGTCCTATTCGTGACCCCTGAGTACAACCGATCCATTCCGGGCGCCCTTAAAAACGCCATCGACTGGGCCAGTCGCCCCTGGGGGAGCAACTCATTCGCGCACAAACCCTCCGCTGTGATCGGAGCGTCCCCCGGCGCCCTCGGCACTGCCCTCGCCCAGCAGAGCCTGCGCGCTGCCCTAAGCTTCTGTGACTCGCCGCAAATGAATGCACCGGAGGCGTATGTCAGATTCAAGCCCGATGTTTTCACCAGTGATGGTGAAGTCGTCGACGAGCATACGGAACTTTTCCTCCGAGACTTCATGGAGGAATTCCGGGATCACGTGGTCCGGGTTCTCACTGTGCTCCCGCGAAAACCATGAAACATGCGGGTTTGGGTACGTCACCCTCGACGAGAAGCGACACGAAGGGGTTCATATGGGTCAGCCACGGATGAACGAAGAGCGCTTCTACCTGTATCCCATGAAACGTGTAGCTGCCGTTCTGGATAACGAAGAACGGTATACGGCCGCCTGTCATCAATTGGAACAAGCCGGGATCAATCTGTCCCACGTGAACGTGCTGAAGGGGCCGGAAGGGCAGCGACTCCTGGACAGCGAGGGAACCTCTCATGGCCTTTACAGTCGCTTCATGCGTGGGCTGCAGCATGGGGGGTACGAAGGTGAAACGGTAGCGGCTCACTCTGCTGCCTTGAGCCAGGGAAAATGGCTGATCTTCGTTCCGGTGCGGGGCAAGAACGAGGCCAGGCGGACGGTCGACATCCTCCGATCGCACGGGGGCAGCGAAATTTTCCACTTCCGCCGATGGGCAGTGCAGTTCTTTCCACCGACCCATCGATTGAAGCCGTAACGGACTACGACGCCTTAGCGCCCTGAACCCTGGTGTTCCCGGCGCCGGCAAAGGAGGCGGGCATGGGGCATGCGGCCGCCGGCCTGGACGATCTGGCCGCCTTCCTTGCCCGTCTCACCGCCTTGCTGCTGCGTTCTTCCGGCGAGGGCGCCTACTCCATCGAGCGGGCTGTGGGCACCAGCGCTCGCGCCTTCGGAGGCCAGGCGTCCGTAGTCCTCGTGCCCGAAGCGGCCGTGCTCTCGATCGCCGCGGCCGACGGCCGCATGCGTACGGTCTGCGTGCACGGCTTCCCGGAGGTAATCCGGCTGGACCAAGCCGCGGAGCTCAAGCCCTTCCTGGCCGACGTAGAGGCGCGCAAGCTCAAGGTGGCCGAGGCCGACCGCAGGCTGGCGCGCATCGAGGCCGCACCGCCTCCGTACCCCTGGTGGCTTAAGTTCCTCGGCGTCCTGCTGTTCTCCCTGGGCTTCGCCCCGCTGGTCCAGCCCACCTGGTACGAGATCACCACCACAGCCGTCCTGGGCGCGATCGCCGCGGCGCTCGTGGTCGCCGCCGTTCATGCGCCGCGACTGTCCAAAGTCCTCCCCTTGGTGGTCTCAGCTGTCGTCTCCGTCGTCACCATCGAAGTGTTCACCGGCGATCCGGCACACGGCGGCCCGGTTCTGCTGATGCTCCCGGCGCTGTTCTACTTCGTTCCCGGTGACTTCCTGAGCGCATCGACCACCGAGCTGGCCGTCGGCCTCATCACCACTGGCGCGATCCGGCTCGTCTACTCCATATTTCTGCTCGTCCAGCTCTACCTCGGCGTCCTGCTGGGCCTATTCGTCACCGGTGCCCCCCTCAACGCTCTCTTCGACACCGCCGCCAGCGCCGACCTGCCCAAGTGGGCACTGATCCTGGGCGGGATCGCCTTCACCGCCGGCACGGTCCTGGCCTTCGCAATCCCCCACCGCTTCTTCGGGACTCTCCTTGTGCTGGTCTACGCCACCGTCGGGGTGCAGTCACTGTTCACCAAGCTGATCCGGGAGACCGGGGGCACATTCGTCGCTGCCGTGGTGCTGGCCGCCGCAGCCAATCTGCTGGACCGCAACCCCGCCCGCCCGCCTCGCTTGATCCTCATCCTTCCTGGCTTCTTCACCCTCACCGTCGGCTCGCTGGGCCTGCGCGGCCTGACCACACTGGCCGGCGGTTACGTCATCGAAGGCTTCCAAGACCTGCAGAAACTCATCACGATCGTCACCGCCATCGCCATCGGACTGGTCGTCGGTATGGCACTCACGCATGCCCGCACCACAACGCGGCCCACCTCTCCCCATGCCCCCTCGATGCCTCAGCGACCACCCTGACCATGTCTCTGCCGCGCCGCTCACGGCAGCTCATGTGTAGACCGTGGACAGTGGCGCCTGCGTCCCGGCCAGCCGTGCGACTGTTCCACCGGTCGTCGTCGGCGCCCGCTGGACCTCGAAAACCGACGGTAATCCGCGACGACACCCAGATCGCCGTGGAGGCGCCGCCCTCGTTCGCCGGGCCCGCCGCCCGAGTCCTCACGGACAAACGCGGATGATCGTCTTCCCCTGGGAGTCGCCGAAAAATAACTTCGGTGTCTTGTAGGGCTGTTGGGGCCTTAGGGTGCTGCTGTGGTGGAGGGGATCGAGGCGGTGCTGGCGGAGAAGTTCGCCCGGTTGTTGCCGCATCTGGACGAACGACGGCGCCGGCTGGTGCTGGGAGCGGACGCGCGGGCTCTGGGGTATGGCGGTGTCCGATTGGTCGCTCGTGCTGCCCGGGTGTCGGAGGAGACGGTCTCGCGCGGGGTGGCGGAACTGGTCGGCGGGCCGGGGCCCTCGGGCCGGGTGAGGCGGGAGGGCGGGGGCCGGAGACGTCTGCGCGAGAAGCACCCCGGTCTGTTGCCGGCCCTGCTGGCGCTGGTGGAACCCGACCAGCGGGGTGATCCGGAGTCGCCGCTGCTGTGGACGACGAAGTCGACACGGAAGCTGGCGGGTGAGTTGACCGCCCAGGGATTCCGGGTGGGGTCCGACACGGTTGCGGCCCTGCTGAAGGAGGAGGGCTTCTCCCTGCAGGGCACCAGCCGGACGACCGAGGGAGCCCGTCATCCGGACCGGGACGCCCAGTTCCATTACATCAACGGCCAGGTCCAGGAGTTCACCGGAGCCGGTGAGCCGGTGATCAGCGTGGACGCCAAGAAGAAGGAAGTACTGGGCGACTACGCGGTTATCGGGCGGGAGTGGCATCGCAGCGGTGAGCCGGTGAGGGTGCGGGCCCACGACTACCCCGAGAAGAACGCGCAGAAGGCAGTCCCGTACGGAATCTACGACCTGTCCGCGGACACCGGCTGGGTGTCGGTGGGCTGCGACGGCGACACCTCCGCGTTCGCGGTGGCCACGCTCCGACGCTGGTGGGACGGCGAAGGCCGGCACCGATACCCGCACGCGACCCGTCTGCTGATCACCGCCGACGCCGGCGGCTCGAACGGCTACCGGGTGAAAGCGTGGAAGAAGGAACTCGCGGACTTCGCCCTCTCGGCGGGCCTGACCGTAACGGTCTGCCACTTCCCTCCGGGCACGTCGAAGTGGAACAAAATAGAGCACCGGCTCTTCTCACGCATCAGCACGAACTGGCGCGGACGCCCGCTGACCAGCCATGAGGTCGTCGTCAACACCATCGGCGCGGTCACCACGAGCACGGGCCTCACTGTCCACGCCGAGCTCGACCCCGGCCAGTACCCCACCGGCGTCACCGTCCCCGACGAGGTCATGGAGCGCCTCCCGCTCACCCCCCACGAGTGGCACGGCACCTGGAACTACACGCTGCGTCCCGAACCCCTCGCCCCACCGGCTCCGCCGCCGCCCCGCGACCCGTCCTTCGGCCGGTTCCCACCTGGGGACAAGACCCCTGCCTGGCTCCGGCACCCCAGCCTCACCGGCCTGGAAACCCCGGCTTTCGACGACCTCGTCACCCGCTACCGCGGCTACCTCGCCGAACACCCCCCGATCCTGCTTCCCGGCAAACGCCCCGACGGCGGTCCCGGCGCAGGCGGCCGACGCCTGTCCGCCGCCGACCACATCGTCGTCCTCCTCCTCAAAAAGCGCTGGTCCATGACCCACGCACTACTCGCCGAAACGACCGGCCTGACCAAGACAAGGATCGGCTCCACCATCCGGGACGCCGCCTCAGTCCTTACCGCGCTGGGGGAAACCGTGCCCACCGGCCCTCTCACCGTGACCACGGCCGAACAACTCGCCGCCATCGCCGGACACGACCTCACACCCCCGTAACCCATCAAGATCGAGAAGTTATTTTTCGGCGACTCCCTGACGTCGCTCGGTCGGGTTGAGGGCGGCGACGGCATCGTCGAGGGGCGCGACGTTGCCGATGTTCGTGCGCAGTCGTCCGTCCCGCACCCGCTGGACGATCTCACCCAGTTGGGCACGATCGGACTCGACAACGAAGTCGATCGCCAGGCCGTGGGCGGGCCGCGCCTCAGGCGGCCCAACGACGGTTACCAGTGTTCCTCCAGCCCGGATCAGGCCTGCGGATCGCTTCTGGATGTCGCCGCCGATGACGTCGAAGACCAGGTCGACTTCGCCAACGTCTTCCAGGGTGTCGTTGTCGAGGTCGACGAACTCCATTGCGCCGAAGTCGAGTGCCTTCCGGCGGTCAGCGGCACGTCCGGTGCCGATGACGTGGGCGCCGAACTCACGGGCGAGCTGCGTCACCATCGTCCCGACTGCGCCGGCCGCGCCGTGCGCGAGGACGCTCTGTCCCGACTGGAGGTGGCCGTGCTGGAACAGTCCCTGCCACGCGGTGAGGCCTGAGATCGGAAGGCTAGCGCCCACGGTGAAGTCGACGTCGCCCGGCAGCGGCGTGAGGTTGCGTGCCTCGACGGCCGCGTACTCGGCGAGGGTGCCGTCGCGATGCCAGTCGGTGAGGCCGAACACGCGCTGTCCCACCGAGAGACCCGTCGTGCCGTAGCCGAGGGCGGTGACCACTCCGGCCAGCTCATGTCCGGGGATCGACGGTGTTCGGTCGCGGTCGAGGCGATCGGTCCAGGTCGAGGGCCACGCCATCTCGGTCGGGACGAATCCCGACGCATGAATCTGAACGACGACATCGTTTATCGCCGGCTCCGGCTCGGGCCGCTCCGTCAGCGTCATCCCAGCCGTTCCTGCGGCCTGGTCCGTCACCACGATCGCTTTCATTTTGACACCTCTCTGTATCAGTCCTCGGCCGCACGGCGCCTACGGTTCGTGAGTGTTAGTGGCGTCAGGCCTCGGCGTCTTACCCCGCTGATCGGCGCGGGTGTGGAGCGAGGACACCGTTGTCAAACGCCGCTTCGAACCGACTCACCGCTTCCCCGGCACAGGCGCACCACTGCCGCACCTGCTCCGCCCATCGCGGAAGAGTCGTTGATCGCGTTGTTCGTGTCGGTTGGAGGGGGCAACTGTCATCCGGTTCCGGTCGATGCTGGTCAAGTCGCGTGTGCACACTGGCATGGTCACTGCTCCTCGGCTTGATCGCACGGCGTTAGGCCGGTTGCGCCTACCGCTCCGGAAGCCGCCGGTCCGGCCGACGGTCCCGACTTCCGGTGATCTCGCCATGAACGCACCGCGCAACGAAGCCGCGCTCACCGCTTGCCGGCTCACTGTCGGCATCCGTGCGGTGGCTTCGTTCACGTGAAGTAGCAGCGTTTGATCAGCAGTGACGGGCCGAGACGCTCGTCCTGGGCGGCGGCGCGAGCAATCTCGTCGGCGACCTCCAGGCTGGTGAACTCCACCTGGCACTGCCGGCCGGACGCCGAACTCGGCCACCTGGACGGCTAGGCGCTGCGAGGCGATCACCATCAACTCCTGCAACCGGGTCTCCATCCTCAGCAAGCACCCCGTACGACAGACCGCCACGCCGCAGCCGGCGCCCCCGGTGACCGTACGAATCCCTCGGCGCCTACATTTACGCATGGCCGGAAACCGGACCCCACGCCTGAAAGGCTCACGATGACCATCGAAATCACCGACTCCCCCGACACTCATCGCTACGAGGCCCGCGTGGACGGGCGGCTCGCCGGCTTCGCCGAGTACCTGCGAACCAGCGAGAGCGGGCTTGTCGTCTTCACGCACACCGAGGTCGACCCGGAGTTCAACGGACAGGGCGTCGGCTCGGCGCTGGCCCGCGCGGGCCTGGACGCCGCGCGGGCAGACGGGCTGCGGGTGCTCGCGGTGTGCCCGTTCATCACCGCCTGGATGGCCCGGCACCCCGACTATCAGGACCTCGCCTATCAGAGCCGTAGCAAGGTCGAGGATTAAGGGTCTGTTTCATAAATGGATCAAGGTCTGCCGTGATCCACTCGTGGGGCGTGGGGATCTGATGAACGAGCAATGGACCAGGCTGGAGCCTCTGTTGCCCGTGGGCAAGAAGCCAGGCCGGCCTCCGGTCTGGTCCAGGCGCCAGCTGATCAATGGCATACGCTGGCGGACGCGGACCGGTGCGCCCTGGCGCGACGTCCCCGCCCGCTATGGCCAGCGGGAGACCGTGTACGGGCCCTTCCGACGCTGGCAGCGTGACGGCACCTGGAGCCGAATCCTCACCCAGTTGCAGGCCGAGGCCGACGCGAAAGGCCTGATCACTGGGACGTGTGCGTGGACTCCAGCATCACGCGGGCGCATCAGCATGCGTCTGGCGCCTGCAAAAGGGAAATTTGCAGCGGGACAAACCAGGCGGAGTTGCTCTCGAGCCCGCCGACCACGGGCTTGGGCGCTCGCGCGGCGGGCTGGCGACGAAGGTGCACCTGGCGGTCGAGCACGGACAGAAGCCGCTTTCCTTCCTGATCGCCACTGGCCAGCGGCACAACAGCCCCAGTTCCGGCCGGTGCTCGAACGAATCCGAGTACCGCGCGTGAGCGTCGGCAGGTCACGCTGCCGACCGGACCGGGTGCGGGCCGACAGGGCATACGGGTCCCGAGCAAACCGCGACTACCTGCGCATACGGAGATCTGCTGCAGGATTCCGGAGAAGGCGGACCAGATCCGCAACCGTAAGAAGCGGGGCGCCCACGGCGGCCGCCCGCCGAAATTCGACGAGGCCGACTACCGCGAGCGCCACGCGGTCGAGTGCGGGATCAACCGACTCAAGCGCCATCGAGCGGCGGCCACGAGATACGACAAGCTGGCCGTCCTACGAGGCCACCGCCACCATCGCCGTCATTAACGAGTGGCTCTGATCTTGATCACTAACCTCGGTCAGCGAGAAAACGCATGTCGCTGCAGCTCGCCAGGCATCTAGCCTGTGATGCATGCATCAGCCCCGAAGGCGCGACCGGCGCCTGGCTCGTCGTGCGCGGCCGGAGCCGGCCCGGCGCCAGGCTTCGCGGCTCACGGTCGTGGGGGCTGATGTGGTGGTGGTTGGCTACTTCTCCGCGAAAGAGAAGGACTTCGTAACGCTCATGGCGTCGGCAGCCACGGAACTGACAGCGCGAGGCGCTCGGGTCGTCGGGCAGAGCGTGCAGCGACGGGGCGTCTCGGACGGCGGGGCCCAAAAGATGGGCCTGCCCTATTCCTCGCGGACTCTGCTGAGCTACGGAAAGGTCCGAGAGGTAGCTGAGGCCTGCGAGCAGGCCAACGCTGACGCAGCGATCTTCGTTGCCTCTTTGACCGAGCGCCAGCGGCGCGCGCTGACAGCGATACTCGGCTGCCCCGCTGTGAGTCTTTCCGACATCCTTGCTGCCGACTGACCGCTCACTCGAGTACTGCTCCGTGTCCTCCCCGCCGACGCTTGGGTGTTCCGGGCATGGGCGTTTGGTGGCCATCGAGCATTCAATCATCACCGTGCCCCGGAAACGCCGGGTCCTGCCACGCTGCGATACAGACAGCTTCGTAAGCGACCGGAACTGTAGGGCGCGGCCAGGGGAACGGTAATTCACCCCCTGAGTTGCCGCGAGGCTAGGGAAGGAGGTTCGGCGAAGGTGACACCGGCTGATACGACTTCATGTCACCGCAGAATCCGGACCACTGACATCGTGATCAACTTGACAAATAGACGCTGATCAGTATTCGGACAGCTTCATACCAGTGACATGCGAAGCCGGACATCCCAGTGACGGCTTCCCCGAACCTCACAGCGCCGACCCGACGACGGCAAGGGGGCCAACCGGGGTGGCCCCCGAGCCGGGAGCAGCGCGAGCGGGCCGTTGCCGTCGCGCTCGAGGCGCTGCGCAAGGCCGGCGGGCACAGCCCGCGGACTGGCCGCGCAGCTGGCCCGTGAGCACGACGGTGACCCCCGCATCTGGCAGCGTGCCGTGAACGAGACCCGCAAGCGGTACGAAGCCGAGCAGAGGTCCAGGCTCGCCACCCTCGGGGGACCCACCCGGACCCCTGGATGCCATCGCACCAGACCCGTGTCCCGACGGAGATCTCCGACGCCGACCTGGACAACGTCTCCGGCGGCCTCACGGTCGGTGGCTCCAGCGGTCTCTGCATCGAGACGCCGATCGCAGCCGTCACCTCCGGCGTCCTGGCCATCGCCACCCCCGCGGGCGTTGCGGCGAGCACGGCCGTCCACACCGCCGCTCGCTGACAGCAACGTCCAGCCCGATGAGTCCCGGATCCCCTGGTCCGGACCCATCGTGGTCTTTGCCGCGGAGACGGCGTAAGGGACGTTGGACCGGTCCTGCCACAGCACCCGGGGTCACTTCGCGGGGCGTGCATTCCGCGGTATTGGAACGAGGACGAGCTGATCCGGGAGTCGGCTCCTGCCGCAGAAGAGATGGACGGTCGGCTGCCCGATCGCCGGCAATCCCGGCGTCCGCGGGGAAGCGAGCGGTGAGAGATCCCGAAGCCGAACCCTGAGGCGGAGGCCGCCGCACTACCGGCTGGGCGTAACCACCGCCGCCGCCTTCCCGGACACGGTCTTATCTGCGGGACCAGAACGTACAGGAGGTTCGGGCACGCTCGCCCAGCAGGCCGCGGTCGAAGTGAGCTCCGTCGCGGACGAGGGCGACGAGGTGGGGTGCATTGACGGCCAGCCACTGTTGCTGGGCGGATTCGACGAGCTTGAAAATCAGAGCCAGGGCGGCCGCGCTGCTGGCCCCTGTGGTGACCGTCGTGCGCAGGCGGAGGCGGACGGTGGCGGATGTATCACCTCGACCACCCCGGCCGCAGTCGATCCGATACGGCGCAGGGTGCTCCCAGGTGACACGATCGGCGTTATGGGCACCGAGGCGGACTGGGTGTACCGGGTATTCGAGCCGCACGGCTCGGAGGGATGTGCCCCTACGGCAGCGACCCCGAACGGTGGCGGGGTGCAATCACAACTGCCGATTCGAGCGAGGGCGCCCAGTTTGCCGTCGCCCTCGTCGTCGCCGACCTGATGACCGAGTGGAAGGTGCGCGGCTTTCCCCGGGCGAAGCACGTCCGGATCTTTCTCTGGCGCGCCGAGGAGGGCGACGAGACGGACGCGGACATCATCGTGGAGGTCAGACCGGATATCCACGCAGCGTGACGGAGCTCTATTCGATTCGCTCAGTCACCGCTGCGCGGTCAGTGGGTAAGAGCCACGCCGGGCTCAGCCCCAGGTCTGGCCGGCCAGTTCCTTGATGGTGCGGTTGATCCGGTTGAAGAAATTGGTCAGCGCGATCTCCAGGTTGATCGCGCCAACCTGCTCCTCGGTGAAATGGGCGTTGACCTCTTCCCAGATCTCGTCGGTGACTCCCTCCGCACCGTCCTGCAGCCGGGTGGCGGCCTCGGCCAGAGCCAGTGCCGCGCGCTCCGCATCGGTGTAGAACGGCGCCTCACGCCACGCCGCTACGTTGTGCAGCCGCTCGTCGGTGTCACCGGCCTTCTTCCCCCCGGCGACACTGGCGTAGACGCACGCCGAGCAGCTGTTGATCTGGCTGGCGCGCAGGTGGACCAGCGCGAGCAGCTTCGGGTCGACGCCCCCGGCCGCGATCGCCTTCTGCAGGTGCCCGACCGCCTTCCATACGTCGGGGTTGTTGGTGTTCTTGTTCTTCAGTCGGTTCTGCATGGAGGGTGCTCTCCTTGGTCGGGGTTACGTTGCGGGGCTGGTGCCCGTCACCCCTATGACGGAGCAGCTTCCAGAGAGGTAACACCATGTCCGGCACCCATCCTGCCGATCCGATCGCCGAGGCCTTCGAGACGCACCGCGACCGGCTCACAGCCGTTGCCTACCGCGTGCTCGGCTCGCACGCCGACGCGGACGACGCGGTCCAGGAGGCGTGGCTGCGTCTGTCCCGCCAGGACGCCGACGCCATCGACAATCTCGGCGGCTGGCTGACCACCGTGGTCGGCCACATCTGCCTCGATCTCCTACGCTCGGGCCGCACGCGCCCGACAGTCCCCCTCGACGACCGGCTGCCCGAACTCACCGTGACGCTCGACGATGGTCTGGCTCCGGAAGAGCTTGTGGCACTGGGCGACTCGGTGGGCCTGGCGCTGTTGACGGTCCTGGACTTGCTGCGCCCCGACGAGCGCCTGGCGTTCGTGCTGCACGACGTGTTCGCCGTGCCCCACGGGGAGATCGGCACCATCCTCGGCAGGTCCACCGACGCGACCAAGATGCTCACCAGCCGCGCCCGCCGGAAGGTGCAGGCCGCGCGGCATTCGGCAAGCGACCGACAGCAGCAACGCGAGGTGGTCGGGGCGTTCTTGGCCGCGGCCCGCGAGGGCCGGTTCGAACGGCTGCTGGAAGTTCTCCACCCCGAGGTGGAGTTCACCGTCCACGCCCCCGGCGGACGATTCGTCACGATCGGGGCCACCGAGGTCGCCAGCCGCGCCCGAGTGGCCGGCGGCGCGGCACACGGACAAGCGGCGACCGTCAACGGGCGCCCCGGCGTCATCGCCTGGAACGAGGACGGCACCCCGCTGTCCCTGCTCGCCTTCACCGTCGCCGACGGCCGCATCACCGAGATCACCGCTGTGGTCGACCCGGCCGAACTCGCGCTCATGGACCTGCCGGACCCGGTGTGACTGTCCACCGGGGATGGCTGCCCTGTGAAGAGCCCGAGCGCATGGACGAACTCCGTGCGGAAGTCGGCATCGAGCCCTTCGACGAGTACGTCGCCAGGTTCTCCATGGCCTGACGCCCCGTTCCCACTCGCGTCCGGTGGATCACTACCCGGGCTCACCTGCCGCGGGCGTGAACCGCCGGACAGGCTGTAAAGCCGGCATGTACGGCATCGAGGTCTCACCGGACCTGATCAGAAAGGCTGCCGACTGGTCGCCGACGAGCTCGCCATCCGGCAGAACCGCCCGCTGGACGCCGTCTGGCCGATCATCTGCATCGGGGCTCAACCCGCTGCCGTGCCGGCGGCCAGCGCGTTGCGGAGCCAGGAGTCGGCCGCGCCGAGGGTGAGGTCGGGCGTCAGTTGTCCTGCCAGTTGCCAGTAGCGGATCATCACCGGGTGTTCTGCTGCGGCGAGGCGGACTGTGAGGGCGCGGCGGAAGGTAGGGGTGTCGCGGGTGCCGGAGGCACGCGCGTGGGCGGCGACGTAGCAGTCCAGGGCCTCGCCCGGGCCGGGGGTGCGGTCGGCTTGTACGGCTGCGTCCACCAGTTGGTGGGCCTCGTACAGGCCGTCGTAGAGCAGGTCGGGGTGCTCGACGGTGATGGGCCGGTGGGATGCGAGGCAGTGGTCGGTGGCGGCCGTTGCCAGGGCGTGCAGGTGGGCGAAGGCGAGGACCTGGTCCGTGGTGGGGTCGGCGGGGGGCTGCGGGACGGCCGCCTCGGTGATCGTGGAGCGGAGGCGGGCGGAGAGACGAACGGGCAGCAGGCGGCGCCAGTAGTGGGCGATGACGGACGTGCTGGGCGGCACGCTGACCGCTCCGATCAGCTCCAGGCGTTCCGCCATCTGCTCCGGGGCGCCCTCCTGGAGTGCCCGCAGCGCTGCCTCACGCCAGCGCAGGGCGGCGAGTTCGGTACCGAGGTCGTCCAACCGGCGGGCCACAACGGCTTCCAGGGCCTCCCCGGAGTCGAGAACACGCGTGATCTCGGGAACGGGGACGCCGAGGGAGCGCAGGGACCGGATCGTGCGCAGCCGAGCGAGGGCCTCGGGCGCGTAGCGCCGGTGGCCGCCGCTGCTGCGCGCCCTTTCGGGCAGCAGGTTCTGGTCGGAATAGAAGCGAACGGTTTTGACCGTGGTCCCTGCCTGCGCGGCGAGCTCGCCGATACCCAGTGTGCCGTCCGATGGCAAGGGTTGAACCTCCCTCAGGGGGAGTTCCTAGGTTACCTGCGACGACCCTACTGTCTGGAGGCGTTGATGTCCGTTTTCGTCCTGGTCTCCGGCCCGTTCACCGACGGGCGGATCTGGAATGCGGTGGCCGACCGGCTTCGGGAGAGGGGCGCCGGGGCGCACCCGGTGACGCTGAGTATCCAGCCCGACGCGGATCTGGAGACGCATGTCGAGGACGTGGTCCGGCTGATCGACTCCCTCGACACGCCGCAGGTGGTGCTGGTCGGCCACGACTACGCCATCCACCCGGTGCTGGGCGCGGCCGACCTCCTCCCGGAGCGGGTCGCTCGCATCGTGCACCTGGACGCCGGGCTGCCGCAGCACGGTGAGCCGGCGCTGGCCCTCGTCCCGGACCCGGTGGTGCATCAACTGCTGGGTGCCGACGGCAGCCCCCGGCCGATACCGCCGCCGGGGCCGCAGGACTGGCACCGGTGGGGCAGCACCGAGGGCCTCTCGGCGAGCCAGTTGCAGCTGCTGAGCCGGCTGGCCGGCGCCCAGCCGCAGCGCACACTGACCCAGCCGCTGCGACTGACAGGCGCGGCGGCGGTCGTGCCGACCAGCGGAATCCTGTGCACGGCGGGAGGGGTGACCGTCGAGGTGATCGAGGCGCTGGTGCGCAGCGGACCGCCGCAGTTCCGGAAGCTGGCCGATCCGCAGGTGGGCTTCTTCGAACTGGCCACCGGTCACTGGCCGATGCTCTCCAGCCCGGACGAGCTGGCCGAGGTCCTGCTCCGCGCGGCCGCGGGCGAGGGGCGGCGGCTGGCCGTACCCGAGGGCGAGCCGCCCTTCCTCCGGCCGTTCCTGATGGAGGTCCCGGAACGGCCGCGGGTACGGAGCGGGCGCGTGGACGTGCACCTGCCGGAACCGGAGGAACCGCGCGGCCCGTGGCCCGCGGTGCTGTTCGTGCACGGCGGCCCGCTCCCGCCCGACCTCATCCCCGCGCCGCGCGACTCACCGTTGTATGTCGGCTATGCCCGCTACGCAGCGAGCATGGGCGCGGTGGGCGCCGTCGCGGAGCATCGCCTGCACGGCATCACCGACTACGCACGATCCGCGGACGACGTGACCGAGGCCATCGAACTGCTGCGGGCCGACCCACGCGTGGACCCGGAGCGCGTCGCCCTGTGGTTCTTCTCCGGCGCTGGACTGCTTGCCGCGGACTGGATCGCTGCCCCGCCCGGGTGGCTGCGCTGCCTGACCCTGACCTATCCGGTCCTGGCACCGCTGCCCGGCTGGGGCGCGGTCGCCCCGCGTTTCAGACCGACCAGCGCGCTCCGGGCCAGCGGAAGGACGCTGCCGCCCCTCCTGCTCACCCGGGCGGGTCTGGAGACAGCGCACATCGCCGCTACCGTCGAGGAGTTCGTGGCCGCAGCGGAGGAGACCAAGGCCCCGATCGAGATCATCGACGTCCCGCACGGCGTCCATGGCTTCGAGATCCACGACCCGACGGACGAGTCCCGCAAGGCAGTGGCCCGCGCCATGCGTACAGTGCTCGCCCATCTGCGGTCCTGACACCCCCTGGAAGCCGCCAGGAGCACCGGCCACCATGCCACGGCCCGTTTACCGGTGGACTGTCACGCCAACTCCTTGGGGGGACTACTGTCCTGCGCCTGAAATCCGTCGTTAGGTCAGGCATGAGTTCTTCTTCCGGGGTGCCGGTGCCGCGTCGTGGTCCGAAGCTGGAACCGCTGCTGCTGAGCGATGACGAGGGTGCTGTGCTGGAACGCTGGACGAGGCGGGCGAACTCTGCCCAGGCGCTCGCGTTACGGGCGCGGATCGTGCTGACGTGCGCCGGACCCGACGTCCCACCCATCGTCGAAGTGGCCCGCAACCTGCGGATCTCCGCGGACACTGTGCGCAAGTGGCGCCGGCGGTTCCTCGCCGAGCGGCTGGACGGCCTGGCCGACGAGCCCCGGCCGGGCCGACCGCCCACCATCGGTGTCGACCAAGTCGAAGCGGTCGTGACCGCCACGCTGGAGGAGATCCCGAAGAACGCCACGCACTGGTCGCGGAAGTCGATGGCCGAGCACAGCGGTCCGTCCAAGTCCACCGTCAGCCGGATCTGGCGGAAAGCTCAAGCCGCACCTGACGGACACCTTCAAGCTGTCCACGGACCCGTTCTTCGTGGACAAGGTCTACGACGTCGTCGGGCTGTACTTCAACCCGCCCGAGGGCGCGGTGGTCCTCTCGGTGGACGAGAAGTCCCAGGTCCAGGCCCTGGACCGCTCACAGCCGGTACTGCCGATGATGCCGAACATGCCCGAGCGGCGCACCCACGACTACGTCCGCAACGGGCTGACCACCTTGTTCGCCGCGTTCGACGTCGCCACCGGCGAAGTCATCAGCGCCCTGCACCGCCAGCACAGGGCGGCGGAGTTCAAGAAGTTCCTGATCCGGATCGACAAGGAGGTGCCCGCACACCTGCAGATCCACCTGATCTGCGACAACTACGGCACCCACAAGACACCCACGATCAGGACGTGGCTGGCCAAACACCCCCGCTTTCACATGCACTTCACCCCGACCGGGTCCTCGTGGATCAACCAGGTCGAGCCGTGATTCGGGTTCCTGGCCGACCAGAAGATCCGCCGCGGCGCACACAAGAACGTCCAGGCCCTCGAAGCCGACATCCGCCGCCGGATCAAGAACTGGAACGAGGACCCCAAGCCGTTCATCTGGATGAAGACCACCGAAGAGATCCTCGAATCCCTCGCCCACTTCTGCCGACGGATTTCAGGACGTCGCAGGACACTAGTGTGATGCGCCTGAAATGGTGGCTCTAAGTCTGTAGGCTAATTTCATGGCGTCTCGGGGTCCTCGTGCAGTCGAAGTCGTGCTGTCTGCCGAGGAGCGTGCGGAGTTGGCACGTTGGGCGGGTGGCGCGGTGTCGGCCCGTGTGGCGGAGCGGGCCCGGATCATTCTGGCCTGTGCGGAAGGTGTCTCAAATACCGGTGTAGCAGCGGACTTCGGGGTATCCACGGAGACAGTGCGCAAGTGGCGCTCGCGATTCGTAGCCCGGCGGATGGCTGGCCTGGTGGACGAGCCGCGGCCGGGCCGGCGCAAGCCGGAGCTGGTGCTTTCCGAGGCCGAGCGGGCAGAGCTGACGCGCTGGGCGCGGCGGGCCAAGACCGCGCAGTTCCTGGCGCTGCGGGCGAGGATCGTGCTGCGGTGCGCGGAAGGCGGGTCGAACAAGGAGGTCGCCGCCGAACTCGGTGTGTCGCACGGAACGGTTAACCGCTGGCGGTCGAGGTTCATCCGCTTGAGGCTGGACGGGCTGAGCGATGAGCCGCGTCCCGGCAGGCCGCCCTCGATTCTGCTGGACCAGGTCGAGGATGTGCTCACGGCGACGTTGGAGTCCACCCCGGGCAAGGACACGCACTGGTCGCGGGCCTCGATGGCGAAGCACTCTGGGCTGTCGAAGTCCACCATCGGGCGGATCTGGAAGAGGTTCGACCTCAAGCCTCATCTCCAGGACGCGTTCAAGCTCTCCACCGACCCGCAGTTCATCGCGAAGGTCGTCGACGTCGTCGGCCTGTATCACCATCCGCCCGAGAAAGCGGTAGTGCTGTGCGTGGACGAGAAGAGCCAAATCCAGGCGCTGGACCGGTCTCAGCCGGTGCTGCCGATGATGCCGGGCATGCCCGAGCGGCGCACCCACGATTACTACCGCCACGGCATCACCAGTCTGTTCGCTGCCTTCAACATCGCCGATGGCAGCGTCATATCGGAGCTGCACCGCCGTCACCGGGCCATCGAGTTCAAGAAGTTCCTTGTCACGATCGACAAGGCCGTGCCCGCCAGCCTCGACGTCCACCTGGTCTGTGACAATTACGCCACCCACAACACCGCCGAGATCAAGACGTGGCTCGGAAAACACCCCCGCTTCCACGTCCACTTCACCCCCACCGGCTCCTCGTGGATGAACCAGGTCGAGCGGTGGTTCGGCCTGCTGACGGACAAGCTCATCCGCCGCGGCGTGCACACCTCCGTGAAGGCACTGGAGCAAGACATCAGGGCCTGGATCGACTCATGGAACGAGAACCCCAGGCCCTTCACCTGGACCAAGACCGCCGACGAGATCCTCAACTCCCTCGCCGACTACCTCACCAAGGTCACTCCGCCAGCCACCGAGAACCAGCGAGAGACTTAAGGTTGTGATTTCGGGCGCATCACACTAGGCTGGCACGGTGACTGATGAGCAGGAGCGGGTGCAGCCGTCGGGAGTGTGGGCCACGGCGGTGGGGGTGGCCAGGGTGCGGGCGCTGGAGACCCAGCGGGAGAACGCGCTGTTCCGCGACCCACTGGCACAGGCCTTCGCCACCGCCGGCGGCCTGTGGCCCTCCTCGCCGCAGCCCGATGACGAGGCCGCACGGCGCCGCCGACTGGCCGTGTCGTACTCCATCGTCATCAGGACGAAGTTCCTCGACGACCTGTTGCAGCAGGCCTCCGCGTCCGGGGTCCGGCAGGTCGTGCTGCTCGGCGCCGGCATGGACAGCCGGGCCTTCCGGATCGACTGGCCCGAGGGCACCCGGCTGTTCGAGGTCGACACCGCCGCCCCACTGGACTTCAAGGCTTCGGTGCTTCGCCAGGAGCGGGCCGTCGCACGCTGCGAGCGGATCACCGTCGCCGTGGATCTGCGTGAGGACTGGCCAGGCGCGCTGACCGCCGCAGGGCACGACCCGACCGTGCCGACCGCGTGGATCGCCGAAGGACTACTGATCTATCTGCCCGAGGACGCGGTGGACCTGCTGCTGGCACGGATCAGCGCACAGTCGGCGGCAGGCAGTCGGATGGGGCTGACGTTGGGCTCGCGCGGCGTGATCGAGCGCTTCGGCGCGAACTCCGTGCCGGGATCGGCGGCGTCCATGTGGGTCTCGGAGATGCCCAACGACCCGGTGGGCTGGCTGGCCGGGCACGGCTGGGAGGCCGACAGCCACACCCTGCGCCAGCGCGCTGCCGCCTACGGCCGCCCGATCAGCACCCCGCCGCAACGCGAGGAGCGTCCCGGCGGCCTGATCTCGGCGGTCCGCCGGTAGAGCGCCTCTGGCCGGCAGCTCGGCCTGCCGCCCGGCTTTTCGGGGCTAGAGGTCTTGGACGGCGCGCAGGGCCTGGTCCACCCGGGCCATGGCCGCAGCGTCGACGGGGCCGAGGAGTTTTGCTCCATCGAACCGGTTGACCCGCAGTTGTGTGATGTTGACGGCGACCGCGGTGCAGGGGATCGGATCGCCGATCACCACCGACATGGCCGTGTCGGGGTACCGGCCGTTCTCGTGCAGCACGATCACGAGGAGAGCGCCGTAGGACTCTTCCAGGCCGGTCAGGCTGATGATCAGAACGTTGCGGCCATCGGCGAGGGCCCAGATCTCACCACGCTTCACAGGGTGTCGCCCTCGCCCGCCAGGTCGTCGCCGAGGCCGAGCGCGGCTAGATGCCGCGCGGCGTCGAGGGTGGCGGAGCGGCGGGCAGCGCGCACGACGTACGCGTTGACGCTCATGCCCGCCTCCGCGGCGGCCGCCCTGATCGAGGGGGCGAGTTCGTCGGGGATGCGCAGGGTCATAGTGGTGACAGACATGGTTGCAAGAATAGCCACCGGCTCGCGGTGGCATAAGAGCCTGATCCATCCGGACCTCCCTCCGCCTGGCGCTGGTAGTCGCCGGCGGCCGTCCGGTTCGCGGCTTCATGTGCCGAAGGGCGTACGGCCCCGACGCGTACGCAGCGATGTTCCGCGCGCCAACCCCCAGCCCTCCCTCCGGGCGTACCGAAGCGCTTCGATGGACACAACGACAAACCGCCAGAGCGCATCGTCCACCTCGGCGCGTCAGCCGTCAGGCCGTGACGGACACCCATGGGCGACCGAGCAAGATCGCGGGCAGTTGAGAGCCGGGCGCCGCAGCCAGCCACGCGGCTTCATGGTGCACTCGGGGGCGCTGATCCCGACCCGCGAACACGGCGCCCGGTAGCCCGCGACAAGGCGCCCCCCGTGCGTCATCGGCACCCAGGACACGGCGATGTTCGTGCACACCGGTGACTACCGACTCATCTCCGGCCGCACCCGACCCGCCCCCCGAGAACAGGCACACGTCACCGCGTACGGGAGGCCGGCTGTGTCCCGCGCCCGCGCCTTACCGGGGCGGGACAGGTCCCGCCCGGCGGTACGGGACGCCGGGTCCCAGAACTCCGCGTGAGTCGCGTCAGGCACCGGCGGTGGCTCCGCTCTCTGGGAGCAGCTCGGGCATCCCCTCCACCAGCACCACGACCCCGACCACTTCGCCGGCCTCGGAACGGCCGACCCAGACGGGATAGGTGCCGTCCCCCGTCGTCGCGAAGGCCGCCAGCTCGCCTCCGGAGGCCTGGTCCCGGGTGCGCAACAGGTACATGGAGTCGCTGATGACCTCGTACACGTCCGGGTCCAGGTCCGGGTCTCCCTGGATCAGCCCTTTCTCGAAGAGCGCCAGGAGCGGCTCCCAAGCCCCGGCATCGGCGAAGCAGCCGGTGGCGCCGTCGGTGTCGAAGCCGAAGATCTCGTTCTCCCGGAGCAGTCGGGGGTCGTCGTCGGAGCGGCGGGCCATCTCCCAGGTCGCGGCGGGGCTCTCGCTGATGAGCACGCGGACGGCCATGGTGTCCGTACGCGTGACCTCGCTCCCCTCCCACTCGCAGTGGTAGGTGTGGCGGGCCTGCGCCTCCTCCAATACGTACTCCCCCGGCGGGACGGGGACCGTGATGTGCGGCCCGTCGCCGTCGTCGCTGTCAGGGCCGGAGACGGCCAGCAGCCCGCTGGGCACGCGCAGGGATCCGGTCCGACGCG
Organism: Streptomyces sp. 6-11-2; assembly: GCF_006540305.1. Lineage (GTDB taxonomy): Bacteria > Actinomycetota > Actinomycetes > Streptomycetales > Streptomycetaceae > Streptomyces. Next base: position 7,893,485 of record NZ_BJOR01000001.1, on the reverse strand, counting down.
GCTCCACGACCGTCATCTCGGGGTGGTACCCGTCGGTCACGCGCACCCCGGGCCGGAACAGCTCACCGATCGGCCCGGGCTGCGCGGGTCGGGGCGGACGCCAGCAGGTGGCGGGCGCGAGCCCGCTACCGTCGCCGGCCGCCACGGCCACCTCGGTGATCTCGAAGACCGGCGGCTCCGTGAACCCGTGGACCTGGGCCGAGAGCAGCGGCCACTCCCCGAAGACAGGCCGGTCCGTCCAGCGCTCGTCGTCGCGGACCCCGGGCACGGTGACGTACGAGCCCCCGCCCTTGCCCTGGGACTCCTCCGTCCGCCGGCCCCTCCCGTCAGGGAAGAGCTCTACGGTGATGCGCGGACACGCCTCGTCGAATTCCGCCATCTCCGGGCCGATGTAGTTCCAGCCGACGGTGCACCGGCGCAGCAACCGCACCGGGTCGTCCAGCAGCCGCATGTCCAGGTCGTAGGTACGGCGACCCTGAGTGTCGTAGACCCACAGCCCGACATAGTGGTCCCGCCAGGAGACGAGTCGGACCTCCAGCGGAGCCTCCCGGCCCGCCTCCCGGTACACCACCACGTACGGAAGCCCGGCGGTGTCCCGCTCACGGGCCTCCCCCACGGATATTGGCCGCCAGGCCACGCGGGCCTCCAGGTCCCACGCCTGCGCGTACCCCACCTCGACCACCATTGCCGCTCCCCTGTTCCCGCTCGCGTACGTGCTGGGCTGCAACGTAACCGCCGCCTGTGACATCGCCCCTACCGGGTCCGGGCCCGGTCCCCAGACGGTCTCCCCCAAGGCAGGCCGTACGGCCGCCGTCGGCTTGCCCACGCCTACGGCCCGCGAAGCATCCGGCCAGCACCGGCATGCCGAGCCGGCACCCGGCCAGACAGCGGCGCCTGCGTCGGCGGCTGCGGGGACGGAAGAAGGTGTCGGCGTCGGCTGAACAAGTTCAGCCGACGCCGACTCGCGTGATTGACGCGGGGACTATCCGGCGGATGGTGTGAGCACGAAGGGCACCGTGTTGTAGTGGTAGCCGTTGACCTGGAGCTGGACGGCATGGGCACCCGGGTAGTAGGGGCGTGTGTTGATGGGGCGGAAGGAGTGGCTGCGCCACAACTCGGTCGTCTCGCCGGGGGGCACGGTGCGCTTGGCGAGTTTGAAGACTTTGGGGGTCTGCTTGCCGTTGGCCTTCTTGTGGTGGATGACGTAGTCGATGGCCAGGGTGACCGGCTTGTTCGAGATGTTCGTGATGCGAGCGGTGAAGTCGAGAGCGCTGCCCAGGGGGATGTCGGTTCGCTCCAGGCGGGGGCCATCCACCTTGAGGTCGGCGCGGTCGCCGTGGAAGCCGACCAGTTCCAGCGCCGCGGGGTTGCCCTGTTTGACGAGGGTGCGCATGGCGTGGCGGATCAGGGCGGGGGTGGTCGACGCGGGGCCGTGCGTCCAGTGGGCGGCTTGGGTGGTGGCGAGGTCGGGGTCGAGGCGGGAGATGTCGTTGAGGTGGTTGGCGACCGAGCGGCGCACGTTGTCGGAGGTGTCGGCGTGCAGCCGGTCCAGCAGGGGGAGGGTGGCTGCGGGGTTGCGGGTCAGCTCGGGGACCTGGCGGGCCCAGGGGAGTTTGGGGCGGGTGCCCTCGCTGGCCAGCCGGCGCACCGCGGGGTCGGGGGAGTCGGTCCAGGTTGTTGCGGTGGCCAGAGTGCGGGCCGGGTCGGTGTTGAGGAAGGTCCGCAGCGCGAACTCGGCGGTGAGACGGGGGGTGAGCTGGGCGAGGAGGTCGAGTCCGTCGTCGAAGTCCGCATCGGAAGGGGAGGCGGTGGCCGCGGAGGCGACGGCCTCGGTCAGCGGCCAGACCATCCAGCCGGTGAGGTCTTCGCTGGTGAGGGCCGCTCGCACCGCGTGGGCGAGGTGGGCGTAGACGTGGCCGGTGTCGGCGAGGAGGGCCTCGCCGACCGCCCTGGCCCGCTGGCTGAGGGAGAGCGGGCCGAGGGTGGTTACGCTGTCGGCCACAGTGCGCCAGCGGGAGGCGGCGGGGGAAGTGTTGCGGAGGACGGCCGTCAGGCGGCGGATGCTGTCGGGGCTGATCAGTTCGTCGGCGGTGGGCACGGGTCCTCCAGAGGAAGGCGCGACGGGGGCGGTGCGGTTCAAGGAGCGGATTGGTCAAGGAGTGATGGTCAGCTCCTCGATGCTGCCGTCGCGCAGCGTGAAGTGGTGGTGGAGGTCGACGGTGCCGCCGGGAAAGTCGCCTTCCAGGCGGAGCAGGGCATGGATGCGGTCGGGTGCGGTCTGCTCCACGCTGATGATCCGTGTGGTGTAGGTGAACGTGGTTGCGTCCTCCTCGCGCCAGCGGTGGATCTCTTGACGGCCGGTGTAGGTCTTGCCGTCGTCGTGGACTATCGCGTCCTGGGTAAAGCACTCGGCCAGGGCTTTCCCGTCGTGTCGGTCGGCGGCGTCGAAGTAGCGCTGCATGATCAGCGGCAGGGCGGTCGTCATCTCGTTCATCGTCTTTCCTTACGTCGTTCCTGGGCACAGGGGGGCGCCGATGGTCTTCACCGGCACGCAGAGTCGGAGACTCGCGGGAAGCGAGACCGGCTGGGAGCCCTGCGTCGTCAGCGTCCGGGGCGTGTGAAGGCGAGGCGTTCCGCCTGAGCCAGGGAGCGGACCGCGCAGTAGTTCGTATGGTCGTTGATCAGCCCCCTGGCCTGTATGAAGGCGAAGACGGTTGTCGGACCGACGAACTTCCAGCCCAGCTTGCGCAGGTCCTTGGACAGGGCGATCGAGGTGGCGAGGTCGTGACGGTCTGCGGATCGGGCGGCTCGGCCGGGTCGGGTTCGCAGCACCGGACGAACGCGGCCAGTGCTCCCTCCCGGTCGAGCATCGTCTCCACGCACTGGGCGTTGCAGTTGACCGCCTCGATCTTGCCCCGGTGGCGGACGATGCTGGCGACCTGAAGCAGGCGCTCGACGTCACGCTCGACGTAGTGGGCGACTTGTGGGATGTCGAAGCCTGCACAGGAGGCCCGGAAGTTCTCCCGCTTGGCCAGGATCGCGCGCCTGCTGAGTCCGGACTGGAAGACTTCCAGGCTCAGCTTCTTGAACAGGTGCCGCTCGTCGGCAGGTAGGCCGTACCCCCGTCGGCACCGCCGAACCCGCGCGCCGCGCACGTCCACCCCGGGGCATCCGTCATCCTCGGCGGGAACTGACCGTGAGCCGAGCAGGGTGTCCCTGTTTGACTTACGGATATCCGTGTCGGCCGACGCGGCGCTCAGTCCAGCGCGACCTCGGCGATCCGGCAATGCGCCTTGACAGCGACTCAGCGCTACTTGTCGTTCCAGGCCTTGTGCACGAACTCCAGACGGTTGCCGTCGAAGTCGGCTACGTTGGCGGCGTAGTAGCCGGGGGCGAAGTATGTCCGGTCTGCCGGCGCGCCCTCGTCGATGGCACCGGCGTTGATCGCGGCGGCGTAGGCGGCGTCGACGGCTTCGTTGCTGTCGCACACGATGCCGACGTACAGGCCCGTCTCGCCGGGCTTGCGCTGGCGCAGCCAGATGCTCGATCCGACTCCGGCGCCCGAGAGGTACGTCTCGTCTCCGAGACCGAAGAGGTCTGGGACGTCGTCGGGGCCGGACGTGGCGTCGTAGTTCCCGAATTCGCTCCAGCCAAGGGGCTTCAGCGCATCGCGGTAGAAGGCCCGCGACTTCTCGATGTCCGAGACTGAGATGTAGACGTGATCGATCATTACGAGGCCTCCAGCCGCGTTGTGGTGTTCTTACGGGCGAAGTCGCGGAACGTGCGCGACGGTGCGCCGGTGATTTGCTCGACGGTGTCGTTGGGGCGGGACCCGTTGCCGGACGCGATCGTCTCGGCGAGTTGCCGAAGCACGGCGCCGTAGCGGCGGGAATTCCGTTCGCGATCGCGCCGACATGATCGATCACTGTCTCGTCCCTGTCCGAAGCACTGAGACGTCACAAACGTAGCGAGAGTCCAGGACTGTTTCGGTCCTGGACTGGCCACTAGCATCGGAAATGTGACTGTCACCTCAGCCCGCCTGCTGCGCATGCTCGCGGTGTTGTCCAGCCGGCCTTCATGGACCAACGCCGAACTGGCCGAGCGGCTGGGCGTCACCGAACGGACCGTGCGCCGAGACATTGCCCGCCTGCGCGACGCGGGATACGGCATCGACTCCGAGACTGGCCCCTACGGCGGCTACCGCCTGGGCGTCGGCGAACGCATGGCGCCTCTCACACTCGACGACGAGGAAGCCCTCGCGGTGTTCGCCGCGCTGCGCGAGGCCCCTGGCGACGACCCAGCCGCGACGTCGGCGTTGCTCAAGCTGAGGCACCTGCTGCCGGCGCGGGTCGTCGAGCGACTCGACGCGGTGGACGGCAGCTCCGTCGACATCATGCAGGCCGAACAAGGCCGAGTCGCCGTCCCGCTGCTGTTTGAGATCGCGACCGCCTGCCACCGCGGGGAACGGCTGACGCTCACCTACCGCGACGCCCGCGGCACCGAGACCAGACGGCAAGTGGATCCGCATCGGCTGGTTCGCAGCCCGAACCGGTGGTACCTGGTCGCGTTCGACGTGCCCAAACAGGAATGGCGGACGTTCCGTGCCGACCGTGTTATCGCCGCCCAGGCGACAGGGGTCACCGTTGAGCTCGACGACCCGCCGGACGCCGCTGACATGGTGAAGAAGATGCTGGTAAGCGACTATCCGTACTACGCGACCGCGCGAGTCGCTGTGCCCTTGGCACAGGCACGCCACATTGTTCCGCCTCACCTGGGCAGTTGCCGGGCCGACGGTCCGGACACCACCTTCATCACGATCGGCGGCGTCACTCCCGACAGCGTCGCCGCCGCATTGTTCCGTTTGCCGACACCGCTGCGCCTGGTCGCATCCGATGAGGTTTGCCAGGCGGTCCACCGTCGGGCGGCGCAGTTCATCGAGGCCGTCCAGTGAGCGGAGAGCGACTGGACGGCATCGCGTAGGAATCTGTTGGGCCGGCCGGGACGGTTGTTCGAACGCATCGGGCCGCCCTTCGGGATTCACGCCGGCCCCAACCAGTGCGTGTTCACACGCTGGAGGCCGCCCCACTGACCGAAAGCGGGTCTTCGCCGCGCAGCAGAGCCGGTCGTCCCGGTGCCCCAGAGTGACCGGCGCGTAGCAGGCTCGTTGGACACGGCATCGCGTGCATGAACATCCGACCCCCGCGGATACGCGAGCGAGCCCCGGACCGCATCGGTCCGGGGCTCGCGGGCTGTTCGGGTCGCGGCCTGCTACAGGCCTGGAATCCCCACAACGAAGGAGATGTCCATGCCTTCCCGCCCGGTGGGAGCACCCACCACAAGGCCGTTGCAAGTGCCGTCGATGAAGTACTGATTGTATTCAGGCCGCCATTCCTCATCCGTGACGAACATCGGCCGCCTTCTGATTTTCAAAAGCCGAGCACCACCAAACTTGACCCAGGCGAACCATTCGGTTGAGCGCCATCCTGGGCCGCCTCTGGGCCGTCCGAGGTCAGCCGACGCCGACCGACAACGACAGAAGCCCACGGCATCTGAGCCGGTCAGAGCCGTGGGCTTCGTCAGGCCCGCTGGTCAGCGCAACCGGGACTCAGAGACCGGCTACTGACCGCAGTTGCCGACGCCTGCCACGCCCATTGAGACTCCACCGACCTTCGGATGCAGCCGCCCTGACGCGGAAGTCGTGCTTGAAAGTTGTCATGGCGGAGCCCACGGACTCCATACGGGCAGTCGAATGAGGAAGGACTGCCCGCAGCAGCCAGAGTCCGGTGACTACAAGGCGTAGACCTGCCCGGTCTGGCCACCCTCCACAGAGCGAACGTAGGCCTGGGCGACCTGGTCGAGGTCGGTCGAGCCCATACCTGGGAAGTAGGCACCGTAGTCGGCAAGGCTCTCGGTGAAGACGTTAGGGCTGACCGCGTTGATGCGCTGCGGAGCGATTTCGATCGCGGCGGCACGGACGAATGCCTCCACTGCGCCGTTCGCCATGGAGGCGGCGGTGCCGGTGGGGATGGGCTCACGCGCCAAGATGCCGGTGATGAGGGTGAACGAGCCGCGCTCGGCGACGTGTACGAGTCCTTGGCGGACGAGCTCGATCTGGGCGAACACCTTGCCTGTGAAAGCGGCCTGGTAATCGTCGGGTGTCATCTCGGCGAGCGGCTTGTAGGGCACGTCACCTGCGGCACTGACCACCGCGTCCACCCGCCCGGCTCGCATGTACAGCTCGGCGGTCTGGGACGGGTCGGTGATGTCGCAGCGCAAGTCGCCGCCGGTACGCCCGACGGTGATCACGTCATGGCCGCGGGCCGACAGTTTCTTGTTCACGGCCGCGCCGAGCTTGCCAGTGGCCCCAATCAGGAGAATCTTCATGCCTGCGACGCTAAGGCTGGCCTGGCGGGCGAGGGAAATGCGACTTGTGAAGCACTTATGCTTGGTGGTTATGAATGTGGAGTTGCGGCATCTGCGCGCCCTCGTCGCGATCGGCGAAGAGAGGACCATTACCGACGCCGCGATCGCCCTGCACCTCAGCCAGCCCGCGCTCTCCCGCACCTTGGAGCAGTTGGAGAGCCGTCTGGGTGTCCGTCTCGTGGAGCGCACCACCCGCCGTCTCGCGCTGACCGAGGCCGGGCAGCGCCTGTCGGAGCACGCCCACCGCATCCTCAGTCAACTCGACGATGCCCTGGCCGAGGCAGCTACCCAGGCCGGTCCTCGGCCGCTGTGTCTCGCCTTCGCCTGGGCCGCGCTCGGCCGGCACACCGTACCCCTGCTGCGCATGTGGCGCGAACGGCACCCCGGCACCCCCGTACAGGTTCGCCGCCTGGACGACCCCGAAGCCGCTCTACGCCGTGGGACGGCAGACCTGGCCTTCCTGCGCACCCGGCCCGCCGACGACTCCGGCCTGGCTCACACCGCGCTGGCACACGAGCGGCGCCTGGCGGCCGTGCCCGACGGCCACCCGCTCGCCGAACGTGACACCGTCAACCTGGCCGACTTGACCAGGGAGGTGGTCGCACTGTGCTCCACGGCCGCAACCACCGGCTCCGACCTCTGGCCCGAAGGCCGAAGTCCCCGCACCATCCAGGTTCCGGGTGTGGACGAGTGGCTCACTGTCATCGCCACCGGGGAAGCCGTCGGCGTCACTGCCGAAGGCACCAGCCACCACCATCCCCACCCCGGTGTCCGTTACCTCCCGCTGGCCGATGCCGACCCCGTCACTGTCTACCTGGCCTGGCCGACCATCCCGGCACACACTGCCACCGAATCATTCCTGCACTTGGCCCAGCAGCACCTGCGGTCGACCAGCGCGGGGAGCGTCGCAGAATGAGCGGCTTTCAAGATCGCCGGTTCCATGGCCGCACCACAAGCGCACCAGATCAAGCGGGGAACAGCGGGGAATCACGGTGAAAGCAGCCGGGCTCGACGAGACCGCATCGGGGTCGTTCGCAGGTCAGCGGCGCAACCGGCCGCAAATGATCGCAGCTTCCCAGGCTCAGGTCCTGGAGTGGCGGTCTTGCGATACGGTACGGCTTCGCATGACGCCCCTCTGAGAGCCCGTGGACCTGATGAACAGCCGTGTTGCCCGCTTTGCGACCACAATCCTGCTGGGCGTAGCTGCACTCGCTGTGGCTGGCTGCAACCCTGATCCGACCGACCCCGAGAACGTCAATCCGATCGTCCTGGTGAACAGCACATCGAACCCAGTGCACGTCTTCTGGTGTGCAGGCGACGGGGACGACGAATGCGCGGAGCAGCACAGCCTAGGAGTCATCCCGGCGGGGGCAAACCGCAATGTGCACATCTCCTCCTACGAAGTAATGCTGCACGTCAAGACAGCGTCAGGACCAGGGGGATACATCTGCGAAGTCGACGCTTCGGGCAGTCGAATTGCTCTGAACGCGCCCTATCCCTCCATGAAAGCCGCATACGGCCACTGTCTGGACGGAGCCTCTCCTGCCACCTCGCGCCTCTGAGGTCCCGCGTGGACGTGTCCCTACCCAAGAGGGTTCACGAGTTGACATCCACCGCCGACATCAACAGCGGCGGACGACGACAGGGGTAGACGCGTGGATGGCCTAAGAGGTCGCGCAGATAGGCCCCACGGCGAGGATCGGAACTGTCAGTGGCGGCAGCGGTGGTATGTCGGAGGGCGCGGTCGGAGAACCAGAGTTCCTACAGGTCGGGAACGTGACTGTCAGAGGCCACAAGGACAACCGGGAGGCCTTCGAGGCCACTTGCTGCCGCTTGGGAAGCACGGCCGTGTCCTATAGGTTCGACACATCCCGTTGGAGGACGGGCCTGGACCTATGCGTGAGGGAGTTCGCATGGCCGCCATCCATCGCACCACAATGACGCCTACCAAGGTGGAGCTGCTCACGGGCTGGCTGCCGAAGCAGAGTTGGTACGTGGGCGACACAGGAACGCCTGAACTGGTTAAGGCTGGTGGGTTCCGTTTGGACGATCCGGAGGGCGCGGTCGGGATCGAGTTCATGGTCGTGGTGGACACCACCGCGCAGGAGCCGGTGGCGTATGTGGTGCCGATGGGTTACCGCGGTGCGGCGCTGGAGGGCATCCCCGGCGAGGCGTTGATCGGCACGTCTGAGCACGGGGTGCTCGGCACCCGGTGGATCTACGATGGCGTCCACGACCCGGTGGTGATGGCGCAGTTGCGCGCGCTCCTGCGGGGCGAGACGGTGCCGCAGCACCAGAGCAAGAGCGACACCCCTGACTTGACTGTCACCGTCCACGGAACTGCCCCTCACGACGGGCTTGACGTTCAGGTCAACCGTGTCCTGCGGTCGGCGGAGGCCGCTCAGAGGTCGTCCGTACACCTTGTCGCCGGGTGGACCTGGCCAGACGGAACGGCTGCGCGGGGGGTACTCGCGACCGTCGCGCTGCGGTAGGAGGTCGCGCGGGAGACAGTAGGCGTCGCCGCCGGCACTCCGCCAACGGCCACCTCAGCCCCAACGAATACGAACACCGACACCACACGGCTAAGCTCACGCTCGCCGCATGACATACGAATGCGTGTCCACCTTCACGGGGGAAGGCCCTCCCTCTTGTCGAAGCACTCTGAGCGCTGCGTATATCCCAGACGTCTCCCCAGCCCCTGCCTGGATCAGCACAACGGCCAACCCACGTGCCTATTAGGCGTATCAAGGCGCCGGCGGTTCCGTGCGTATCCCGTTCAAGCGGCACCGCTACTGACCGAAGCTGTCGCGCCGGCAGAAGGCCGTGAACAAGGCCCACGCCCGGAACCGCTGCCGAGGCGAACGCGCCGTCGCCACCCTCAAGGACCGGAAAATCCTGACCAGCTGCGCTGCAGCCCCTCCCGGACGACCGCAATGGTGCAGGCCGTCCTCGTTCTCCACCACGTCGAAAAGCCGACCTACCAAGGATGAGAAGCGCTCAGCCATGCCGACCGACCCTGGTGATGAGTTTTCACGCCCGCACCCGTCACACCTACGACGGGACACGGCTAGGCGGAAGGATGACGTGATGAGTGCGGACACGCGGCTGGAGGAGCTGGGTGTGAGCGGGCTGGGCGAGGTCGACGAGCCGGCGTTCTCGGGGCTGGCGGAGCGGCACCGGCGGGAGCTGCATGTGCACTGCTACCGGATGCTCGGGTCGTTCGAGGACGCCGAGGACACCGTGCAGGAAACGTTCCTCCGTGCCTGGCGGCGACGGGAGACTTTCGAGGGGCGGTCGACGTTCCGGGCCTGGCTGTACCGGATCGCCACCAACGCCTGCCTGGACCTGCTTGCCAAGTGCCGCCCGGAGCCTGCGACCGGCGGCGAGGCGCTATGGCTGCAGCCCTACCCGGACCGGCTGCTCGACGAGCTGCCCGCGGGCGACGCGGACGAGCCGGAGACCGTCGCCCTCGCGCGGGAGACGATCGAGCTGGCGTACCTGGTCGCAGTCCAGCACCTCGCGCCGCGCCCGCGGGCCGTGCTGATCCTGCGGGACGTGCTCGGCTGGCCGGCGAAGGACGTCGCGGAGCTCCTCGGGGACTCCGTCAACTCCGTGAACAGCGCGCTGCAGCGGGCCCGCGCCGGCATGCGGGAGCACCTGCCCGCCGAGCGGCAGGACTGGACCGGCGGCGAACAGGACGCCGGGACGCGCGAGCTGGTGCGCCGCTATACCGACGCCAGCGTGGCCACGGACGTCGACGGGCTCGCCGCACTGCTGCGGAACGACGTCCGGTGCTCGATGCCGCCCACGCCGGGCCTGCACGTCGGCCGCGACGCGGTGGTGAACGACTGGGTCGAGAGCGGCTTCGAGGGCATGAAGGGCCTGCGCGCCGTCCTCACCTCCGTGAATCGGCAGCCCGCCGTCGCCTTCTACCTCTGGCGGAAGCGGGAGGGCGCGTACCTGCCGCTGACGATCGACGTCCTGCGCGTCACCGGCGGGGCGATCACCGAGATCGTCACGTTCCACGACGACCAGTTCCCGCGGCTCGGGCTGCCGGAGCGCCTGCCGGCGGACGGCACGGAGTAGTCCCAGTGTGGACGCTCACGCTCCGCGGTGGCGCGCGTGTCACGGTGGTCGCGGCGGAATGGCGCGACGCGTTCGGCGTCGTCACCCGCGGGCGGGTGCAGTTGGAGCTGCGCGACGGCGAGCCTGGGCCGGTTCTCGGACGCGGCGCCGGGTTCTGGCTCCGCGGCATCGGCGTCCGCGCCCTGCAGAACCCCCGGCTGTCGCGCGGCGAGGGTGCGCATCGTCACCCGCAAGGCCAGGACCTTCACATGCCAGTCAACACACCCGTACGCCAGTTACCGAATGATGGAGGAACGGCATGAACGGCATGAATGACACCGGGGTCGTCGCAGGCCCGGCACCGGGCCAGACCAGCCATACCCACCGACTCCGCAGGCTCGTCGGCACCGGCTTCATTGCCACGCTCGCAGCGATGGTGGCCACCACCCTCGCCGCTGCGCTGGCCCAGGCCGTTGGCGTCGACTTCGAGGTCCCCGATGGTGGCGAGACGATCCCGTTGTCGGGGTTCGCCGTGGTGACCGGCTTCTTCTCGGTCGTGGGCATCGTCATGGCCGTCGCTCTTCTTCGTTGGAGCGCTCGCCCCGCCAAGCGATTCGTGTGGACGGCACTGTCGCTGACCGCGATCTCGTTGGTCCCGCCCCTCGTCTCCGGGGCAAACACCGCCACCACCACCGCCCTCCTCGGGCTACACCTCGTCCCTGCGACGGTGATGATCCCCACCCTGGCGCGGAGCCTCCGCACCCGGACCGATTGACGATCCCGCAACGGGACAACGCGCGGCGCAAGGGCGTACGCGAGTGCACCAACGTGGCCCCCTGGTACTGCCACCCTCTATTCCAGGTTCCTTTTCTTGGTCAATTCGAAAGCTGAGCCGCGTGTGCGAAGAAGCACAGGGCACATTGCGGGCTGAAGACCAAACGCCACACCCTTCTGTCGGGACGCACCCGGGCTTCGGTGGTCAGACCGACGGAGAAGTCTCCGCAGCCACAGCTGCGGCACCATTGCGGCAGCAGGCGGGGTGCGCGGCTGGCGTCTCCGCAGTCCATGACTGCGGCACCATTGCGGCGCGGCCGCTGTGAAGCAGGCCATGGGCAAGCCGGCGCGTCTCCGCAGCCTACGAGTGCGGGGCCTCCCCCTGTCGCCGACGCAAGGTCTTGCACTGCCCCTCGACAAGACCAGTGGCGCCGCGCCACCGGCAGTGCGCGGGTTCGCCCACTCCCCCGCCTCCAGTGGCAGAAGGGGCGCGACCAGGTCGCCAGTGGCAGCCGATGCCGTCGGCCCGGGTCGGCAGCGTTCGGTGGGCTCCGCCGTTCGGGCGTTGGGTCGGTCCGTGACCGGGGCTGTGTGGAAGCGGCTGTTCGGCGGCGGCCGTGCATGGTGTGGGGTTCGGTGGCGTCCACGCTGTGCGTGGCGGCGAGGACGGCGTTCACGATCCGCTCATCCGGGCCGGCCTCGTGGTGGCGATCTCGCAGGACCAGGGCAACGTTGAGGGGCGCTTCCGCAAGCAGGTGATGGCGGTGGAAGACGCCGTCGCGTTCAGGGGCTGACTGGCAGTCCGTGGCGGAGTCCGGGTGACTCCGCCACAGACTGCCGGCTGGCCCGGGTCCGTCCGGCCCCTCAGTCGAAGACGACCCGGAACCTCCGGTTCGCCAGGCTGGGGTTCTTGGCGCGGACGGCCACCACACGCGCCGCGTCGACGACGGCGGACGCCACCCCGGGAGCCTCGCCCGCTGATGCCGCCACGTGGCCCATCGGGTCCACGATGAGGCTCTGGCCCGTGCAGTTGGGGCCGGTCTGACCGCAGGCCAGGACGTAGGCGGTGTTCTCGATCGCCCGGGCGCGGACCAGCGTGGTCCAGTGGTCCTCCTTGGCCGGGCCGACCACCCAGGCGGCGGGGACGACCAGGGCCGTGGCACCCGTGTCGATCAGGAATCGCGCCATCTCCGGGAACCGGAGGTCGTAGCAGGTCATGACGCCGAAGGTGACCCCCTCCAGGGTGAAGAGCAACGGCGAGGGCGTATGGGCCTGGACGCGGTCCGACTCGCGGTACCCGAAGGCGTCGTAGAGGTGGACCTTGCGGTACACCCCGAGCAGATCGCCCTTCTGGTCCACCGCGAGGACGGTGTTGCTGGGCCGTTCTCCCTGGGCTGCCGGTGTCTCGGTCATGCCCGCCACGACGGCGATGCCGTGCCGCCTGGCCAGCGTGCCGATCGCGGTGGCGAACGGGCCGTCGATCTGCTCGGTGTGCTGGACGATGTCCGCCTCGGGGTCGGGGTTGGAGTACATGGCGTTCTCGGGCAGTACGACGAGCTGCGATCCCTGGGCGGCCGCCTGACCGATCAGGGCTGCGGCGGCCTCCAAGTTGGCGGCCTTGTCGGTGGTGGCGTTGAACTGGCCGACGGTGGTGAGCATGGTCTGTCTCCTAGCGGTGCTGGTCGAGGGCGGCGGTGAGTTCGGCGGTCTCGGCGAGGGCCGCCCCGAAGCCGGCCATGAGGGCGCCGTGCTCCATGGTGAGGACCAGCTGGTCGGCCCCATGCGTCAGCGCGAACTCCTTCTCCGCCGCGGACCAGGCGGGCAGCACCCATGGTTTGCCGGCGGCGCGGGCCGCGTCCGCCACCAGCTGGAGGTCGGAGAAGTCGTCCGCGGAGCGGGTGTAGGCGCCTCGCTCACGACGCATGGAGAGGTCGCTGGGGCCGACGAAGACACCGTCGACGGTGGGGAGCGCCAGGATGTCCTTGATCTCGTCGATGGCGCCGGCGTCCTCGATCATCGGGTACACCCGGGTCTCGCGGTCCTGCCGCGCGATCCAGTCGTCGTCGAAACCGCCGTACCGCGCGGTGCGGCCGCCGGCGAAGCTCCGGTCGCCCAGGGGCGGGAACTTGGCGAAGGCGCAGACGGTGGCGGCGTGCGCGGCGTTCTCGACGTGGGGGATGACGACCGCGGTGGCGCCGAAGTCGAGAGCCTGCTGGATCGGTCCGCGTTCCGGTCCCAGCACCTTCGCCAGCACATCGAGGTTCAGCCGTCGGAGAAACGGGATGAAGCGTTCGAGATCGGCGAGATCGAAGGAGCCGTGCTCGATGTCCAACACCGCCGCGCCGTAGCCGAGCTGGGCGACGATCTCGGCTGCGGCGAAACTCGGGCCGGACAGCCAGGCGGCGTATCTGCGGTTTTGATCAGGCACTGCGGGACTCCCTCGGAATTCTGGTATACATTGGGTATACATGACAAAGGGGCGAGATGAACGGGTCATTCGACGAAAGCCGGCCTGTGACGGCCGGTGAACGGGCCTACCAGTGGGCAAAGGAGGCGATCCTCAGCGGACGGTTCCCCGAGGGGTCGTTCCTGGAGGAGAAGGTGGTCTCCGACGAGGCGGGGGTGTCGCGGACACCAGTGCGCGAGGCCCTCCACCGGTTGGCGGCGGAGAAGTTCATCGACCTGCTCCCCCGGCGTGGCGCCCAGGTGCGGAGAGTGACGGCCGGGGAGCTTTTCGAGACCTACGAGATGCGGCAGGTCCTGGAGATCCACGGCTTCAGGATTCTCTGTGAAAAACACATCGAGATTCCGGCCGAACTCTCCGAGCATCTGGACCTGATGGAGGATCCGGACCGTTTGGCGCGGTGCCGGGCCGGGGATCGCGACGCCATCGCCGAACACGCGAAGATGGATTTCTTCTTCCACTATTCTTTTGTGAAGGCGACTGGGAACAGCGTCCTGATCGACCTCTACACGAGCCTTCAGCCGAGGCATCAGCGGATCGGGGTCAGAGCCGTGTCGGTCCGGCCCAAGCGGCTGACGGTCATCGGTCCGGAGCACCGAGCGCTGCTGGAGGCGCTGACCGTGCACGACTTCGACGCTGCCGAGCGCACACTGCGCCGCCATCTGCAGCCGGACGAGAGGGTGGTCTCGCACTTGCACTGACCCGCGGCCCCGGTGGGCGATGGCGCGTCACCTCGCCATCACCTGCCAGAGTCTGCGACGCTCGGCCTGCTCCGAGGGGTCGGGCACCGGCGCGGCCGCCACCAACCTGCGCGTGTAGTCGGTTTGCGGGCTGTTCAGCACCTCGCGGGCGGGGCCCTGCTCGACCAGTCGCCCGTGCTGCAGTACGGCGACCTCGTGGGCCAGCAGCTCGACGACGCCCAGGTCGTGGCTGATGAACAGGCAGGAGAAGCCGAGCCTGTCCTGCAGTTCCTGGAACAGCCGTAGCACGGTGGCCTGGACGGAGACGTCGAGGGCGGAGGTCGGCTCGTCGGCGATGAGCAGCTCCGGCTCGAGGGCCAGTGCGCGGGCGATACCGACCCGCTGCCGCTGGCCGCCGGAGAGCTCGTGCGGGAACCTGTCGGTCCAGCCGGTGGGCAGCTCGACCTGGTCGAGGAGGTCCAGCACACGCCTGCGGATGGCGGGGCGGTCCGCGAAGCGGTTGACGATCATTGGGGCGGCGATGGAGTCCCCGATCGACAGCCGGGGGTTCAGCGAGGATCCCGGGTCCTGGAAGACCATCGAGTATGTTCTGCGGAAGTCCCGCAGCGCCCGGCCCTTGAGGCGCGTCACCTCGGTACCGCAGATCTCCACCGAGCCGGCCGAGGCCCGCGCCAGGCCGACGATCGCCCGGCCGATGGTGGATTTGCCCGAGCCTGACTCCCCCACGAGGCCGAGGACTCTGCCCTTTTCGATGGCGAGGCTCACGCCGTGCACGGCCTTGAAGCCCTTGCGGCCCAGCCGTCCGGGATATTCAACTTCCAGGTCGGTGACCCGGAGCGTCGCCGCCCCACCAGGGCCGGTGGCGGTGCCGGCCGGGGTCGGTTCCGTTCGCCCGCCGGCCTGCCGTCGCGGCACCGCGGCGAGCAGTTTGCGCGTGTACTCGTGCTGCGGATCGGAGAAGAGCCGGGCGACCGGGGCCTCTTCGACGACCTCGCCCCGCCGCATGACCACCACCCGGTCGGCGAGGTCGGCGACAACCCCCATGTCATGGGTGATGATGACGACCGCCGAATTGAGGTCCTTCTGCAGGCGGCGGAGGAGTTCGAGGATCTCCGCCTGCACCGTGACGTCGAGTGCCGTGGTCGGCTCGTCGGCGATGATGACCTCCGGCGAGCCGGAGACGGCCATGGCGATCATTGCGCGCTGGCGCTGCCCGCCGGAGAGCTGGTGCGGGTAGCTGTCGATGCGGCGCTCCGGCTCGGGGATGCCGACCGTCGTCAGCAACTCCAGCGTCCGCGTCCGGGCCTCGGCGGCCGGCAAGGGCTCGTGGCACTGGATCGCCTCGATGATCTGCTCGCCGATGGTGTAGACGGGGTTGAGTGCCGTCATCGGCTCCTGGAAGATCATCGCGATCCGCTTGCCCCGGATGGCCCGCAGGGCCTCGGCATCGAGATCGAGCAGTTCGGTGCCGTCGAACTGGATGCTGCCGCGGCGCCGGGATTCCGGCCCCAGCAGACCGAGCACGGACATCGAGCTGACGGACTTGCCGGAACCCGACTCCCCGACCAGCGCGACCACCTCGCCCTTGGCCACGGAGAAGCTGACGTGCTTGACGGCGGGTGTCCAGGCACCGGCGATCCGGAAGTCCACCGAGAGCCCCTCGACCGAGAGGATCGGGTCGGAAGAAGTCGTACCGGTTGTCATGGCGTCTCCTCAGACGGTCACACAGGACGGAGCAGGGGGCTACTTGGCCGAGGTGTTCCGGGCGTACTCCTGCAGGTAGGCGGAGCAGAACCCGATCACCCGCTCGATCCAGATCTCGCCGGTCTTCGCGCTGCCCAGGCTCACGTCGCCGGTGCACCCGGTCGGGCTGACCTCGGAGAAGTCCCACAGGACGGTGCCGCGGACGTCATAGCCGGGGATTGCCGCCTCGTTGTAGCTGGTCGGTGTCCAGCCGTCGGCGGACTCCAGGCCGCCGGCGACGGCGAGGTCGCTCTGCACCTGGTCGGGGAAGAGCGCGAGCATCGCGGAGTGCTCGGGCTCCGCCCCGTGGCCGTACGCCGTCGCCGGGTCCTCGTACACGTCCCGCATGAGCGCATAGCCCAGTTGCCAGGGGTAGAGATGCCCGATCAGGACCCCGAAGTCGCGCCGCGCGTCAAGGCTCGCACCAGTGACCGGCCCGACGTTGCCGCCGTTGTTGTCGATGATGACGATGCGTCGGAAGCCGGACTGGACCAGCGCCTCGATGAGTTCGTAGGTGACCGTGCGCAGCGTCGCCTGGCTCAGCGACAGGTTGCCGGGGTAACCGCGGAAGGTGCCGGAGTGCCCGTAGTGGAGCGCAGGTGCGACATAGCAGTTGTTGTCCTTGGCCAGCCGGTCGGCCACCCACTCGGCGACGATGGAGTCCTCGTGGACCGGCAGGTGCGGCCCGTGCTGCTCGACCGCGCCTATGGGCAGCAGGATGATCGGGTCCTGTTCGGCCAGTTGCTTCACCTGGGTCCAGGAGAGTTCGCCGAGCCGGTGGGTGGTGGGGAGAGCCGCGGTCATGTGATTCCTTTCGATATGGGTGCCGCCGTCGGGGAGCCCGTGTGGTCAGGAACTCCTGCCGCGACGGCGCGGGTCGAGCAGGTCGCGCATGCCGTCGCCGAAGACGTTGAGCGCGAGGACGACGACGATGATCAGTGCGGAGGGGTAGACCAGCAGGGTGGGCTGGACCTCGAGGAAGTCGCGTCCGGAGCCGACCATCGTGCCCAGGGACGGCAGTGGCGGCTGCGCCCCGAGGCCGAGGAAGCTGAGGCCGGCCTCCATTTGGATGGCGAAGCTCACCGAGAGGCTGAGCTGCACGATCACGGGGGCGGCGACATTCGGCAGAATCGTCCGGAGGGCGATGACGGCCGGTCGCGTGCCCATGATCTCCGAGGCCTCGACGTATTCCACGTGCCTGATCGCGAGCACTTGGCTGTAGACGATCCTGGTGAACCGGGGGATGTAGAGCACGCCGATCACCAGTACCACGTTGACCAGCGCCGGGCCGAGCACCGCCACCACCGCGATCGCCAGCACGATCGGCGGGAAGCTGAGCAGGATGTCGATGCCGCGCATGATGACGACCGAGATCCGGCGGCCGGCGTATCCGGCCACCAGCCCCAGCGCCACGCCCAGCACCGCGGCCACCAAAACGGCCGACAGTGCCACTTCCAGGGAGGTGCGGAGACCGATGAGCAGTCGGGAGAGGACGTCGCGGCCGAAGTCGTCGATGCCCAGGACCCCGCCCGAGGAGAGTGGTTTGCCGACGATGTCGCGGTAGTCGTGCGGGGCGATCAGCGGTGCGAAGACGGCGAGGAGAGCGACCAGCAGCAGCAAGGCGCCCGCCACGGAGGTCCTGCGGTTCGCCACCATCCTTCTGAGAAAGGATTTCTGGCCGCTACCGCCGCTCGTTGGTGCATCTGGCGGGGCCTGCACCAGGGGTTGCGGAACAGTGGTCATGATCAGTTGTCCTCCGCCCGGGGGTCGAGGGCCCTGACCACCAGGTCTCCGACCAGGTTGACCAGGATGACGATGGTCGCGACGGCCAGCACCACGGCCTGTATGACGGGGTAGTCGCGCTGTCCCACGGCGGCCATCAGCAGCGAACTCATGCCGGGCCAGCCGAAGATGGTCTCCACCAGGACGGTGCTGCCGATGAGCGTGGTCAGCTCGACCGTGGTCGCGGAGACCACGGGCAGCATGGCGGTGCGCAGGGCGTGGCGGTTGATCACACGCCGTTCGACCAGCCCTTTGGAGCGCGCGGTGCGGACGTAGTCCGCAGTGAGCGTCTCGAGCATGGCCGCCCTGGTCATTCTGGTGATCACGGCGCACGACGCCGCGGTCAGCGTGATCACCGGCAGGATCAGCGTCTGCAGATGCGTGAGGGGGTCCTCCAGCGGCGAGGTGAAGCGGCGCGGCGGCAGGATGGGGAGGAGGAACGCGAAGACAAGCAGCAGCAGCGTGCCGACAACGAAGACAGGGAGGGAGATCCCGAAGATCGACCCTGCGACCAGCGCGTGGTCCGCCGGCCGGTCGGCACGGGTGGCGGCCAGCCGGCCGAGGACGATGCCGAGCACCAGCGAGACGGCCAGGGCGATGAGGACCAGTTCGAGGGAGTTGCCGATCCGGGACGGCAGATCCTGCATCACCTCCCGGCCGCTGATCAGGGAGGTGCCCAGGTCGCCCTGGAAGAGTCGCCCCCAGAACCCGAGGAACTGCTTCATGAAGGGCTCGTCGAGGTGCATCGCCTGCCGTGTCTGGGCAACCTGCTCCTCCGTGGCGGAATCGCCGAGGGCGGCCCTGGCGGGATCGCCGGGTATGAGCCGGACCAGGAAGAAAACGATGCTGCCGACAACGAACAACTGCACGGCCGCCTGGGCGAACCGTCTGAACAGGAAACGCCTCACGCTGCCTTCTCCATCCAGGTCCGACGGAGGGCCACGGCGGTCCACGCACCTTTCGGCGGGTGTTGGTAGCCCTTGACGTAGTGGTAGTGGGCCTCGCCCTGCTCACGGCGGACGGTGTAGGTCATCGGGACCAGCTCCAGCGCCCGCCGCTCCGTTTCCAGGTAGATCTCGTCCCGCAGGCCGGGGTCGGCCGTCTGCCGCCCCTGGGCGAGGAGTTCGTCGATCCGGTCGTCCTGGAAGTCGAGGTTCATCGCGAAGGCGCCGGTGCCGCCGATGAAGTCGGCGAGGGAGGCGGGATCGCCGAACTTCGGTGCCGTCCCCCACGAGTGGACCGGGAATGTCTTGGCGGCCACGCTGGCTCGGAAGGTCAGCCACTCCTGCTGGGTGAGTTCCACCTTCAGGCCGGCCGCGCGCAGCCCGGGCAGCATGGCCTGCGCCGGCCGAGCGATCACGGAGTACGAGCTGGTGGTGACGACCGGCAGCGCGAGCCCCTCGTGCCCTGCCTGCTTGAGCAGGAACCTCGCCTGCTCCGGGTCGTAGGGCATCGTGCCGTCGAGTTGCCGTGCATAGCGGGCGAAGGAGTCGGACATGAGCGCCCCGTCCATGGCCTGTCCGTGCCCCAGTAGCGCGGTATCGAGGACTGACGGCCGGTTGATCGAGAGGGCGATCGCCTTACGGACTCGTACGTCGTTGAAGGGCGGCTTGCTGGTCACGAACCCGACGAAGCCGAAGCCGAAGGTCCGGTCGGAGGCGAACTGCAACCGGGGGTTGCGCGTGATGACACCGACGTGAGTGGCCGGCACGTAGTCGATCATGTCTACGGTGGCCGTGCGCAGTGCTGTCACCCGGGCGTAGTCGTCGCCCATGGGCTGGAAGACGATCCCGTTGAGATACGGCAGTTCGGGCTCGAAGTAGTGCTCGAACCGGACAAAGGTGGTGCTCACGCCCGGGATGCGCTCCACGAACCGGAACGGGCCGGTGCCCATCATCTGGGTCTTGGTGTTGGCGCCGGACTCGATCCACCGCTTCGAGACGACGTTGGACGTCGGTGCCGCCAGGGCGAACGGGAAAGCCACGTCGGGCTGCCTCAGGCGGAACACCACCGTGGTGGCGTCGGCCGCCTCGACGGATTCCACCGCATCGAGCAGCTGACCGGAGGTAGCCGCGGTCTCCTTGTCCATCATCCGGCGGAAGGAGAAGACCACGTCCTCGGCGGTCATCGCCGACCCGTCGTGGAAGGCCACCTTCGGCCGCAGCCTGACCTTGTACGTCAGCCGGTCGGCCCAGCCGAACTCGGACGCGAGGTCGGCGACGATCTCCCCGGCGCCGTCGAACTGGACCAGGCCGTTGTAGACGAGCTGCCGCAGGTAGTCGGAGGCGCTGCCGGTAGAGACATGCGGATCCAGGTTGGCCGGGTCGGTGGAGAGCCCGAAGTGGAGCACCCCGCCCCGGCTCGGACCGCCGGCCCCCGGCCGGACGGCCTCCATGGATTTGGGCAGAGTCGCCGGATTGCCGCAGGCGGCCAAGGTGGCGGCCCCCAACGCGGCGGCGCCTCCCATGAGGAAGCTCCGCCTGTTCATCACTCCCATGACATCTCCACCCGCCAGGCCCAGAAACGGGCCGTTCCGAACGAGGATTCACCGCGTATGGCGCATGTATACACGGGGTCCACGTGACGGTCAACGGGTTGCACCGCACATCTGTCCGAGCGTTTCCCGCCAATGGTCACGCTTGGCCGCTGCCGGGGCAGTTCGGCACGCCGCACCGCGTCGGAGGCCAGGGGGAAGGCCACGCCCAGGCTGGCAAAGGTGCCGCAGCCGTGGAGACAAGGGGCCGCGATGCGCCGCATCGCTGCGCCGTGCCCGTTGCTCTGCTCAGCCGTGGGTGCCAGGCCAGTGCGCCAGGCCGTCACCCGTCGGTGCCTGGCACGTCGCATCCTGTGGCGAGTCGTAGAACTCGTACGCGTCGCCCAGGCCGCCGTGTTGAAAGACCTTGAGCATGCGGGCGGAGGGGCACGTGATCCGCAGCGATCCCTCGAACTGCCGGATGAGCCTGGTGACCGCTACCACCGTGCCGAGCCCCATCGAGTCGAGGAACGGCACGAAGCACAGGTCCAGGACGAAGTGCCGGTGCCCGTCACCAAGCAGCGTGATCACTGCTTCACGGATCCTGGAATGAGTACGGACATCTACCTCGCCGTCGACCTCAACAACGGTCCAGCCGTTCACCTGGTCGCAGCTGACGGCGATGTCCTCGGTGCAGACGATGGTCGTTCGCATGGCCAACCCTCGCGGCTTGGGACGGACAAGGAACCCCCAGCGACGCGTTGCAACGCTGCCCGGGTGCGTGGTGCTGCGCAGATGCCACCTGATTCCATCCAACGCACCCGTCCGCTGATCGCAAGCCGGGACGGGCCTGCGTCAACCGCGGCGGTTGCGCAGGCCCGACCACAGGGCACCTGTCACCCCGACCACGACGGCCAGGGACCCCCACCACAAACCCGACCACCGCAGGCCAGCGCGCAGCGCAGCCCACCTGGGCCGAAGATTGCGCAGCACCCGGCACCGCTGCCCAAAGCTCCCGCCGCTCACACCCGAGGATCCCAGCCGCTGTGGCAAGTCACCTGCGACGACGACTTTTCGAGCGGTACAGGCGCCGCGCAGCCAACCCGACGCTGACTCCACGGCAGAGAGGCAGCGCCTGCACAAGGCCGTCGCCCTCGTCGCGTCCGGCGTGACCGGAGCCTCCGGGGTGCAGTAATGCACCGTCCCGGAGACCCGGCCTTGCCCACGAGCAATATCCCGAACTAGGGTGAATGCGCTTTCATTCGCTTCAGGGCACTGCCGTGCCTCAACAGACTCGGGGTCCCACCCAGTGAGCACAGCCCCCACGGTGTACGACGTCGCCGAGCGCTCCGGCGTCTCCATCGCCACCGTGTCCCGGGTTTACCGCAACCCCGACTCGGTCCGCGCGCAGACCCGTGAACGGGTCCTCGCGGTGGCCCGTGAGCTCGGCTACGTACCCAGTGGGAACGCGCGCGGCCTCGCCAGCCGCTCCACCGGCGTCCTCGGTCTGTGCTTCCCCGACTACTCCGACCCGGACGCCGAGTCCGAGGCGGAGGCCAGCGCTGGTGACGAGGCGGACGACAACGTCGCGATGCTCTACTCCGACCAGATCATCCGTGGCATGGAGCGCGCCGCGCGCCGCCACGGGTACGCGCTGCTCATCGCGGCGTCCCTAAAGGGAGGGCCGGAGAGCCTGGTGGCGAAGGTGGCGGGCCGGGTAGACGGCTTCGCCGTGCTCGCCCGCACGGTGCCGACCGAGGAGCTGGAAGTCATATCGCGCCGGCAGCCGGTGGTGATGCTCGCCGGGCCGCGCGAGTCCGAGCTGCTCGACCACCTGGACCACATCGAGGTCGCCAACGCCCACGGCCAGCGCGAACTGACCCGCCACCTCATCGAAGACCACGGCCTTCGCCGGCTTGCCTACGTCGGCTCCGCCGAGGAGTCGCCGGACGTCGAGGCACGCTTTCGCGGGTACGTCGAGGCGTGCCGGGCCGCGGGGGTGGAGGTGGGCGACGAGCCGGATCTGCGGGCCGGGATGATGACGCAGGCGGAAGGCGCGCGGGCCGCCGACACACTGCTGGACCGGCGCGGCGAACGCCCCGATGCACTGCTCTTCGCCAATGACCAGATGGCGGTGGGCGCCCTGCACACGCTGGAACGGCGCGGTGTCCGGGTCCCCGAGGACGTGGCTGTCACCGGCTTCGACGGCATCGCGCTGAGCCGCCTCGTGCGGCCGGCACTGACGACGGTGCGACAGCCTATGCGACGGATGGGCGAGGAGGCGGTTGAACTGCTCGTACGTCGGCTCAACGGCTCGCAAGGTGGGGAGCCAGTGTCAATGATGCTGCCGGTGTCTGTGGTACGGCGGGCGAGTTGCGGGTGCGAGCGATGCCCCTGACCGGGTTCGAGTGCGGGCGATGACGCCGACCGGGACCAGCCTGCCGGAGCCCGGAGTCGGCGGGACCCGACCCGGCTTCGGTCCTTGTCACGCGTCCACGCGGTGGCGATCGACGTGTCGAGGCTGCCCGAGAAGCCGATGCCGACGCGTTCGCTGGCCGGGAGGGAGGTGACGTCTGCGGACATAGGAAGGTTATGCAGAATTGCGCCCGGTCACACAAAGGTGATGTGCTCGCGTCGGGAAGCGGGGTGGCTCAGGGGGCGCAGGGTCGGACTGTTAACGCGTGAGGTGAGCAGCAGGACCCGTGCGCGGAGCGGGGCTCGCGAACTGTCCGGCCACGCCGGTTCACGAGCCGACGGGGCCTATGCCAACACTCGACCGAAAAACTCTCCCTTGGCCGCCGCCGGTCGATCCGTCGATTCCGCCTTCCCGGGCCATTCGAAATGGCCCGCGTCCAGGACGTGCAGCTCCCGCCCCGCGCTCTCCGGCAGCCCGTTGAACACCGCGAACTGCCCTGGCGGCGGCACCGACGGGTCAAACAGCGCCGGGGCCACGAGCACCGGGGCCCGCACCCGGGTCGCTGCCGACGCCGCGTCGAAGTATCGCAGCACCTCCACGATCGCCGGGTGCTCGGCGTGATGGCGCCGCACCGAGGCCCCGCTTCCCACGCAGTCCAGCGTCAGCCGCAGCGGGTGGTTCCCGAACGTCGGCACCGTCAGCTGGCCGGCCGCGAACCGCTCGTCCCACGGCAGCGCCAGCGCTCCGAGGCCGCCTCCGAAGCTCTCTCCCAGGTATCCGAGTCCGGCCCCCGACTCCCCCAGTTCCGGGACCAGTTCCAGCAACGCCGTCGCCGCGCACCACAGATCCGCGACGCACTCCCCGATCACGTACGTCTCGCGCGACGCGATGCCGTGCAGCACGTGCTGGTCCGGCAGTGTTGGGATGCCGGGCACCAGGCCCCGCTCCCCCATCCCTCGCACGCACGGCAGGATCGCCGCCGACCTCGGCAACGGCAGGGGCACGTCGGGCCCGACCCCGTTACGCCCGCCGTAGCCGTGGCCGATGACGAAACCGTGCTCCACCGGCCCCGGGGCGGGAGCACCAGCCAGCCGCCGAGCCGCACGTCGCCCACCGACGTGTACAAGACCTCGTGGATCCGCACTCCGTCGCGCTCCTCGACGAGCTGCCCGGCCTCCGGTTCCGGCGCGACCCGTAGGGCCTCGCCGTAGCGAGACCGCCAGAAGGCGTCGAAGTCCGTGGGGGCATTGGGGACCGGGACGCGCAGCAGGCCGTCAAGGGTCCGGCCGTAGGCCGGGTCGAGCGGGAAGTCGTGCGGGAAGGAACGCGGAACCGCGTTGGCAGCCGTCACGGTCGCGACCCTAAGGGGGGACCCGGCCGGCGCCGCCAGGATTCCCGCCCGGGGCCCACTCGGACACTCCGTTCCGCTTCCGGCACAGCGGACCACGCTCCGACGCCGGATCTCGGTTGGTTTCTGTCGCGACCGTCGGCACGGATACGCGGGCGGCCGCGAGCGCTGCCGGCGTATCCGTGCTGTGGCACCGCATTCCCGGATGTCACTCCCGTTACGGGAGTGTGACCACGGCGCCCCTTGTCACATCCGCCGGAGCTGCCACAGAGTGATGTATGCGCTTACAAGCAGCGTGTACATCCCCGAACATCGAGGAGGAACCGCCCATGAACCGCGTCGCCACCACCGCCGCGACCGCCGTCACCCTGGCGTCCGCGCTGACTCTGACCGCCTGCGGCGGTTCCGGCGGCGGCGACATCGCGGCGAACAAGAAGCAGACGCTGACCGTCTGGGCGATGGGCACCGAGGGCGAGAAGCTCGCCGACGTCGCCAAGGTCTACGAGAAGGCCAACCCGAACATAACGGTCAAGATCACCCCGATCGGCTGGGACGTCGCGCACCAGAAGCTGGTCGCCGCCGCTGCCGCCGGCCGGCTGCCCGACGTGATGCAGATGGGCAGCACCTACATGGCAGAGTTCGCGGACATGGGCGCCCTGGAGCCCGTCGACACCAAGGCCTTCGCGGAGAAGGACTTCTTCCCGGCCGGCTGGCAGCAGGGCACGATCGACGGTGAGACCTACGGCGTGCCGTGGTACGTCGACACCCGCGTGCTCTTCTATCGCACCGACCTCGCCAAGAAGGCCGGCGTCGAGAAGGCCCCAGCCACCATGGCCGAGCTGCAGCAGGCCGCCGAGGCCTACCAGAAGAAGGCCGGAACCAAGTGGGGCCTGTCCATTCAACCGGGCGGCCTGGACACCGTGCAGAGCTTCTACCAGTTCCTGTACTCGGCGGACGGCGAGATCGTCACCCAGGACGGCAAGCCCGTCATCAACAGCCCAGCCGCCGTCAACGCTCTTGAGAACTACGGCAGTTACTTCAAGAAGGGCCTCAGCGAGAAGTCCGTCCGTCCCGGCTACGACGTGACGAAGGACTTCAACAAAGGCTCCGTCCCGATGTTCTTCGGCGGCCCATGGTTCATGGGCCTGCTCGACGACAACTACCCGGACCTCAAGGGTAAGTGGGCCGTCGCGAACGTGCCCACCGACAAGTCCTCCACTTCCATGGCGGGCGGCTCGGCCCTGACGATCTCGGCGGACAGCAAGCACAAAGCCGCTGCCGAGGAGTTCATCCAGTACCTGACCGACGCCAAGGGCCAGACCGACTGGTTCAAGCGCACCAAGGACCTCCCTGCCAACGTCAACGCCTGGAGGTCGGGCGACCTGGCGACCGATCCGAACATGAAGGTGTGGAAGGCCCAGATGGAGTCGGCGAAGGTCTCCCCGGTCCAGCCGAAGTGGACGGAGATCACCTCGAAGGTCGACACGGCCATCGAATCGGTTACCCAGGACAAGTCCTCCGCGAAGGAAGCCCTCGACAAGGCCCAGGGCGAGATCGAGAGCCTCGTGAAGTGACCCTCGCGGGTTCCCTCCTGAAGCAACCCCCCACAAGCCCGCGCACGCGGAGCGAATCGCGCAAGCAATGGTCCGAAGGGCAGAACATGTCCACCACGACACCCACCCCCGCCAGGCCCGGGGCAGCCAACGCCCTGAGGCCCGGCGCCAGTTCCGGCAAGGGGCGCGGAAAGAAGCGCTTGATGGGGAAGCAGAACCTGGCCGGCTGGCTGTTCTCCACCCCCTTCCTCGTGCTGTTCGGCGTCTTCATGCTCTTCCCGATCGTCGCGACGCTCCTGATGAGCTTCACCGACTTCGGCCGGCGCAACGTCACCAGGCCGCTGGAGGCGAAGTTCATCGGCTTCGACAACTACGTCCAGCTCTTCGGCGATGACAAGTTCCTCACGGCCCTCTTCAACACGGCCTACTTCGTCGTCGTCGGGGTCCCCCTGACGATCGGGCTCGGATTGCTCGTGGCGATCCTGCTCAACAACGGCATCGACCGGGCGCGCACCTTCTTCCGCGTCGGCTTCTACGCCCCCGTGGTCACCACGATCGTGGCCGTGGCGATCGTGTGGCGGTTCGTGCTCGACCCTTCGGACGGTCTGATCGCGGGCCTCGGTGCCGAACTCGGCTTCTCCACACCGGACTTCCTCGGCTCCGAGACCTGGGCCATGCCGTCCCTGATCGCGATGGCGGTCTGGCGCAACCTCGGCACGGTGATGGTCCTGATGATCGCCGGTCTCCAGGCCATCCCGACCGAGGTCCGCGAGGCCTCCCGCCTCGACGGGACGAACGCCTGGCAGGAACTGCGCCGCATCACAGTGCCGCTGCTGCGCCCGACCCTGCTGTACGCCACGGTCATCACCACGATCGGCTACCTCAACGTCTTCGAGGAGCCCTTCGTGATGACCCAGGGCGGCCCGTCCGACGCCACGCTGACCGTGTCGCTCGACATGTACCGCGAAGGCTTCAACTTCTTCAACATGGGCTACGCGAGTGCCATGGCGTACGTCCTCTTCGTGGTGATCATGGGCATCACGGTGCTGCAGTTGCGACTGATGAGGGACAACACGAAATGAGCGCCCAGCACGCCACCGCGCCTGTCCCGGGACCGTCCTTGAACCGTCGGCGCCGCCAGGGCCTCGGCCCCCAACCGCTGCTCTACGTCGTCGCCTCGCTGGGCCTGCTGCTGATGGCCGCCCCCTTCCTGTGGATGGCGCTCAGCGCCTTCAAGACCAAGAAGGACCTCACGGCCAGCCCGCCGGTGTGGATCCCCTCCGCCTGGACGCTGCAGAACTTCCGGGATCTGCTCGACCAGCTGAACATGCCGCAGTACTTCCTGAACTCGCTGATCGTCGCGGTGCTCGTGACCACCTGCAACCTGCTGTTCTGCTCGATGCTCGGCTATGCGCTCGCGAAGCTGAACTTCACCGCACGCTCCAAGGTCTTCGGAGTCGTGCTCGCCGCCCTGATGGTGCCGGGCAACCTCATGATCCTTCCGCTGTACGTCCTGATGAACAAGCTGAACCTGCTCGACAGCTACATGGGCCTCGTCCTGCCGTTCGCAGCAGGCGCCTTCGGGGTGTTCCTGATGCGGCAGTTCATGACGACCATCCCGGACGAGCTGCTCGAGGCGGCCCGGATGGACGGTGCCGGCGAGTGGTACATCTTCTGGCGCATCGTGCTTCCGCTGGTCAAGCCGGCGCTAGCGACGCTGACGATCTTCACGTTCCTCGGGTCGTGGAACAACTTCATCTGGCCGCTCATCGCGACCAACGACCCCAGCAAGTACACGCTGCCGGTGGCGCTCGCGACCTTCGCCAACGACCCCAACCGCACGGTCGGCGGCGGCAACGGAATGCTGATGGCGGGCTCCCTGCTCGTCGTCCTGCCCGTGCTGGTCGTCTTCGCGCTCCTACAGCGCCACTTCACCCAGGGCATCGCCACCGCCGGCATGAAGTGAGCCAGCCCCCAACTCGCGGCTCTCGCACGCTCCTCCCACGCACGTAGAAAGACGGACATCACCATGACGCGCAGCACCACCCCATTCCCCGACGGCTTCCTGTGGGGTGCTTCGACCGCGGCCCACCAGATCGAGGGCAACAACGTCAACAGCGACTGGTGGCGCAAGGAACACGACCCGACGGCGGGGATCCAGGAGCCCAGCCTCGACGCCTGCGACAGCTACCACCGCTGGGAGCAGGACATGGACCTGCTGGCCGAACTCGGCTTCACCGACTACCGCTTCAGCGTCGAGTGGGCACGCATCGAGCCGGCCCGAGGCCACTTCTCCAAGGCCGAGATAGCGCACTACCGGCGGATGGTCGAGGGCGCGATCGCGCGTGGCCTGCGGCCGATGGTGACACTGCACCACTTCACCGTCCCCCGCTGGTTCGAGGACTTCGGCGGGTGGACCGCCGACGGCGCCGTACAGCTCTTCGCCCGGTACGTCGAGGAGTGCGCGCCGATCATCGGTGAGGGCGTGCGCCATGTATGCACCATCAACGAGCCGAACATGATCGCCGTGATGGCGGGTCTCGCCAAGCGAGGCGACCAGGGCTTCCCGCCCGCCGGTCTGCCGCTCCCCGACAAGGAGACCACGCACGCAGTCATCGCCGCGCACCACGCCGCTGTGAAGGCTGTGCGCGCCATCAACTCCGAGATCCAGGTGGGCTGGACGATCGCCAACCAGGTGTACCAGGCGCTCCCCGGCGCCGAGGGCGTCACCGCCGCCTACCGCCACCCGCGAGAGGACGTCTTCATCGAGGCGGCCCGCGGCGACGCCTGGATCGGCGTGCAGTCCTACACCCGGACGAAGATCGGGCCCGAAGGTCCCATCCCGGCGCCGCCCGACGCCGAGCGGACGCTGACGCAGTGGGAGTACTACCCCACCGCCGTCGGACACGCAATCCGGCACACCGCCAAACTCATCGGCCCCGACACGCCCTTGGTCGTCACCGAGAATGGCATCGCCACCAGTGACGAGCAGCGCCGCATCGACTACTACACAGGGGCGCTCGACGCCGTCGCCGCCTGCATCGAAGACGGCATCGACGTCCGCGGCTACCTCGCCTGGAGCGCGCTCGACAACTACGAGTGGGGCACCTACAAGGCGACCTTCGGCCTGATCTCTTTCGACCCCGGCACCTTCGAGCGCACACCCAAGCCGGCGGCCCGGTGGCTCGGCGACCTGGGCCGCCAGAAGGTCCTGCCGCGCGTCTGATCCCCCTGCCGGTGGGTGCCGGCACAGTAGCCGCCGCACTCACCCCACGACCGTCCGGAGCGGCACACGCCCCGCCGCCGCCCCGTGACGTACGGGTCCGCGGGACCTGACCCCCGCGAACCCGGCCCCCGCGGGCCCGCGGCCCCTGACTCCGCGGGCCCGCCCAGGTGGGGTCGGCGCATCCCTGATATGCGCCGACCCCGCCCGCACTCCCACGAGCACCACGAAATCCCCTTCCACACCTGCCCTCTCGGGAGAAGGACCTTCATGGATCGCCGTACCTTCCTCACCGCCGTAAGCACCGGCGGCGCCACCCTCGCGCTCGGCGCCGCACCGTCGGCCGATGCCGCTCCAGCCTCCGGCACGGCCTCGACCGCCAGTGCCGTCTCCTCGCGTCGTCGTCTCGCTCCTACCTCTGATACACCGCCGCTGCGGAAGTGGTTCCACTCGACGTACCGCTCGATCGAGGCAATGACGACCGATTTCGGCCTGGCCGCCGACAAGATCGACGTCAGCGGATCCGGCCGCCCCGTCCCGTCCGTGCAGACCTCGCCGACGAACATCGGCTGTGGGCTGTGGACGACGGCCGCCGCGGGCGGGCTCGGCGTAATCTCCCGCAACGCGATGGAGCGCAGCCTGACCCGTACTGTGTCCGCGGTTGAGCGGCTGGAGCGGGCGCACGGGTTCTGGTTCAACTGGTACGACGCGCACGACGGTTCCGTCCTGACGACCTGGCCCGAGAGCGGCGCTCCGGTCCGCCCGTTCCTCTCGTCCGTCGACAACGCCTGGCTCGTCACAGGCCTGCGCATCGCCGCCGACGCCGTCCCGGCCCTGCGTCCGCGTGCCGCGAAGCTGCTCGCCGGCGCCGACTGGTCGTACTACTACACGCCGTACGACGCGGCCGACCCGGTCGCGGGCCCGGGCCAGTTGCGCGGTGGCTTCTGGCCCGACAAGCCGGGCAAGGGTGAGCCGACTGGGCACCACTACGGCGCCCTCAACACCGAACCCCGGATGGCCAGTTACCTCGGCATCGCCGACGGCAGCCTGCCCGCCGACCACTACTGGCACATGTTCCGCACGCTGCTGCCCGGCAGCGGCCAGGAGCAGGAGCCCGAGGGCTCGTACGTCGCTATCGATGGCATCCGAGTCTGGCAGGGCCACTACACGTACCGCGGCCGCAAGCTCGTCCCCACGTGGGGCGGGTCGATGTTCGAGGCGCTGATGGTGCCGCTGTTCGTGCCGGAGCCGGAGTGGTCCCCGCGCGCGTGGGGCCTCACGCACGACCGGTATGTGCGCAGCCAGATCGAGCACGGCCTGGACGAGGAGAAGTACGGCTACTGGGGCTTCTCCCCCGCGAGCATCCCCGAGGGCGGCTATCGCGAGTACGGCGTCGACGCCATCGGCATGCAGGAGGACGGCTACAACTCCCTCGGCGTCGTCACCCCGCACGCCTCTTTCCTCGCTCTGCCGCACGCGCGCGTGGAGGCGATCGACAACCTGAAGGCGCTAGACGTGGACTTCGGCGCGTACGACGACACGTACGGCTTCCGTGACTCCGTGAACGTGCGGACCGGGCGGGTCAGCGACTTCGTACTCGCGCTGGACCAGGGCATGATCGCCGCCGCGCTCGCGCAGCAACTGCGCCCCGGCCTGCTGCAGCGCCCCTTCCGCTCGGGAGGCTTTGCCTCGCGGGTGCGGCCGCTGCTGGCGAAGGAGCGTTTCTCCATCTAGTGCTGTGGCCGGGAAGGTTTGCCGGGAAGCTCGCGGCGTCCGGTCCGGTACATCGCAAGGCGGAGCATTGCCCGCGTACTGGATGTACTCGGGTGATGCGACAACGCGGCGTGGGGGTACCCCCGGCCGAAGGCTGGGGGAGTGCCGTGCCGGGCGTCGCGAGCCGGTGAACCTTTCCGGTCACAGCACTAGCTGGGCCAGCGCAAGGAGCACAAACCTCGTGATCACGGGCCTCCGCCCCAGTGTCGGGGCCGTCAGGCCTGGCGCCGCCCCCGGGATTTCCGCGGCGGCACCCCGGATGAAACCCGCCACGTCCGTCCGCCCCAACTACGCGGAATTACAGGCTAGTTGCCCTGACACGTACTTGACGGGAACCTGCCAACATCCGGACAATCGAACCCCACTTTGCGCCCAACTGGAGGACCGTTGACCCACGGCCCATCTCGCCGCGTCGCGCTGCTGGCGGCAGCCGGCAGCGCGCTCGCGCTGCCCGTCATCTGTTCCGGACCCGCGCATGCCGCCACCCCCCTCCCCGCGGGGAGCGGCGAGCTCCCCATCGTCACGCACCCTCGCCACGCCAGCGCGGTTTATGGCCCCGACGCAGTGCGCAACGCCCACGCCGAGCCGTTAAACGCCACCGTCAGTTGTGCCTTGGGCCGAGGAGGGCGGAGTTGATGGCCACGTTCGTCACCCGCTCCCAGTGGGGCGCCCGGTCACCCAAGAGCGTCAGCAGCAACATCACCCCAGCCCAGGGCGGCGTGGCCGTCCATCATGTCGACGCCGTGAAGGTGGCCAAGGCCAACCACGCCGACTGCGCCAGCCAGGTGCGGGGCATCCAGAACTTCCACATGGACTCCAACGGCTGGTCGGACATCGCCTACAGCCACCTCGCCTGTGTCCACGGCTACCTTTTCCAGGGTCGCGGCGAGAACGTCCGTACTGCCGCCCAGGGCACCACGCAGGGCAACGACGACTGGTACGCGGTCTGTGCGCTGACCGGCGGTACCAGCAGCAACTACGACACCATCACGGCCGGGCTGATCGACGCCATCCGCTACGGAATCGACCGCCTGCGGGCGCAGGGCGGCGCCGCGCAGGCCATCACCGCCCACCGCGACCACCACGCGACTGACTGCCCGGGCAACCTTTACTCCCGCGTACTCAGCGGCGAGGTCAACCCCGTTGGCGGGCCCTTGCCTTATCCCGGAGTAAGCTTCCGCCAGCCGCCGACCTTCGTGCACGCCAGCGTGGCGACCTGGCAGTACCGGATGAACAGCGCGCACGGCTACTCCCTCACCGTGGACGGCCAGTACGGGCCGGGCTCCGACTCCGCCTGCCGCAGCTTCCAGTCGAGCAGGGGCGTGAGCGTGGACGGCATCGTCGGGCCAGTCACCTGGAGCGCCACGTTTGCCTAGCCAGAACCAGGCGGGGTCGCCGCTTCTGACGACGTACGCCACGCTGGCTGGCGCCGCCCGCCATACCCACGTCGCCATCACGCATCCGTGCTGGTTCGCGCTGCCCCTGCTGCAGTGGGCCAGCAGGCGATCGCGAAGCCCCGTCAGCACCGTGAAGTCGTACCCTGAGTCTGCCAGGACGAGGCCCAGCAGGTACTTCCAGTCGATCCTGGCCCGCACCGCATGCGCGGCCTGGCGGTCGGTCAGGTTCTCGGCGAACTGCAACACGGACACCAAAGCCAGCTGCCCGGGAGCAACCGGGACGGCCACGGACGCCGAACGCAGACCTGAAGACCTCGTCGTCGAACAGCGGGCCGAGCGCGTCCCGCACCCGCATCGCCAGGCAACCCTTCGGAAACGCCGCCCGCGCGACCACCTGGGTCGCCTCGGGGACTTGTTGACCCGAGCCCGCTCCCATCGACACTCCACCACTCCGTCCCGCGACCGAAGGGCAAGCCCTGATTAGAGGACGCTTCTGATGGCTCTAGTCGCGTGGGGCAGGCTTCATGGCCGCTGCCGGTGCCGCGGGCGGCATCAGAGGAGCTTTGGTGAGCCCGCCCCGTCGGGGACGTCGGATGCGTGTGGCAGGCTGCGCCTCATGGATGACGATCTGGTCGGCACACAGACGCCGCAGCGCCGCATAACCGATGCGGAAGAGGCTCTTGCGCTGCTGGAGCGTGCCGTCCCCGGATTGACCGACCTCCGCCGGCCGGCGCGGGCCGTAATCGACTGGGCTGGGTTCGAGGAGAGCCTGGGCACCGGGCTTCCCGCCGATTACAAGTACCTCGCGGAGTGGTACCCGACCTTCGCCATGGGAGACTTCCTTCTGGTTCATCTTCCTGAGCCGGGTGAAGAGGACCGCAGTCTTCAGGCCATCCGTCGCACCCTTGCGGTCGTTGCCGATGCATGGTTGGAACCCGGTCTCGGCTTGCTGGCCCACCCAGCTCCTGGTGGGCTGCTGCCCTGGGGTGACTCGTGCGACAGCGACAAGTTCATGTGGAACACGACGGGACGATCTCCGCAGGACTGGATCGTCACGGTTGCTTCTCGCGGCGGGGCATGGTGGCACTACGGTGGCGGCGCAGTCCAGTTCCTCGCGGAGTACTGCAACGGGATCCTGGAACCCTGGGGATTGCCGCCGATCGACCTGGAAGTCCCCCCGTGCTGATCGGCTCGTTGGTGGCTATCGGCTGGTGTGGCGCCGGTATCCAATGAGGGCTGCGGCGCTCCCGACAAAGGCGAGGAAGTGCTCAGCCGTGCGTTCGTAGCGGCGGTGGAGACGTCGGCATCCTGCCAGCCAGGACTCGGTTCACTCGACTACCCAGCGATGTCGGCCCAGCCGCTGTGAGGACTCGACGCCTTTGCGGGCGATGCGGTGGCGGATGCCTCGATTGCGGAGCCATCGCCGCAGGTGGTCGTAGTCGTTGCCTTTGTCGGCATGCAGTTTCGCCGGCCTCACATATATGAATATTTGAGCTGAATGAGAAATCCATCCGCATTTCGTAACAGACGGTGTTTTTCAGTGTGCGCAGGTGTCGCAAGGTGGAGGATCAGCGCATCTCCGGACGAACCGGTCCGGAAAGTGGCGGGGCGTCAGCCCCACTCGCACAGACAGGCCTGATCATGATCAACGGGTTGAAAAGGGCTGCGGCCCTGGGCGCAGCGACGGCGGCTCTGGCCGCGGGCGCTGTCGTCGGCACGGTCGGCACCGCATCGGCCGCACCACAGCACCCACAGCCGCCGGTAGCACAACATCACCAGCCGCCGGTAGCGTCGCACCACCAGCCGGCACCGCAGCACCACCAGCCGCCGGTAACGTCGCACCACCTGCCGCCAGTAGCGTCGCACCACCAGCCGCCGGCACCGCAGCACCACCAGCCGCCGGCGTCGCGTCACTGCGTGCAAGCGGCGGGCTACTGGTCACGGCTGTGGCACCCGGGATACCGGGACCAAAACCACCACGCACACGCCGGCTACTGGACCCGCATCTGGCGCCCTGCCCACCGGGACTGCCGCCGCTAACCCCACAACCGCCGCCACCCACCGACAGGAGCGACGGCAAACCGACCGGTCTCCGGCGCGTCCCCTCGAAGACGCGCCGGAGACCGCCGTGTCCCGTACCGGGAGTCCAACCTGTGACCAGCGGTGGTCCGGGTGAGGTCTGTAGCTCCCTGGCCGACGGATCTTGTGGGACGTACAGCGCAGGCGGGCACCATGGTCGTATGACCGATCTTTCGGAATCTCAGCTCAGCCAGTCTTTGACTGCCGTCGATTCGGGTGCGTTGCTGACGCTGGCCAATGACTATCACGCCCGCATGGTGCACCCACTGGGCAGCCGCGCGGTCGCCGGGCACCTGGTGTAGCCCTATGCGATCGAGGCGCCCGGACGGAGTGTGACGGACGAGGAGGTGCAGACCGGCGGGTCGCTGCCGATTACCTCTCGTCGGCGCATCTGCGGGGCTCTCTTGGGCTCTCCGTGCTGCTCATCCATGCCGGTGGCGACGGCGACTACATCCTGGTGCATACCTGGATCGAGGGCTACATGTCCGACCTCGCCATCTTCACCGGTCCGGTCGGCGATGCCACTCGACTCCGGCCCGGCCGGGCGGGCCCCGCCCCGTGCGTGTGGGAGGCGGCGGTCCTTGCGTACGAACGAGATGCCGTCACCCGTCACGTGCTCGACAGCCAGGGTTCGGTCGACGAGCGGCTCGTGGCCTGGCGCGGCGATGTGCTGGAGGGCGAGGTCCGGTGACCGGCGCCGGAATGGCCCGGGTGCGACGCGCACGCGTTGCCGATCTTCCTCTTGTGGCCCAACTGGCAGCCGAGCATGCCGCCCACGAGAGAGCGGCGCCTCAGCCCACGGACTTGGCTCGGCGGCTGGAGACCCTGCGCTTCGCTACGGAGACCCCGCGATTGCGATGCTTCGTCGCCGAGTTGAATGAGGAGGAGATCACCGGCCATGCCTCGTGCGCCCCGGAGGTCTCCACGGGGGACGAGGCGGCTGCAGCCCTCTCCAGTACCCCCGAGGACGCCCTCGCCCAGGTGCATCCCGGCAGCATCGTGATGAGCGCGCGCTGGTGGAGTCGACGCTGACCAGAGACAGGTCCACCTCACCCCGCTGCGCGGCTTCTGCGGTCAGGCCCTCCAGCAGGACCTCGAAGACGGCGGCGTCACACCACTGCCGCACGCGGTTGTGGACGGTCGACCAGGCACCGAACTCCTGCGGTATCTCCCGCCGCTGCCCGCCGGTGCTGAACCCCCGACACGACGGACCCGGGGATGAGGTTGATCTTCGTGGCGGCCCACCCCGAACGGCATTCCGCGGGTGTCACGGAAGCGTGGGATTGGGCTGCCTATGGCGCTGTTCTGCGGGGACAGGCAACCCACCGTGTGCTCGGATGGGGGCTCACCTTGCTGCGGCAGAGACGAAACCCGATGACCCGCCGGCGTCGGCTTGGCCAGTCGGCATGGCCGGGAACCTGACAGGGCTTCGGCGCGCACACAGAGCCTGCGAGCCAGGATCCGCTCGATTCCGTCGTCAGAACACTTGATTCGAGCGACGACATCCGTCATTGTGCTTGAAACGACTACACGACTTGCTATTCACGCAGGTGAGGAAGGTCCTTCATGGACGACATCGACCGCGCCATCCTGCGGGAGCTGCAGGTCGACGGTCGCATCCCCTACGCCGAGCTGGGGCCGAAGGTGGGACTGTCGCCCTCGGCCGCAAGACACCGGCTGCAGCGCCTGATGGACACCAAGGCGGTCCAGGTCGTCGGGGTGACCGACCCGATGACCATGGGCCAGCAGACGATGGCTCTCCTGGGCCTACGCATCGGGGGCGATTCGCGGGCGGTGGCCGATGAACTGTCCCGGCATGAGGAAGTCGTGTACACAGTCCTGACTTCTGGCCGCTATGACCTGTTCGCTGAGGTCGTGTGCAGTCGCCCTAGTGATCTTCTGGACTTCATCAACGACGCCGTACGGGCCGTCGAGGGCGTCGCGTCCGTGGAGAGCTTCCCCTACTTCGCGATTCACACGCACCGCTTCCTGTGGGAAGTCGACTGAGGCATCCGAGCGTCCGCGCCCAGCCTGCCCACACCAAGCTCCAGACCAGCCGAGGGACCTTGCATGCCGCACGACGAGTACCGCACCATCGACTTCTTCGCCCAGGAAGCGCTTCCCGTACCTCAGGTGACACCCACTCAGGCGGAGTGCATTGCCGCCCAACGCTTCGGCATGAACGCTCGTGCGGAGGCGCTGGGAAGCCAGCAGGACGCCAACTTCCTGCTGCACGGCGACGATGGCACGGCCTTGGCCATTCTGAAGATCGCCAACCCCGCCTTCGGCCCTACGGAGATCGAAGCCCAGGACACCGCCGCCGACCTGATCTCTGCGGCTCACCCAGAACTGCGCATCGCCACCGTCCTGCGCCGCCCCGACGGCTCACCGCAGTGCGCGACGGTGGACACCGAGAGCGGGCCGGCCATCGCGCGGCTGATGCGATACCTGCCCGGCGGTCCGCTCTCGGGACCACGGCACCTGTCCCCGA
Source organism: Streptomyces sp. 6-11-2 (assembly GCF_006540305.1). Classification (GTDB taxonomy): domain Bacteria; phylum Actinomycetota; class Actinomycetes; order Streptomycetales; family Streptomycetaceae; genus Streptomyces. The sequence continues at coordinate 7,856,780 of NZ_BJOR01000001.1, read as the reverse complement.
GCACGGTGGCGGCCATGGGCACGATCGGCGGAAAGGTCAGCACCGCCCTGCGTGACTTCCACCACCCGGGCCTCAAGCGCGTTCTCCAGTGGGACCTGCGGCACGCCGACCGCGTCGTCGCCAAGCTCGCAGAGCACATCGACGAGCCCGACCGGCGCGCCGCCGTTCAGGCCGCGACCGCCGACGCCTGGGCGCGGGTCCAGAAGCTTGCCGCCGCGCTTCCGTCTCAGGCGGTGCACCTGGATCTCACCGACGACAATCTCATCTGTTCTCCCGACGGCCGCCTGCCCATGCCCGACGGGGTCATCGACTTCGGTGACGTGACCACGAGTTGGGCGGTCGGCGAACTCGCCGTGTCGCTCTCCTCGATGCTCCACCACGACGGGGTCGAGCCCCATCACGTGCTACCCGCCGTCCGGGCATTCCACACCATTCGGTCGCTCTCCCAGGAGGAGGCGGAGGCGTTGTGGCCGCTCGTGATCCTGCGCGCGGCCGGCCTGGTCGCCAGCGGGCGGCACCAGGCCGCCGTCGACGAGGACAACGCCTACGCCAAGGCCGCGCTCGACCGAGAGTGGCACATATTCGAGCAGGCCACCCGCCTGCCCCTTCCAGTGATGGTCCACCTCATCAAGGACGCGATCGGCCTGGCCGACGTGCCTGCCCGCCCCGATTCACCGGCGCACTTCCTGCTGCGCGGCCTCGCCGACGACGACATCACTCTCCTCGACCTGTCCACCGGCGCCGACTCCATGGACCACGGAGCCTGGCTCGAAGCCGGCACCGAGGACCGGCTCTCGGCCTCCGCACTCGCGGACGGAGCAGCCGCGGTGGCCACCCGGTACGCGCATCCACGGCTCACCCAGGCTCCGGCATTGTCAGCCGTTTCCGCTCCCACGGTGCCCACCGGCATCGACCTGTGGCTCGGCCGGCCCGCCGTGGCGCAGGCCCCCGCCGTCGGGAAGGTCCTCGCCGCGGCACCGGGCCGTGTGGAGATCGCCTTCGGCCCTCAGGTGCTGACGCTGTCCTTCCCCCACGCAGTCCATCCTGTAGTGATCACTGGTGCAACAGTGCAGGCGGGCGAGGACATCGCCCACCTCCCCTCCGGAAACTCGGTCCACATCGCACTGCACAACGCTGACGGCCCCGCCGTACCTCGCCTGGTCCGCCCCGAGTACGCCGCCGGCTGGCTCGCGCTCACCGCAGACCCCGCCCCGCTCATCGGTCTCCGGGACGCCGGCCGTGTGCAGGACAGGGACCTGCTCGACCGACGTGACGCCGTGTTCGCGACCGTGCAGGAGCACTACTACGCCGAACCTCCCCGCATCGAGCGTGGCTGGCGCCACCATCTGCTCTCCCCCGACGGCCGCTCCTACCTCGACATCGTCAACAACGTCACCCCGCTGGGCCACGCGCATCCCCGCGTCGAGCAGGCGGTCTCCCGGCAGTTGCGACGACTCAACACCAACTCGCGATTCCACTACGCCTCGGTGGTGGAGTTCACCGAACGCCTCGCCGCCCTGCTGCCCGAGCCCCTGGACACGGTGTTCCTGGTCAACTCCGGTTCCGAGGCAGTGGATCTGGGCCTGCGGCTGGCCATCGGTGCCTCCGGACAGCACGACGTCGTCGCACTGCGAGAGGCATACCACGGCTGGACCTACGCCTCCGACGCGGTCTCCACCTCACTCCAGGACAACCCGAACGCCCTGGCAACGCGGCCGAGTTGGGTCCGCACTGTGGACTCGCCCAATTCCTATCGCGGCCTGCACCGCGGGGCAGATGCGGTGTGCTACGGGCCCGAGGCCGCCGCGGTGATCGACGAGCTGGCCGCCTCCGGTCGCCCGGCAGGAGCCTTCCTCAGTGAGACCTACTACGGCAACGCCGGTGGAGTGGCCCTGCCCGACGGCTACCTCGCCGAGGTGTACGCGGCGGTCCGCCGCCACGGCGGTCTGGCCGTCGCCGATGAGGTCCAGGTCGGCTACGGCCGCCTGGGGCACTGGTTCTGGGGCTTCGAGCAGCAGCAGGTCGTCCCCGACGTCGTCTGTGTCGCCAAGGCCATGGGCAACGGGCACCCCCTCGGCGCCGTCATCACGTCCAAGTCGGTTGCGGACCGGTACCGCGACCAGGGTTACTTCTTCTCCTCCACCGGTGGCAGCCCGGTCTCCAGCATCGTGGGCCTCACCGTCCTGGACACCCTGCGCGATGAGGATCTCCAGGGCAATGCGGTGCGCGTCGGCGGCCGTCTGAAGAGCCGGCTTGAGACACTGGCCGACCGCTACGGCATCATCGGCGCTGTCCACGGCTCGGGCCTCTACCTCGGCCTCGAACTCGTCCGGGACCGCGTCACCTTGGAACCCGCCACGGAAGAGACCGCCGAACTCTGCGACCGCATGCTCGACCTCGGCGTAATCGTCCAGCCCACCGGCGACCACCTCAACATCCTGAAGATCAAACCGCCGTTGTGCATCGACGCCCCCGCGGTGGACTTCTTCGTCGACATGCTGGACCACGCCCTCGCCCAACTCGGCCACTCCCGCTGACGTCGTACGCCCGGAAACCGGATCTGACGCTGCCTCCGAGAGGGGTGCCGGTCCGTCGGCGTAGTCGTCGTCTCCGGCAGACTCGCACCCGCGGCGGCGGGTACGGCACCCACCTCGGAAGGCGGCTCGTCCAACGGTGTGTGCGACGTCCGTCCGAGTCCGGATGTTCTCCAGGACGGCATCGAGGCAACCCCCAACCGCCGGCAAGCACGTCCACGGACGGGACTCTGACGCCGACGCCCTGGCACGCCGACGACCGGACGAAATCCGGAGCCTGGGCGGCGACTCCCAGGCACACAACGCCTGAGCCAACGCCGTTGACCGTACCGATCAAGGCCGAGCCTCATAGCCGACAGCTCGGAAGGAGCCGCCTTGTGTGTCAAGGAAAGAAGAGGGAGACGTTGAGATGAGTCGGGCACACCACATCCACGGTGACGTCACCCTCCACAAGGGAGGTGCTGAGCTCATCGACCGGCTGGAGCCTCTGTGGCTCGCGCTGCACGCTCACCACCAGTCCGTCGAACCGGGGTTCGCGTATTTCCCGGACGAGCGCTCCTGGGAACTGCGCCGCTCCTGCTATCGGCGTTGGATCTTGGAAGAGGGGTCCTTCATCCTGCTCGCCGAACGTCACGGCCAAGCGGTCGGCTACGCCTTTGTGGAGATCCACGCCGGGCCCGACGACACCTGGGTGACCGGCACCCGCATCGCCGAGCTCCAATCGCTCTCTGTCGCATCGACCGAGCGTGGGAACGGCATCGGCACACTGCTGCTCGACGAGGTGGACGCTGAGCTGAACAGGCTCGACATCGGCGATCTACTCATCGGAACTTTTGCAGCCAACACCGGTGCTCGGCGCCTCTATGAGCGTCGGGGGCTGCAACCGGTCCTTACGTACTATGCCCGCTTCTCCGCCAGCGGGAAGCAGCCCCGCTAGTGATCTGACCGGACAGATCGCTGGTCAGGCTACTTGCGTGGCCCGGGGCAATGGGGGCCGCTGCCTCGGCCGGACGGGGCCCGTTTCCAGGGGCGGGGTGGTTGGTGCGGCGCGGGTCAGTTGCTGGTGCTCACAGCGGTGGCGTACTGCTCGTCGGTGACGGGCTCCAGCCATGTGGTGCCGTCTCCGCCGGCGTCTCCGACGACCATGGCGATGTGGGCCATGAGGGTGGTGTCGGTGGCTCCGTGCCAGTGCTCCTCGCCGGCCGGGCACTTGACGATCTGTCCGGCGCTGACGCGTACGACGTTGCCGTCGCGGGTGCCGACCAGGCCGATGCCGTCGGTGATGTAGAGGGTCTGGCCGTTGGCGTGGCTGTGCCAGTTGGTGCGGGCGCCGGGAGTGAAGCGGACCAGGGCGGCGGCCAGGCGGGCCGGCTCGGTCGGCGCCTCGATCATGTTGAGGTATACGTCGCCGGTGAACCGCTCGGAGGGTGCCTTGGCCGTGGGGGTCGAGGTGATGTGCTCCATGATGGTCTTCCTTGTCGCATGGGGGCGTTGGGCGGTGAGCGAGGGCGGGCTCAGGAGGGGGCGCGCTCGTCGGCGATCTTCTTGAGCCTGGTGATGGCGGTCATGGCGTTGGGCCAGCCGGCGTAGAAGGCGAGATGGGTGATGGCTTCGGACAGCTCTTCCACGCTCAGCCCATTGTTCAGGGCAACGCCCAGGTGGTGGTCGAGCTGCTCGCTGCGGTAGAGAGCAGCCAGCGTGCTCACGGTGACCAGGCTCCGGTCGCGAGGGGACAGGCCGGGGCGTTTCCAGACGTCGCCGAAGAGGACGTTGTTGGTGACCTCGACGAGCTTGGGGGCGATCGCCTTGAGCTCTTCGGGGGCGGACTGATCGGGCATGGTGGTTCTCCTTGGTCTGCGACGGTGCTGTGCGGTGGGAACTCCGGGGTCATTGGGCGGTGTAGCCGCCGTCGATGGGGAGGGCGACACCGATGACGAAGCTGGCGCCGGGGCTGCACAGCCACAGGACGGCCTGCGCGATCTCGTCGGCGGTGCCGAGCCGTCCGATGGGCTGGTTGGCTTCTGCTTCGGCGCGGTCGAGTTCTCTCTTGATGATCATGTCGCTGACCATGGGGGTGTCGATGGTGCCAGGGCAGATGGCATTGATGCGGATGCCGCGCGGGGCGTATTCGAGGGCGGCGCTGGTGGTCAGGCCGATCACGCCGTGCTTGGTGGAGTGGTAGGAGGCGCGGCCGGGGATGCCGACGAGGCCGCCGAGGGAGGAGCAGTTGACGATGGCGCCGCTGCCCTGGGTGCGCAGGTGGCGTAGTTCGTGCTTCATGGCAGCCCAGATGCCGCGTAGGTTGACGGCGTGGACCTTCTCGAACTGGTCGAGGGATTCGTCGGCGGCGTCGGTGGGCGGGAGCTGGATACCGGCGTTGTTGTAGGCCATGTCGAGGCGGCCGAAGACCTCCACGGTGCGGTCGACGGCGGCGGCGACCTGGGCCTCGTCGGTGACGTCGCAGGTCAGGGCAAGAGCCTGGTGGCCGGCATCGGTGAGTTCCTTCACCGCCTCGCGCACGGCCCTTTCGTCGATGTCGGCGAGGGCGACGGCGGCGCCGGAGGCGGCGAAGGCTTGGGCGACGGCCAGGCCCATGCCGGAGCCGGCGCCGGTGACGAAGGCGACCTGGCCGGTGAAGTCGTAGGTCGGGTTCACAGGGTTCCTCCTGGTGAATGGGGTGCGAGGTAGGCGGACAGATTCAGGACCGCGTCGACATCGCGTCAGCGGCCTCCCGCGGTGCCGCCGGGGCCCGAGCCTCGGCAGCAGTGCCCTGGGCGACGATGTGGGTCGTCCCACGCCTGGCGAAGAAGGCCGGGGCGATCAGCGGCAGCAGGGTCAGCCCGGCGAACACGGCGCAGACCAGTGCCGGTCCGGTAACGCCGAGGGAAGAGGCGAGGGCCTGTCCGGCGAGCGCGGAGCCGGCTGCGATGCCGGTGTCGTACGCGGACGTGGTCAGCGCGGAGGTGAGAGTCGGCGCGTCACCGGCGAAGCGGACGGCGAGGGCGGTGATGACCGGGTTGATCGTGAACCCGGCCAGTGCCATGAGGAAGATCAACGCGACGGCGACGGCCGGGGTGGTGGCCAGAGGGATCAGCGCGAGCAGCACCAGCGCGGTCGCCGCCGCGGCCGGGATGGTCGTGGTCATCGGGCGGCGGTCGCCGAACCGGCCACCGATGACGGTGCCGCCCAGTGCGCCGGCCCCGAAGACGATCAGGACCAGCGGCACGGCACCGGCCGGGATGCCGGCACGGTCGGTCAGCAGCGGGGTGATGAAGGTGTAGGTGGCAAGAACTCCGCCCACGATCAGAACGGCCGCAGCCAGCGCCAGCCACAGTCGGCCCTGGCGCAGCGCCTTGATCTGACTGCGCACGGAAACCTGGACGATGTCCATGGAGCTCTTCCTGCCGGGACTGGACGGGGTGCGGGGCGCCCGTGTCTCCTGCCACCCGGTCGACGACGCCTCTGCGGGTGAGAGAAGGTTCGCTGCGTCCTGGGAACAGGCGGTCATGGCCATCAGCACGGCTGCCGGAGCGACGAGGAGCCGAAGTGGGGCGCGGCGAGGTATGGCGCTCATCGGCGCTTCCTTGCGGGTCGGTCAGGGCTTGAGCAGGGTCTTGATGGCGCGACGCTCGTCCATGGCCCGGTAGCCCTCGGCGACCTGGTCCAGAGGCAGCGTGAGGTCGAAGACCTTGCCCGGGGCGATGGCGCCGGTCAGGACGCGGTCGATGAGGTCGGGCAGGTAGCGGCGTACCGGGGCAGGACCGCCACGCAGCCCGACGTGGGAGAAGAACAGCTCCTGCCCATCGACAGCGACCTCGTGCGGGACGCCGACGAAGCCGACGCTGCCACCCGGGCGGGCGGAGTGCAGGGCCTGCTGCATGGCCTGGGCGGTGCCGACGCACTCCAGCACGCTGTCCGCGCCGATCCCGCCGGTCAGCTCCCTGATCCGCGCCACGCCCTCCTTGCCGCGCTCGGTGACGATGTCGGTGGCGCCGAACTCGCGGGCGAGCTTCTGGCGGGAGGCGTGCCGGGACATGGCGATGATCCGCTCCGCCCCCATCTCCTTCGCAGAGATCACCGCGCAGAGGCCGACTGCTCCGTCACCGACCACCACGGCGGTCGAACCAGGCTTGACCTCTGCGGCATCCGCGGCCCACCAGCCGGTACCCATCACGTCGGAGACTGCCAGCAGCCCCGGCCACAGCTCCTCGTCGGGCACCGCGTCGGTGGCGACCAGGGTGCCCTGAGCGTTGGGGATGCGAACGTAGTCGGCCTGGCAGGTGGACATGAATTCGCGGTGCAGGCAGTTCGACTGGAAACCGTTCCGGCAGTTGGCACACGTGTTGTCGGAGGTGGCGAACGAGCCGATCACGAACTGGCCCGGCCTGACCGAGGTGACTGCGGAGCCGACCTCCTCGACGAAGCCGACGTACTCGTGGCCCATCGGGTGCGGCTCGTTCGTGGGCTCCAGGCCGCGGTAGGGCCACAGGTCGGAGCCGCACACGCAGGTCACGGCCGTGCGGATGATCGCGTCGGTGGGGTGGAGGAGCTTCGGGTCGTCGAGGGTCTCGAAGCGGATGTCGCCGGGGGCATGGATGACTGCGCCGCGCATGAGAGGGGTTCCTTTATGTGCCGAGGCGCGCCGGTAGAAACCGGCCGTCGCCGAATGCAGAGAAATGTGGCTGCCCGTCCCGACCGGCTCGCAGCCGCGGCGGAGAGCACCACGTCATCCAGGTAACTCGCTCCCGGCGTGGGTAGCGAGACACCGTCAAAGGGTGTACTGCCAGTACATCCCTATGACCGCGGGCGGGACGTACCGTCGAAGGCGTGGACAACCAAGCAGAGGTCCGCGAGTTCCTCACCTCGCGGCGAGCGAAGATCACCCCCGAGCGGGCGGGCCTGCCCACCGGCAGCCGTCGGCGCGTGCCCGGCCTGCGCAGGAGCGAGGTCGCCGCGCTGGCCGACATGAGCGTGGAGTACTACTCCAAGCTGGAGCGCGGCAACCTCGCCGGCGTCTCCCCGGCTGTCCTCGAAGCCGTCGCTCGCGCCCTGCAGCTCGACGACGCCGAACGCGCCCACCTGCTGAACCTGGCACAGACAGCGGACGGCTCCGACGCCCTCACCCGCCCCCGCCGCAGAGCCACCCGTCACTGGACGGCCCACCGCAGCCTGCAGTGGACCCTGGACGCTGTCACCGCAGGCCCGGCCTTCGTCCGCAACGGCCGCATGGACATCCTCGCCGCCAACCAGCTCGCCCGAGCCTTCTACGCCGACGTCTACGCCGCGCCCCACAATCAAGCGAACCTGGCTCGCTTCAACTTCCTCGACCCCGCCTCCCTCGGCTTCTACCCCGAATGGGACCAGGCCGCTGACATCGCCGTCGCCATCCTGCGCACCGAAGCCGGCCGCAGCCCCCACGACAAGGACCTCCACGACCTCGTCGGCGAGCTCTCCACCCGAAGCGACGACTTCCGCACGCGCTGGGGAGCCCACAACGTCCGCCACCATGGCACAGGCACCAAACGCTTCCACCACCACGCCGTCGGCGACCTCACCCTCGCCTACGAAGGACTGGAGATGGCCGCCGAACCCGGCCTCACCCTCACCATCTACACCGCCGAACCCGGATCGCCCTCCGAGGAAGGACTGCGCCTCCTCGCGACCTGGGCCGCCACCCAGGGGCTGTCAAACGAACGGCTCTGTCCCGTAATCGGTGGTAACGAAGGGTGACGGCCGTCGTCAGCATGGTGTGAGAGAGGTCAATGAGCTTGTGGGTGTGGTGTTTTCGGGACTGTCTCTGCCCTCGTCGTCGAGGGCGTGACGGACGAGGGCGAGGTCATCCGGGTGTCGGCACGGACCCGGGACGATCCGGTGCCGTGCCCGGTGTGCGCGCAGCCGACGGGCCGGGTGCATGGCCGCCACGGGCGGGTGGTCGCGGACGTGCCGGTGGATGGACGGCGGGTCGTGGCGTCGGTGCGCGTCCGGCGCCTGGCCTGCCCGGTGCTCGGCTGCCCGCGGCAGACGTTCCGGGAGCAGGTTCCGGGCGTCGTGGAGCGCTACCAGCGTCGCACCAGCCGCCTGGCCGACCAACTCGGCTCCGTGGTCAAGGAGTGAGAGGTCCTAACAAAGGCGTTGGACGTGTCGGTAGGTGATGAGGCAGGTGGCGAGGCCGAGGAATGCCTCGTGGATGTCGTCTCGTCGCTCCCATCGGACGCGTAGGCGCCGGAAACCATGGAGCCAGGCGATGGTCCGCTCGACGACCCAGCGGTGGACTCCGAGACCGGAGCCGTGCGGGACACCGCGGCGGGCGATCACGGGTTTGATGCCCTGATCCCAGACGAGACGGCGGTACTTGTCGTGGTCGTAACCCCGGTCGGCAAGCAGCATGTCAGGCCGTCACCTTGGTCGCCCGAGCAGAGGCATCAGCTGCGTGACGTCGTTGCGGTTTCCACCGGTCAGCGACACCGCGAGCGGGATGCACTGCCCATCGACGAGGACGTGGTGCTTGCTGCCCGGACGTGCTCGGTCGACCGGGCTGGGACCGCTTTTGGGCCCCGTCGAGCGGCCCGGACGTGGCTGGAGTCGATCACCGCCCGGGACCAGTCCAGCTGCTTCGCCGACCGCAGCCTCGTCAGCAGGACGGCATGGAGCCGGTCCCACACTCCGGCCTCGTTCCACGCGGCAAGACGCCGCCAACACGTCATGCCGGAACCAAAGCCGAGCTCCTGGGGCAGGTACTCCCACTGGATGCCGGTGTGGAGCACGAACAGGATCCCGCACAGAGCCTGTCGGTCAGGAACCCGCGGCCGGCCCGCCACCAGCTTCGGTCCCGGGATCGGAAGCAACGGCTCGATCAGCAGCCACAGTTCATCGGACACGATCCACGGCCGAGACTTCCTCTTCCCCACGAACAGACCAACGAGCATCCAAGCCGACAGTCACACATCAACGGCTTCTGTTAGGACCTCTGACAGAAACCTGCAACACCCCAGCTCAAGCCAACTACGAATCCCGGAATCACACCTGTCCTCCACATATCTGGCTGCGTCCGGATTGCGCCATGGCCTGCAGTGCTGGCCGCACGGCCCGCCATGGTCCACACTGGCCGGGGTGACGGGAGGAGACCGATGGCTGGCACACTCGACGAACGTGGGGCTCTGCAGCGGCTGCTCCGCGGCGCACGTGCCGTGCTGCTCGACTTCGACGGACCGGTCACCGACCTCTTCCGCGACGAGTCGACCGCGCCCGTAGCCCACGAGATCAAGGACGTCGTACGCGATATCTGGGGCCGGCTGGACCCCGACGTCGAGAAGTGCGACGACTCCCACGGCATCCTCCGGCATCTGCGGGACATGTTCGACCGGCCGACCGTCACGCCCCGCGATCCCCGCGCGCTGACCGAGGCCGAGGCCATCGTCACCCGGTACGAGTACGACGCCGTCAGGGCGGCCGTTCCGGCACCGGACGTCCTGCGCCTCGTCGACGCACTGTGCGACCTCGGTCTGCGCCTGGTGATCGTCAGCAACAACTCCGACGGCCCGGTCTGGGAGTTCCTCAAGAACAACGGCTTGCAATCAAAGTTCGACACCGTGGTGGGGCGGGACCCGCACGAGCTGCGGCACATGAAGCCCGATCCGTACCCCGTCCGCCGCGCTCTGAGGCTCCTGGACCTGCCGGGCACCCAGACCCTGCTCATCGGCGACCAGCTCACCGACCTCCAGGCCGCCCGGGTGGCGGGCACCCCCTTCCTCGGCCACACGCCATCGGCCGAGCGCGCCCGGGAGATGAGGAACCACGGCGCGGGCTGGGTCGTGCAAGGGCACGCGCCGGTCGTCGACGCCGCGAGGTCCTTGGCGGCCATAAAGGCCAACTGACCCACCGATTCTGCCGAGTTGGTGTGCAAAGGGGATCCACGGGGCATCATCACCCTCCCGCACACCACGGCACGCACGGGGGTACGTGTGTCATCTCGCAGTGAGGGCGACAACGGCCCGAGCCGACTCGAACGCCTCCAGGACACGCTGGGCCGGTGGAAGCCTCGCGTGGTGCGCTGGCTGCTCGCCCTGGTCGCCCTGCTCGGAGTCGCCGCCGAGGTCATCGACCCGCTGGGGAACGCCCTCAAGGGACAGCAATTGCTCGGAGGTTCGTTCGCGGCGCTGATCGCCCTGATCCTCTTCGATGCCATCAGCGGGTCCGAGCCGAAGGAGGTGTCGGGCGTCCATGTCTTCGCCGACCGGGATGAACTGCACGCCGCGTTCCGGGGGGCGTTCCAGGCGCGGCTCGTGCGGGTCGACTTCTCCGGATTCACGATGCAAACGCTGCTGGACGCGCTGCGGGTACCGCTGGAGAAGATGGCCGATCACGAAGTACGCACGGTCGAACTGAAGCTGTGTATCATCATCGCCCATCTGAACCTTCCGATGGGGCTGCCCGGAGGCCTTGTCCCCGCGCCCCGTAATGGTCAGTCCGAAGCGGAGAGGTTCTACTTCCGGGACTCCCCGGAGAACCGGCAACGGATGCGGGACGACTTCACCAAGCACAACTGGATCACACTGAAGAACCTGCTGGAACGGGTGCACCAGCGAAATCCGGGAATCGTCATATCCTGCGAGATCCGGGAGTCGCCGCAGATACCCGAGCGGAAGCTGTACATCCTCAACCAGGAAACAGTTTTCTCCACGCCGTACGGCATCGAGCACAGAGACGTCACCTGGCACGAGAACACCTACCGGATCCTCGACACCGAAGGCTTCGGCCCGCTCTACGGCGAGGCCCGCTACATCGGCTGGGATCTGCACTCGCGGGCGCGCTCGACCAGACAGATCGCGGAACACCACATGGAGTGCCACCGCAACCTCTGGGAGAAGCTCGCCGACATCAAGCCGGAGCGTCCCGTGATCGCGGATCCGCTGTGGGCCACTGTCCCTCGTCGGTGAGCATGTCCCAGACCGACTCGCACCACTTCGTCATGCTCTCCACGAAAACGGAATCCAGTGCCGGGGGGTCGTTGGTGCGGACGTGATGGGTGAGCGTCGCGCCGAGCCCCGGGACATCTACGGCCTCGATCTCCTTGCCCGTGTCGGGCATCACCGTCCGTTCGACCGGTATGCAAGAGGAAGAGGCCGCCGAGTTCTCGTTCCCAGGGCGCGTCCGGACGGATCGGCACACGGTGATGGCCTGCCCCTTCTCGCCGCCGCGACCACGCAGCTCTTGGGCGTTCTCGCGGTTCGTATGGCCGTCGGCGGCCAGGCGTGCCACCCGGACTTCGCTGGCGGTGAGGGCGGCGGGGACACTTTGGGCCGCGCGGCCGGGCCGGGTAGCGGCGGCGACGAGTTCCTCGTTGACGCGCCCGGCCTCCCGGCGCCGCTGCTCCGCTCGGCGCTCGGCCGCGTCTACGTCGAGCCGTCCTGCCGGGTCCCCGCCACGGCGGTGCACTGCGCCGCGAACCAGTGCGAGATGGAACAGCGCAGGAGCGCAGGGTGTCCACGCCGTCATCGGCTGTTCCAGGATGAAGTCGAGACCACTGTCCGGGTCGGCTGGTACGAAGGCGGGGCGGTCGTGCTCCCACTTGTCCTCGGCCCCTCGGGCCCAGCGCCTCCTCAGGTCCTCCTCGCCACCCCAAGCTCCTGTCCAAGGATTCCGTCCGGCCATCAACTGAACAAATCCTTGACTACTCAAGCTACTGATATGCTTGAGCAGTCAAGGAGGTGGCAATGAGTGATGCGCTTGACGCGTCGCTGCGTCTCGTGAGGGCCCAGACGGCCCTGGTGAAGCGGTTCGACGCGAGCCTGGGAGGGTTGCATGGGGTGAGCCTGGCCGACTTCACGACGCTGCTGCGTCTGGGGCAGGCGCCCGGCGGCCGGATGCGCCGGGTGGACCTGGCTGAGGCGCTGGGTCTGACTGCCTCCGGGGTGACCCGGGGGCTGGCGCCGCTGGAGCGGATCGGGCTGGTGACGCGCGAGACGGACGCCCGTGACGGCCGGGTGGCCTACGCGGCACTGACCGACACCGGCCGCGCACGCCTGACGGACATGCTCGCCACGGCCGAGCAGATCGCCGCCGAGATCTTCGCCGCGCCCCCGTGGAGCAAGGAGGACATCGGCCAGATGTCCGCGCTGCTGACGCGCCTGGGCGGTACCGGCCTGCCCGGCCACACCCTCACCCCATAACCCCCGGCACGCCTCCCGACGGATGCCTCATCCGCACCTTGGAGCACCCACATGAATCCAACCCCAGCCCCCGCACCGCCCCTCGCCCCCGCCGCCACCACGGCCCACGCCCCGGCAGCCATCCGCACGGAGGGCCTGCGCAAGGTCTATCCGCGCGCGCAGGGCGGTCTTGTCGCCGTCGACGGTCTGGACCTGACGGTCCACCAGGGCGAGTTCTTCGGCCTGCTCGGCACCAACGGCGCTGGTAAATCCACCAGCATCGGCATGCTCACCACCCTGGTCGCGCCCAGCGCCGGACAGGCGTGGGTCGCCGGGTACGAGGTGAGCGCCGACCCGGTCGGCGTGAAGTCCCGTATCGGCGTGGTCTCCCAGGCCAACACACTGGACCGCGCACTCACCGTCGCGGACAACCTTGCCTTCCGCGGCCGTTACTTCGGCATGTCCGCCCCAGCAGCCCGCCGCCGCGCGCTCGAACTGCTGGAGCAGTTCGGTCTCGCCGACAAGGCCGGCGCCAAAGCCCACCAGCTCTCCGGCGGCCAGGCCCGCCGGGTCATGATCGGCCGGGCCCTGATGCACCTGCCGGAGGTGCTCTTCCTCGACGAACCCACCGCAGGCGTCGACCCTCAGGCACGCGAGGACCTCTGGCGGACCATCGCAAGCCTGCATGAGGTCGGCCAGACCGTGGTGCTGACCACCCATTACCTCGACGAGGCCGAGGCCCTGTGCCAGCGCTTGGCCGTCATCGACCACGGGCACCTGCTCGCCTGCGACACCCCCGGGGCGATCAAGGCGTCCAGCGGAGCGCAGACGGTCATCATCGTCCGCTACGACGGCAATGCCACCCCGGCCACAGACGCCCTGCGCAGCATCCCCGGCGGCCCCCACGACGTGGCCGTCGACGGCCCGACCGTACGGGTCCGCACCACGCATCCCGACGGCCTCCTGGGCCACCTGCTGCGAGCCGGCAGTGCGGCCGGCCTCATCGTCCGCGACGCCACCACCACACCCCCCAGCCTGCAGACCGCCTTCCTCACCCTGACCGGACGTGACTACACGCCATGACCACCGCGAACCTTCTCGCCATCACCTCCCGCCCGCTGTCGTCCCGCCGGGCCGCCTGGCACGCCTACCGCGCGCTGACCAGCCGCGACCTCCACGTCCTGGGCCGCAACCTTCCCGCTCTGCTCATCCAGGTCGGCCTCCAGCCGCTGCTGTTCACCTTCGCCTTCGCCTACGTCATGCCCAGCATCGGCAGCGGACTGGGCGGCACGACCTCGTTCTCCACGATCCTGCTGCCCGGTCTGATCGCCAGCACCCTCACCCTGCAGAGCATCATGTCTGTCACCGGGCCGCTGGCCGCCGAACTCGGCCCGGGCCGCGAGATCACCGACCGCGCCCTGGCGCCCCTGCCCGTCTGGGCCCTGGGCCTGCAGAAGATCACCTCCTCCGCGATCTTCGGCCTCGTCTCGACCCTCGTTGTCGTTCCGATCGTCTGGCTCGTCCACGCCCCCGGCAACGCGCCCCGAGCCCATATCGACAACTGGCCCCTGCTGCTGACGACACTGGTACTCAGCGCGCTGCTCGCCTCCACACTCGGGCTGCTGCTCGGAACCGCGGTCGACGCCTCCGCCTTCGGGCCGCTGCTCGGCCTGCTCCTGGCCGCCGCCACCATGCTGGGCTGCGTCTACTACCCGTGGACCGCTCTGCACCCGATCCGCTGGGTCCAGGTCCTGACCCTGGCCAACCCGCTCGTTTACATGAGCGAGGGCCTCCGCGCCAACCTCACGCCCTCCACGGGTCACATGCCGACCTGGGCCTACCTCACCGCTCTCACCCTCGGCACCGCCGCTCTGGGCTACCTCGCCCTGCGCCGCTTCGCCCGGCGAGTGCAGACGTGACTACGCGCCTGCCGCAGTAAATGCCGGATTTACTGCGGCGGAGCCCCTAGCGTGATCGCCGGGACCTGCGGCGGCCGATTCCGGCCGCCTGGGCGAGGTGTACACATTTACTGCGGCAGTGAGCCCTTTCCAACCTGCCGGTTTGGGTTGGCAGTTGGGCTGACAGACAGGTGAATTCCCTGGTAGATGGGTTTTCGACCAAGAAATCCGTCTCCACCAGAGGCTTCGTTTGCTTGTCTACCCGTCCGACGTCGACGTCCAAAACTGACGATCATCGTTGACACCTGGGTCTCCGATCACTACGGAGATCCCCATGCCGAAGTCCATCCCCGTTCCTCGACTGCGTGCTGCAGCGCCTGCCGTTCCAGGTCGAGGTCATCCAGATCGACAACGGCGCCGAGTTCCAGTCCGCCTTTCAATGGCACGTGCTCGACAAGGGCATCGCCCACACGTACATCAAGCCCCGCACCCCGCGGCTGAACGGCAAGACCGAACGCTCCCACCGCATCGGCGCCGAAGAGTTCTACCGACTGCTCGACGGCGTCGTCATCGACGACGCCGAGGTCTTCAACGACAAACTGCGCGAGTGCTCAAAAGCCCCAGGGTCATGCACCGTCCCGTACGCCCGCTAACCTCTCACCGTGACGAGAGAGCAAGGCCCCGAGACTGACCCGATTCGCCGCCGAGCGTGGGTTGTGGTCGTGTCCGTCGCATTGCGTGCTCTGCTCGGCCTTGCTGTCTGGGGAGTCGTGACTCTGGCGCTTTGGCACTTCGAAGACGGGGTCGACAGAACGCTCACCTTCGCGGTCCAGGTGTTCGCCGCTGCCCCAATGCTCGGGCTCTACATCGCCGAGCCACCGCGCCGGCGCGTTGGATGTGCAGTCGCTCTCGTGGCCGTGCTCGTGATGGCAGTGCTCGGCCTTGCAGTGCAGGCGTGGCTCTCCCCCACGCACCATGTGGGATTCCAGGTAGGCGGGATCATCGGGGTACCCGTTGGCGCAGCCCTGTTCGCTTTGATCGTCAGCCGGGCAAAGGCTGCCTGATCGCCCACCTGGGCTGCCAACCACTCGGTACCCGGTGATATGGCGGCGAGTGATCGAGCGGCGGGTCCGCTCGTCGCGGCTGATCCCCTCGATGCGAACCATGGGCATGGTGGTCGCTGAGGCCGGTCAGGCACGTCAGCTGATTGCTTGGGGCTGGCAGCGGTTGGTCCTGGGCGCGGGGTTGCTGCACTTCCCTGCTGTACAGCAACCAGATGCGCCATGTACAACATCGCCATGACGACTCGACCGACGCGGGCCATGTGGTGGGCCGAGATAGCGGTCTTCCTTACCGTCGCCGGCGCGACCTTCACGGCGATTGCTTTCCTGATGTCGTTGGCAGCCGGAGGCCGCCACGTGACCCTCGACGGCGGGCCGTCGATTCTGTTGATGGCGCTGTCCATCGGCGTAGGCATCTTCGTGAGCGGCCGATTCAGGGCGTGGGGGTTGCGTCGCAGAGCCGTGTGCCACACGCAATCTTGAAACCCGTCGTGGCGCGAGTCACCGTGCGTCTGCAAGCACTTTGGTTGGCTCCGCCATACGGACCGACCTTGGCGCCATCGCGCGTAAGAAGTTGATCTGGCATCACGCGAAATGACAGTCTCTCCATCTGGCTGGTCAGGTGAGGTCGCCCCTGGCTGAATTCTTGATCATGGGGAGTCCACGCGCGTACCTCGTGACGAACCGATGACACTGCGCATGCTTTCCGTGTAGCCGAGTGCCTATTTGGGCTGACTGAGACTCTCCAGTTCGCCGCGGATGGGATGGCGTGCAGTGATCGTCCTGCCTACGATCCCAGGATGGCTGGAATGTCGATCATCGTGTGCCTGCCCGGTTCGGCCGTGGGAAGGGTCGACGAGGCGGTCGCGGAGGCGATGATGCCCTTCGCGCGAGACGGTGTGGGCGCCGTGGAACGGGATGTGTGGGACAGCTTTCGGATCTGTGGCGGGTCCATGGGCCTGCCGGTGCTGGCCGACCACGAGGACGACCCGCGGCTGATCGAGGATCGTCCCCGCTGGGACGGCACGTTGGAGCCCGGTCTGCCCGGAATATGCGCGGGTGGGCCGAGGGGGCTGATCGATTTCCGCGATGCCCTCCGAGCGAGGGGCGCCGAGCACGCGGGCCGGGTCTGGGATCGATGGCAGGAGGTAGCTTCCCGCCACCCGGCTGCGGACGACGAGTCGGTGTTCTTTTACCGGCACCTCGCCGCCGCAGGGACCAGGGCCTCGTACGAAACGTCACATGAGGCCGCCGCCTACCGTGCCCAGCCGGCCGTCCACGCCTGGGCCGAGGTCGCGCCGACATTGGCCCGGCCCGATATAGCGGACCACTTCTCCTTCGGCTGGGACGCGGTCGGTATCGGCCAACGCAGCCGCGAGGAATACGTCGCGACCTACGAGTTCAGCCTCTTGCCTTCGCGCAACGTGCTGACTCTAGGCGGATGGTGGTACGAACTGGACGAAGCGCCCCAGCATGGCGCATGCCACAGCCGCGCCGATTGCGTCCACGAGCCGGACGTCAACGAGGGGCACCAGGGTGTCCAGTCCTATCTCCTCGCACTGCCCGCAGACACACTGCTAGTCAACGTACGCTGCCACGTCTGACCCGACCGACCGTGCCATGCCCTCCCGCATGCTGCCTTTGCCGACGCCGAGTCGGGGCCGACGGCATACCCGGCAACGTGCGTGATCACTCCGGGGGCTCTCGCAGATCTCTCACAGATGCTCATTTATGAGATTGCCGAGTAGCCGAACTGCAACCGGGCGGGCGCCCGATCGGAGTGCCTTGCCGGGCGCCAAGTCGCGGCGAAGGCCACGGGCGTCCGACCTCCTGCACGTCGCCGTAGTACTCCTCCTGCGAAGTTGTCTTTCGCTCCGCCTGTGCGGTCGGAACCGATCTGTGTGCTCAGGCGGGTTGACGGAGTGCGCTGACCAGTACGCGCGGGTCGTCTGCGTGGAAGCGGATGGTGTGGGCCTCTTCCGTTGCGCCGAGCGGGCGAGTGAAGGAGAGTGGCCGGTTCAGCTCCAGGGTCACCGAGGTCTGGCTGCCCACGATCAGGTCGAGGACCCCGTCCTCGGAGAGGGTGATCAGACGGCCCTCGGGGTAGCGCCGGTCGACCCGGACCGAGGCGACCGCGTCAGGCGGTACGGCGAGGTCGAAGAGGGCTCCGTAGCGGATCCGCAGAGAGCCGTCGGGGCGCACGATGTGCGGTCGGGTGACGCAGGCGGCGTGCAGGGTCAGCACGAGGACGACGCCGTACAGGTCGAGTACCAGGATCACCCGGTGGACCGCCGGCCAAGGGATGAGGAAGGCCAGGCCCACCGTCTCGATGACCATCACGAAGAGCAGCCCGTACATCATCGCGGTCTGGGGCCCGGTGTACGCGGCAGCGAGGTCCCCGGGGCGTACCCCGTGCGTGCCGCGCCGGACCCACCGCCCCAGGGAGGCGAGGGCGCGCAGCTCGTGGAGGACCAGGCGTCGGACCGTCACCGGCACCGCCTCCTGTACGGCGGCCCGCCGCGCCGCCCGGCGGTCCGCGCCGCGGGCGTGCGCGGCGACGTACAGCGAGCGCAGCACCCAGGCCTCCAGCAGCAGCACCGCGAGCACCAGTGCCTCGGCACCCGCCAGCGCCCACCCGGGTGGCCGGACCCCGGCCACCCGGCAGGCCACCATGGCCAGTTCCCCCGGCAGTACGGCGGCTACCGCGACCCGCGCCGCCCGTACGCCCCTTGGTCGGCCGCTCATCCCCGGCCCCTCTCCATGAACGCGTCCATGAGCCGGCCCACGACTTCCGCCTGCGCGGGGGCGTACTCGGCGAGCAGCGCCTCCTTGAACCCGGTCACGACCACCCCGTCCTCGGGGATTGCGGCGAACAGCTCCTCGGGGACGGCTGCCATCAAGTCAGCTGCCAGGGGTGCGATCCGCGGATCGTCGGCGGGGGCTTCGGCGAGCGCGTCGAGGCGCTCATACAGTTCGACGACCGCGGGATCGGCGATCAGAGTTCCGAGTAGCGCGAAAATCTCTTGGCCACCGGTGCTGGTGGCGTCCATCAGCGTGAGGTACTCGCGGTCCTTGGCCGCGCTCGGCGAGTCTGTCCTGGGGGCCTGTGCCAGTAGTGCGGCGAGGGCGGGTGAGACGGGCCCGGTCACGCCGGGCGGCTCGGCGAGCAGGGCGCTGAGCCGGCAGCGGCGCTCCCGGATGTCGGCTTCCTGGCGGGCCAGGTCGGCGTCGAGTTCCTCCAACACCTCGGCCAGTTCGCGCCCGGCATCGTCGGCGAGGGCGTCGCGCACTTCATCGAGGCTGAGGCCGAGTTCGGTGAGCCTGCGCACCCTGGCAAGCAGGACGGCGTCGCGGACGCTGTAGGTCCGGTAGCCATTGGGGCGCCGCTCCGGTTCCGGAAGCAGCCCGACATGGTGGTAGTGCCGGATCGCCCGGGTGGTGAGCCCGACGAGCGCGGCGATCTCTCCGATTCGCATGCCGCCAGTAGAAACCCTGCCGTTGCGTCAAGGTCAAGCGCTGAAAGTATCGTCGGGCGCAAAACGATTCAAGCGCGTCCGCACACCGGAGTGGTACGTCTTCGCCAGCGCACGTATCCGGCCAGAGTCCGCGCCCGCTCCCCCTCGTCGTCCTCGTCGAGCACCTGGCCGTACCGCTCGGCATTCAGGACCCGTCGTGCGTGAAACGCTACACCGAGCGGCTGAAGACGGCGTACGAGCACGCGTGGGAGATCCGGGACGCCTACGGCTACCACCGCCGATGAACCCGGTCAGCCTCCAGGTGCACCTGCGGAAGATCGGCGTTCCTCCGCAGCGCGGCAGGACCTCCCCGATCCGCCACCTCGTCCTGCAGGCCCCGGCCCCCGTCATTGCCAAGGCGCTCGGTTACCGCGACAGGACAGCCACCCGGCTGGTCACCGCGAAGCCGGAGGGACCTGGAGCCGATACGTTCCCGGCGACGACACACGGTGAGTGCGTCTGGGCTCCGGGTTCGCCACTCCGCATGCTCACTGAATCAGTTGTCTGCCGGAAACTCCCGGTCCAGAAGTTGTAGTACCTCCTGCTGCCGCCGGTGGAGTCCGGGCAGCAAGGGCTGTACGAAGGCGAGATGCTCCGCCATGGACAAACCCCGGTGAGCGGGGGGCCGCGCCGGGTGATTCCGATCAAGGGCCTTGTTCACTGAAGCGCAGAACAGGTACACCGTCCCCAGCGCTTCGGAGTCGAAGACAGTCTGTCCGACCGCCACCGAATCGACCGGACCGCACACGCCTTCGACCATGCCGCTCAACACATCAACGGCGACCGCCGGATCACCGCCCGGATCCCACCGGGCATGCATGAGCGCAGCGCGCATGGCCTCTGCCAACTCCGTGGCTGAGGGCTCCGCCAGATCACTCTCCATCCCCGCATCGTCCCAACCTGGCCCGCGGAACACCACCCTGACCAGCTTCTCATCGTGACCGATGCCGTGAAATCCCAGTGAATACACGACACATCAACATGCGAGCCCACCAGTCCGAGGCCGTAGGACTTCAGGACCGACAAAGGAGAGAGCACCGTGCAAGATCAGATCGCACGGGCCGCGCGGGAGTCAGGACAAGACTGTGAGGGGACCTTTGGCCGGCTGGGGCGATGGTGGGCGGGATGGGAGCTCCCCGCGCACGCCACGATGGACCCGCGGTCGGGAACGGCGTCCCCTCCATCCCGGTGCCGCGCAGTTCCTCCACGGCGCCACCGGGGTCATGGTCGCCGACACCGCCGATGGCTCCTGGACCGTTCCTCCCGGGCGGGCGCTCTTGATCCCCGCTGTGACCCGGCACCGCGTCCGGATGCTCCAGGTGAGCACCCGGAGCCTGTACATCGAGCCGACGGCCGTGCCGTGTTGGCCGCCACCTGCACGGTCGTGGACGTGCCGCCGCTGCTACGCGAACTGCTGATGGCGGCAGTCGAGTTCGTGCCCAACTACGATCTGTCCGGACGCGGCGGACACGTCGCGGCGCTCCTGCTGCACGAGGTCGCCGCGCTCGCCCCGCTTCCGTTCCACATCGGTCTGCCCGCTTCTCCCGACCTCGCGACGCTCTGTCGCGCCTACCTGGCGGCCCCGGACGTGACCGTCACCAATGCCGCGTGGGCCGCGCGGACGGCCGTGAGTGAACGTGCCTTCACCCGGCGATTTTGCAGGGGGCAGGGGAGAGCCAGGCCAATTGGCGGGCCGCGCCCGGCTGTTGGCGGCACTCCCCATGCTGCGTTCGACCTCCGTCACCGAAGTCTCGGGTCGGCTTTGCTGCGCCTCGCCTGCGGCGTTGACCGCCGCCTTCACCCGCGGCTTCGGCGGACCGCCGTCCCGGTTTCACCGCTCGTCACCGTGACGGCCTGCGGGGCCTGTCGCCGGACAGGATCATTTCCGGGAAAGGCTCACTGTGCTCATGTGCAAAGTCGGCACCCGGGACCTGCTCGCCCGGCTCTTCGGAGTCAACGGCAGCACTCTCGCCAGGGCCGTTCACCCAGCCCGGTCCTTCCCGGCCGAGCCCGGCCGCACCGACCCGCCCTTGACGGCCTGGTTGCCGCATTGTGGACGCGACGTGAAGATGCCACACGCTGATCATCTTATGAGTAACATGCCGGATCGTCTGCTCGTTGTCGACCGGAGCGAAATGCCCTGCTTCCCTTGGTTCCCAGTGTGCCTGGCGTGTCCGTGTTCCGTTTCTCGGTGCGAACCTGCCGCGGGACGGGCTCCTGGGAGCGCGGAGTTCCGGGAAGCAGGCCGTCCCACGCGGTGGCCGGCAGACGTGCGCGCCTCTCCCTTACCCACATCGCCAGGTCTGCCTGTCGGGCGTGAGCTTTCGCTGCGTCGCCCGATGCCGGCCGGGGCCTGGCTCTGACCCTCCGAGGACCCCCTATCCGTGACATCAAATCCCGAAGCTGCCCTTGCGGTGCTGGGTGCGACAACCGCAGCGGGCGCTGTCGCCGCAGCGGCTCTCGCCAGATCTCGCGCGGGCCTGTCGCGTCGCTGTGCGGCGCTGACCCGGCAAATCGCCGAGCAGAATGAGGCGTTGGCAACCCTCCGGGCCCGCGAGAGGGCACAGTTCGAAGAGTTGCGCCACTTGGTGAACAACCGGCTGCCCGCCGCCGCTCTGCACTTGATAAGCGACCATCATCCCGTGCCCGACGGCCTGTTGAACGACAACAGCGACTTCGCGGTGCAGGCCCAGGCGGCGCACGACCTGTTCGTGGAGACACTGATCGGTGAGCGCGGCCGTATCGACTCCGCCGCCCGGGCGGCACTGCGCGGCGCCTGCACGGCCATCCAGGCCCAGAGCTTCCGGCTGCAGACGCTCATCGACGAGCTGCAGCGCGACTGCCGCGACCCCGAGGTCGTCAGGGAGTATTTTCGTATCGACCAGCTCAACGAGCAGGTCCTCCGGCTGGTGCAGAAAGCGGCCATCGTGAGTGGTTCGTGGCCCGGCCTGGTCCGGCCGGACACCCACCTCCCCGACGTCGTCGCCGGAGCCACGTCGCGTCTGAACGGATTCGAGCGGATCCAGGTCCACACCAAACTGCTGGTCGGCGGGGTGGGCATTGTCGGCCGGGCCGCAGAACCGGTGGCGGTGGCCTGCGCCGAGCTGATGGCGAACGCGCTGGAGTCCTCACGGGGCGACTTGGCGGTGGAGGTCACCCTTCTGCAGACGGACAACGGCAACGTGTGCATCCAGATCGATGACGCGGGCAAGGGGATGACCCGCGAGTCCGTCGCGCGCGGCACCCGGCTGGTGACCGGCGAGAATGCCGGCAAGCTGCTGCTCACCGAGCTGGGCGACCCTCCGGCTCTGGGTTTCGCGGCTATCGGGCAGCTGGTCGCCGACCACGGCTTCCACGTGTCCGTCGATCAGGTCTCCCCCTATGGCGGGGTTCGTGCCGTGCTGGCGGTTCCGAAGCATCTGCTGACCACCATCGATGAGCAGGCGGAGCCGCCGTCGGCGATGGCGGCCCTGCCGGCACCGGCGCCGCGCACGCCCGTACCTCCTGACGCCGCGGAGCGCGGGGAGGGGTTGCGTGACGTCAGCGCGCCGTCTCCGCGTGACGCCAGCGGGCTGCCCCAGCGCCGCCGCCGGAGCGGATCCTCCCGTGGCCGCTCTCTGACTCGTACGGCTCGACCGGTGGACCCGGATGCGGCTGGCGCCGCATGGGGTGACTTCGAGCAGGCCGTTGCCGCCGGACGTGACGCAACCGACTCTGAGAACAAGGACAAGTCTTGACCCAGTCAACTCTCAGTGAGCAGATACCCGACCCCTCCTGGGTCCTGGGCCCGATCATCGAGATCGGCGTCCGTCATGCTCTGATCCTGTCCGCCGACGGCATCGTCGTCGGAGCCTCGGGCAGCCTCGGCCGCGATGACTCCGAGGGCATGGCGGCCATGGTGTCCGCCCTGCACGGCGCCGCGCGCGCGGCGGCCGTCGTCTCGCTCCAGGCACCCGAGGAGACTCCGATCTCCACCATTACGGTCCAACTCGACGCCTCTGGAACGCTTATGGTCATGCCGGCCGGCGGAGCCAACGCGTTCATCGCCGCTTCCTTCGGCACCGATGTGCCGATGAACATCGTCGCGCACACTCTCGCGCGGCAGGCGAAGAACCTCGGCGAGGCGCTGATGTCCGTACCCACGCGCTCCCATGGCCCGTCATCATGAGCCCGGGCCCGGCGCGACGACTGGTCCCCAGTTACCTGGCCACGGGAGGCCTCAGCGCTCCCGAGCACAGCACGCTCGAAGACCTGACGGCCTTGACCGCCACCGGCCGACCTGCGCTGCCCCATCACACGCCCGCCCATCAGCGACTTCTCGACCTGGTCAATGACGGCGGGCTGACCGTGATGGAGATCGCGGGCTATCTGCGTCTTCCGATCGGCGTGGTGAAGATGCTCGCCGCGCAACTGGTGTCCGACGGTCACCTGCGTGCCGCTGCGCCGCTTCCGGACGCCCTTGCTCCCACCGCTCACGCCGGACGGCCCAGCAAGGCCCTCCTGGAGGAGGTTATGCATGGGCTCCTCGCCCTCTAGTGCGCCGGTCTACCTGCCGGACTCGAACCACGAACGGGTGAAGATCCTGGTGGCCGGGCCGTTCGGTATCGGTAAGACCACGCTGATCCGCACCCTGTCGGAGATTCCGAGCCTCCACACCGAGGAGGTCATGACCGACGCGGCGGCCCATGTCGACGAGCTTGCGGTCGCGGACAAGAAGACCACCACGGTGGCCATCGACTTCGGCCGTCTCACCATCGCCCAGGGGCGAATCGTCCTGTACCTGTTCGGCACGCCCGGGCAGCGGCGGTTCAAGCCCCTGTGGAGCGACTACGCCCGTGGGGCCCTGGGCGCACTCGTCATCGTGGACACCCGGAGACTGGCCGACTCCTTCGAGGTCATGGACCTCATAGAGGAGAGCGGCCTGGACTATGCCGTAGCCGTGAACCAATTCCCCGAATCCCCCACCTATGACGAGGAAACCCTCCGCGTCAAGCTCGACGTCGAGGATCACACCCCCATGGTCATCTGCGACGCGCGCGACTGGGACTCCAGCCTCAACGCGCTGCGAGCGCTGGCCGCCCACCTCGTCACCCGTGCCGGAGGCGATCTGTGACCAATGCCCCCAACGCTGTACCGCTGTACGGACCGGAGCATGCCGTCGACCCTCAGCGCAGCTACCAACTGCTGCGAGCACAGGGCCCGGTGGGCCGCGCCGAGATCGATCCCGGCGTCGTCGTATGGGTGGTCACCGACTACCGGGCCGCTCTCGACCTGTTGCAGGACCCCGGTACCTGGACCAAGGACACCCGGGGCTGGGACACGACGGTGCCGGCAGACAGTCCGGTCAAGGAGCCCTTGCAGTGGCGGCCCAGCCTGTTCTTCGCCGACGGCGAGGAACACGCGCATCTGCGGAAGGTCATCACCGACAGTTTCGCGCTCCTCGACCCCCAGTACCTACGGGATGTGACGCGGCGTCACGCGGACACGCTTCTGGACGAGTTCGCCCATACGGGACGGGCCGACCTGGTCGCCCAGTACGCCCGTAGGCTGCCGCTCATGGTCCTGAACACCTTGTTCGGCATGCCGGACGAGGGCGCGGACCAGCTCATGTCGGCGATCGAGGCGATGATGAGTACGGTCCCGCAGGCCAAGGAGGCGGGCGAGCAGGCTCTCACCGCGTATCTGGGCAGCCTTTACGCCATGAAGAGCGCGCGGCGCGGCCGCGACCTCACCTCCTGGTTCATCGACCACCCGCACGGGCTCAGCCCGGAGGAGGTGATCAACCAGGTACTGATCACTCAGGGCGCGGCCTACGGCACGCTGGCGGGCCTGATCGCCAACACCCTCGCGCAGATGCTCTCCGACCAACGGTACCGGGGCACTCTCACCACCGGGAGTCTGCCCATCAGGCACGCCATCGACGAGGTGCTCTGGGCGGATCCGCCGCTGGCCATGTACAGCCTCCACCGCGCGCGGCGCTCCGTCACGTTCCACGGGCGCGCCATCGAGGCCGGAGAGCCCATCATGGTCTCCTACGCGGCGGTCAACACCTGCCCCCACGCCGGTCAGGTGAGCGACGAGCAGCGCTCCGACTACAAGGCACACCTCGCCTTCGCGGCCGGTCCGCACTCCTGCCCCGCCGAGGACATCGTGTTCGTGGTGTCGGTCGCGGCCATCGAGCGGCTGATGGGCAGGCTGCCGGACATCGAACTCACCGTTCCGGCTGCCACTCTGACGTACCAGCCAGGCCCCATCTATCGCGTTCTCACCTCACTGCCCTGCCGTTTCACTCCGCAGACACCGGATTCACGGAGATCAACGCGGGGTAGCGTCCCCGTGTCCGCTTGATCCACATCACCAACACCGACAGCTGACCGACCGCCCCCGGGGTGCAAACCCGGGGGCCGTGTTCTGCCCGGCCACGGGAAAAGGGCGATTTTGCCTGGGATTCTCGCTTCAAGGAAGGTACGTGCATCGATGGCTGGTACCGCGTGGGACACCGATATTCCGACCCTTATATCCGTTCGTGACGATGTAGACGCGGTACTCGAGGACTTCGTCGTCGTGCAGGAGCGGGCAGCACTCGGCCCGGAAATGGCACCGCTGTTCACCACCGTCCGCCGACTTCTCTTCTCCAACGGCAAGCGACTGCGCCCCTTGCTGTGCGTGGCGGGATGGCAGGCCGCAGGCGCATCGGAAGACTTCCACGCGGTCCTTCGCGTCGCCGCCGCCCTGGAGCTGTTCCAGACGTTCGCCCTGATCCACGACGACGTCATGGACGACAGCGATACTCGCCGCGGACGGCCCTCGGCCCACCGCGCGCTGGCCGCCGAGTACATGAGCGGCGGTGGGCGGCTCAGCAAGGCGGAGGCGCACGGCCGGGGTGCCGCCGTCCTCCTCGGTGACCTCTTGCTCGTGTGGTCGGACGAAATGCTGGCGGGCGCAGGGCTCGGAGCCGGGACACGGGCCCGGGTCCTGCCGCTGGTGGACAGCATGCGCGCCGAGCTGGTCTACGGGCAGTACCTGGATCTGCTGTCGACCGACCGGATGTCCGGAG
Source organism: Streptomyces sp. 6-11-2 (assembly GCF_006540305.1). Classification (GTDB taxonomy): domain Bacteria; phylum Actinomycetota; class Actinomycetes; order Streptomycetales; family Streptomycetaceae; genus Streptomyces. The sequence goes on along the minus strand of NZ_BJOR01000001.1, from coordinate 7,830,567 downwards.
ACGTCGAGGCCGCGCTGCGGGTCGCCCGGTACAAGACGGGGAAATACACCGTGGAACGGCCCCTGCACCTCGGCGTTTCCCTGGCCGGCGGCGATCCGCAGCTGCTGCAGACCTGCACCGATTTCGCCATCCCGCTGGGAGAAGCGTTTCAGCTGCGCGACGACCTGCTCAACGTCTTCGGTGATCCGGTACAGACCGGCAAGCCTGTCGGAGACGACATCCGTGAGGGCAAAGCCACCGCGCTCCTGGCTCTCACGGTCCAGGACGCCTCCGGGGCCGACCTGAAGCTGCTCAGCACCCTGGTCGGCAGCCCGGAACTGGGGAGCGAGGACATCGACCGGGTCCGCACCCTCATGGAGACCACCGGCGCCCGGCAGCGGGTCGAAAAGATGATCACCGCCAGGCGCGACACCGCTCTCGCCACGCTGGAAGAAGCAGACCTGCCCCAGGACGTCGCCGAGACGCTGAAACAGATCGTATGGATAGCCACGGAAAGGCAGTCATGAGATCCATGTCCCACCAGGCGACCCCGATACGGGCACGGCACACGAACAGCTACGTGGAGCGGGCCCAGATTTTGGTGACGTCGGTCGACAACGATCCCTGGGGCAACGTGCGTCCCTCCGTGTATGAGACGGCCCGGGTGACCTCCTGGGCACCATGGCTGGAGGGACACGAACGGCGTCTGACGTGGCTGCTGGAGAGGCAGTCCGCCGCCGGCAGTTGGGGAGAGGGACCCGCGCCTTACCGGCTGCTGCCGACGCTCAGCGCCACGGAAGCCCTCCTGTCCACGCTGCGCCAGGACACGGCCGCAGGCGTCTCGCGCGAGCAGCTCGCCGCGGCTGTGGACAACGGGCTCGCAGCGCTGCGGGACCTGTCCAGGACCGGTGGGTGGCCGGACACGGCGGCCATCGAGATCCTCGCCCCCGACCTGGTCATCCTGATCAACGACCACCTGGACCAGCCGGAGGTCGCGGCCCTGTCCCGGCTCGGCCCGTGGGCCCGCGGGCAGCGCCTGGCTCAGCCGCGCGGATTTCAGGCGGCGCTGCCCGACCGCGTGGCCGAGCGGTGCCAGGTGGCCGGCGGTGTGCCACTCAAGCTGCACCACACCTTCGAAGGGGTCGCGCGCCGCCTGCCGCAGATGGTGCCTGGCGTCCCAGGCGGGCTGCTGGGCAGTTCCCCCGCCGCCACCGCCGCCTGGCTGGCCACCGGTCCCGGCACGGGCCGGGAACAGGCGGTCACCGCGCTGACCGCCGTGGCGGAGCGTTATGACGGTCTTTTCCCGGAGGCCACGCCGATCTCCGTCTTCGAGCGGCTCTGGGTCGCCGCCGCCCTGGCCCGTCCCGGCCTGCCCGCCACCTGTGTGCCACCCGTCCGCGCCTGGGCTGCGGAGATCTACGACGCCGCCGGCGTACGCGGCGCCCCGGGCCTGCTGCCCGACACCGACGACACCGCGATGGCGGTGCTGGTGTCCGCCCTCGCCGGCTCACCCCGCGACCCCTCCCCGCTGTCCGCTTTCGAGGCCGGCGACCACTACGACTGCTATGTCGGCGAGGACACCGGCTCCAGCACAGCCAACGCCCACGCCCTCCAGGCGCTCACCGCCTGGCTGAGCCACCGGCCCACGACAGGTGACGCTCTCCAGGCCCGTATGGACCTGACCCGCGACTGGCTCCTCGCCCAGCAACAGTCCGACGGCGCCTGGTGCGACAAGTGGCACGCGTCCCCCTACTACGCCACCGAACGGTGCGTCACTGCTCTCTCCGGGCACACGGGCCCGACCACCCGCGACGCCGTCCGCTCAGCCGCCGACTGGGTACTGGCCGCTCAGGGCGACGACGGATCCTGGGGGGTGTGGGGTGGCACCGCCGAGGAGACCGCCTATGCCGTGAACATCCTCCTCAACTCCCCGGATCACGCGGGCAGGCCAGAGGCCGCCCAGGCCCTGAAACTCGCCGAGGACATCCTGCGCGAAGCCGTCCACTCCTCCGGCCACCACCACCCTGCCCTCTGGCACGACAAGACCCTTTACGCCCCGCAGGCCATGGCACAGGCCGAGGTGACCGCCGCGCTCGAGCTGCTGCAGACACGCCGGCCCTGAACCGTCCCGCCCCCCTTCAGCCCGGATCACAGACGGAGGCACCAACCGTGAACGCCGACCTGCACGTTCCGCCATACGCTCCAGGGCGTGTGCCGCTCATCGGACACGCGGTGCCTCTGGCGAGGGACCGTCTGGCCTTTCTGCAGCGCCTGCGCGAGCACGGGCCGATCGTGCGTATCTCGATCGGCCCGAAGACGGTGACCGTCATCAACTCTCCCGAGCTCTTGCAGGAGATGCTCACCAGCAAATCGGGACACTTCAGCAAAGGGCTCCTGTTCGAGAAGCTGAAACTCTTCGGCAAGGATGCCCTGCCGGTCGCGGAGGGCAGCCGGCACCTGAGGCGCCGCCGCCTGATGCAACCCGCGTTCCACCACCAACAGGTCGACCAGTACGTCCGGACCATGCACACCACAGTCGATCCGATGATCGCGGCATGGCAGAGCATGGGGCCACTGGATCTGAAGACCGAGATGCAGTTGATGACGCAGAACGTCGTCATGGGGGCCTTGTTCTCCACCATTCCCGACCGCGACACCGGGCACGCGATCCTCAAGAGCGTCGACACCCTCTTCGCCGCGGCTCTCCGCCGTGCCCTGCTGCCACTTCCCCTCCTCGAACGGCTGCCGACCCGGGGGAACCGGCGGGCGCGGCGTGCCGGCCATGTGATGCGTGCTGCTGTGGGTGAGGTCATCGCCGACCACCTGGCGCGGCCGGAAGCCCACGACGACATCGTGTCGCTCCTTCTGTCCGCCCAGGAGCCGGACGGTACGCCGCTGGCCGACGAGGACATCCTGTCCGAGGTCACGGGCCTGCTCGCGGCGGGTTCGGAAACCACTGCGGTCACCTTGACCTGGCTGTTCCACGAGCTGGGCCGTAACCCGGACCTGGAGCGGCAGTTGCACAACGAGGCCGACACGGTCCTCACGGACGAGCCCCTGACCACGAAGACTCTGACGCGGCTCACGTTCACCCGCAGACTGGTCAACGAGAGTCTGCGCCTGTACAGCCCGGCATGGCTGGTGACCCGTCAGACCATTGAGCCCGTGCGGCTCGGAGCCGTGGATCTGCCGGCCGGGGAGGACATCGTGTGGAGCCCCTACACGCTGCACCGTGACCCCGGCCTGTACCCTGACCCGCTCCGCTTTGATCCCGACCGTTGGCTGCCAGAGCGTCCGCAGCCCCCGAAGGGGGCGTTCATTCCGTTCGGGGCCGGAAAGCGGCAATGCATGGGCAACGAGTTCGCGCTGGCCGAAGCGACCCTGATCACGGCCCTGATCGCGTCCCGCTGGCGGCTGCGGCCCGTCCCAGGACCTGCCGTTCGGCCGGTCGGAGCGATCACCTTGCATCCGTCCACGTTGCGCATGACCGCCGAGGCGCGGACGCCCGTGCGCCGCCACCGGGAGGCCGTATGACAGGCACCGGCGATGCGGCGACGATGCTGCCTCAACCGGACTTCACCGCCACGTTCCCCGGTCCGTTCCCCGCGAGTCCGCACGGGAATCACACGGAACGCCAACTCCTCGGCTGGCTGGAGGAGTACCCGCTGCTTCCCTCCGCCAGGGCCAGGAGTGTTCTGGTGAACATCACGAGTCACGGAGCATCGCGTACCTTCCCGACCGCCGACGCGGACGATCTGGTTCTGTTCGCGGAACTCCTGCTGTGGCTCACCGCGTTCGACGACGTGCACGGCGAGGGCAACGCCGCCGGCGACCCGGTTGGTCTTGTCGACCGCTCCGCTGAGCTGATGCTCGTCCTGGCCAGCGGCAGCCCGCCTCCCCTCATGGGCCCGTTCCCCGCCGCCCTGTACGACCTGCTTGCCCGTTTCCGGGCCCGGACCGGCCCAGCCGCGTACCTCCGACTTGCCGCAAGCCTGCGCGACACCATCATGGCTCTGGTCTGGGAGGCACACCATGTGGCGGAGCCGGAGAGGGTTGCGCTCGCGACCTATCTGGAGATGCGTCCGCACACCGTGTTCGTCAGGACGATCATTGCCGCGGCGGAGATTGTCCTGGACTACGAACTGGCGGACGCGCAGCGGGCGCTGGCGCCGGTGCGGCACCTGGAGACCGCTGTGGCCAATCTCGCGGGCTGGGTCAACGACTTGGCCTCCTACGAACGTGAGGTGGCGCGAGGGCCGGTGCAGCCATTGAGCCTGCCCACGCTGCTGCGGGCGCGGCACGGCGGAAACCTCGAGGAGGCGTTTGCACGCGCCAGTGGTATGTGCGAAAACGAAGCAGCCGTCGCCCGGCGATGGATCACGAGCCTCGCCTGCGATCCCCCGAGCACGCTCACAGCCCACGCCCGCGCCCTGGAGGGCATCGCCCGCTCCTTCATCTGGCACACCAGCCATGCCCGATACCAAGGCCCCAAATGAGGCGCTGCCCGCTCCGTCCGCTCGGCTTGACGAGCAGCGGGTGTGTAGACGCTCGTACGACCTGGACTGGCTGGTGATCACCCCGACGCCAAGGCCGCACTCGACTTTCCGTCGCCACATGGGTCTTGGTCCAGGCCGGTGGGCCGAGTGCCGGCCCCGGGCCGCCGGGCCACGTCGGCGCATCGCCAGGTCCGCACCTCGGCCGCCGGACCGGGCAATCCGTCCGGCTCCGCCTCGCGGCAGGGGCGGAGCAGTGGTGCGCCCGCGAGCGCTTCAATTGGGTCGCCGAGTGGCCCCGCCGCGGCTCGAGGCCGATGGACAGCGACGCTTCAAAAGGACCATTGGCGGGGCGGCTGACGACGTTGGTTCAACCATGGGTCGCAGCGCCCGCGCCTGGGTCGGCCACCCCGTTCCCGTGCGACGGACGACGCTCACGCTCATCCCGCACCGGCCTCGGTGGCCGGTGCGCTCGCCCGAGCGCTTGGGTGGCGTGCACGCCCTACGAGGAAGACCGACATGCCGACCAGGCACCACACAGCGAGCACGACATAAGGCTCGATGTGCTGGTTGTGAGGGAAGTAGATTGCGTTGCGCTGAGCACTCACCGATGCGCCCGGTGGCAGGAACCGTCCCAGAAAGCCCAGGACCGGAGGGAGCAGCGGCCAGGCAACTGCGCCTCCGGAGGAGGGGTTGCCGAGGATGACGAGCAGCAGCCACGTCGGCAGAAGTGCCCAGCGGCCCAGGAAGGTATGGAACGCAGTAAAGATCATGCCGGCGGTGAACATGGTGAGCGTGCAGATGCCCCACGACTGGGCGAAGGGCAGCCGCACCACGCCGAGCACCCAGTCGGACATGGCACAAATGCACAGGCCACCCAGCACGGAATAGCAAACGGTAGTGGCGATCCGTTCGGCGGGGCGCAGTGTTTGGGCATGCACCCCGAGCTGGATGGCACCGACGAAACCCAGGATGGTCGAGCCCAGGGCGATGTAGAAGAGCGCGAGCCCCTGGGGGTCAGTGGCCGGAAGCGGCTTGATATCCCTGACCTGGACGGAGATACCGAGCGCCCGACCCACGTCCGGGGCGCTTTGGCCGAGGACCCGGGCGACCGACGCACCCGCCGCGCTCGCCACGTCGACCTCCACGCCGGCCGGACGGCGCTGCAGGATCGCGAATTCCCTCTGCGCGTCGACCGCGGCGAGCGCACTGCCGTAGTCGGAGTACGGGTGCAGGACCAGTGAGGTGCGGAGCGCGGACTCCAGCGCACCGACGAACCGATCGCCGCTGGCCGACTTCCCCGTCACCGCGACGGGGATACGATGCGGTACGGGATTGGCCATCGCCCAGCCGTAGGCACCGACGAAGAGACCGGCCAGTGCGGCGACGATGAGCGAGATCACCACCGCCGGCACGAAGCGCGAGGACGTCAGCCGCGACCATCTACCCTGACGGGGCCGCCGACGAGGCTCCGCTGCGGACCGATGTTCGCCCATAGCTGCGATCGTATGGGGGGCGAAGAGCAGCGTCCGGCTGCCGCACCGGATGCGTCGCCTTGACCTCGGTCTTATGACCTACCGCGGCTTCGTCGCCGAACCGCTGATGGCCGAGTACGACGCCCTGGCCCGCCGCAGGTCGAAGCTGCGGGCCAAGGCGGCGAACCTTCCCCGGGAGAAGGCCCCTGCTGACCTCCGACTTTTCGACGCCAACCCCAACATCGCCCCAGCCACGATCCATACGCTTGCCAGCTCCGAGTGGATCAAGAAAGGGCAGTCGCTCTGCCTGATCGGTGACTCCCGCACAGGCAAGTCCCCCAGGTAGCAGCACAGGGCCGGCAGGTGCGTGCGCGCCAACGGCGAGGGCCACCGCGTCCCGGTCCCCTCGGGCAGTGAGGGTGCCGGCGGGTTCGAGCGGCGGTGAAGTCGCGGCGATGAGCATCGGGGCCGTCGCGGAACGCTTCGGTCTCCCCACGCACGTCCTGCGGCACTGGGAAGCGATGGGCCTCCTCGCCCCCGCAGCAGCGGCACGGCCGCGGACTGGTCGACGGTGCTCGTCGAGTCGAGGTGCCCGTAAATGGTTGCCAGCTCGTCGTTGTCGTGCCGGTTGAGGTGGGCGCCCCGTCGGGGTTGTTGGTGTAGTCCCCGCAGGTGCCCAGGTTGGCGTTGCCGAAGTTCGTGTCCTGGTCCTGGTGGTCGAGGCCGAAGGTGCGCCCGATCTCCTGGCAGGCCACCAAGCCTCTCCGCGACGGGGGGTTGTACGTCGCCGTGTTGAAGTACGTGTCGTTGAGCTTCGCCGTGCCAGAGGCGAAGTGGATCCCGCCGCTGACGGATGTGGAGGCGACGCCGAGCCAGACGGCCGCCCGTTCGGCCGGGGATGGTTGCACGACGATGACGGTGGCCTGCTCACACGCGTCGAGACAGTCTCACCGGCCGGACCTGGGCGATGGATCCCAGCTCGCGCTTCAGCGCGGCGAGTTGGGCATCATGGTCGACGCCGCGGAGCCTTGACCGTGCCACGGCGGCAGCCCCGGCAGACGATGACGGCGCACAGGGCCGCCGCCTGGGCGGGAGCCTCCGTCTCTCACTTGATGAGCAGGGCGGGCCGGGTCGCGATGTGGAGCAGGTACTCCAGGGGGCCGCGCCGGAACAGCCGGGTCCAGACCGTCGCCAGGAGCGTGGCACCCGCGATGAAGCCGAGCAGCACGGGCAAGGCAGCCATGGTCTCGTCCTCGACCCTGGCCACGTGCCAAACGTCGGTGAAGAACCAAAGAGCGACGATGTGGAGAACGTAGACCGTCAGCGCTGTCATACCGACCGCCGCAATGGGTGTGGCCAGACGCGTGAGGCGCGGCATGCGGGCGGCGACCGTCAGACACGTGGCCACCACCACGAGGGCGATGCCCGTGTTGCCGAGGATGGAGAAGGTCGTCTGGCTGTGCGGTGCGGCCACCAGCAACCACGCGAGCGGGGTGCGGTTCTGTGGCTCGCCGACGCTGTCGGACCACCACGCGGACGACGCCGAACCGCCGTCCGTGGCGGCCGCGACGGCGGAGAGAGCGTGGGGGACCAGGCGCAGGGCCAGCCAGGAGCCTCCGTAGCCGAGGAGAGCGAGTGCCCCGCCGGTGAGGGCAAGCCGGGAGCGGATACGGGAGCAAGAGAGATCGATCCGGGCCACCGCCATGCCCGCGATCAGGAACGGAATCCAGGTGAGAACCGGATACTCTCCGGTGAACAAAAGTTCGATGATGCCGTCCGTGTTGTTGATCCTGGCCAGCGGGTCGCCGGCTGTGATGGCATCCGCCCAACTCCCCTCCTCGATCGTTTTCCTTACCGCGTACAGGACTTGGGGCAAGATCAGTGCGCCCGCGCCGGCGACGAGTGCGAGCGTCCTTGCCCGCAACCTGTACAGCGGGAGCGCGGTCAGGAAGAGCAGCCCGTAGAAGCTGAGGATCACATCGACCTGAGTGTCCAGTGCGGTCAAGGCGTAGCCGAGCACCAGGAGGATGACGGCGCGGATCACGATCCTGACGACCGCCTGCCGGCCGAGGCGCCCTGTCCTCGGATGCGGGCGGCCGGTGATGATGACCAGCGAGAAGCCGGCGAGCAGGGCGAAGAGGGCGGAGGAGCGGCCCCGCGCCAACTCCAGGAGGATCCCCATCGGTCCGCCCACCGTCACGTCGGGTCCGACATGGGCGGAGTACATGCCGAAGACGGCAAACCCGCGGGCCAGGTCGATACCAATGAGCCGGCCCGTCGACGGTGCGCTGACCGGGGTGGACGAGCGATCCGTCCCAAGCTCACGTGATACCTGTGCCGACAGGGTCAACGATGCGTTCTGCGTCATGCCTTCAAGGTCGACCGACCAGTCGTCCCAGCCACCCCGGCAACTTTCCAGAGGCGCCCCGTCGACTGGCCGGAGTTACCTGGCCGACTGGCCGGACCCGCGCCGCCGTCTGGCGGGAAACGCACGTCGGTCGCCGACAGACGGCTTCCGGCGTGGTAAGGATCGAAAGGCGGGCATGCGACGAGCGGAGCGCACGTGATCCGGGTACTGGTGGTCGACGACGAAGCCCTGATCCGCTTGGGCTTCACGCATATTCTCAACGCTGTTGAGGACATTGAGGTCATCGCCGCGGTACCTGGCAGCCAGGCCGTCCGGACGGTGGGCGAGCTGCACCCTGACGTGGTCCTGCTGGACATCCGGATGCCGGACGTGGACGGGCTCACCATTCTGGCCAACATTCGTCGTATCCCCCATCCTCCAGTGGTGGCCATGCTCACCACGTTCGACACCGACGAGTACGTGGCGACCGCCCTGCGCTCGGGCGCCGCCGGATTTCTACTCAAGGACACCGACCCCGAGCATCTCCCCTACCTGGTACGAACCCTGGCCGAGGGTGGGACCGTACTGTCGTCCAAGGTCACCCGCACAGTGGTGGACGGCTACCTCGACAAGGGTGCGCGCGAACCCTCCGCTGTCCGACTCGCTGCCCGGCTCTCTGAACGCGAGCGTGCCGTCCTCATACTGATAGCAGCGGGGCTCGCCAACACCGACATCGGCGAACGGATGCACCTGAGCACCGGCACCGTCAAAGGCCATGTCAGCGCCGTTCTCAGCAAACTGCGGGTCAGCAGCCGCGTCGAGGCGGCCTTGATCGCCGAACGCGCGGGCCTCCTGCCGCCACCACGGGATGGGGACACCCTTTGAACGTCCGACGCCTGCCGGCTCGGTTGCTGGACGCCGCCCTCATCGGGGCGTCGCTGGCTGATGCCTGGGCCCACATCGAGATTGAGGAGCACGCGGCCATGGCCTGCGCGCTGCTCGCCGCGCTTGCCCTCGCGCTGCGTCGCCGCCTGCCACTGACGACCTTCGTGTTCACACTCCCCACCGCCATGGTCTCCGACGCGGTATTCGCAACCTTGGCCGCGCTGTACACGCTCTCCTCTCTCAGCCGCCACCGCATCCTGCTGGCCGGCTGCGCCCTGGCCTACGCGATCACGGACTTCCTGCCCTGGCCGTGGTCGTCCCTGGAGGCGGCCGACCTTGCTGAGACCTCCAGTCTGGTCCACCTCACCTACACCCTGGCCGTCTCAGTCGCCCCCGTCTTCCTGGGACAGCTCGTGCAGGCCCGACGCGAACTGTCCCTTCGACTGTCTGAAATCTCCGAGGCCCGCGAGCACGAGCGGCTGCTGACCGCCCAGAGCGTCCTGGCGAAGGAACGCGCACAACTCGCCCGGGAGATGCACGACGTGGTCTCCCACCAGGTCAGCCTCATCGCGGTACAGGCCGGAGCACTCCAGGTGGGCAGCCGGGATCCCGAGACCAGAAAGGCCGCGGCCACGATCCGACGGCTCAGCGTGCAGACCCTGGACGAACTGCGGCACATGGTCAGCGTGCTGCGCGCATCCGGCAGCCGCCCGACAGAGCTCACTCCCCAGCCTTCCATCGCCGACCTGCAGCAACTGGTCGGCGGCAGTGGAATCGAAGCGGAACTGGAGACGGACCTGCCCGAAGACCTTCCGCCCAGCATTCAACGCGCTGTCTACCGTTCCGTCCAGGAAGCCTTGACCAACGTCCGCAAACACGCCCCCGGCGCCACGGCGAGGGTGTACATCCACCACAGGGACGGCGCCCTCCACACCACCGTCATCAACACCGCCCCCACCCGGCCGGCACTACCCCTGCCCAGCGCCCACCACGGCCTCGCCGGCCTGCGCCAACGCGCTGAACTCCTCGGCGGCACGATCGCCGCCGAGTGCACAGTCGACGGTGGGTACAAGCTCCATGTGGAGCTGCCGATGCAGCACAGGCCGCCCCCGGCTGGCGCTGCCGCACCGCGCGAGCCGTAGCGCATCTCGATTCGTCACGAGGTGTCAGGATAAGTGGAAGGCTGTCGAGGCTCGGGGTGCTCGTGCTGGTCGTGGGCGACCGTCCGCGGAGTAGATCGTCTGTCAGCTCGTTTGGCTTGACGACTGGCCTGCAGCAGAGCTGCAGAGGGTCCTGCGAAAGCCCCTACTCGGCAACTTTGAGTTCGAGCTCGCAGTCCAGCGTCTGGATGTACGCCCGACCACCCTGCTCATATTCGAAGCGGCACTTACGTGCTGTCTCTTTCGGTGGTCCGGTGATTTTCATTTTGGCCAGGTAGAAGATGGTACTTTCTTTCCCGGCTGGAACCTTGACGGGCTTTGCTGCGTAGTTCTTGAGCTTCGCGAATTCAGTTGTGTGCGGCCCGCCTTCCTTGGCCAGAAGCGGGAGTCCTTCGGTGTCGTTCAGGTCGTACGCGCCCTACTCCAGCAGGGTCCGTTGCATGATTGGGATCCGTCCGGTGCGCCGGACTGGTCTGGAGTCGCGCTGGACGTCCCGGTTCGGGCAGGGGAGAGCGAACGCAGTGCAGGCACGGTGCCGGTGATCATGTGAGTGTCGAAGTCCCATGAACACCTGGCGAGTCCGTGCCTGCTCCTGCATCTTCCCTCATCCCTGCCGCGCTGGATCAACTGACCCGGGCCTCCGAGCCGGCTCCGCTGTCGGACGCGGTCGGCCTGTCCGGCTTCCTGGACCTGGTGCCCGACCCGCGAGGCGTTCGCGGACGCCGCTATCCGCTGCCCGCGCTCATCGCCGCGACCGCGGCGAGCGTGCTGGCCGGTGCCCGGTCACTCACCGCGATCGCGGAGTGGATATCCGACGCCCCCGCCTGGGCCTGCCGAGCCCTCGGCTTCCCCGTCGACCCGCTGACCGGCGTCGTGTCCGTCCCGCACCCCCACACCCTGCGACGTCTTCTTGTCCAGCTCGACGGCGACGCCCTGGACCGGGCGATCGGCGCCTTCCTCACCGCCCGCGCCACCCCGGCCAGGCCCGGGCTACGGGCGATCGCGGTCGACGGCAAGGCCCTGCGCGGCTCACGCACCGCCACCACCGCGCACGTCACCGTGCGCGCCGCGATGGAACACACCGGCAGCGTCCTGGCCCAGCGCCAGATCGCAGACAAGAGCAATGAAATCCCCGCCTTCCGGCCCCTGCTGGACACCATCAACCTGACCGACACGGTGATCACCGCCGACGCCCTGCACACCCAGCACGCCCACGGCACCTACCTCCGCACCCGCGGCGCTCACCACATCGCCCAGGTCAAGGCCAACCACCCCACCCTGTTCGACCGCGTCCGCCGCCTGCCCTGGCAGGACATCGCCCTGGACCACTACGAGCGCACCACGGCGCATCACCGCCTGGAGATCAGACAGCTGAAGTCCGCCGCCTTCGCCCACCTTGATTACCCCGATGCCCGCCAGGCCCTTCAAGTCGTGCGCTGGAGGAAGGACTTCACCAGCGGCAAGCTCACCATCGAGCGCGTCTACCTGATCACCAGCCTGCCGCCCGGCACCGCGAGCGGCGCCCGGCTCGCAGCCTGGATCAGAGGGCACTGGAAGATCGAAAACCTGCTGCACCACGTCCGGGACCGGACCTTCCGCGAGGACGACTCCAAGATCCGTACCGGCAGCCTTCCACGCGTCATGGCCGGCCTGCGCAACCTCGCCATCGGCGTCCACCGCCAAGACGGCCGCACCAACATCGCCACCGCCCTACGCCATGCAGCCCGCGACTGGCACCGACCTCTGACCGCCCTCGGTCTCATCGGATGAACCCGGACAGAAGACGATCACGCAACGGACCCTGGTTTCGGGACCAGACGAAATCGAGGTCGCGCTGGGCGGCGACTCCCTCGCGGACGTGGGCATGCTCCCGGAAACCGAGTCGACCGCGTTCGGTCCGGTGTGGTGAGGGTGCCGCCGCGGCCTGGAAAAGGCCATCGAGCGGGAGCGCTTCAATGTGTCAGGACGGTGGCCTGAGCACGGAGTCGATGACATACACAGTGGCGTTCGCAACCTTGATGTTGCCGCAGACGATGTTCGCCTTGCCGTTGACCTTGAAGTCGGTGCCCGATCCCGACGTGGTCAGCTTCCCGCCTTCCATCGTCGTGAAGGAACCCTTGGAGAGTTCACTTGGGGTGATTTGCTTGTCCACGACGTGGTAGGTCAGTACCTTCTTCAGTTGGCCCTGATTGCCCAGTAGGGAACTGAGCTGCGACACGGTCAGCTTCTGGAAAGCCTGGTTGTTGGGCGCGAAGACGGTGATGTTGGGCTTCCCGTCGAGGGAGCCGCTCAGCCTCGCCCTGACCACGGCTGAGACCAGCTGGCTGAGTTGTGGATGTGCGGCCGCCCCCTCCGTGACCTTGTCCTTGGACGTGTCAACCTTCTCGGAGAGCGCCGAACAGCCGGGACCGAATGTTCCCGACGGGCTGGGGGACGGACCCTGCGCATGACTTTGCGATGTCAGGCCGCCAAGCGTGAGGGGAATTGCGATCGCAGTTGCCGCGGCAGCTTTTGCTGCACGTGTAGTAGTGAAACTCATAGCAAACCTTCCTCCCGTGGAGGCGTGAACGCTGCATGAGTCTGTATGGCGGAAGTCGTCGCTTCCGCCGGAGCAGTGGTACGCCCGGACACGGGACTCGTCACCACCCCACACACCGAGGGTATCCAGCAAGTGTCGGCAACCGCATCTTGAAGCACGGGCTCGCCGACGTCCTCAACGGGCGAGGAACGCTCACCCGGTGAAATCCAGGACTGATTGAGCCCTTTCCAACCTGCTTCTGGAGTACGGCGGTTGGGCTGACAACGTGGTGAAACCCCTGGTAGATGGGTTCTCGACCAAGAGAACCGTCTCCACCAGAGGCTTCACATGCTTGTTTACCCGTCGGGCGTCGACGTGTCCAGCTCTGCCCTCCGCTTCCTCACTCAGCAGTTGCGGCGACACCGCCGCGACATCGGCTCACGCTGGCGACGCCTGAGCGCCGGCCGCCAGGCCCTGCTGACACTCGCCCATCTGCGGGTGGGACACACGTATGCCCAGCTCGCGGCCGGGTTCGGCGTCGGAACCACGACGGCCTACCGCTATGTCACCGAGGCTGTCCACCCTCGCCCCCAGCCTCACCGACGCTGTGCGGACCGCGTCGGTGAGGCTGGGTATGCCCGAGGCCGGACACCGCGAGGTCTTCCACGTACACCGCTTGGTCGTCGCGAATGATCTGTGTGGATGTCTTGTGGTGCCAGTCCCGGCGCCGGTCCGCCACCTTGGCGTGCTGGCGAGCGACCTTGATACGGGCCTCGGCCCGGTTCTTCGATCCCTTGGCCTTGCGGGACAGGTCCCGCTGAAGGCGCCTGAGCTTCTTCTCCGCCCGGCGCAGGAAACGGGGGCTGTCGATCTTGCTGCCGTCGGACAGGACGGCGAAGGCGGACAGGCCCAGGTCGATGCCGGCGTCGGTTTCCAGGCTGGGCAGGATGTCCGGCTCGGTGTCCACGACGAAGCTGAGGAAGTACCGGCCGGAGCTGTCCTTGGTGACGGTCAGGGACGTGGGCGCGGCCGGAAGCCGACGGGACCACTTGACCTTGAGGCGCCCGACCTTGGCCACGTACACCGTGCCGTTCTCCTGGAGACAGAAGGCATTGGTATTGACACGGATCGACTGCCGGGTGTCCTTCTTCGACTTGTACCGGGGCGGCCCCACTGCCCGGCCCCGCCGCTTTCCTTTGATCGAGTCGAAGAAGTGCTTGTAGGCGGTGTCCAGGTCCCGCAGAGACTGCTGCAGGACGACCGCCGACACATCGGCGAACCAGGCCCGGTCCTCGGTGCGCTTGGCCTGCGTGATGCGAAGCCGGGACAGGTCCGCTGATTTCACATACGGCAGTCCTGCCGCGTGTGCTTCCTTCCGGTCACGCAGGCAGTCGTTCCACACCACGCGGGCGCACCCGAACGCATGCGCCAGCGCACGCCGCTGGGAGGCGTCCGGGTAGGTCCGGTAGTTGTAGCGGAGCTGCACAACCCAAGACGCTACAACGATTGGCCTCACGGATTGGCCGAACGACTACAGGCGTGGCAGGCACGCCGTTTCGGCGATGCATGTACACTTGGGGTATTTGTGACGAAGTGTCGGCGCGGGGTGTTCAACGACGAGATGCTGACACGCTGCGAAGAGGTCATGCGCAAGGTGTGCGAGGACTTCGAAGCGGAACTGAAGGAGTTCAACGGCGAACGCGATCACGTCCACCTCCTGATCAACTACCCGCCCAAGGTCGCCGTCTCGAAGCTGGTCAACAGTCTCAAGGGCGTCTCCGCTCACCGGATACGGCTGGGGGTACAAGGCAACTGGGCGCATGCACACCGGTGTTCACGCCGCGCCCGTCAGCAGTGCAGCGCCTCCGGCTACTGCAGCACAGGGGAGGCCACCAGGCGCTCCCGCCCCGTCCGCGGAACGGCTCGCCAGCGGTCCACCGCGTACGCGACCCCCGCGACGCCCAGCCCCAGCACCGCCAGTGCCGCGCCGGCCAGCGCCGGTGATGTCACGCCGAAGACGCGGAGGCATCGGTGGTGGTGGCGGTGTTCTCCATCGGCGTGATGCTGATGGTCACCGGCGCAACGTACTTGATCGGACCGACGTGCTTGATCGAGCCCTCCGCGTTCAGCAGCACCTGCTTATTGTTCGGGTGCCGGAAGTCGAACATGCCCTTCAGCGAGCCGGCCGTGGCATCGAAGGAATGGTCGCCGAGGCGGCCGGTATACCAGTTGTCCTCGGGGAACCAGGTGATGAACGCCTGATCGGTCAGGGTGTGGTCGACCTTGTTGACCTTGCTGTACGGCGAGAGCACGAGCAGCGGCTGCCGGGTGCCGGGAGGGCAGCGGTCGGCGTAGCCGCCAAACGCCTTGGGCCCTTCTGGCAGGCGGGGCCGTCGGTGGCCTTGCCGTTGGAGCCGAGAGAGGTGTTCTTGGAGTCGTGGCGCGGGGCGAGGTAGGCATGGTCGTGCCAGCCGGCGGAGTCGTCCTGGCGATGACGACTGCGGTTCCTTGGCGTAGGCGAACACGTCCGACAGGGAGGCGCAGACCGGACCGGTCGGGGACCGTGCATCCCCGACCGGCCAGCAGGCCCCGGATCTCTCCGATCGCGCGGATGGTTGAGCGGTCGACGCCGAACCACAGCCCCAGCACCCAGTGCGGGAGATCGTGCTGAGCTTCCCCGGGCTCGGCATCCAGCTCGCCGCCCGGATCCTGGCTGAGATCGGGGATGATCACACCCGCTTCGCTGACGCCCGGGATCCGAAGGCGTACGCGGGCTCCTCGCCCATCATCAGGGCATCCGGCAAGAAGTCATCCATCACGCGGCGGTGGGTGAAGAACGACCGCCTTAACCACGCCGGCTACCTCTGGGCCTTCGCCTCGCTGCGAGCCTCCGCTGGGGCCAACGCCCACTACCGACGACGCCGCGAGCACGGAGAGTGGCACGCGGCCGCCCAGAGGAACCTCTTCAACCGCATGATCGGCCGGCTCTATCACTGCCTCCAGCACCGCAAGCTGTTCGACGAGAACACGGCGTTCCCCACCGAACTCGCTGCCGTAGCTTGACGCGTTGGCATCGTGAGGTGTCTGCGCACCATGAATCCCATCGAGTCAACCTTCTCCACGGTCAAGCTCCGGACCAAGGTCACCCGCGGCGCGGGCAGCCCGGCAGCCGCACTGGCGATGGTGTTCAAACTGGCCGAGTCCGCTCAGGCCCGCTGGCGTGCGATCACCGCACCCCACCTCGTCGCCCTCGTCCGCGCCGGCGCCCGCTTCGAGAACGGTCACCTCGTCGAACGCCCTGAGGCCGCCGCGGCATGAACAACCCCGGCTTGCCTTCGAGCGCACTTCAATTGCGAGGATGACCGGCGCGCGCTGCGCGTCTGTGCCATTCGCCAGGAAAGGACCCGAGGTATGCCCGATGTGAACTTCGCGCTGGGAACGATGGGATTCGGCACCACAGTGGACGCCGCTAGGTCGTTAGATCTGCTCGACCGGTTCGCGGACGCCGGCGGGACGATCGTCGACACGGCCAACTGCTACGCCTTCTGGTCCGATCCGAACAGCCACGGCGGACAGAGCGAGGAGGTCATCGGGCGGTGGCTGGCCCGCCGTCCCCGCTGGCGCGACCAGGTGTTTCTCAGCACCAAGGCGGGTGCCCAACCCGTCGGCCCTGGCGACTGGCCGGCCAACCGCGAGGGCCTGTCGGCGTCGGCGGTCAAGGCCGCTGTCGAGGGCAGCCTGCGTCGGCTGGGCACCGACCGGATCGATCTGTACTGGGCCCACATGGAGGACCGCACAGTCCCTCTGGCTGAGTCCGCTGAGGCTTTTGGCGAACTCGTTGCCGAGGGCACGGTGAGCCGGCTGGGCTGCTCCAACCACCCGGTGTGGCGAGTGGAGCGGGCCCGACAGATCGCCAGGGACAACGGCTGGACCGGATACAGCGCGCTCCAGCTGCGCCATTCCTATCTCCAGCCCCGCCCCGGCGTGCCGGTGCCCGGCCAGGCCCACCGTTTCGGCTGGGTCACCGACGAGGTCATCGACTACGTCGACAGCGAGCCGGACCTGTCCTTGTGGGTGTACACCGCCCTGTTGAACGGGTTCTACAGCCGCCCGGACCGGCCGCTTCCCGATGCCTACGACCACCCCGGCAACTCCCGACGGCTCACGGCCCTGAGCAAGGTGGCCGGGGACCTCGGTGTAAGCCGCACCCAGGTCGTCTTGGCCTGGCTGATCGGCGGCAAGCCGACCGCCACCCCGATCGTCGGGGTCAGCACATCGGAGCAGCTCGACGAAGCACTCGCCGGGGCTCGCTTGCAGCTGCCCGCCGAACACCGTCGCCTACTCGACGAGACCGTCTGACAGCCGGACACGCAGGATCCGAAGGATGGGAAGGACAGGCATGACCGAGACCTATCACGCGGTTCAGTACACGCAGTACGGCGGCCCAGAGGTGTTGGGTGTCGTCGAACTCCAGGCTCCGCACCCTGGGCCGGGCGAGGTGCTGGTCAGGGTCCGGGCCGCTGGTGTGAATCCGATCGACTGGAAGCTGCGCACCGGTGCCTTGGTGGCGATGATGCCTGTGGAGTTCCCGGCAGTGCCCGGTGGCGACGTGGCCGGCGTTGTGGAGGAGACCGGCGACGGCGTGTGCGGCCTGACAGTCGGCGACGAGGTATTCGGCTCCATCGGCTCCGGTGGATACGCCGAACTGGCGTTGGCACCGGCAGGACAGCTCGCGCGCAAGCCAGAGGCAGTGTCCTGGGAAGTCGCCGCCGCGCTGCCCGTGGCCGCCAACACGGCCTATCAGGCGCTGACCGATATCGGCTTGAAGCCCGGGGAGACTCTGGTCGTCGACGGGTCGGCAGGCGGCGTCGGCACAGTGACCGTGCAACTCGCCAGGCGTCTCGGCGCCACCGTGATCGGCACCTCGAGCGAGCACAACCATGAGTACCTGCGCTCACTCAAAGCCGAACCGGTGACCTACGGCGACGGGCTGGCCGAGCGGATCCGCGTGCTCTCGCACAAGGGCGTGGACGCGGCACTCGACATGGCGGGAAAGGGCTCACTGCCGGCGTTGATCGACGTGGTGGGCGGCCCCGAGCGGGTGGCGACCATTGCCGCCTTCAACGCGGCTGAACTCGGTGTGCGATTCGTGTCCGCTGACACCGATGAGCTCCCCAAGCGGCTGGCACGAGCCGCGGCCCTGGCGGCGAGCGGCGAGTTGACGGTCCCGGTGGCCGGAACATACTCGCTGGCCGAGGCCCATGAGGCACACCGCGAAAGCGAGGGCGGGCACGTCCGGGGCAAGTTGGTCATACTCCCAGGCTGATCCACAAGTCTTGACAGTTACTCGTGGCAGCCGCCGTCCAAGACCTACTGGTGCACCTACGCCCGGGCCTGGGTGTGGGTGAAGGCGACGTACGAGCTGTCGGTGACCAAAGCCGAGAAGAACACGCTCACCGAGATGCTGGGTACCTGCTCCTCATGAGCGACCACGGCCCCCAGCAGGAGCGATTCATCGACGAGGCGAAAGCCGGGCCCGGCAGCGTGATGACCGAGGTCGGCGTCATCACCGGCGAGCTCACCGTCACCACCAGTCTCCTCCCCGACGGGCGCGTCAGCATTGCCGTCCAGTACACGGACGCCGACGAGTGGTACACCCTCACCGGAAGCCTGCTCCCGGTGCCGCCGAAGGGCCGTACTCCATGCACGGGTGCTGGAGCAGGTCCGGCGGGGCAGCGAGGCGGCGGGGCCGAAGCACCCAGCCGCCCGTGAGGGCGGCGGGCCGTCGAGGTGGAGGGACCGAAGGAATTCGCTGACCTGCTGAAGCGCGGCTCCAATCGTGTGCAGCTCCCGCAGCCGCTCGTGAGGATTGGCCCCCGTGCGTCGGATGTGGTCGGACCCATCACTCGCGAGAGGCGGTGGTGAGCGGGAATCCTCCGCTGCCGCCGCCCCGCATGTCCTCCATGTCGAACGGGTCTGCGTCGGCCCGGACGGCATGGATACCGAGCCGTCCCCGGCCCGCGGGGGCGTCCTCGGCGGCGCTGATCCGGTACTCCACGGTGCGGGTGCCCTGGGCAGGCAGGTCCTGCGCACCGGAAGCGCCGGTCAACGGCTGATAGTCGTTGGCCACGACCAGTTCGACGGGATGCCAGTCGCCGTCGGGGGCCTCGCGCCGCTCCACCGATAGCTTGGGCGGCTGCTCGCCCGCGTAGTTGGACTCGACCTGCGCGGAGAGCGCGATGTCGCGGAGTGCCTTGCCGGTGGTGTTGCAGAGCTTGACGAGGACTGTCTGCGGTTCGCCGCCGGGGCGGACGGTGATGCCTTCGCGCGGGCCGGCGGCCGTGGTGATCAGGTGGCCGTTGGCCTTGTCGCCATCGGTGAGCTTTGGACAGGGCTTGGCCTGGAAAGCCGCGAAGTCGGGATTCGGCGAGCTCTCACCGTCTGCCAGGGCTGACGGCCCATCGCAGGCGGTGATGAAGAAAATCACCGCTCCTGCCGCGGCGACGGCGGATCTGGCCCAGCGCCTGTCTACGTGCACGGATGCCCCTTCTCATGGATCACTCGTTGGTGATCATCATGCCTGAAGGCCGATCATGGTTGCGCCGCGAGGAAGGTGCCCTGACCGCCTCAGCGGGAGCCAAGGCCGAGCCGCGCCGATCCTCCCCGCGCATCTCGCACTCGCTCTGGACGTCCGGACGACGTGGCACACTGGCGGCTCAGGCAGCGGTGAACGGGGGATGATCCGGTTGGGTCTGGAGATCGAGAGCCGGCCGTCGGAGCTGCCGTACATCGAGCGGGTGTGGCGCAGCCGTAGCGAAGACGTGAGCCGGATGACGTCGATCGCGACATCGCACTGGGAGCTCGTCTTCTGGGAGCACCACGGTCAGGTCCAGGCGGCCGTACTGGGCCCGGAGCCCAAGGCCTGCCTGGCCCCCGTCCCCAAGGACGCCACGTTCTTCGGCATCAGCTTTGCCCTCGGCACCTCGATGCCGCACATACCGATCAGCCGGCTCGTGGGCGGTAGCGCGGAGATACCCGACGTGACGCCGCACTCCGTCTGGCTGAAGGGCTCCGCTTGGCACCCGCCCGATTACGACAACGCGGAGGCGTTCGTGCGGCGCATGGTGCGTGAGGGCATCGTGGACTGCGACCCGATCGTGCCCGCCATGCTCGACGGCGCCACCCTCGACGTCTCCGAGCGCACCCTCCAGCGGCGCCTTGTCGCGGCGACGGGCCTCACCTGGGGCGCCATCCGGCAGATCCGACGCGCCCGCGAGGCGGCGGTACTGATCCAGGAGGGTGCGCCGGCCCAGGACGTCGTGCACCGGCTGGGCTACTTCGACCAGCCGCATCTGGCGCGGTCCCTGGCCCGGTACATCGGCCGGACCGCCACTCGGCTGAGCGCTCCGGACAGGGCGGAGCCCCTGTCGCTTCTGTACAAGACCTCAGTCTCGATGCCCGCATAGTCTTCCTGGCGTAGCCGACGGGGTCGGCTCGTTCCGGCCAGAGGGCCGTCCCGGCCGGGACCGGGCAGACGACCCCGAACTCATGACGGAGGAATCATGCGCAAGGTCGTTTCGGGTCTGTTCGTCTCGCTCGACGGTGTCGCCCAGTCGCCGAACGAGTGGCAGTTCGCTTTTGACGAGGAGATGGGCGCGGCGCTCGGGGAGACGCTGGAGACGGCCGACACGATTCTGCTGGGCCGGGTGACCTTCACCGAGTGGGCCGGGTACTGGCCGACGGTGACCAGCGGCGAGGATGTCGGCTTCGCCAAGTGGATCAACGATTCTCCCAAGTACGTCGTCTCCTCCACGCTGGACAGTGTCGAGGACTGGGCGAACAGCACGCTCATCAACGGCGATCTGGCGGCCGCGATCGAGGAGCTCAAGGCGAGCGAGGGCAAGGACATCACCGTCGCGGGCAGCCCGACGCTGGTGCGTTCGCTGCTGGAGCAGGACCTGCTGGACGAACTGGTACTGCTGATTCACCCGGTGGTGGCCGGCGAGGGCCGCAAGAAGCTGTTCGCCGACGATGCCAACCTGAAGAAGTTGCAGCTGGTGAGCGCCCGGCCGACCAGCAGCGGAGTGATCATCGCGACCTACCGTCCGACGCGCTGAGCGCTGCTCGGCGCGGGCTTGGTACAGGGACGGGCAGGAGATTGATCCGCTTGGCCATGTCGAGGCGGACGTGCCAAGCCACCGCGCACGAAATCACCGGAAGCTGAGCGGCCCGCGCCATCACCGCCACCCCGACCTTGCCCTTGCACAGCCGGCCATCGGGGGAACGCGTGCCCTCCGGATAGATGGCGAGCAGCTCTCCCTTCGCCAGCACCCCCTGCCCCTCTCGGATCTCCGCCTGCCCTGCGACCCTGCCGACCTGTCCACCAAAATCTGCGCGGCACCGCGGACCCTGCAGCAGCTCCGAGCAGTCTCCAGCCTGCGGCGCCCCCACCCGTCAGCCGTCGAGAAATTTACCTAAAACCCATTGACTCGGAACATAAAGCGTGGATGGTGGTTCTTAGGCCACAACACCGAAAAGGTCGCAAAGTCGATGAGGACGCCTAGTCGGCGGAGCGGCTTCGACAGGATGTGGTTCAGGCCCCCGGCAAGCCGGCGCGATACCGAGGCGACAGTGACGACTGAAGCTTCAGGACACGTGCAGCACTACCGGGGACTGTTTTTTGCCCTCGCAGCCTTCGCACAGGCCTGGCCACAAAGCACGAACGTCCCCGCTCCCTGCCTGGTGGCAGGGAGCGGGGACGTCGGTAGGGGTTCAGGTGTCGTCCTCGTTGCCGTCGTCCGGCGGCCAGTCCGGCTCACGGATCCCACTGACGTCGCACCCGTCGGAAGGCCGAATGCCGTGGACAACCGCGGCCGACTCGCCTACGTCGTCACCCTGCGCCCCTTGCGGCCCCTCGCGCCGTCGCGGTGATCAGACCCCGGCCGCACTCCTGGATCCGTGGGGCGGGCGAACCTGCGCAACATCCTCACCGCGTCCTTCACCGGTCGGGGCCTCGTCGTGCATCCGCAGGCGTCCGTGATCACCGGGGTGCGCGCCTGTCGGTCCGTGGCCGCGCTGCCGCAAGTGCTCGACCTCGCGGTCGTCGCCGTCCCCACCGCGGCCGTTCCCCAGGTCGCCCAGGAGCGCGGGGAAGCCGGCGTGCACGCCCTGCTCGTCGTCTCGGCCTGTCTGGACGCAAACCTGGCGGAGAACCTGATGAACGCGCGCCGTCGTCACGGCATGCGGCTGGTGGGCCCGAACTGCCTGGGCCTGGCCAACACCGAGGACGCCGTCCGCCTGGACGCCACTTTCGCCGCCGGGCATCCCAGGCCGGGCACGGCGGGTGTCGCCGTGCGGTCGGGCGGTGTGGGCATCGCGCTGCTGGACGGGCTGGCCCGGCTCGGCATCGGCGGGTCCACTTTCGTCTCGCTCGACGACAAGTACGACGTCAGTGGCAACGTCCTGTCCCGCACCGCCCGCCGTGTTGCCCGCACCCTGCCGGTCCTGGCCGTGGACGCCGAGCGCTCCGCGGCGGGGCGGCGGGGCGGCGGGGCGGCGGGGCGGCGGGGCGCGACCTCCCATAGGGCGGCAGCCGCCACCCCCACCATGACCCGCCGCCGACCTGCTGGTCCTCGGGCTGGTCCCAGTCCTGCGGCGCGCCGGTAAGACCGGAACCCGGTTCTGGCACAACGTGAAGGAATAGGAGGCCAAGGAATCCCCCACGGAAACCGTGCCGCGTAGTGGCACAGCAGCGATTTCCAGAACCGAGTAGCCGGACTGTGCAGCTCGTTGCACCAGTTGTTCGGTGAGTGTGCGGTCCCTCCAGACATACAACTGGAACCAGCGCTCTGCACTGGGCGCTGCTGCCGCGACGTCCTCCAGCGACGTGGTGGCCATAGTGGACAGTACGTACGGAAGGCCCGCGGCAGCGGCCGCGGACATCACCGCAGGCTCTCCGAGTGCGGAGATCATACGGGTGTAACCGGTCGGCGCCAGACCCAGTGGTGCTGAGACGGCTTTGCCCAGGATTTCCGTGTTGAGGTCAGGAGCGGAGACATCGGTCAGCGCGCGCGGCACGAACCGCCGGCGTCGGAAGGCATCCACGTTGGCACGCAGGCTCGTCTCCTCGTCAGCGCCGCCGTCGATGTAGTCGAAGACGGAGCGAGGCAGAGCCCGGCGGGCCAGCAGCCCGAAGTCCTCCGTGGTGTGTGCGGCCGCCAGGTGCCGGCGATGCCGGTTGAGTTCGACGGGTTTGAGCTGGATGAGCGCGCGCACTTCATGGATTTTCATCGGCAGTTCGCCTCGCCCTTCACAATTCCGAGTCTTGCGTATGAGACAGCTGTCTCGAATTAGAGGTGCGGATTTCTCCGTGTGCCCATCCTGTAGGGCGGCAGGTGGATAACTCGTGGGCTGATGCTGGTGCACGCATCGTTCCCTCATCGGCATTGAGGTCCCCGACGTCCTCGACTCCTCGTCGTGGGCCTTTGCGTGGTCGGTGGGCTGATTCCAGGTCTCAGATCGCCTTGGCGGGGTTGAGGATGCCGATGGGGTCGAGTGCCGTCTTGATGGCCTGGTGCACGCTCATGGCCTCGGCCCCGATTTCCAGTTCGAGCCATCGCCGCTTCAGCGCGCCGACGCCGTGCTCACCGGTGAGGGTGCCGCCCATCGACAATGCCGAGCGGAAGACCTCGTCGGCTGCCTCCCAGACATTGTGCGGGACTTCATCGGTGCCTGATTCGAAGACGAAGGTCGGGTGGAGGTTGCCGTCGCCTGCGTGAGCGACCGTCAGGACGGTGACTTTGTGCTCGGCGGCGATCTGCTCGATCCGCTCGACCATGTCGGGGATGCGGGATCGCGGGACGCCGACGTCCTCGACCAGGCACCGTCCGAGGCGCTCGGCGGCCGGGTAGGCGAGCCGGCGAATCTCAAGGAGCTGGGCGGCTTCGAGAGCGTCAGTCGAGGTGGCGACGAAGTCGGCGCTCGCCGCCTCGAAGGCGTTGCCGATCAAAGCCGCGGCCTGTTCGTCATCGGCCTGGGCGAGGAGCATGGCGGCGGTATCGGTGTCGAGGCCGATGTGCTTCCAGTCGTCGATGGAGCGCAAGGTGGCCCGATCCATCAGTTCCATCAGACCGGGAGTGATGCCCGAGCGGACGACACCGGCGACTGCCTCGCCTGCGCTGCGCAGAGAGGGGAAGCTGCCCACGATGGTGATGGGTTCCTGGGCCGGGCGCGGGCGCAGTCGGAGGGTGGCGCCGGCGATGATCCCGAGCGTTCCTTCCGAGCCAACGAACAGGCTGGTCAGGTCGTATCCGGTGACGCCTTTGACGGTGTGGCCGCCGGTGGGGATCACGCGGCCGTCGGCGAGGACCACTTCGAGCCCGAGCACCCAGTCGCGGGTGACTCCGTGCTTCACGCAGCGCAGGCCGCCCGCGTTGGTGGCGAGGTTGCCGCCGATCATGGAGGTCTCCCAGCTGGACGGGTCAGGCCCGTACATCAGGTTCACCGCCCGAGCGGCGCGGTCCACATCGGCGGTGATGACGCCGGGCTCGACGACGATGTACTGGTCTTCGGCGTTGACCTCGCGGATGGCTGTCATCCGGGACAGGCAGAGCACGAGGCAGCCGTCGGTAGCGGTTGCCCCGCCGGCCAGACCGGTTCCGGCGCCGCGGGGCACCACGGTTTGCCGTGGGCGTGCGCCCAGCGCATGGCTGTTGACACTTCCTCGGTGCTGGTGGCCAGCAGGACGGCGAGGGGGTGACCGGGCACGACCGTGTGGGCCTCGTCGCGGCGGTAGCCGTCGATGATCTCCGGGTCGGTGATCAGACGGCCGCCAGCGAGGAGGCCGGCGAGTTCTTCGATGGGGTCCATGGGAGCGTCCGTTCGTCGCTTTCATCAGCTTTCGAAAGGGTCCGACCCCGCCGATCCGGGGGGATGTCGGCGGGGCCGGACTTGGGCAGCCGGCGCTCCGGCGGCAGGCACGGCCACAGGTTGCGCCGGCTGTGATCAGCTCGGAGTTGTGGCGCCGGCGGGGGCGGTGTCGGACAGGAAGCCCTCCGGGTAGATCATCTGTTCCGGTGCCCGGGAGCGACTGCGGCTGAGGGGGTAGTACAGGGCGGCGGTGACGACCAGTCCGACGATCCAGGAGATGTCGGCACCGCCGAGCATCTTCGTCATGGGGCCGGTGTAGAGGGTCTGGGCGAGGAAGGGGATCTGGGTGACGATCCCGGCGGCGTAGCAGCCGAGCGCGACGGGGTTCCAACGGCCGTAGCGGCCGTCGGGGTCATACAGGGCGGGAATGTCGACGCGTTCCTTGGCCACGAGGTAGTAGTCCACCAGGTTGATGGCGCTCCAAGGGGTGAAGACCATCAGCAGGGTGAGGACGAAGTTCTTGAAGTTGCTGAGGAAGTCGTGGCTGGCCAGCAGGGCAACGAGAACGGACAGCGCCAGGAAGCTGGTGATGTACAGGGTGCGCACGCGCGAGGAGATCCGCCGTTCGCTGGTGAAGGCGGAGACGGTGGTCAGGATCGACATGAACCCGCCATAGGCGTTGAGAGTGTTGACGGTCAGTTTGCCCACGACGATGACCAGGTAGATCAGCAGCGCGACCGCACCGCTGCCGCCCAGGTGTCCCAAGAAACCGATCTGGCTGTCGAGGAAGCCCTGCCCCGCAGCGGCCGGCAGGGCGGCGAGGAGTGCGCCGAAGGCCCCGGACCACTGCGAGCCGAGCACGCTGCCCCACAGGGTGCAGTGGAAGGTGGTGCGCGGGGAGGTTGTCCTGGGCAGGTAGCGGGAGTAGTCCGCGACGTAGGGGCCGTAGGTCAGCTGCCATCCGGCACCGAGAGAGATCGCGAGCAGGAAGGTCGCGGCGTTGAAGGGCTTGGCCCCGAGCAGGGAGCTGAGGTGGTCCGTGGTGGTTACGAGCCGGAAGGCCAGGTAGGCGAAGCCGATGCCGCCGAGAACGGTCGTGACACGCCCCAGGGCGTGGATGTAGCGGTATCCGAGTACCGCGACCAGCGCGGTCAGGGCGCCGAAGACGATGATGCCCACCGGGCGGGCACTGGTGTGCACGATCTCGTTGACGGCCTGGCCGGCCAGCACGGTGCCGGTGGCCGCGAAGCCGAGGTACATCACGATGACCATCACGAGCGGGAGGACTGCGCCCAGGACGCCGAACTGCGCGCGGCTGGAGATCATCTGCGGCAGGCCAAGGCGCGGACCCTGGGCGGAGTGCAGCGCCATGACGATGCCGCCGAGCAGGTTGCCCATCAGCAGGCCGATGATCGCCCACAGGGGGTCGGCACCGAAGGCGACCGCGAGCGCACCGTTGACGACGGCGGTGATCTGCATGTTCGCGCCGAACCACAGCGTGAACTGGTTGAAGGGTCTGCCGTGGCGCTCGGATTCGGGCACGACGTCGATGGTGCGGCGTTCGACGAGCTCGGTGGGTCTGACGGGCGGATCCAGTTGTGCCATGGGTGCGCCTCCTACGGCGACGGTATGGGGCTGGGCGGGGTCAGAGGTGTGCGAGGTGCTTCGGCCAGGCCTGACGGACCAGTTCGGTCGGGGCCGGGCGGCGTCAGGCGAGAGCTCGCTCCACGAGTTCGAGCCCCCTGGTCGTCGGGACACTGATGCGTACGGTTCCGGGCACGCCGAGGGCGCTTCCGGGGCGGACGGCCACGCCGTGCCCGGCGAGCCTGTCGATCAGTTCTGTCTCGTCCCGGGCTTCTACCAGGACGAAGTTGGCCTGGGAGGGGACGACCTGGTAGCCGGCGCGGGTGACGAGGCTGGTCAGCGCTTCTCGGTGGGTGAGGGTGTGCCGGCGGACCGCCTGGTGGTGCCCGGCATCCCGCAGGGCGGCGAGGCCGGCGGCCTGTGCCAGCACGCCGACTGAGAAGGGGGCCCGGATCTTGCGCAGCGTCTCCACTATGGCGCTGTCCGCCACCAGGTAGCCAACTCGCAGACCAGCGAGCCCGTGGATCTTGGAGAAGGTACGCAGGACCGCCACCCTGCCCTCGCGGGCGAGAGGCATCGCGGTCGTGGTGCTCGGGTCGTCCGTGAAGTCGATGTAAGCCTCGTCCACCACGACCAGGCGGGCACGACTCTCGGCGACGAAGCGTTCCAACGCCGCCAGCGGCAGCGCGGTGCCGGTCGGGTTGTGCGGGTTGACCACGTAGGCGATGTCGGCGTCCGCCTTGGCCATCGCGTCCAGGTCGTGGGCCCAGGCGCGCAGCGGAACCTTCGTCAGATGGGCACCGACCACCTGGCTGCTGATCTCGTCCATGCGGTAGGCCGGGTCCGCGCAGACCGCGCGACCGCCGTGAGCGAGATACGCCCACGCCAGCAGGAAGATCAGTTCGTCGGAGCCGTTGCCCACGAGGATCTGCTCGGGAGCGACCTGGTGCAGCCGGGCCAGCTCGCCGCGCAGCTCACCCGCCAACGGGTCCGGGTAATGGTGCGCCCCGGCGGCGGCCTCGGCCACCGCCTGGGCCACCTGCGGGCTCGCGCCGAGCGGCGACTCGTTGGACGCGAGCGAGCCGTCCTCGCTGCTCGCATGCACACCGGGCCGGTAGGGCTCGATACGGCTCAGCCACGGCCGAGGTTTGATCATTGAGGAGACCCTCCCAGGATCGATGCCAGTCGTCCGCCCGCGGGCCGACGTGCTCGCCCGCGTGACAGGAGTGAAAGGCTTCGTTCGTATATACGAAAACGAAACGCTTATACGGACGGAGGCACCATAGGAGCGGCTCAACCGGAGTGTCAATGGCCGGTTGTCGAGCGCAGTGGACCCATTGATGACAACCAGGGAACGGTGTTTCTATATGCGAACAGACCCGGAGGAGGAACGTGAGTACATCCGTCGTCCGCGCCATGCGCATCCTCGACCTACTGGCCCACGCAGACGAGGCGATGACGCTGACCGAGATCGCCGAAAAGCTCGACATACCCAAGAGCACGGCCTTCGGCATCCTGCGCGACATGGTGAACGAGTCCTTCGTGTCGCTGCCCAAACCGGCCACCTACACCATCGGCCTGAAGGCATTCGAGGTCGGCTCCGCCCACCTCCGCCGCGTCGGCGTCACCGGCATCGTGACCCCTGAGCTGAGCCGGCTCACCCGCGCACTCGGGGTCACCTCGCACTACGCGATCCTCGATCGCACCGACGCCGTCTACCTGTGCAAGCAAGACCCACCCGGCCTCGGGATCCGTCTGGCAAGCTCTGTCGGCGCGCGCCTTCCGTCCCACCTGACCGCCGTCGGCAAGGCCTGCCTCGCCTGGCTGGCCGAAGAACGTCTGCCCGAACACATCGAACTGACCGCGCCGGACGACACCGGCATGGCGAATCCGCTCCAGCAACTCACCGCGGAGCTGACCGAGATCCGCCAACGCGGCTTCGCCGCCGACAACGGACAGATCACACCAGGAGTCACCTGCGTCGCAGCACCGGTCTTCAACCCGGCAGGCTGCCAAGGCGCCGTAGGTGTGAGCTACCTGCGCGACACCGCAGTGGACTTCGACACCCTCGTCACGCAGGTCCGCGAGGCCGCCGGCCGGACCTCCGCACTGCTCGGCGGAGCCCCGGCCTGACAACGCTCCCTTGACTTCTCCCCCTCCTGGAGGAGGGGGATTCTCACCGCTCGCGCTGTGAGGTTTTCTGCTTCGTCGCCGACTGCCCGTCCGGACTTCTCCGTTGAGGTCTTACACCGGCTCCACAGACCGACGCCACCAGCCCGGCGGCCAGGAGGTTCTTCGCCGCGTTCACGTCCCGGTCATGGGTCGTCCCGCAGGCACACGTCCAGGTACGGACGCTCAGCGGCATGCTCTCGGCGAGGACACCGCAGGCGGAGCACAGCCTGGAGGACGGGAAGAAGCGGTCGACCGCGTGCCTCGGGTTGGCGATCTTCTCACCGGTCGAGACGGTCAGCAGGTGGTCCAGTCCCACGTCGATCCCGACCGCCGCGTCCGCAGCCGGCAGCGGGCGCACGCCGGGGTCCTCGCACAGGATCGACACGAACCAGCGCCCCGCGCTGTCCCGGGATACGGTCACCGTGGACGGGAATGCGCCCTCAGGCAGGGGCCGGGACCAGACGATGTCCAGCGGCCGGTCCATCTTCGCCAGCGTCAACTGCCCGTCCCGGAACCGGAACCCGCTGGTGGTGTACGCCGCGCTCCTGCGCGACTTCTTACGCGACTTGAACCGCGGGTACTTGGCCCGCTTGCCGAAAGAGCCCGCGAACGCCGTCTGCAAGTGCGCAAGGAGTTTCCGATGGCCGCAAGGAACACGCGGATCTCACCGGCCCCGCCGCCCAGAAAGCCGCCGGACGCTTGGAGACGTTCGGCGCTCGCGCCCGCATCCAGGGGCAAGATCGTCCTGGAGGAGAGCCGACTGCGACGGGTTGTGACCCGCCACGACCCGGCCATCCATCTTGGCGAGTAGGTCGCCTGCGTCCGATCAGCGGACGAGACGGGGCAAGTCGATGTCGATGCCGAAAGGGACTGCTGTCTTCATGCGGTCGCGACTGATACCGGTGGCGACGTAGGCGCGGGTGGTGTGGTCCAACTCGTACGTGTGGATGACGGGCAGGCCGTTTTCCTCCTCGATACGCCAGTAGTGCGGAATACCCGCCTGCGCGTACTTGAACGGCTTCAGCGACCGGTCGCGGTCGGCGGACTCGTCTGAGACGACTTCGATGGCGAGGGCAACCTGGTCGGGGAGGTAGCGCGTACGGTTCGGGTCGTACGGGACCGTGACAGCAAGGACGTCAGGCTCGGGCCGGTTCTTCTCGTTCAGCTTGACCGTCATTTCCCGGTCGATCTCGAATCCCTCGGGAGCCTGATCGTCCAGTGCGGTCGTAAGCCGGGTGACGACGCGGGCGTGCCAGGACCGCTGCGGGGACATCATGAAGATCAGCGCTCCATCGATCAGCTCGGTGTGTCGTGGGAGGTCGGGTGCGTTGTCGAGGTCATCGGCCTCCCACCCACTCGGCCGGGGCGGCAGCATCCAGGGCGGGAGTGCGTCCCATGCGGTCGTCATCGTGTCCTCCTTCGGGTGCCCCGGCCAGCTTAATCCGTCAGTTCCGCTTGGCGGCGGTGCGGGCTGCGACGAGAGCAGCGACGGGGTCGGCTGTGGCGGGGGCGCAGGGCCACCAGTCGGCGGTGGTGCCTCGGTCTTCGCGGGTGTAGGGGTGCCAGCGGTTGTCGGGGCCGAGGCGGATCTGAATGCCTTCGTTGTGGGCGGTGAGGCGGTTGCGCCAGACGCGCAGCCGGACTTCGGCGCTGTCGGGTTCCAAGAGGGCGGTGCGGGCGGCGGCCATGGCGGCGGGGTCGGGGGCGAGGTGCGCGCGGGCTACGGCGAGGCCGGCGGGTCCGCCGTGGTGCAGTGCGCGGACCAGGCGGGCGAAGTCGCGCGGGGCCAGGCCTGTGGCGTGTACGAGTTGGTGGAACCAGTCCTCGCTGATGCCTGTCGCGGCGAGGCGTACCGCGTCCTCGACGGGGGCGCTGGTGAGCGAGGCGGTGTTCCCGGCGGCGAGGCTGCGGGCGCGCTGGGCGGTGTCGCGGGTCAGCGCTTCGAGGTCGTCGAGGGTGAAGGGGGTGCCAGGTGCGGGCGCCGTGGTGAGCGGGGTAAGGACGGTGTCGGTTTCGCCGGGCGCGGTACCGGCCGTCTCGGGGGTGGGCGGGGTGAAGGTGCCGTTCCAGGCGGCGAAAGCGTCGCGGGCGGGCACACCCTCGCCGCGGGGTGCGTCGGCGGTCGTGGACGCGGTGCCGGTGAGCATCTGGCGGCGGGTGCGCAACGCGCTCAGGACGGCGTCCTTGGTGCGGCCGCGGAGGGTGAAGAGCCAGAAGGGGTCGTCATCGAGGTGGACGGCGGTGGCGTAGCACAGGGCGGCGGCGTGCTTGCAGGGGTAGCCCCAGTCGGGACAGGAGCACTCCGGGTCGAGTTCGCTCGGCTCGGGCAGCAGAGGGACGCCGGCGGTGCGGGCATCGTCGACGAGATCGGTGGGCATCTCGCCATCGAGGAGGGCGGCGGTGCGGCCGACTTGGGCGGCGATGGCGGCGAGGAGGGTGTCCCACTGGGCGTCGGTGAGGACGCGCAGGTGCACCGCGGCGTCGTACGGCCAGGGGGCGCTGCCCTCGACCTCGGCGTGCAGCATTCCGGGGGTGACGGTGACCGGGCCGACCATGCCCTTGCGGGCGTAGGTGCGGCCGCGGGAGAGGCGGCCGGAATCGAGGGTGGAGGCCTCCAGGGCGTCCACCCAGGCCTGCCCCCACCAGGTGGCGGCGAAGGCGCGGCTGCCGGTACGGGGTGCCTTGCGGGCGGGGGTCATTCCTCGAACTCCTTGGAGAGCGCGACGAGTTCGGCGAGGTCTGCGTCGGAGAGTTCGGTCAGGGCGGCCTCACCGGAGGCGATGACCTGGTCCGCGAGGGCGCGCTTGGCACCGAGCAGGCGGGCGACCTTGTCCTCGACGGTGCCCTGGGTGGTGAGGCGGTGGACCTGGACAGCGCGGTCCTGGCCGATCCGGTAGGCGCGGTCGGTGGCCTGGTCCTCGACAGCCGGGTTCCACCAGCGGTCGTAGTGGATCACGTGGGTGGCGCGGGTGAGGTTGAGGCCGGTGCCGGCGGCCTTCAGGGAGAGCAGGAAGACGGGGAACTCGCCCTGCTGGAAGGCGGCGACCATCTCCTCGCGCCGGGGGACGGCGGTGGCGCCGTGCAGGTAGCGGGCACGGACGCCGCGGTCGGCGAAGTGCTGCTGAAGGAGCTTGCCCATCTGCGTGTACTGGGTGAAGACCAGGGCGCCCTCGCCTTCGGCCACCACCGTGTCGAGCAGTTCGTCGAGGAGTTCCAGTTTGCCCGAGCGGCCGGGCAGCGGGCCGGCCTCGCGCAGGTAGTGGGCGGGGTGGTTGCAGATCTGCTTGAGCGCGGTGAGGAGTTTGAGGACCAGGCCGCGGCGGGCGATGCCGTCCGCCTTCTCGATGAGGGCCATGGCCTCGCGTACCTGCGCCTCGTACAGGGCGGCCTGCTCACGGGTGAGGGCGACGGGGTGGTCGGTCTCGGTCTTGGCCGGGAGTTCGGGGGCGATCCCAGGGTCGGACTTGCGGCGGCGCAGCAGGAACGGGCGGGTGAGCCGGGTGAGGTGCTCGGCGGCCTGCCGGGCCTGATCGGCGGTTTCCTCGTCGCCGTCCGTGTCGAGCGCGCCGCGCTCGATGGGCTTCGCGAAGCGGTCCCGGAAGGCAGCGAGCGGGCCGAGCAGGCCGGGGGTGGTCCAGTCGAGCAGTGCCCACAGCTCGGAGAGGTTGTTCTCGACCGGGGTGCCGGTGAGCGCGACGCGGGCACGAGCAGGCAGGGCGCGCAGTTCGCGGGCAGTGGTGGCGTACGGGTTCTTGACGTGCTGGGCCTCGTCGGCGGCCACCAGTGACCACGTGACGGCGGCGAGCCGCTCCCGGTCGCGGCGCAGCACGCCGTAGGTGACCAGGACGAGTTCGTTACCGGCAAGGTGGTCCAGGGTGCGCTCCCCGCCGTGATAGCGGCGCACGGGGACGGCGGGGGTGAAACGGGCGGCCTCGCGCTGCCAGTTACCCAGGAGGGAAGCCGGGCAGACCACGAGGGTGGGGCCGGCGGTGTCAGGCTGTTCCTGCCGGTGCAGGTGGAGGGCGAGCAGGGTGATCGTCTTGCCGAGGCCCATGTCGTCAGCGAGGACTCCGCCCAGCGTGAGGCGGGTCATGTCCGCCAGCCAGGCAAGGCCCCGCAGCTGGTAGCCGCGCAGGGTGGCGGTCAGGCCCTCCGGCGCCCGGACAGGGGTACGGCCCTCGGGGTCGCGCAGCCGGGCCACCAGCTCACCGAAGGTGCCGGCCGCCTCGACCGCGACACGCTCGCCGTCCCATTCCACCTCCCCGGTCAGCGCCGCTTGGAGGGCGTCCAGCGGGCCGAGTTCGCGGCTGCGCCACCGCTTCAGGCGGGCCACGAGTTTCGGGTCGGCGACGACCCACTGGTCGCGCAGCTTGACCAGCGGACGGCGGGCCTCGGTGAGCAGGTCGAGTTCGGCTTCGGTGATCTTCTCGCCGCCTAGCGCGACATGCCAGGAGAAATCGAGCAGGGCATCGCGGCCCAGCAGAGTGTCCACGGTCGCGCCGGGAGCGGTGGCCGCCCCGATCTCCGCGCGCATCTCAAGGGCCTTGACCAGCTCGCGTGGCCAGTGCACGCGCACGCCCGCCGTGCGCAATGCGCCGGTGGCGTCCCCCAGCAGGTCCATGGCCTCCTCGTCGTCGAGCCGGAGCGCGCTGGGGGCGGCCTCGGCGAGCAGGCGGGTCAGCGGCTGCCAGGCGCGGGCGGCGCGGCGGAGCGCGAGCAGCGCCTCGGCCTCGGCGTGCGGGCCCAGCAGGCGCTGTGCGCGGTGCGGGTCGGCCCACAGCTCGGCGGCGTCCAGGACCAGGGACGGGTCGGCTGCGGTGCGCAGTTGCGGCACGGCCCGGTAGGCGCGGCGCCGCCCGGCCGGGGGCTCCACCCTCAGTTCCACACTCACTTGCGCGGCCCGCTCGGCGGCGGCCTCGACCGCCCACTCGACCAGGCCCGGATGCAGGGCGGTGGCCCGGTCGGCGTACGGGTTGCCGGGCACGGCCCAGCCGGTTGCCGGGGTACGCGGAAGAGTGTCGGCGAGAGCATCGCAGAACTCCCGTACCAAGGTAGCCGGTTCGGCGATGCGCACTATCCGGTCGTCCGCCATGGGCGCGGGGAGGTTGTGGGCGTAAGGAGGCAGCGCGGCGGCCAGCGCGTCCAGGTCCCGCTTGCCACGCGCGCCTGGCGGCCCGAAGCGCCAGGTGGTGTAGGTGTCGGAGGTCAGCGCCGGATACAGACGCCCCTCGCCGAGCAGGTCCAGGGCACGGCGGGCGACGGCCGCCCACGCGGCGAGCGAGGGATGGACACCGGAGGCGGGCAGGTCGAGCAGAAGGGCGAGGGTGTCGTCCGGGGAGAGCGCCCACCCCTCGACAGTGCGGGTGCGCACCCCGCCGCCATGCGGCAGGACCAGCGAAAGGCGGACCCGCCCCACAGCCTCCGGGGCCGCGGCCTGGGCGGGCACGCGGCGGGCCTCGGCGGCAGGCCGGTAGAACACCAGGTGGCCCAGCCGGGCCGGTTGTCCCGGCTCGGCCGGCACGAACACGGCGGCCCATGCGCCGGCGGCGAGGTGCTCGCGCGCCCAGGCGACGGCGGAGGGATCGGCGAGGGGAGAGGCCTTGGTGCCGATCTCCCTGACGAGCAGGCTCACGTGGCGTTCCCCACCTTGAACGCGGCCTTCCGCAGCCGCTTGGCCAAGGCCTTGTCGATGGGCTTGACCGCGTCGGCCGACGCACCGAGCACCTCACCGGCGTGCGGGTGGCCGGCCCGCCACAGGTCTTCGGCCCGCTCGGCTACCTGGTCGAGTGGGCGCGGCCCCGTCTCCGGACCCGCCAACAGCCTCTCGCTCAGCGCTTGTTCACTGCGGCGTGCGAAGGAAAGTGCACCGTCCACGCGCATCCACTCCGAGCCCCACGCCGCCTGGCCCTCGGCGGGTTCGCCAATCCAGTGCAGTATCGAGGCCGCCGCGTGCGAGCAACCCGTGACCTTCGAGACGGCCGCCTTGCCCAGTACCGCCTTCGCCCGCCCGGCCTCGCCCGCCTTCAGCACGGTCGCCGGCACCCGCGGGGCCTCAAGGCGGCGCAGCGCGTCAGCCGGCTCCGTGCCGTCGCAGGCGTCCACCACCTGCACCGCCGCGGAGCGGCCCCCCGCCTCCGCCGCCGCATCCGCCTCGCCCCCATACGAGGGGAGCGCGGCCAGCAACTCGCGGGCGTCCGCCCCGGCGAGCGACCCGATCACCGGCGCCGGGATGCCCGCTCCCGCCAGCAACGTACGCAGGCCGGAGCGGCCCAGCGGGGTGCGCCGCAAGCGGCTCACCGGCAGCGGGTCGCGCCCACCGCCGTCGAGAAGCAGAGTGAGGGCGGCGTCTGTCAAAGTCCGGTCGTCTTCCCACTCGGCGGCCCCGAACAGCTCCACCGTTGCGGCGGTGCCGTCGTACCGCTCGGCGAGGAGTGCCGACACCAACTGCCAGGCCGACCCCTCGGGCAACCCCTCCAGACCGCCGGTCAGGTAGTCGCCTACGTCCCACTCCTCGCCGCCGTGCCGGACGACCGTGGGGCGCGGGCGCTCCCCTGCCTCGTATCGCTGCAGCAGTTCGGCCAGGCCCCACACGCCGCCGAGGTCCTCGGCGGCGGGCATGGCGCGCCGCCCGCCCGTGCACAGCGCGAACTCCCCCTCGCCCTTCACGGCGGGGCGTACCTCCTCCACCGTGATCCGGTGCAACCAGTCGTCGCCGAAGTCGTAGATATAGTCCATGCGGTCGCCGGTGCGCGGCAGGACGTCCGCGAGAGCGGCCTTCTCCTCGTCGAAGGCAGCAACGCCGAAGTCGCCCGGCGGGGCGTATCGCCCGCCCGAGCGGTCCTCGGAGGCATGCAGATGTGCGCCCTGCCGACCGAACGCCACTTGGAGCACGTCATACGGCGAGCCCAGCGAAACATACGAGGACATCTCAAGGCGTCGCCACATCGGCGGTTTCGTCCCCCCAAACCAGACTTTGAGCTCGTGGACGGAGGACGTGCGCTTGCCGGGACTGCACTGGGCGGTCATGAGCTGAGGGCTTCCCACTTGTCGTAGGCGTACGCGCAGCCGCGCCCCGCGCGCCCGCCGCCGTACGCCGAATGGCTGGCCCGGCCATTCTCGCAGCCACGAACCGCCGGACCGGCCGCCCGGTTGAATCCCGTCCGGCCGACTTGCGCGTAGCCCAGAGCCTTCCGGACCACCGGGAATTGCTGAGGAGCGTTGCAGGTGACCAGTTCGATCCGGGCCTCGGTGGGGCGGTGGGGGTCGCCCAGCGGGTCCCCGCCCAGTACGTCGAGCCGGCGGTTCCACCGTTGCTGAAGCGGCGGGGGGCCGAACCGGTTGGGGAACCACGTGATCAGGCCCTCTGCGTAGACTCCCCAGACCTTCGCCCGCATCCCGGAACGGCTGTTGCTCACGCGCTCGGCCGTCTGGCTGAACTAGGCCGTGTTTTAGGTCCGGGTTCCGGTCCATGCCTCGTGCCGTGATGATCACCGTGTGGGGCGTGGGGATCTTTCTGATGAGCAGTGGTCGGTGCTGGAGTCGTTGCTGCCTGCGGCGGGTGTGAGTCGCAGGTGGCCGGGGCGGCGACGGCTGGTGGATGGTGTGCGTTGGCGGGTGCGGACGGGTGTTCCGTGGCGTGACCTGCCGCCTGAGTACGGGCCCTGGCAGACCGTGTACGGGTTGTTCCGGCGATGGCAGCGGCAGGGGGTGTGGGCCCGGCTGCTGACGCTGTTACAGGCGCGGGCCGATGAGGCCGGGCTGATCACGTGGGAGGTCAACGTCGATTCCACGATCTGCCGGGCTCACCAGCATGCGGCCGGTGCCCGCCGGGACGGCGCGGGGCAGAAGGAGGCGCCTGGTGGTGTCGCCATCGAGCCCGACGACCACGGGCTGGGCCGGTCAAGGGGTGGGTTCACCACGAAGCTCCACCTGGCCTGCGAGCAGGGTCAGAGGCCGTTGTCGCTGCTCGTCACCGCCGGGCACCGGCACGACAGCCCGCAGTTCCAGCAGGTCCTGGAGGCCATCCGGGTGCCTCGGACCGGTCCTGGCCGGCCGCGATCCCGGCCGGACAAGGTCCGGGCGGACAAGGCCTACGGCTCCCGCGCGAACCGCGCCTACCTACGCAGACGCGGCATCGGATGCACGATCCCGGAGAAGGCCGATCAAGTCCGCAACCGCAAGAAGCGTGGTTCACGAGGCGGCCGACCGCCGAAGTTCGACAAGATCGACTATCGCGAGCGCCATGCGGTCGAGTGCGGGATCAGCCGTCTCAAGCAGCACCGGGCAGTGGCCACCCGATTCGACAAGCTCGCGGTTCGGTACGAGGCGACGGTTCACGTCGCGGCGATCCACCAGTGGTTGTGAGCCGTCGGGCGGCCAGGCGGCCGTGCCATGCTGGCCACCGGCACTTCGAGCAGCACACGCATGGGGAGGTCCGGTGGCCGCTGATTACTACTGCGCGGACAGCGAGAACGGCGACCACGTCGACGACCCGTCCGAAGACGCCCTGTTCGAGCTGGTAAGCGACCTGAACGGCACAGACAACACCTTCGTCGTCATCCAGCCCGACGAGGACGATCCCGCCTGGTTCGCGTCCGTCGCCGTCCTGGAGACTGGCGGCTACGAGATCGTCCGGCGTGACACCAGCCGCCGCGAGCACGACGTCATCGTCGAGACAAGCATCGACCAGATCGCGGGCGACCTCACCAAATGGCTGGCCACCCGAGCTACCTAAAACACGGCCTAGTGCCGCATCAGGCAACGTTCGCCCCGTTGCCTGATCGAACTCTGTTGCAGGAATGGGTGGCGACTTCTTTGGTCATGAGACACGAAGTGACCTGTTGGTGAGTGGCGTTGGGCGGTGGGAGAGTGCGCTGGCGCCGGTCCGGCTACGCGAAGCGTTCGTGGTC
This sequence comes from Streptomyces sp. 6-11-2, assembly GCF_006540305.1. Lineage (GTDB taxonomy): Bacteria > Actinomycetota > Actinomycetes > Streptomycetales > Streptomycetaceae > Streptomyces. Next base: position 7,793,177 of record NZ_BJOR01000001.1, on the reverse strand, counting down.
GGCCAGCACCGCGTCGATCACATCGAGATGGAAGGCGACTCGCCCGTCCCTGGGATCGGAGCACTCGGTCAACGTCAGCAGGGACTTCCACAGCGCCCAGCCCCTGGCCCTGGCCCAGGTGCCGTCATCCTGGCCAACCGTGTGGCGGAATGCCTCGCGGCTTTCCTCGCGGAGCATCGTCCAAGCGATCACGAGATCGCAGGCGGGGTCGCCGATGCCCGAGGTACCGAAGTCGATGACGGCCGACAGCTTGCCGTCGGTGACAAGCAGGTTGTTGCCGCCGAGGTCGCCGTGGAACCATACCGGCGTTCCACGCCATTGGGCCTCGAGTGCCGCTTGCCAGGCCTCGGTGGCCCTCACGGTGTCGATCCGGCCGCTCAGGGCGGTGATGCAGCGACGCGTCTCGTCGTCATAGTGGGCGGGTGACGCGCCGCGATACCCGCTGTGCGCGCCGGCGAGAGGACCGCCCTTGGAGTCACAGCGCTGAAGGGCGAGGATGAACCCGGCGACGCTGGTGGCGAACTGGGTCATGTCGTCGATGCGTTCGGGAGAAGCCGTCTCGCCGGGCAGCCAGCCGCGCACGGACCAGGGGTAGGGGTATCCCGCGCCAGGGGCTCCCTTGGCCAGGACCGTGGGGACAGCCACCGGCAGCGCGGGGGCCAGGCGAGGCAGCCAGTCGCATTCCTTGTCGACCGCAGGGGCGTAGCCGGCTGCGGTGGGCAGGCGGACCGTCATGTCGTCACCGAGGCGGTAGGTGCGGTTGTCCCAGCCGTCCACAGCCACCGGGACCACGGGCAGACGGCTCCACTGAGGGAACTGATCGGTGATCAACCGCTTCACCAGGTCGGCGTTGATTCCCGCGCGCCCGTCCGGCGCAGCTGTAAGCACCCGCTGATCCTTACCGGTGAGGTCGTACCAGGCAAGTGATTAACGACGCGAGACACATCTGAATGTCTAGAGGACCGTCGAACTTCGGGTCGACCGCATGGATCGACGACGAGTCCGGGAAGTATCTCAAGCGATCTCATCCTCCTCGGCTCGCTGCCTGGCGAACCGCTCCCGCAGCCCGACCTCGCCGCTCGGCACGTGCGTCTCCTGCTCCCCTGCGGGAGTGAATACGACCGCATACTCCTCGAAGCCCTCGTTGGCACCCCATGTTTCTCGCTACACCGCCTCCTCGTGACGTTCCCGCGAATCCTCCCGCCCCCGCGCCCATATTTGGACGCGACAAACATGGGACAGATCGAGATCAATGGCCGGCTCGCCCGCCTCGATGCTCTGGCCGAACGCCACGATCGGTCCGGGGGCGGGTGATGCGACGCCGTTCATGGTGTCGCACGCGTACATCCGACCCCCGTATACAGGCGCGAAGGAAATGGTAGGCCCGGGAGGCCGGGTCGCCCGGGGCGACGAACGCGGAGAGGAAGAAAGCCCGTTTGAGTTGCATGGAGCTTGACCGCAGGGGTGCTGAGCTGCTGTTTCGGGTTCTGACGGAGCGCGAGGACCAGCTGACCTTCAACGGCCCCATCATCCAGACCGGCACCGAGTCCTAGCGCCGCGCCCCACACCAAGGCCCAACCGAACAAGCCCAGGCCAGTTGACCGGGCACCACATGGGAGGAGCCGCCTGACAACCAGCCGAACCAGCGGGCCATCCAGGAGCGGCTATGACACTGAACCTGCGACGCGGTTCAAGCTATGAGCAGGCGGAGGCCGAGATCTGCCGCGTCGAGGTCGGCGAGGTCGCTGTTGCGCTCGGTCCACCGGCCGGAGTCGATGTCGTCGCTGAGGCTTCGCACCGCCCGCTGCTCGGCCTCCGGCCCGACCCTCGTCCACACCGACATCGCACGGCGCACGTGCTCCTCCAGATACGCCCCTGGTCGGCGCCAGTACGCCTCGAACAGGCCGTCAGCGCAGTCCCGCGGAATGGGCACCGGCTCAGCGAGGGCGCCGATCGCGTCGGCCATCCCGGCAAGTGAGGGAAACTCTTCGAGGACGGCGGCGAACTCGGGCAGGTAGTCGCGGGTAAGCCAGAACCGGTCCTGCCATCCGGGCTCGTCGGTGTCGAACGTGAGCACCACCACGCGGCGGGCCACGCGCCGCATCTCGCGCAGCCCCACTATCGGGTCCCCCCAGTGGTGAACAGTGGAGACGGCCATCGCGGCATCGAAGGACTGATCCTCGAAGGGCAGGCTCTCCGCGGCGGCGGCCACGCACGGCGCCGAGCCGGCAGGCCGCTGCCCTCGCATGACCGCCGATGGTTCCACCGCGGTCACGTCGCGATCAGCAGGCTCGTAGGAGCCGGTGCCGGCCCCGACGTTCAGTACCGTCTGCGCGTCCCCGAGCGCGTCCCAGATCTGCGCGGCGATCCGCGGCTCGGTACGCCGTGTCGCGGTGTAGGCGCCGCCGATCGCGTCGTACAGCCGTGCACCGAGCATCTCCAGTTGCTCCTCCGGTGTCACCTTCAAGCCCTTCGCCCGCGCCTCGAGTTCCCTGTCGATGGCCGCCACCATGGCGTCAGCGCGATCACGCCGCTCCAGCAGCAGGCCGCGCAGCCGGCGCAGGTGCGCGACCGCGTCGGTGGACGGGTCGCCGACCAGTTCCGCCACCTCCCGCAGCCCGAAGCCCAACCGCCGATAGCCCAGAACCTCCCGCAGCCGCTCCACGTCGCCCGACGAATAGGCCCGGTACCCGGCCGCAGTCCGCGCCGACGGCCGAACGAGCCCGATCTCGTCATAGTGATGCAGCGTGCGGACGCTCACGTCGGCCAGCTCGGCCACGCGTCCCACAGTCCAGTGGTCCTCCACGGCACCGACTATGCAGCCTGACGCCACGTGAGGGTCAAGAGCCGCACTCACGGCAGCAAGAGCCGAACGTGAAGCAGCGGTCCGAGGCGACTCCTGCAAGCCAGAGGGTCCTGGTCCGACTTCTGTGAAGCGCCTACTCCCTGTGCCCGTTGGCCTCGCTGGTACGTCCCGCGAGATCGTCTGGAAACTGCCGGCGCTGACGGCGTTCGGGCTGATGGTTCTGGGCTCTGTGCGAGGTACTGCTGGCGCAGGGCGCACCGCCGTGGACGAAGGCGCAGTCACCAATGACGGAGCCGTGGGCGCCGGTCACGCCACGGGCCCGGTCCTCGGTGGGAGGTCCGGGCCCGGCTGTTTACCGTGGTGCCGTGACAAGCGCACCCGCCCCGTCCACGGAACGGCTCGCCAGCGGTCCACCGCGTACGGTCACCGGCGCAACGTACTTGATCGGACCGACGTGCTTGATCGAGCCGTCCGCGTTTGAGTGCCGATACGCGGCGCGGCCTGAATGGCAGCGATGGCGTTCCGAGCTCCCCAGGGTCTGCGGGCTTTGCTCAGCGCGTGCCTGTCGTCGCAGTGCTGTAGGCGTACAGGGCGACGACGCCGACCACGCAGGCGAGGATCGTCCAGGAGGCGAGGCTCATCCGTCTTCCTTTCCGCCGGGGCCGTTTCGGCTTCTCGGACCGCTTGGCGCGGCCGGGAGCCGCCGGGGCGGGCGGTGCGGCGTCGGCGGCGGTCTCGGCGAGCAGGCGGCGGCAGGCCGTGGCGAGTTCGCCGGTGCCGGCGCCGAGCGGGACGACAGTCTCCGAACGCGCCGGAGCGGTGGTGCCGCCGTCGAGGATACGGCCCGCACGGAGCAGGATTTCGTCCTTGCGACCCGAGGGGGCGAGACTGATCCAGCGCTGCACGTGCTCTCCCCGGATGACCACACCCCCGGCCCGGTCCCGGTACACGGTGTGCTGACGCCAGAGCATGTCCGCCAACTGCGCTGCGGTGTCTCTTAGTTGGGCGCTCAAGGCCCGTCCTTCCAGAGCCGTACGGTCAATCGAACGAGAATCGTACTTCGGCCTCCCGGCTTCGCTCGGGCGGCCCAGGGCGGGGTGATGCGGTCTGCGGCATCTGCCGGCCCCTGTGGAGCAGGAGCCTGCACTGAGGGAAGCAGGCACCCGTGGGAGGTAGGTCCCACGCTTACAGCGCACCGAGAGTCCCTGACGTCACACATCCAGCCGATCGCCCGCGAGCACCAGGCACACGGCGACTCGAGCTCAAAGGCTTGGTGATCTTGTAAGGTCAGGCCGCCACCTGTGACACGCAGGACCTGGAACGCGCTGAACACAGTGACCCCTGAGCGGGTCACGCCGCCTGCAGTCCCGGGGGAGATGCGCGGGTGGCACCAAGACAGGGGCGGGCCCGTTCATCCCCGTGGCGGACCCGCCCTCTGTTCATCTCGCAGCGTTTCGAGTGGAGTTCACGTGCAGCGTTATGTCATGCCCATGGCTTCGGCGAATGTGGCGTTCTCCTCCGCGTGAGCGGCCGGCAACACCTTGGCCGTCCCCTCCCCCACTCAACGAAAGACCCCCACTTCGTGACCGTCTCCTCCCATGAGGTCCAGCCGGCCGGCCGACACGCTGCCCTCCCCGCGGGCAGCCTGTTCCGGCGGGTCTACGCACCACGCGCGTGCGACGCGCTCGCCTACTCCATGGCGACCTATGCCATGCCGCTCGTCGTGCTGGCAACCACCGGCTCGGCGTCCCTGACGGGCCTGGCCTTCGCAATGGAGTGGATACCCCGGGTGGCCGCGTTCGGCTTCGCCGGCACCCTGGTGGACCGCAGCGGCGCGGCGATCGTCTGCTTCATCGCCTCACTGACCCGCGCCCTGCTGGTGGCGGGCGCCGGTGTGGCGCTACGCCTGGTGCCGCCGGGCACGGCCGAGACCGTCACCGTCATGGCACTGGCCGCTGTGACCGGGGCGCTGACACAGTTCAGCTTCATCGCCAACGAGGCGGTCGGCGCCGTCGTGAGCCGGCAAACCCAAGGACAGTCCCACAAAGTGCAGTCGGCGCTGATCGGCATCGACCAGACGGCCACCCTCATCGGCCCCGCGCTGGGCGGCGTCCTGATGCTCACCGGCCCGACGCGCATGCTCGCGTGTCTGAGCGTGCTGTCCTTCGCCTCCGCCGCACTCGCCCTGCAGACCCCGCCCACTCCCCTGCGCGCCGCGCGCCGTGGCGGACCGGCGCCGGGCGGTGGTCTGCGGGACGGATGGCAGACCCTACGCTCCCTGCCGTCCCTGCGCCGACTGGTGGCCGGACTGGCCTGCTCCAACCTCACGCTCGGGCTGCTGCAATCGGCCAGCCCCATCCTCGTGGAGGACCGCTTCGGCCACTCCGCGGCCGCCGTCGGCGCGCTCTGGTCCATCGCCGCGGCCGCCACCTTGGTCGCGGTCGCCTGCTGCCGCGCCGGCCTTGACCGGCTCGGCCTGTGGGGGGTCGGCGTCATCAGCGCAACCATCGCGGCCGCCGCCTGCCTCGCCGTGCCCCAGGCCCCCTCCTACACCGGCTACGTGACCCTCATAGCCCTCTTCATGGCCGCCGACGGAGGACTCACCCTCGTCCTGCGCACCCTCCGCTCGCAGGTCATCCCACCCGCGGCCTTCGGCACGACCCTCTCCCTGACCATCCTGCTCCTGCTGCTGCCCTTCCCCCTCGCAGGCATCCTGCTCGCCCTCACCCCGCCGCCGTACCTGAACAGCCTCATCGGAGCATGCGCCCTGCTGCAGGCACTCACCCTGCTCGTCACCTTCCTACGACTGCGCAACGACCCCGCCCTCCGAGTCAGGACACCGCCACCCCGCAACGAAACCTGACCCGTCCATCCAGCCATCGAAGCACCAGTGGGACGACAAGCACGCCGGTCCATTCCGGCCCGTATGGCGGCACGTCCAGGACCCCGGCAGCACCCTCGCCTGGAGCCCAGACGGCAGGTATTCCAGCCGCGGCCGTCTCGTACCAGCGCGCCGGACCGCTCCAAGCTGGCCAGGTGATGGGCGACCGACGCGGTGCTGCGCATCCCGACGGCGTGGGCGAACCGCCGCGCCGACGAACCCTTGCCCTTGTCTTCGATCCACCGCCTGATACAGCGCGGAATCTCCTCTTCCCGCTCGGTCACTCAGCCACCACCCCGGGACCGACGCCGAACACCCCCAGAAGATCACCTCCAAACCACGTCGGTGGATCGAGGCTTGGCCGAGCCGCAGAGCCCGACGCCCCTGGGTAGGGGGTTGCCCGGAGTTAGGGTCGTTCCCGTGACGTACCCAGTACCGGCCACGCCGGCCACCTCGACCGCCCCCGCAGCCCCGCCCGCGCATCCCTCCACGCATCCGAGCGTGCCCGCCGGCGCGCACGGTGGCGCGCCCAGTGGCCCTCTCGACGGGCTCGACCGGCGGATCGTCGCCGCTCTGCAGATCGATGGGCGGGCCTCGTGGCGGCGGATCGCTGGGGCCCTCGGGGAGCCCGAGCGGAAGGTGGCGCGGCGCGGGTTGCGGTTGCTGGAGAGCGGGGACGTCGCCGTGCGCGGGCTTGTCGTGCGGGGGGAGACCGTGATCCTGCGGATGACGTGCCGGCCGGGCGCCGTGCGGGACGCGGCCGTGGCGGCGGCCCGGCGCGCTGACTGCATCTTCTCGTACGCGCTCGCCGGGCCGGTCGACTGCGTGGCCGAACTGCAGTGTCCGCCGGGCCGGTTGGCGCCGCTGATGCTCGACGAGGTGCCCGCGCTGCCGGGGCTCGTCTCGCAGAGCGTGTCACCGGTTCTGCGATATTTCCGCACGGTGCACGAGTGGTCGCCCGGGATCCTGGAGGCCGAGGAGGTCGAGGCGCTCGGGGGGCCGTCCGGGATCGTCGACGGGCTCGCTCTCCCGGACATCGAGGTCGGGCCGGAGGAGCTGGCGATCCTGGGGGCGCTCGCCGAGGACGGGCGGCGCACGCACGAGGACCTGGCGGCCGTCGCCGGGGTGTCCGTGGCGACCGCGCGGCGCCGCGTGGAGACGCTGACGCGGGAAGGCCTCGTGAGCATCCGGGCCGCCGTCGAGCCCGCGCTGCTCGGCCTGCCGGTCGAGGCGCTGCTGTGGATCAAGGTCAGGCCCGACGAGGTCGAGAAGGTGGGCCGGCTGCTCGTCGAGTCGCCGCTCGTGCGGTACGCCGCCGTCGTGATGGGCGAGCATCAGCTCCTGGTCGACGTGACGCAGCCGTCGAAGGCCGCACTGCACGCGTTCCTCACGGCCTCGCCATGGGTGCGGCACGTGGAGGCCGTGCAGTCCCATCTGGTCGTCGAGTCCTTCAAGCGCAGTGGTGTCGAGTTCCCGGGCACCGGCCGCATCTCTTCGTAGCGCGACTGAAATCTTCACCATCGACGATCTGGCGTCTTAAAACTTCATCACAGCCAACCTATTGACTGAAAGGGTCAGTAGCTTCAGTGTGGTGCACCACACGCGTCGCGCCTCGGCCACCGGCCGGATCAGCATCACCGCGGCGACGCCCACCGTGCCTGCTGCCCTAGGACTGCCATGCCCGTTGCTCCCGGCCCCGTCGCCCCCAGCTTCGTCGAATCCGTCGAACCCGCCGCATCCGGCCCCGCCGTCCCCGGCCGGGACGAGATCTGCGTACTCGACGCCGTCGACCTCGCGGCCCGCATCCGCCGCGGGGAACTCTCGGCCCGCGAGGTCGTCCAGGCCCACCTCGACCGCATCGAGCGTCACAACCCCGCCGTCAACGCGATCGTCACCCTCGACTCGGAGGGCGCGCTGGCCGCCGCCGCTGCCGCCGACGAGCGGCAGGCGCGCGGCGAGGAGCTCGGCCCGCTGCACGGTCTGCCCATCGCCTTCAAGGACACCCACCTCACCCGCGGCATGCGCACCACGCACGGCTCACCGCTCTTCGCCGAGCACGTCCCGCACGAGGACGAGCTCCTCGTGCAGCGCATCCAGGGCGCGGGCGCCATCCGCATCGGCAAGACCAACGTCCCCGAGTTCGCGGCCGGCTCGCACACCTTCAACCCCGTCTTCGGCGCGACCCGGAACCCGTACGACATGACGCGGTCCGCAGGCGGCAGCAGCGGCGGGGCCGCGGCCGCGCTCGCCGCCGGGTTCCAGCCGCTCGCCGACGGCAGCGACATGGGCGGCTCGCTGCGCAACCCGGCGTCCTTCTGCAACGTCGTCGGCCTGCGCCCCACCCCCGGCCGCGTCCCCTCGCACCCCTCCGGCAACCTCTGGGACACCCTCGGCGTCGCCGGGCCCATGGGCCGCACCGTCGCCGACACCGCGCTGCTGCTGTCCGTCATGGCCGGGCCCGACCCGCGCGTCCCGATCTCCCTCGACGAGCCGGGCACCGGCTTCCGCGCGCCGCTCGGGCGGAACACCGCCGGGCTGCGCGTCGCGTTCGCCCCCGACCTCGGCGGCCGGGTCCCCGTCGACCGCGACGTGCGCGACGTCTTCGAGCGCCAGGCCAAGGTCTTCGAGGACCTCGGCTCCGTCGTCGTCGAGGACTGCCCCGACCTGGACGGTGCCGAGGACGTGTTCCGCACGCTGCGCGCCCACGAGTTCAACCTCGGTCTCGGCGCGCTGCTCGACAGCGACCGCGCGTCCCTGAAGTCCAGCCTCGTCTGGAACATCGAGGAGGGGCGGCGCCTGACCGGCGCCGACCTCGTCCGTGCCACCACCGGTCACGCCCGTATCCACCTCGCCGCCACCGCCTTCTTCGAGCGGTACGACGTGCTGATCGCCCCGGTCAGCCAGGTCACCCCGTTCGCCATCGAGTCGGAGTACCCCACCGACATCGACGGGGAGCCGCAGCGCACCTACCTCGACTGGATGCGCTCCGCGTACTTCGTCACCGTTCTGGGCTCACCCGCCCTCTCCGTCCCCGCCGGCTTCACTCCAGCCGGCCTTCCCGTCGGCCTCCAGATCGTGGGCCCGCCCCGCGCCGAGAGGACCGTGCTCGAGACCGGTGCCGCCTACGAGGCCGCCACCGGGCACGGACGCCGTCGCCCCTCCCTCCCGTAGCCGTATGGAGCCCCGATGAGAAAACCGCACGTCCTCTGGGCCGTCGTGCCCGTAGTGGCTTTCCTCAGTACACCGTTCCTGCCCTTCGTCAACGGCCCGCACCTCTGGTTCGGCATTCCCTCCGTCCTCGCCTGGTGCCTGCTGTGGACGGTGGGTACGACGGCTTCGCTCGCGCTCGTCGAGCACTTCGCTCACCACGCCGATGAGGACGACGAAGACGACGAGGACGACGTGACGCGCGACGCGTACGAGGAGGTCGCCGCGTGAACACCACCATGGCCATCACCCTGGTCGGCATCGTGACCATCGCCGTCGTCGGCATGAGCGGGCGCCGGCCGAGCCGCGGGGAATTCGGCGAATGGACCGTGGGGAAGCGCAAGTTCTCCACCTTCACCACCTGGTTCCTGCAGGCGGGCGAGTCCTTCACGACCTTCAGCTTCCTCGGTCTCGCCGGCATCGCCTTCGGCGGCGGCGTCGCCGCGGCCTTCGCGCTGTGCTATCTCGCGATCAACTTCATCCTGCAGTACTTCACCGCGCCCCGCATGCGTGAACTGGGCCGCAAGGGCGGCTACTTGACGCAGGCCGACTTCTTCGCCGACCGCTTCCGCAGTCCCCTGCTCGGCAAGGTCGTCGCCGTCGTCGGCGCCGTCTTCCTGCTGCCGTACCTCCAGCTCCAGATCACCGGGCTCGGGCTGATCGTGCAACTCGCCACCGGCAGCCGTACGGGCGGCAACCTGAGCATGGTGCTCGCCACCGTCCTCACCGTCGCCTTCGTCCTGTGGTCCGGCATCCGCGGCATCGCGCGCGTCGCCTACCTCAAGGACGCCCTGATGATCGTCGGGCTCGTGGTGCTGATCGTCGGCGTGGCACTGTCCGTGAACGGCGGCATCGGCGGCCTGTTCGAGACCGTGCGGGACAGCCACCCGAACTTCCTGACGTTCCATCAAGAAGGTTACGACGCCACGTTCTTCGTCACCGCCGTCATCATCTCCGGCATCGGTGGCGGACTCGGCACCATGGCCCACCTGTGGCCGCCGGTCCTCGCCGCCGGCAGCGGGCGTGCGCTGCGCAAGAACGCGGTCTGGCTGCCGCTCTACCAGATCGCACTCGGCATCCCTGTGATCGTCGGGTTCGCCGGAATCCTGCTGGTGAAGCCGGGCTCCCCCGCGAACGCCGTCGCCTTGACCCTCGCGGGCCAGACCCTGCCCGGCTGGCTCGTCGGCATCGTCGCGGTCGCCGCGGCCTCGGCGGCGATGGTGCCGTCCGCGGCCATCGTCGTGGGCATCTCCAGCCTGTTGTCCCGCAACCTGCTCAGCGTCCGCAACGAACGCGCGCAGCTGCGCACCAACCACCTGTGCGTCGTCGCGGCCGCCGGCCTCGCCCTCGTGCTCGGCCTGACCAGGCCCGGGCTCCTGTCCGACCTGCTGCTGCTCACCTACGGAGGCCTCACCCAGCTCGCCCCGGCGATCGTCATGGGCCTGGCGAAGAAGGTCCGTCTGGACGCGGTGCCCGCGCTGCTCGGCATCCTGACCGGTGTCGGCGTCCTGGTCTGGCTCACCTTCGGAGGCGTGGACGTCGGCACGGTCGACACCGGGCTCATCGCCCTCATCCCGAACCTGGTGGTCACGGCCGTCGCCCAGCTCATCGTACGGTCCCGCTCCCTCGCCCCGGTCCCGGCCGAGGCCAACTGACCGGCCGCCGGGCGGCGCGCGGTGTCGGGCCGCGCGCCGCCCGGCGGTTCATCGCGCTCTCAACTCCCCTACGGGTTAAGGCCTTCACCGTTCTCGGTGAGCCGCGGACACGAAATGAAGGGCCGTCTCCATGACGGCCCTTCACTTCGTGTCCGCTCCTGTCAGCCCCGCTGCGGATCAGGCGTTCAAGCCCACGAACAGATCCTGGTAACGCTTGCGCAGCTCGGCCTTCTGCACCTTCCCCATCACGTTGCGCGGCAGAGCCGCCTCGACGCGCACGGCGCGCGGGTGCTTGAACCGGGCGAGGTCGCCGGCGATGAACTTCAGCAGTTCGCTCTCCCGGGGCTCCTGGCCCGGCGCCGGGACGACGACAGCCACGACCGTCTCCCCGAAATCCGGGTGCGGGACACCGATCACGGCGGACTCCAGCACCGTGGGGTGGGCGTCGAGCAGTTCCTCGATCTCCTTCGGGTAGATGTTGTAGCCGCCGGAGATCACCAGGTCCTTGCCCCGGCCGACGATGCACAGATAGCCGTCCTCGTCGATGCGGCCCAGGTCACCGGTGATGAAGAAGCCGTCCGCACGGAACTCGGCCGCCGTCTTCTCGGGCAGTTGCCAGTACCCGCTGAAGACGTTGGGGCCACGGACCTCGATGCTGCCGACCTCACCGTCGGGCAGTGCCTGTCCGGACTCGCCGTCCACCACCCGGATCTCCGTGCCGGGCAGCGGCTTGCCGACGGTGCCGGGCTTGCGCGGGCCGCCCTCGTACGGGTTGGTGGTGTTCATACCGGTCTCGGTCATCCCGTAGCGCTCCAGGATGGCGTGGCCCGTACGGGCCTCGAAGGCCTCGTGGTCGCTCGCAAGCAGTGGGGCCGAGCCGGAGACGAACAGCCGCATCGAAGCGCAGGTCTCCGGGGTGAGCCGGTCGTGCTTCACCATCCGGGTGTAGAAGGTGGGCACGCCCATGAGCACCGTGGCCCGGGGCAGCAGATCCACGACCTTCTCCACGTCGAACTTCGGCAGGTAGTACATGGAGGCACCGGCCGCCAGCGTCATGTTCGCGGCGACGAAGAGCCCGTGGACGTGGAAGATCGGCAGGGCGTGGATCAGCCGGTCTTGGTCGGTGAATTGCCAGGCTTCCAGCAGCGCCTGGCAGTTGGAGGCGAGGTTGCCGTGGGTCAGCACCGCGCCCTTGGAGCGTCCGGTGGTGCCGGAGGTGTAGAGGATCGCCGCCGGGTCGTCGGCCGACGCGTCGACGGCCTCGTCGTGGCGGCCGTCGCCCTCCAGCAGGGTGCCGTCGCCCTTGGTGCCCAGGGTCTCGACGACGAGGTCCTCCCCTTCGCGGTGCGCATGGTCGGCCCGCCGCTCCGGGGAGCAGACCAGCACACGCGGCCGGGCGTCGCCGATGAAGTACTCCATCTCCGCACCGGTGTACGCGGTGTTGAGCGGCAGGAAGACGCCGCCGATCTGCAGCGTCGCCAGATACAGCGCGATGGCCTCCGGGGATTTGTCCACCTGCATGGCGACCCGGTCACCGGGGGTGACACCGTCGGCGACGAGCCGGGCGGCGATCCGCCCCACGGTCCGCGCCGTCTCGCGGTAGGTGATCCGCCGACCGTCGGGCAGCTCGAAGAGCGCCTTGTCCGGCTGCCGCTCCACCTGCTCGGCGAAGGACCGGCAGATGGTGGTGAAGGGTGGTGCCATCAGGGGTGTTCCTCTCTCATCGATCGTTTGAGGCGGTAGATGCGGTGGAGGCGTCCCTGGCACGGGGCACCTCGGCGGCCTCGGGGAAGGCGTCGCGCAGCGGTCCGCCGAGGGCGACGGCGCCGCGGCGGACGAAGTCCTCGTGCCGGCGCTCCAGCTGCCCCGGCTCGTAGCGGTAGTTGATCATCGCGCCGTACGACTGCCGCCAGGCTTCGACCGAGCTGTTCGCCGGCCAGTTCAGCTGCCAGGCGGCGGCTCCGTTACCCAGGTGGAATCGGGCGACCGGATCGAGGGGGCGTCCGTCCTCGCGCCGCTCGACCGCGATGTACCGGGCCAGGGCGGGAAGGAGCCGGGCACGGATCCGTTCGGCGTCCGCCGCGCCAAGGTCCGCCGGCCCCTCCAGGGCGTCCAGCTCACGGACGAGCAGCCTCAGCTCGGCGTCCCGTCCGGCCTGCTCACCGAGCCAGCGCCGGAATCCGGGGAGGGGCGAGAGCGTGACGAACTGCGTCAGATGGGGCAGTTGCCCGCCCACCTGCTCGATGACCTGCTTGATGAGGAAGCTGCCGAAGGAGACTCCGGCCAGGCCGTCCAGCGCGTTGTTGATCGAGTAGAGCGCCGCCGTGTCCGCGTCCGAAGGGCTGAGCGCCGGGCCGGGCTCCAGCAGTGGAGCGATACGGTCCGGCAAGCCGCGCACCAGAGCGACCTCCACGAAGATCAGCGGTACCTCCCCGGTGGCCGGATGGAAGAACGCATAGACGGCACGGTCCTCCGGCTCCAAGCGACGGCGGAGCTCGGCGCTGCTCTCCATCGGGTGGACCTTCTCGCCCTGCATCAGGTGCTGGTGCAGCTCCTTCGGTGCGTCCCCGGTGACCTCCGCCATGCGGAGAAAGCCTCGGTTGAACCATGAGGTGAGCAGGTGGTGGAAGTCATGGTCGAGGGGCCGCAGCTCGGGGTGCCGGTGCATCAGCCGGCGCAGGTCCGCGCGCATCTCGACCAGGGCGAGCGTGGCGTCCGGTGCGTGGTTCATCCGGCGGAGCAGCTGCTGGCGGGCCGGCTCGACCACGTCGAAGAGGCGGACCAGCTCCTCCTCGCCCCGGGACCCGGCGCTGCGGGCGTCCTCCCAGCGGCGGAAGGCGGCACGGACCTGATCGGCGTCGGCGTCGTAGGTCTGGGTGATGTGGCTGAAGAAGGCCCGCCTGCCGTCGTCGTCGAGCTCGTCGTAGGCGGCGAGAGCCCTGGCCGCGACGGCGCGCATCGAGGCTTCACCCACGTCGCTCATCAGGACTTCGCAGGCGGCGAGCAGCTGGTCCAGTGGGGAGTCCAACGGCTCTCCGGCCGCCGGATCCGTGCCACGCCGCCGCCCGAGAGCCTGGAACAGGTCGGTCAGCAGCCAGCCGTCGTGACGTTCCATGTCCGCACCTTCCGTACGCCCCTGGTCTCGCTCGCCTCTGGTGTCGCCCCCCGGGCTTTAAATCCATGACGGCGGACGATATATATAACAGCGCTACCGTAGGACACATCGGGGCTCGTGCACCACCCCCTGCACGCCCGGATAACCTGACCGCTCGGAGGTGCACATGGCCCGGGTCCCGGAATCCCAGCGCGTTCGCGACGCACTCGAGAACGCTGTCGTCGACGGCCACTACCGTCCTGGCGAGCGTCTGGATCCTGCGCGACTCGAACAGGAGTTCGGCTGCTCTCGCACGCCGATCCGGGAAGCCCTCCAGGCCCTGGAGCGCTCCGGACTCGTACAGATCCGGCCCAAGCAGGGCACGTACGTCACCGAGCTGAGCGTCTCCGAACTGGCCGAGCGCTTCGAGGTCATGGCCGAGCTGGAGGGGATGGCGGCGCGGCTCTCCGCCCGCCGGATCGACCGGGAGGCGCTGGACGACCTCGAACGCGCCCTGCAGGAGTGCGAGAGCCACGCGGCGGCCGGCGACGCGGACCGCTACTACTACGCCAATGCCCGGTTCCACGGCATCGTCTACGACTCCTGCGGCAACGAGTACCTGCGGCTGCAGGCCCACGCGCTCAAGCGAGCCCTGCAGCCGTACCGGCGACTGCAGCTGCGCGTCCCGGACCGCATGCGCCGCTCCCTGGCCGAGCACCGCGAGATCGCCGACGCCATCACCCGTGGCGACGCCGAGACGGCGGAGAACGCCGCCCGCGACCACGTACTCGTCCAGGTCAAGGAGTTCAGCCAACTGGTGCGGACATGGCGACAGTTGACGGAGCCGTCGCGCGACGCCGGATGAGCGCACCGCCGCCAGGGGCCACGGCTCTGATATCACGCCCTCCCGACCTCGATCACGATCCCCCAGGACGCGGTGGAGATCGCCCGGCCTCAGCGACCACTTCCACGCCGCTTCACTGCCGACTTCCAGTGCCGAAAGCCCACGATGATCGACCTGATAGGGATGAGGCCCGATCGTCAAAGACGGCTACGGAACACACCGTGGCCCGGAGAGCGCAGTGGGACCTTCCCCGCTCTCCGGGCCATCTGGTGTTCGGCATCTTCCGGTTCAGCTCAGCGCCCCAGCGGTGGCACATCGATCTCGCCCAGGTGGTAGGCGCGGACGGCCTGAACCAGCTCGTCGACGGAGAGCTGGTCGCCGTCGGCGTGCATCTGGCGGAATGCGTCGGCCGGGTCGATGTTCTCGACCCCCATGGCGTCCAGCCAGGTCTTGAACTCGGTCGGGCTGATCTGGTCGTCATCGTCCACGTCCGCCAGCTCGATCATGGCCTGGATGGTCGGTTTGATGGCCTTCCCGAAGTCTGCGCCGCCATTCTCCAGGACGTGTTCCTTAACGATGTCGTTGAACTGCTCGGGGGTCAGCCGGCCGTTCTCCTTGTCGATCCCGGCCTTGTCGGCGAAGAAGTTCCACATGCCCAGGTAGGCGTTGCTCAGCGCACGGCCCTTCGGGGAGCCGGGATTTTCGCCGAAGGCCTGCAGGATGCGCTTGGACTCGGCATCGCAGTCGGACTGGTCGATGCGGCCGTCGCCGTTCACGTCCCAGCTCTCGAAGCGCTTCTCGATCCGGTCGAGCTGCACGGAAGTGGTCATCTCGGAGATCTCCAGGTGGTTCGTCCGGGCGGGGCCGACCCAGGGGCAGGGCCAGCGGTGGCACCCGGGTGCATCTGCGAAGTGCCGTCACCCGATCGGAGCGGGCACGGAACGTCACCTTACCTACACTGTCAGCGATTGCGGGTC
Source organism: Streptomyces sp. 6-11-2 (assembly GCF_006540305.1). Taxonomy (GTDB): domain Bacteria; phylum Actinomycetota; class Actinomycetes; order Streptomycetales; family Streptomycetaceae; genus Streptomyces. The sequence goes on along the minus strand of NZ_BJOR01000001.1, from coordinate 7,777,713 downwards.
ACGCACCTATTGCCAACCGAGTGATAGGGGGCGGGCAGATGCCAGATCCGCGTCGTCGTTGTCGGGCGCGGGCGCACCCGGGACCGCCGGTGCCTCGATGCCCGGTCGCCGCGCGTCGTCGGAGCCCGGGGCATCGTCCACGGGAACCAGCCCGAACACGGAGAAGCTGATGGCCCAGTAGGCGATGTAGGCCACCAGCAGCACCACGCCGTGCCAGCGCCTGAGGTGCCCGGTGAGCAGTGCGTATGCGGCGAACCCGTTGATCACCACCAGGGCCGGCAGGTGCCAGCTGAAGATCTCCGGGGTGATCACGAGCGCGCCGCCGGCCAGGGCGATGATGCCCACCTTCGCAGTCACCGAGAACACGACGCTGCCGATGACGTTGCCGACACCGATCGCGGGCGCGCCTCGCCGGGCCGGCTCCGCGGTCAGGAAGATGTCCTCCAGGGAAAGCACCAGCGTCGCGATCGTCGCACCGAAGACAGTGCCGCTGATCGCGAAGTTCTCCACGATGCCCTCGGTTCCCTTCGTCATGGTCCAGGCGCCGACGACGATTCCGGTCAGCGCGAGGATCGCCAGCCCGAGCAGCATCCACCCCGGCCGGCTGGCCGACTTCGTCGCGCCGACCTGGCCGGTCTCGTAGAGGCCACCGGAGCCATGGTCCCGATCCCCGGTACCACCACCTGGGCCCCCGGCCGTTCCGGCGGCGACGCCGACGAGTTCGGGACTGTCCACCGCTTCGAGTACTTCCGCGCTCCTGAACGTCGGCACCGCCCGACGGGACTCGCGATAGGCGATGTAGGCGACGAACAGCAGGAACAGCAGGACGAGAACAATCGCGAAGACGGTCCCCAGCTCGCCGAGCAGTGCCGGCCCGATCAGGATCAAAGGAGCGATCGCGAACAAGGCGATGTAGTCCTTCGGGATCTCCACCCGGCAGGGCGCGACGAGGGCAGCAATCGCGAGCACCAGGCCCGACAGCGAGATGACGGTTCCAAAGACGACGCCGAGCGCGACGTCTTCCAGTCCCTCAACGTTGAGCACCACACCGAAGGCGAGGTCGTCGAACTCGATCCCGGTGAACACAATGGCCAACAAGAACAGCGAGACCGCCAGGCCGCGCGCGGCGCCGACCAGGTAGGTGATCAGCTTCTCGGCACTGTAGATCAGCAGCGCCACTCCGGCGACGAAGATGAGGATGGACGTCATCCGATTGCTCCCCCTTGAGCAGAACGGACTGGCCAGGCCCCCCAGGGGCCTGGCCAGTGACAATCAATCGGAAGCTAGCAGGGATCAGGGCGAGTGACAGCCAGGCGCACTGAGGCACACCGGCCCCCGGGGCGTGCGCCCACCTGCCCGAATCAGACGAAGCCGCACCACAGGGATCGGCGTGCAGCACTGATGTACAGCAACCACAGCAGCCGATCCCGCCCGTTGCACCGTGTTGGATTCCTCCCTCACCTAAACGCCAAGGCCATGAAGTTACGGGTCGGTGCGTGGCTGCAAGTGGTGGCTGATCTGGAAGGACGCCGGACGCGAGAAGCGGAGCCCCAGGAGAACTGGCTGGTCCGCCAAGACAAGCCGTTCACAAAGACCGGAGGCTCCGCTGTCCGGACAGTCTGTCATCACCCGTGAGGTCGCGGTAGCCGAAGGCGTCTTCGCCCCGGGTCATCTGGGCGAGATGACTCAGACCGTGCCGTTCGAGATGGTCGACGAGGTCCTCGCCGAGTGCCGGGCTGTGCAGCAGCGGCTGCGGAAACTCCCAGCCCGGGGGGGGGTGGTCTACCTGCTGCTCGCGGCCACGTTGTTCGAGGAATGCGGCTACCCGGCCGCCTGGCGCAAGCTCACCGGCACTCTTGACGCCCTGCCTCTGCCGCGGGTGACCGCGACCGCGTTGTGGCACGCCCGCACCCGGCTGGGCGTGCGCCCGCTGCAGGCTCTGTGCGTCGCCGGAGTATCGCTGCACGATCCCAGAGAAGCGCGACCAGGTCGCCCACCGCGCACAGCGCGGCTCCCGCGGCGGCCGGCCGCCGAAGTTCGATCCGGCCGACTACAAAGAGCGCCATGCAGTGGAGTGCGGCATCAACCGCCTCAAGCGACATCGCGCGGTCGCAACGAGATACGAGAAACTCGCCGTCCGCTATGAGGCGACCGTGCTGGTCGCAGCCATCAACGAGTGGCTGTGACCAGCACTTTCGAAACGCACCCTAGCGTCAAGCATGTTGAGGTGTCGTGCATTTCTCATTGAGATCGGCATTGGCGTCACCGCGTGTGGTCGCCGAGAGTATCGGCCCCAGGTGCCGCCGGATTCGATGACCAGCCGGGGGGCCGTCTTGTCATGGTAACTGAGGGCCTTCGCGATGACGGGGGCTGACGCAGGAAACCTCTCACCGCTCCCCGGCAGTCGTCCGTCTCGCGCCGGTTCTACTCACAAGCCAGACGCCGAGCGCCGCCAGGAGGGCTGTCGCCAACGCGTACACCGGCAGCCAGAGCGTCGTCGTGGACGCCAGGCAGTCGTTGACGGCGTGCTGGCTCTGGTCGCTCGCGTACGCCAGCGCGTCGCTGCCGTGGCTGCCCAGGCCGCTCAGGGCGGCCTGCGCCTGAAGTGTCGCGTAGCCGCCCAGGTGGGCGCATTTGATGCGAGTGCCCGGCATCGGGAAAAACCAGGCCCAGCGCTGCATGGCGGGGGCCGCCGCGAGGGCCACGCACAGGCCGACGACCAGCGAGTAGGCCGTCAGGCTCCGCACGTATTCGGACCTCGCGCCGTGCGTGGGGGCCGGCGGGCGGGTGAAGGCGAGGATCAACGCGAGCAGTGTGACGCCGAGGTAGGCGGAGAACCACTGCCACGAGCCGGAGGAGAGCGCGAATGCGAGCACGCCGGCGAGTGCGGTGCCCAGCACCCCGGCCCGATTGCCGGCTCCCCGGTCCGTGCCGGTGGTCACGGAGCCCTGGGCGCCTGAGCGGCTGCGGTCGTCCATGCTCTCTCTCCTGCTTGGCTCCGGGCGACCAGTCTCCGGCCTCAGCCCCCTTCGGGCACTCGCACCATGCCGTTCCGCCCGCCCTGCTCGCCCGGTTGGCGGGCGCGCCAACCGCGGTCTCGGGCCTGTTGGGATCGCATGTTGGGGTGTCAGGATTCAATGTCTGCCAAGGGGTAGGTCCTGCCGCGCTGCGAAAGGACGCCGATCTCGCGTAGGTGGGCCTGGAGGCTGACCGGGTTATCGGCTGCCCAGGCTGACGGCAGGGGAAGAACCATCAGGCACTTCGGCTGCTGGCACGAATGGATGTAGGACCGCATCAGTTCGGCGACGGACTCTGGGAGGGGAGTCGGTCGTGGTGTCCTCAGTGAAGCACCGGTCGCCGGTCGCATCGGACACGTATTTCACAGTGACAACGATCCTCAAGCTCACCTTCGGGTGCTCTACTCGCGAGTATTTGTCGGTCAAACGTTGCGTCTCTTCGTGCGGGTCTCTCAGCGGGCGTAGTCGTGAAAGCCGCGGCCGCTCTTCTTGCCGAGCAGTCTGGCGTCGACCATCCGCAGCAGCAGGGACGGCGGGGAGCGCAACTGTTCCTTGAACTCCTCGCACATGGAGTCGGCGATGGCCTTCACGGTGTCGAGGCCGATCAGGTTGGCCAGCCGCAGGGGCCCATAGAGTGGACGCAACCGAGAATCATGCCGTTGTCGATGTCCTCGGCCGTGGCCATGCCGGATTCGAGCATGCGGATGGCGGACAGCGTACGGGACGAGGAGGGAGTTGACGATGAAGCCCGCTCTGTCCTGTGACCTGGTGGCCTGCTTGCCCAACCTCCCCGCGACGAAGGCCTCGGCGAGCCAGCGAGCCTGGTTGCCGGCCAGAAGTGAGGGGACGATCTCGACCAGGGGCATCACGGGCACCGGATTGAAGAAGTGGGTGCCACCGACCTGCTCCGGGCGACCGGTGGCCATGGCCAGCTTCATCACCGGGATGGATGAGGTGTTGATCGCGAGGATGGCGTCCCCCTGGGCGACGATCTTGTCCAGGCTCGCGAATACCTCGCTTTTGATGTGCTCGTCCTCGGCCACGGCCTCGATCACCATGTCCCGGTCGGCACAGTCCACCAAGTCCGTGGTGAAGCAGATTCGGCCCAGCGCGGCATCGCATCCGGATTTGAGGTTTTCCGGGCCGGTCTCGCACACCGGCACGGCGAGCCCCGCTCGGGCACGGACTTCCGCGATTCCGCTGCCCATATCGGTTCGGCCCGGAACGCCTGTCAACTCGAATCGAGTGTCAACTATCAGTTGTTAAGGTGGGGGCATGCCTGCTGGTACCCCCCGAGCGCTGCGTGCCGATGCGGCACGTAATTTCGACAAGATCGTCCGGTCGGCGCGTGAGGTATTCACCGAACACGGGCCCGACACCTCGCTGGACGAGGTCGCCCGGCATGCAGGGGTGGGGATCGCGACGCTGTTCCGTCACTTCCCCGACAAGGGTGTGCTGCTGCGCGCGGTGCTGGACCAGCAGTTCTCCGAACAGGTGCTGCCCGCGGTGGAGCGGGCGGACCGGGACAATGACGTGCGGCGCGGTCTGACGCAGGTGTGGGAGGCGGCGCTGTCGTCGGCCGCCGACGCCTACAACGTGCTGACCGCGGCCCGCGGCGCCGGAGTGCTGACGCCGGAGGTCGGTGACCGGTTCTTCGACGCGCTGACCCCGCTCATCGAGCGGGGTCAGCGGGAAGGCGTGGTGCGCGACGACCTGGTGCCGGAAGACGTGCGTCGCCTCATGACCATGCTGGTGAGCGTGCTGTGGACGATGGATGCGGGTGAGGACGGGTGGCGGCGCTATGTGGCGCTGGTCCTGGACGGCCTCTCGCCCGTCGCGGCGCGTCCTTTGCCGTGCGGGGCTCCGGCGCTGCGGCGCCCGGAGGCGTGAGGGCTGTCCGGACGCCGGCATTCTGATGGCGGGCGGGTCACTCGCCGTGCACGTGGATGGCGCCGGCTGGGCACAGGGCGGCGGCCTGCCGCGTGCGGGAGTGATCTGCCAGTGGCGGCTCGGCGTCGAGGACGATGACCTTGCCGTCGTCGCTCTGGTCGAACACGGCGGGCGCGCTCAGGGCGCACTGGCCAGAGGCGACGCATCGGTCGGTGTCGGTTTCCCGGTGCATGCTCTGCTTCTCCTCGTCCGTCACGGCGTGGTCGTCAGGCAAGCGTGTCACCAAAGGACGGGGACGGTGCTGACACCACCGGCCAGCCGTTCGGTGTGGTCAGGCAGGGTGTGGGGGTCGACGGCGAGGTGCAGGCGGGGCATGCGGCGGAAGAGGGCGGTGAAGGCGATGCGCATCTCGGTGCGGGCCAGGGCGTTGCCGATGCAGTAGTGGCCGCCGTGGCCGAAGGCCAGGTGTGCGTTGGGGGTGCGTGAGGGGTTGAAGGTGTCCGGGGCTTCGAACCTCTTCGCGTCACGGTTGGCGGAGTTGATCGCGACGAGGACGGCGTCGCCCCGGGCGATGACGTCCTTGCCGATGGTGACGTCTTCGCGGGCGTAACGCATCAGGCCGAGCCCGCCGGGTGCGGCCATGCGCAGGATCTCCTCGACGGTGGCCTGCACCTGCGCTGCGGGGTCGGCGGCGAAGTGGTCGCGGCGAGCGGGATCACTCAGCAGGAACATCACGCCGAAGTCGATGCGGGTCGAGGTGGTCTCGTGGCCGGCGAACAGCAGGCCGGCTGCCAGGCGGGTCATGTCGTCCTCGGTGAAGGTCGCGTCCTCGGCCTGGACCTTCAGGATGTCGGTGATGACGTCCTCGCCGGGCGAGAGGCGCTTTTCCTTGGCGAGCGTTGCGACGTACGCCTGGAACTCCGCCATGGCCCCCTGCCCGTCAGCCCCGCCGTGAAGGGCGCCGATCCGCTCGGACCAGCCGCGCAGCAGGTCCCGGTCGCCGCTCGGCACGCCGAGCAGTTCGCAGATCACCTGGACCGGCAGCGGGAACGAGAGGTGTTCGTGCAGGTTGACCGGCGCATCAGGACGGCTGCGTCGGGCCTCCTCCATGCCGTCGAGGCAGCGCCCGGCCAGGTGCTCGATCCTTGCGCTCAGGCACCGCATACGCGGTGCGGTGAAGGCGGGTACGAGCATCCTGCGCATCCGCGCGTGCTCGCGGGCCTCGTCCTCGAACGTGCTGATGGGCCCGGACTGGATCGCGGCCGACGAGATCCTGGACGCGGTCTCGGGCGCGGGGTGCGACTTGCCGAACCTGGGGTCGCCCAGGATCGCGCGGGCCTCGTCGTAGGTGGTCACCAGCCAGGCGGGGTCACCGGCCGGAGTGGTCACCCGGGCCAGTGGCCCCTGCTGGCGCAGGCGCGCAAACAGCGGTGCGAGGTCCAGGGCGTTGGGGCGGGCAAACGGCAACTGCGGTGCGGGGGCGGTCGCGGCCATGAACATCTCCTGGGTGAACGGTTCGGGCAAGCTGACGGTGCCTGTGCGAGGCGGCCGGACCCGGCCGCACGACCGGCATGGGGGCGCAGGCGGGGACGCATCCGGAGAGAGCCGGGCCGCCTCCGACGCGGCCCGCCGGCACCCGTTGCCCTGACACGACCCACTCCTTTTAACTGATACTCGACTATCTGTTATGGGGGTGCAACACGGCCGTCACCCATGTGGCACGGGCAGGGGGATTTTCAGCCGCACACGCCTTGCGCCTGCCGATCGTTGCGGTCGGCAGGCGCAAGGGCGGGCTGTGCGCGATCAACGGCCTCTACGATCGCGTGGCGGCCTTCATCGAGAGCGCCCACAGGCGAGCGGCGCCGGCGCCGTCGAGCGCGTAGTCGGCGACTCCTCCGTGAAGGTTGTCCGGATGTAGCAGTTCCGCTTCCTGGCAATCTTCGAAGTACTGGCCCGTGACGCCTTGGGTGTGCGGGGAGACGGCAAACAGGACGAAGGTGGCCGCGCCTTGTTCCGCTGTCTTCCAGGGCAGGGCGGGAGAGCCGCTGTCGGCATTGCGGGCGAGGATTGCTGGATCGACGTGGCGCACCGGCTGCTGATCGCCACGGAACGTGCAGGCACTGCCCGCCCGTGACCCGAGCGGATCGCGCTGCCGCCTGTTCCCCGCGTTGTCTGGAGAAGCTGGCGGCGTCTGGTTACATCGGCCGCTCCACCATCGCGGCGCTCGGGGACCTGCGGGCTGCAGTCGAGCCGGTGCATCAGCCTCGTGGCGCCCGAGACGCTGCAAGCCTGCCGCCGCGCAACGGGTGACGCCTGCGGAGCGCCCGCCGGACGGGCCAGTCGTCCCCCGGTGACGGCCCGGCGCAGCCGGTCGGCGAGGTCGGCTCGCTCCTGGTAGGTACAGAACGAGGACTCCGTTGGTGGAAAGCGAGGACCTCGAACTGCTGGCGCTCGTGGAGCGCCCTGCGAGGCGGACGAGCCAGGGTACGACCAGGTGCGCTGCCTAACGCAGCGTGCCAGTTGCCACTGGTCGCAGCGTGGAAGTACGCCCTGTCCTGGGCCCGTGTCAGCCGACAGGACATGACCATCAACCCGGACCAGGAACGCTTCGAGGCCAAGCGCGGCCACTCCCACACCCGGAGCCGCTGCGCCTCCAGTCACCCAATCCTGCGCCCAGGGGTGTGGTTACCCCCACTCCCCCATGGTGGCTGGCCGGATGGGCAGCGGCATCAGCGTCGGCGATCGTGTGTCCCGGGAAACCACGTGAGCCGAAGGGGGAAACAGTGAGTCGTCGCATGGAACGCGCTCTCGCGCGCCGCACGCTACTGGCCGGCGCAGCGGCGGCCGGTGTGGGAACGGTGTTTGCAGGCGCGGGGAAGGCCGTGGCCGGCGGGTGGGGAGGGCCGGTGAGACAGGCGGCGGTGGCCGCCGAAACGGCGCGTCTGGAGCGCGCGTTGATCGAGTTGCGGCGGGACATCCACAGGCACCCCGAAGCCCCGGGGCAGGAGCAGCGCACGGCCGCTGTGGTGGCCCGGGAACTGCGGGCGGCGGGGCTGACCGTCACCACCGGGGTGGGCGGCCACGGTGTCGTCGGTGTCCTGCGGGGTACGTGTCCAGGCCGGACCGTTGCCTACCGGGCGGACATGGACGCGGTTCCGCCCACAGACATCGTCGGGACGGGTCCCGCGCCGGCCCACGTCTGCGGCCACGACGTCCACACCGCGGTGGGTATCGGCGCCGCCCAGGTCCTGGCACGGCTGCGGCAGCAGTTGAGCGGAACAGCGGTCTTCCTTTTCCAGCCTGCGGAGGAGACCCTGTCCGGCGCCCGCGCACTGATCGACGCGGGCGTGTTGGAACGTATGGGCATCGAGGAGATCCACGCGCTGCACTGCGGGCCGTTCCCGGTCGGCCAGTTCGCTGTGACTCCGGGCTACGGGATGCCGGGCCAGGACAAGGCGGAGGTATCCCTTTCCGGGCCGGACGCACTCGATGCCGCGCGGCGCCTGGCCGTCGACATCAGCGCGCTTGCAACGGTGGCGCTGCCGCAGACCCCAGCGGACCTGGAGCGCATCGTCGCCGACGCCAAGACGCCCAACGGTCCGCTGGCCCGGTTCGTAGCCGTCCGCGCCACAGCCCAGGAGGCCACGGTGAACGTGTCCTATCGCTGCTGGCCGCCGGAGCGGTACGTGGAGGTCCGCGAGGACATCCGCCGAGCGAGCATGCCGTACGCGGGGGCCGCGACGCGCTTCCCCGCCGAGCCGTTCCCGGCCATGGTCTGCCCAGCGCGCGACGCCAACCTGCTCACCCGTCACCTACGCCATACCGTCGGCCGTGACACGGTCACCGAGCTTCGTGCCGCCTTCCCGCCCTTCAGCGGCGAGGACTTCGCCCTCTACTTGGACCGGATCCCCGGTACATACACGTTTCTCGGCGTCCGTGCTCCCGGAGCAGCCATCACGACGAGCTACCCGCATTATCCCGACTTCTCCCCGGATGAGCGCGCCATCGGCGTCGGCGTACGGGCGATGGCCGGCTGGATCGCGGAGCGCACCCACGGGACGCAGGGCCTGCCAGGCGGATTCAGGGAGGCCGGGGCTCCGCACAGGGCGAGGAACTGATTGCCGTACGTCGCTGAAAACTTGGCGACAGTCGCAGAGCGGGCACGCCGCTGAAATTGACTGGGTGATGTCGGCGTTCGGCTGACGCGCGACGGTCCGGCCGCCCTGCCTTTCAGCGGCGGGACGGTTGCTGGCGCTCGATGCGGTTGAGGTCGCCGGCGAGAAGGTCACGGTGTCTGATGGTGAAATCCCCGTTGAGCAGGCTCTGTTCGCGGCCGTAGTACCGGCCCACGACGGCGGCGGGGAGGAAAGCGCGCAGGCTGTGGCGCATGTCCCGCGGGTAGTCGACGGATTCACCCCAGCCGGTGGGGGCCTGATCGGTGGAGAGCAGCACCCAGTGGTCCACGGGCACGGGGGTGTCGAGGTCCGGCGCCGCCCCGGTGTGGCTGTCCAGTGCCGGCACGGTCAGCCGGTCGGGGTCGAGGGGCGGGTACCACAGCAGCAGGGGCTTGGCGCGTCGCGCGTCGGCGTTGTCGAAGCAGCACACGGCGATGGTGTGGTCGGCGAAGTGGTCGGCATAGAAGCCCAGGAGCTCCGGGTCGAGTTCCGGACGCCGGTGTGGCGGCACCTGCCGCAGTGCGACGGGGACCACCGTGGGGTCCGCGGCCAGGAGCACTGTGTAGATGTCGTGGTCGAAGACCTGGACGGGCTGCGGCCCCTCGCTCATCCACGCGACGTCGTCGGCTGCGGCGGCGACGGGTTCGACGGCGGCGACCATGCGGTGCAGGACGTCACCGGTGCGTCCGGCGGAGAGGAAGTGCTCGGGGGTGAGCTGCCGCGTGGGCACGTGCAGCAGCATGGCGTTCGGACCGTCCGCCAGATTGACGGCCGTGTTCTGGTAGCCCAGGACGTGGATGAGGCCGTGAACGGGGTGGTGCTGCCGTCCGCAGTACACGATCGTGCCGGAGAACGCGGCCTCACCTGTCGAGATGCACATGGCGGCAAGGTACCGCCCCTGTCCGTCGGGAGCCGAGGGGAATGCGCCTGCGGAGGGCCGTCACCACCGACGGACGCGCCAGAGGCAGGCTCCGGACGCCCGGTCGCCGTCCAGGGGATGCTGCTCCTGCAGATCGGGGCGGACTCGTCGCCTGCGTGGTCCTCTCAAGTCCCGCGCCGCTCATCGGTCCAGGGCCAGACCGGCGCCGACCAGGCAGCGGTCTACCAGGTGTGGGCGGTACTGGAACTGCTTGAGCCGGCGCTTCACGGCCCGGGTGACTTCGCTGAGGTTGGCGGCGGCGGTTCGGTCCGCCTCTGGCCTTCGGGAACATCGGTACAGCGGTTGTCGGTGAGAGCGATCAAGGTCGTGCGCTGAGCCCCGCAACGTCCGGCCGTGGACGGGGAACGCCGCTGTCCCGGAGGGCGGCGAAGTCGGCGTGGGTCTGGTCGCCGGGCGCTCCCGCGGTGGGTTCGCAGGGCCGGACACCATGGCGGTGGTGCGCTGAGCGGAGCGCATCTTGGTCCGTACAGGATGGCCGGCACCCGGCGGCATGGTCCGTTACTTCGTCCTGTCATCATGACCACGGCGCGGGAGCGGTGGCGTCGTGATCCGCATGAGGGCATCTACGCCATGTGTCCTCCGCCGGTGCTGCGCCCCCCTCGCTCCGATGTGCGCGAGCATGCCGGGCGCAAGATGCGCTCGCCTGAGACAGGAGCCGTAATGGCACTGAAGATACGCAGACCGAAGACTGTCGCCGTGGCGCTCGCCGCCACCGTGGCTGCGGTCTCGTCGGGCACCGCCCTTCCCTCTGCCGCCGCGGGGTACACCGCGGCGGCGGGGCCGTGGAGCACCGCCGTCGCCCTGACCGGAACGGACGGCCAGCAAACTCTCATCGATGTCCAGGTGGCCGGTGACGGCGCCGCGTTCGCGCTGTGGCGGGACAAGGCAGCCGGGGCCGTCGGTTGGGACTTCCGGACCGCCGTCCGGCCTGCCGGCAGAGCGACGTGGAGTGCGCCGCACACCCTGGCGACCGGGCGTGACAAGAATTCCGCGGCCGCCCTTGCCGTGAGCGCCGACGGGCGGGCCATGGTGACCTGGCTGGACGGCAGTGGTGCAGACGGTTCGCTGGTCGCCCTGGCCGCCGGCTGGAACCCGGCGACGGCAGCCTGGTCCGCCCCGGCCACGCTCGCCGCCTGGGACGGCCTGGACATGTCCGCGCCCCGCCTGGCCGCGGCGGCCGACGGCACCTTCACCGCCGTATGGGACCAGGGCGACGGGTACCGGAACTACGATGTGAGGACCGCTTCCCTCGCCCCCGGCGACCGGATGTGGTCCGCACCCCGGACGCTGGGCTCCACCACCACCGGTTCCATCTGGAGCATCGACCTCGCGGTGGCCCCCGGCGGCGCCGCCACCGCGGTCTGGGATGAACTCAACCGCTTCACCTACGAGCACACGGTCTCCACTGCCACCCGCACCTCGGCCCAGACCAGTTGGAGCAGCGCCTCCGTGCTGCCCGGCACCGACGCCACGTCCAGCGACGTGCAGGTGGCGATGGACGCCAAGAGCGCCACCACCGTGCTGTGGCGCAACGGCGCCGACGACCTCAAATCCGCCACCCGTACCGCTCCTTCGGGCAATTGGGGTGCCGCTCAGACCGCCGTTTCCGCCATCGACTACAGCGCCGGGAGCGAACCGTTGGCCGCGCCCAACGGTGACGTCACCTACGTGTGGACGGGTTGGAGCCGCACCGCCGGTACCCCCGTTGTGCAGACCGTGACCCGCACCGCGAGCACCGGGACCTGGTCCGCGCCGAAGACACTGTCCACCGGCTACGTCAAGTGGCAGGTGGATGCCTCCATCGGCGCTGACGGAACCGTGCAGGTCGTGTGGCCGCAGGTGCCGAGCATCGACAACGGCGACGACAACTACCTTGAGTGGGCGGTGCGCGCCGACGGCTCCTGGAGCAAGGCCACCGCTCTGAACAGCACGCCCGTCGCCGCCGTCCCCAACACCGACGCCCTCGCCGGCGAGGTGGCTGCCGGACCGGACGGCCGGGCCACGGTGCTGTGGCGCAAGGCCGAGTACACCGGCAGCGGCGGCTACACCTCCCAGGTGTGGTCCCAGTCGCAGACCCTGCTGCCCAAGCCACAGATCACCACCAACGCGGCGATGAGCGGAACGGCCCGAACCGGCTCCACCCTCAACTGCTCCGCCGCCTGGAACGGCGCCAACACCAAGGCCACCTGGTCCTGGCTGCGCGACGGCGCGGTCATCTCCGGCGCCACCGCCAAGACCCGCGCCCTCACCTCTGCCGACTACGCCCACAAGGTGTCCTGCCGGGTCACGGTCAGCAACGGCGCGGGCTCCGTCGCTTCCACCTCCCCTGCGCTGAAGGTCGCGGTCGGCCCCGCCCTGAAGGCCACCACCGCGCCGTCGATCTCCGGCTCCGGCAAGGTCGGCTACAAGCTGACGGCTGCCCGCGGCACTTGGTCACCGTCCGCCACTTCCTACACGTACCAGTGGAAGCGCAACGGCAAGTCCATCAGCGGCGCGACCAAGTCCACCTACGTCCTGGTGAAGGCCGACCGTGGCCAGAAGGTCACGGTCAAGATCACCGCCCACCGCAACGGCTGGGCCAACGGCACGGCCACCACCAAGCCCGTCACCGTGCGCTGACCCGACGCGGGCCGGTACCGCCGGCCCGCGTCCGCCGATCCGGAACCCGGTCGACTCAGAGGTGGTGGTGGCCAGCATTCAACTCACCTATGAGAGTGCGGAACGTGAGCTCTTGTCCGTTTCGTGGGCGAGGTTGGGGAAGGATCGCTGGTCGCGGGTGGGGGCCCTCAGGCGTCGGGGCGGGCGAACAAGCCGGGTTCGGGTTCGATGAGGATGCCCCGGCTGAACAGGCGTCGCGTTCACGATCTCCCGCATCGCATACTTCCCCTGATGCCCGCTGACTGACCGATGCCAGGCCTTCCATGCCGTGATCACGGGTTCGACGAGCTCCCACTGCTCATCGGTGAGATCGCTCGGGCACGGCTTGCCATGCTCATGCCACAACCAAAACGAACCCCGAACTCCTGACCGGCAGCGATGCCCCAACGTCACACCATCGAGCGATGACAGGACCGGCAGAACACCACATCCCGCACTCTCAGTCCCGTCCCCGCACACGTACCAGCACTACCGGCTCGTCTTCGACGGCGGTGCGGCGACGCCGGCGAGGTGCAGTTGCCGGCGTGATCGGCCGTCCCACCCACCGCGCGGCACGGTTGCTCAACACCTCTACGAAGGAGGAGACTTGAGAGCACGTAGCGCGCTGTGACCGACGGGGGTCCGATGAGAGCTCGCGACGCTCTGCGCACCGCCGTCGGCACCACAGCCGCCGCCGGGCTCGGCGTGGTTCTGTTGTGGGCCTCGGACAAGACGCCGGGCTGGCTGGCCCCCGCGCTGACCGCCGTGATCACGGGCGTGGCGGTGGAGAAGCTGGCCGAGGTTCTCGGCCGTCGCCGCGCACCGGCCACCGACGGTCCTGGTTCCGGCACGGGTACTGGTTCCGGTACCCGTGACCCGTTGTCCGCCGGACCGCCCGAACCGCTCGCCTGTCATGTCAAGCTGACCGACACCAGCTTCTTCCACGTGCCCGCGCTCGGCGACGAGCCCGACCGCACCGTGCCCGCCAGCGGTTTCATCCTGCGGCTCACCGTCACCGCGCTCGCGGGCAGGACGGTCGTACTGAGCGCCCTGCGCCCGGTGGTGCTCGAACGGCATCGCCCGCGCGGGTACCTCATGCCGCACGCCGGAGTCGTCTCGCCCCGCCGCTACACCGTCCTCCTCGACCCCGACCCTCCCCGTCTCAAGCCCCGAGGCGACGACAGGCGCCCCTTCTCGTACAAGGTGAGCCCGGACGATCCCGAGGTCTTCGAGCTGCTCGTCGTCGCCGAACACTCCTACGTGGTCTGGACTTTGGAGCTCGACTGGATCTGCGAGGACCGACAGGGGACGACGCTGATCGACCTTGCGGGACACCCCTTCCGCACGATGGCCAGGCCGCCCCGCAGCACGGAATGGAGCGTGAGCTGATGCCACCCACCCGCAGGCCGTCCGGCGCCACCGCACCCGACGACGGTGTCCGGTTCGCCACCCGCGTGCTCGGACTGACACACATCAGCGTGCGACTGCTGCCCAGCTCCGAGGTCGGCCCCGAGCCACTGGACATCCCCTGCTCCGGCCACAACGTGTATGTCGATCTGATGGCCAACGGTACGGTCCCCGTGGTCCTGCGCGCGCTGCGCGCCGAGGTCGTCTCCCGCGAGGAGTTCCGGCCCGACGGAGTGGTGGTCGCTCCCCTGCCCGGCCCCTCCATCTCCTTCGCCGAGGACCTGGCCGACGCCCGACGTCGAGGCCTGGAGAACTACCAGCCGTTGCTCATGCCGGACCACGAGATCCTCTTGGACGAGACACCGCCCGTCATCCGGACTGCCGTCGGCAACACGGGACACCCGCTCAATCCGAGCTCCGCGCTGCCGCTGACCGTACCCGTGGGCGAGACCCGGCGGGTGGTCGTCGCCCCGCACACCGAGGACCGGCGCCTGCTCACCTGGCGCCTCACGGCCGAGGTGACCTACGCCGGCAGCCACGCCAAGCCCGCTTGGACACTGAAGACCACCGCCGAGACCACTATGCGGGTGTTCGCCCCGGACGACCCCGAGGGGCGCTTCAGCCCAGCCCACGACGCCTCCGACCACTGGGCCCCGGTGGACCGGCGACGCCGCTGAACTCTCAACTGTGCCCGCACCCGCGGACCAGTCGCCCCCAGGGTCCCCACCTCACCGTGGCCCGACCGCACGGTCCGGCTTTCGCGGGCTTCCAGGTAGCGGCCGCCCTTCATGAGCAGTCCCTGGCCGACGGCGGCGCCGACCGAGGCGAGCACGGCGACGGGGATCCATGGCGAAGGAACAGGAGCAGGCCACCACCAGCACCGCTGGCGGTGGCCAGTCTGACGCGGCTACGAGCCGAGGCCCGGTCCGACCCAGTCACGGATCACACCGACCTCCACACCTGCGTCATGGGCAATGTCCTCGGGCGCCACACCGGCACTCCAGGCAACAAGGATGGCGCGTCGGAGTTCCTCCGCGCGCGTCTCCAACCCGATCTCGGCGGCCTCCCCGGACGCGGCCATCAAGGCAGCCGCGTCCTCGGTCAGTCGTTGGCCCGCCCGGCGAACCGCCAGGCGGGCTTCTTCTTGCGGACCGTTCACCGTCTGCCTCCAGGGGGCCACTGTCGGTCAGTTCTGCACAGCGGACCGGGCGAGCTTGATGCTGAGCCACAGCAGGCTCACCGGCATCCCGATGCCGCAGGCGTCAGCCAGGGCGAGGATCGCCGGTTCGGCGGCCGGCAGCAGCTGCCGCAGGCCGCGCTCGGTGACCGCGGGGACAGGGAAACGGGGCAGCGTGATGGTGATCGTCATGACGCACCTCCGCCTGATCGGCACCCGAGGCGCGCCGGCGGCGAACACGATCACTGCCTGGCGCTTCGCACTTCGAGTCGAGGCAGGCCGTCAGCCGGCGACACGCTGACCGCCGGGCGCCTCGGGTGCAACGGAATGGGAGCTGGGACTACTGCTGCAGGGACTCATCCCGTTCACCTCCTCGCGCTAGCAGCGGTCACATCGATCAAGGGCGCAACACACCCCGTCTCATGCTACGACTTCCTGCAACGCGATCTCCTGCCGAAACCTTCCCCAAGAGCCGATACTCCCGGCCAGGATGTTCACTTCTGAGATTGCTTCCAGAGAAGTTGTGGACAGGTCCGGACCTGATCTGGGAGTTTGCTCCGGATCAGGAGCGAGGCCGCCCGTTTCACGCCTCCTGGTGGTCGGCGTGGGTGTGCTCCGTCCGGGGTCGGTCGCGAGGACCGCCGCGAACGCCCGGCAGTCCGGGAAGCCGGGCTCAGCCGCCGCGCCGCACCCGGGCCGCCTTGCGGGCCTCCGCGAGCGTGCGGGCCTCGCTGCTCTTGCGGGACGGCCTGCCGCCGGAACCGCCCTTCGCGTCCTTGGTGGTGCCGAGGCCGCGGAACGGGGCGTTGTGGTTCTTGGGGCGCGGTGCGGCGGGCCCGTTGTCGAGAGGCACTCCGGAGGGGGCCTTGGCGCCGGTGATCCGGCTCAGCTCCGCCTCGCCGGACCGCACTGTGGTGACCTTGGGGGCGACGTCGGCGTCCGTCATGATCTGGCTCGTCTCGCGGCGCTGTCCCGACAGGACGAGTGTCACGACGATGCCGGAGCGGCCGGCCCGGGCCGTGCGGCCCGCGCGGTGCAGATAGTCCTTGGGGTCGGTGGCCGGGTCAACGTTGACCACCAGGTCGAGGTCGTCGACGTGGAGGCCGCGTGCGGCGACGTTCGTCGCAACCAGCGCGGTGACCTGCCCGTTCTTGAACTGGGCCAGGGTCCGGGTGCGCTGCGGCTGGGACTTCCCGCTGTGCAAGGCGGCGGCGGCCACGCCGCTGGCCCGCAGATGCCGGGTGAGCTGGTCGACGCCGTGCTTGGTGTCCAGGAACAGCAGGACGCGGCCGTCCCGGGCGGCGATCTCCGTGGTCACCGCGTACCGGTCCGGGCCGTGCACGACGAAGACGTGGTGCTCGATCGCGGAGACCGCGCTGGACGAGGGGTCCACGGAGTGGACGGCGGGGTCGCGCAGGTAGCTCTGCACCAGCTGGTCGACGTCGCGGTCGAGGGTGGCGGAGAACAGCATGCGTTGCCCGTCGGGACGCACCTGGTCCAGGATCTCGGTGACCTGTGGCAGGAACCCCATGCCACACATCTGGTCGGCCTCGTCCAGGACCGTGATGCGCACCTGTCCCAGTCGGCAGCCCTTGCGCTCGATGAGGTCGTGCAGCCGACCGGGCGTGGCGACGACGATCTCGGCGCCCTCCCGCAGCACGGCGGCCTGTCGTCCGATGGACACTCCGCCCACCACGGTCGCGAGCCGCAGCCGCAGTGCCTCGGCGTACGGGGTGAGCGCCTCACCGACCTGCTGCGCCAGCTCCCTGGTGGGCACCAGAACGAGCGCCAACGGCTCTTTGGACTGCGCGCGCCGCCCGGCAGTCCGGGCGAGCATCCCCAGGCCGAATGCGAGCGTCTTGCCGGATCCTGTGCGGCCCCGGCCCAGGACGTCCCGTCCCGCGAGCGCGTTCGGCAGCGTCGCCGCCTGGACGGGGAAGGGCACGGTCACGTCATGCTCGTCGAGCGTCCGCAGAACCTCGGCCGGCAGCCCCAGCTGCGCGAAGGACACCGCCGTGGACACCGCCGAAGTGGCGCCCGGCGCGGTGGATACATCGTCCTGCTGCCGGGCATCGGCACGTGCTGATTCGCTCACAGAGAGCCTTCCTCCGAAGGGACCGTACCGAGGAAGGCGCGGCGGGGACGCGGCCACCAGCCAGGGACACCGAACGGAGCACCAACACAGCGACGCCGCAAACGGTACACGGTAGCGCGGGGCAACCGCCCAGGCCGCCCATGGCCGCACCGCGACGCTGGATCAGTGGGCCGCTCAACTGCATGCCTGGATGGGCCGGTTCCGTGTGCCGGAGCGCGTGCTCCTGGCCGAGGACGACCAGCAACTCCCCCCGACCTGCGTCAGGGCACGCACCTGGACCAACTGCGCGCCCACCTGAACGCCAGTCCGAACCGCATCGCGACCCTGCACGATGCGCCACCACCAGACGCCGCCGGCTGGATCGACGGCCGGGCCCACAGCCTCGTCCTCCCGCTGAAGGCACGCTCATGGCGGCGGCGGCCTTGCCCCGGACGCAGGACCTGTCCGAGGGCGCACTCGGGACGGCGTTGCTGCTCATCGAGCGCGGTGACCTTCCCACTGCACGGCACCACCTGGCGCAGGCCAGTACCTGGCGCAGGCCATTGCCAGCGGCGTCAGCACCGGCGGCAACGCGTCCCCGTTCCACGGCGCCCCCGCGCTGGAGTTCCTGCTCAGCCGCGCCGGACATGCGGGCCGCGACGTGCGCGGTCGTCGCCCGGACCGAAAGAAGGAGCCGCCCACGAAGCGCTGCCACGCTGACGCCTCTCCGCAATCCCCCAGAAGCAGTACCCACACCCACAGGAGTGATCGAACGCAGCATCACGGCGCGCGACCCTCTACCCTATCAAGGTTGCGCCCGTTAATCGAGATCTCGTTCTAGATTTCGCCCCCGCAGACCCGTAACGGCGACAGGAATCCTTCAGTTATCCGATCACCTATCCGCATCACGCCCTGAGGAGTGCCCATGCATACCTTGCACCGGCCTGCGTTCGTTCATCCTGTGTTCGAAACCATCGCCGCTCCCTCGGGCACTGCCGTTCGTCCCACTGACGGCGGCATCGGGTTCCCTGCCAGCGCATCGCGACCGGATACGAGGTACCTGGCATGACGAACCTCCCCGGCGTCGACGGACGACTCACCTCCGTGGAGAAACCCCCACCGGACGACCACCTCTACACCGCGGCCATCTTCGCGATGCTCACCCACGGGCCCTCGTACAGGGCGCTGAACCGGCCCGTGCTCGGAGGCGCCCTGTGAAGGGGTTTTTCGGACGCGTGCGGATGGCCGAACCCCGGGTCTCGGATGCGGAACGGGAGCTGTTCGGCGGTCCGTTGCGCTACGACATGGGTTGGTCCGAACACGAGTACGCGCGACTCGACTTGACCATGGTGTCCGCTCTCCGCTCCATGCCGAGGCTGGTCAGGGCGACCTTACGGATGGCGTGGGACGCGGACCGGAGCGCATTGCTCGCCGTCGCGATCAGCGAGATCGGACAAGGGGTCGCGGCGGCAGTCGGATTACTCGCGGTCAACGCCGTCATGCACGCGTTGCTCGGCTCAGGCACTCCGGTGGAGCGATTGCACGCGGTGCTGCCCGGCTTGCTCGCCGCCGCAGGGGCAGCCGTGGTCAACTCGGGTCTGGCCGCATGGTCGACCTCGCGGGCGGGCCGGATGGAGCCTCTGGTCGAGCGGGTCGCCACGACGCAATACCTGGCCGCCGCCGCGTCGGTGGAGCTGGAGGCCATCGAGGATCCGGAGTTCCGGCGGCTGATCGACGTCGCCCAGTACGGCGCGGGATCCGCCCGCCGTATGGTCGGCGCCTGTGTGGCCGCGCTGAACGGGAGCATCTCCCTGATCTCCACCGCCGGCGTGCTCACCGTCCTGCACCCGGCCCTGCTGCCGATGCTGATCCTCATCGCGGCGCCGCGGGGCTGGGGCGCGATGCGGGTGGCACAGGAACGGTACGTGTCGGTGATGAGCTGGATCGAGCACGTACGGGCCGGCCGCCTCATCGGCAACCTGCTCACCGAACGCACCGCCGCGCAGGAAGTCCGCATCCACGCCGTCGGGCCGTTCCTGCTCAGCCGCTACGAGCGCATGGCCGAGAGCGCCGAAGCCGAGCAGGAGCGGCTGGCCTCCAGCAAGGCCGCCACCGAGTGGGTGGCCTCCGCACTGTCCGGCCTGGCCATGGCGGCAACGTACGGGACCATGTTCTGGCTGATCACGAGCGGACACATGAGCCTGGCCGTCGCCGGCACCGCGGTCATCGCCGTCCGCTCCGGATCGGCGAGCCTGGGTGCGCTGGTGATGAACGTGAACCAGTTGCACGAGGAATCGCTCTACGTCCGGGATCACTCCCGTTTCCTGGATGAGGCGACGCGACGGACCATCCCCAGCACCGCCCGGCAGACACCCGGATGACGGGCGCGGCGTACTGGGAACCGCTGTGGCGGAGCGGACGGCGACACCGGACCATCAACGAGGCCGAATCCGAAGCGCTGCGCCGCCACCTCGGCCCCGGCCGCGGCCGGCCCGCACTCGACATCGGCTGCGGCGAAGGCGCGCTCACCGCCCAGCTCACCCAGTTCGGCTACCGCACTGTAGGCATCGACTGTTCCCCCACCGCGGTGGCCACTGCCCAAAGCAACCACCCGGATCTCGGCTTCCACGTCCACGACTTCGGCAACGACGACCCCGCAGGTCTGCCCCACCCGTCGTTCAGCGTCATCTCCTGCCGCCTCGTCTACCGATGGATTCCCGACAAGAGCGCCTTCCTCAACCGCGTACGCAGCCTGCTCGCGCCCGGCGGCACACTCTGGTTGGTCACCTCCGTCCATGACCCCTCACAAGGACATCCCAAGGCCTGGGATCTCAACACCGAGGAGATCGAACTGCTCACCACATCGTGGTCACGGGTCCGCCTGACACAGCTCGAGCCTTCATTCCACTGCTACGCCCTGCAGTCGTGACCGCCGCGGCCGAGGGCGTGGCCGTCGGCGCGGTCGGGGTGCCGCCGGTGGAGGTTGAGCCGGTGGGCGGGGGCCGGGTGGTCGGAGTGCGACTTCAGCGGGCGAAGACCGTGCTGGCCAGGATCACGTGGGCAGTTGTGCCGCCGAGGATGCTCAGCAGCGCGTTGCGGCGCCATAGGTGGAGGCCGATGGTGACGGCCAGAGCCATGAGCGGCGCCGCGGCGCGGGCCTCGGTCACCGGCAGGTCGTGGAGGCAGTAGGCGACCAGGATCAGCATGACCCCGGCGGGCATGCGGGTGCTGAGGTACTGGACAGTGCCGCTTTCACGCAGTGGGGTGAGGGCGGCGAAGGGCAGCGCGCGCAGGCCCCAGGTCACGGCGGCGGCGACGAGGACGGCGGCGATGACGTAACCGGTGTCAGGCATGGCGGGGCTTCCGGGACGTGGTGAGGTGGCGGGCCAGGAGGGCGGCGGTGAACAGGGTGAAGGCGGCCAGGAGCATCTGGCCGGGGAAGAGGAGTCGGGCGGCCAGGGCGCTGAGCACGGCCAGGACGGGGGTGGGCACGTCGCCCCGCAGGTCTCGGACGGCGTCGAGGGCGAGGACGGTGAACAGGGCGGTCAGGGCGAAGTCCAGGCCGGTGACGCTGTCGGGGATGAGGGAGCCGAGCAGCGCTCCAGCGGTGGAGCTGCCCGCCCAGTACAGGTGCAGGAAGAACTGCAGCCACAGGATGCGGCGGCTGGACCAGGTGCGGGCCTGCTCGCCGGTGGTCAGCGCGTACGCCTCGTCGCACATCGCGTAGGTGCTGTACGCCTTGCCGAGACGGCCGGTCACGCGGTGCAGGGGGAAGGACAGCGTGTAGAAGACGTGCCGGACGTTCACCAGCAACGCGGAGACCGCGATCGCCGCGAGCGGAGCGGAGCCGGCGACCATGCCGATGAGCAGAAACTCGAACGATCCGCCGAAGATGAGCGCCGCGGACAGCCCCGCCCACCACCAGTCCAGGCCCGACTGCGTCACCAACGCCCCGAAGGCGAGACCGAGCGGAAGGAATCCCAGACCCACGCCGGCGGAGTCCTTCAAAGCCGCGCGTACCTCGGACCGTATCGGGGGCGGCAGGGTGGGCGCGGGCCGAGGCTGGCCCCCGGTGACGACAGGGGTTATGTCCATGAGTGAAATTCTAGAAAGAATCCCGCCTCATATGGCTGCCACTTCCCACTCTATGATCAAGGTATGAGCAATGAAATCACCCTCGACGCCGTGGATCGCGAAATTATGTTTCATCTGCGTCAGGACGGACGGCTGACCAACGTCGAGCTGGCCAGGCGGGTCGGCCTGACCCCGCCACCCTGCTTGCGCCGGGTCAAGCGACTGGAAGAAGCTGGCATCATCACCGGGTACCGAGCCGTCATCGACCCCCAGGCCCTGGGCCGCGGCTTGGAGGTCCTCATCGACGTCGAGATCTACGCCCAGGACCGCAAGAGCTTCCAGGAGTTCGAGGACACCGTGGCCTCCTACGAGGAGGTCACCGAGTTCCGCCGCATGTACGGGCGCCCCGACTACTTCATCCGCGTCGCGGTCGCCGACCACGCCGCCTACGAAGCCCTCCTCACCGCGAAGCTCAGCGGCCTGCCCGCCGTTCTCCGCCTCGAATCCCACCTGACCATGAAGAAGATCAAGACCAACCCCTGATCGCAGCCCTGCCGCTCACCGCATCCTCGGCGCCTTGAAGGGCGATCACGGCGGCATCATCGGCAAGGCGACCGCCGACGTGGGCGAGGAGATCGGCCCGCAGGCGGCGGATCAGTGACGAGGGGCTCTCTCGTCACGATCGGCACAGCAGGGCCGTCCACAGGTCGAGGCGGTCGGTGAGGCGGGACAGGTCGCGGCCGGTGAAGTGCTCGATGCGCTGGATTCGGTAGTGGACGGTATTGACATGCAGGTGTAGGGCCTCGGCGGTACGGGCCCAGGAGCCGTCACAGGCGAGAAAGGTTTGCAGGGTGTGCAGCAGCACGGCGGAGGAGACGCTGCCGGTCTCGAGGAGGGGGCCGAGGACGGTGCGTCTGTAGGCGGTGCGGACCTCGGTCGGTATGCCGGTCAGCAGCTGATCGACGCTGGAGAGCGTGGTGACATCGGTGAGCAGGGAGGCGTCGGGGGCCGTACTCCGTGCGGAGGCCAGGGCGTAACGGGCCGCGGCCAGGGCTCCAGCCAGCTCCTGCGGCCCCGCGGCCGTCGCCCCGATACCGCCGCGCAGCGGTACGGACGGCTCGCACCCGGCGACCAGGCGCCAGACCTCGCCGGACAAGAAGGGGAAGTCTCCGGGGAGGACGGCGAACGCCGTGCCGTCCGGAAGGCAGCCCACGGCCGCCGGCAGTTCCACGTGAGCGACCACTTCCGCCAGCGCCCCCAGCGCCAATCCCTCACGCGGTTCACCCGTGTCGGCGGTGATCACCCGGTACGGCCCCTCCGCATCCGGCAGTCCACACGCCCGCAGCGCGGCCGCCACGCCCGTGCTCTCCCGGCCGGCCCGGACCAGCACCGCACCGAGTTCGTCCGCCGCCTGACGGTCGGCGGCCCGGCGCCTGGTCTGCCCCTCCTGGCAACGGCCCAGGATCGCGGCAACCTCGTGCAGCATGCGCGGCGGTGCAATATCCAGGTCGGGTAGGTAGAGGTGCCAGCGTTCGTACGGTGTGGTGGCGGCGTCCGCGTCGAGCGCGACCGTCCTCCCGGTGCCGTCCGCCAGCACCGCGATCGCGCCGGAGGCGGAGAGCGCAGGCGCACCCTCCGTCGCCGCGACCGTGCGGCCGGTGGCGGAGAGGACGTAGGCGACAGCCGCCCGGCCCAGGTGGGCGAAGGCGGCGGCGACGATCGCGTCCGGGCCGGCGTCCTGGGCGGCAAGCCGGCTCAGGTGGGCGCGGGCGTTCTCAGGCAGTGCGTGGCAGCGGCTCAGCTCTCCCCACTGCTGGAGGTACACCTGGTCCGTGATGGCCCGGAACATGACATCGGTCGGGACGGCCGCCAGCGGGAGGCTGTTCCGTGCACACGCCTCGATCAGGTCGTCCGGGACCGCGCCGTGCGTCTCCCCCCCGGCCAGCAGCACGGCGGCGTCCGCGCTGCGCAGCCCCGCCACGAACCTTTCCGCCTTTCCCTCCCCTCCCTCAGGCGTCCACCACACGAGCCCGCTGAGCACGACCTCCCCCGGCCGCACGAAGCGCGCGGGGTCCTCCAGGTCCGTGACGGTGACACCGCTGATCTCCCGCTCGAGCAGTGTGTCCTCGGCCCACAACAGGCGCAGGCCGAGAGTCTCGTCCCTCAGGAGGTGCTCGACGTGCATGTGCTCCGGCTCCTTGTTCAACCGCCGGATCCGGCCCTCCACGGACCGCCACCCAGCGAATCCGCATCCACTGGGCGGATACGGGTTTCAGCATGGTAAGCACCAGATCAAATGAGCGAAATGCCTCTTGGTTGATCCTCCAGGAGGGGCGCCGGAAGAGCCGGCGTTTCCGTGTTGTGAACCAGTCGTCCAGGACCAGTTCGCGTTGCTTCACTGACGCCCATGGACCTGAACACGGTGCTCGAGATACGCGACGCCCGGGAACTCGCGCCCTGGCGGCCTGGCGATGCCTGGCTGGGCGGCGGCACGTATCTGTTCTCCGAGCCGCAGCCCCGGCTGCGGCGCCTGGTGGACCTGAGCCGGACCGGCTGGACCCCGATCGAGCTCCTTCCGGACGGCTCATTGGAGATCGCCGCCACCTGCACGATCGCCCAGATGTCCCGGTTCGCGAAGGCCACCCTCGATGCCGAGGCAGCGCCACTGTTCGAGCGGTGCTGCCGGGCCTTCCTGGCCTCGTTCAAGATCTGGAACATGGCCACGGTCGGTGGCAACCCCACATGGACCGTGCAGGCATCGCAGCCCT
Source organism: Streptomyces sp. 6-11-2 (assembly GCF_006540305.1). Lineage (GTDB taxonomy): Bacteria > Actinomycetota > Actinomycetes > Streptomycetales > Streptomycetaceae > Streptomyces. Next base: position 7,753,554 of record NZ_BJOR01000001.1, on the reverse strand, counting down.
TCTTCACGCCGAACCAGCCGTGCTCGCGCAGGTAGGTGCGCAGACACTGACCCGGGCGGGGCTCCTCCTCGAAGAACCGTCCATTGACCTCGACCCTCATCGTGCCGTCCTTCCCAGTTCCTGCCGGATCTCATCCGCGTACCGGTACGTCATGTGCCGCCGCCACTCGGGCAGGCCGTGGATGTCGTCGAACCGGGCTTCCAGTGCGGGTTCTGCACGGCCGGTTTCCTGATGACGACAGCAAAACTCGATGAGGACCAAGTCGCCGACCTGCCACGCGCGTTCAAGGGCAACCTGTGCCGCTGTACCGGCTACCGGGCCATCGAGGAAGCCGTACGCGGCGTCTGCCACGTCGAAGCCCCTTACGCCGGCGAGTCCGTCGGCCGCAACCTGCCCGCCCCGGCCGGACCCCAGGTCGTCACCGGCACTGCCCGCTACACCTTCGACCTCGACGTGCCCGGCCTCCTCCACATGAAGCTTCTCCGCTCCCCGCACGCCCACGCCCGCATCGTCACGATCGACACCTCCGCCACCCTCCGCGTCCCCGGCGCCCATGCCGTGTTCGCCCATCTCGACGCCCCCGAACGGCACTTCTCCACCACCCGTCACGAGCACCCCGAGGAGGACCCGGACGACACCCGCGTCCTCGATGACACCGTGCGCTACATCGGGCAGCGGGTGGCAGCCGTCGTGGCGGACAGTGAGGCGGCGGCCGAGGAGGGATGCCGACGCATCGAGGTGGAGTATGAAGTGCTGCCGGCGGTCGTCGATCCGGAGGAGGCGATGCGGCCGGGTGCGCCGGTCGTGCACGACAAGGACGCATCGACGGCGCGGATTTCACGTCCCGGCGCCAACGTCGTGGGCGAGGCGCACGGCGAGATCGGGGACGTCGAGACAGGTTTCGCCGAAGCCGATGCCGTGTACGAGGAGACCTTCCGCACCCAGCGCGTCCAGCACGCCAGCCTGGAGACGCACGGCGCCGTGGCCTGGCTCGACGAGGACGATCGCTTGACCGTACGCACCAGTCCGCAGACCCCGTTCCTCACCCGCCGTGCCCTGTGCGCCCTCTACGACCTGCCCGAGGAGAAGGTGCGGGTGGTCGCGGGTCGCGTCGGCGGCGGCTTCGGCGGCAAGCAGGAGATGCTCGTCGAGGACATCGTGGCCCTCGCCGTCCTGCGGCTGCGCCGCCCGGTGAAGCTGGAATACACGCGTGCCGAGCAGTTCTACGGCGCCACCACCCGGCACCCCTTCACCATCGGTGTGAAGATCGGCGCCCGGCGTGACGGCACGCTCACCGCACTCCAGCTCCGGGTCGTGTCGAACACCGGCGCATACGGCAACCACGGCCCGGCCGTGATGTTCCACAGCGTTGGCGAATCGACCGCCCTGTACCGTGCCCCACAAGAAGGTCGACGCCTACTCCGTCTACACCCACACAGTCCCTGCCGGCGCCTTCCGCGGTTACGGACTCGGACAGGTGACGTTCGCCGTCGACTCCGCATGGGACGAACTCGCCCGCCGACTCGGCCTGGACCCTCTGGAGTTCAAGGCGAAGAACATCATCTGCCCGGGCGAGCCGATGCTCATCCCCGGTGGCCACGAGGAGGACCTGCACATCGCCAGCTACGGCCTCGACCAGTGCGACAAACGGCCGGGGACAGCGCCACGTCCTCCAGGTAAGCGCCCCTCGTGGCGGCCAGCCAGTCACCGTCGATGGGTGTACCGGCAGTACATCCCTCATGCGGCCGGCTGCACGTACGGTCGAGGGGTGGACAACCAACAGGAGGTCCGCGAGTTCCTCACCTCGCGGCGAGCCAAGATCACCCCGGAGCAGGCCGGACTGCCCTCCGGGACCCGGCGCCGCGTCCCCGGCCTGCGCCGAAGCGAGGTCGCAGCCGACATGAGCGTGGAGTACTACGCCAAGCTCGAACGCGGCAACCTCGCCGGTGCCTCCCCCGCCGTCCTCGAGTCCGTCGCCCACGCCCTCCAGCTCGACGACGCCGAACGTGCCCACCTCCTCCACCTGGCCCAGGCAGCCGACGGCTCCGACGCTCTCACCCGCCCGCGACGCCGACACCCCGCCCGGCAGTGGACCTGGACCCCGCACCGCAGCCTGCAGTGGACGCTCGACGCGATCACCGAAGGCCCCGCCTTCGTCCGCAACGGCCGCATGGACATCCTCGGCACCAACGCCCTCGCCCGCGCCTTCTACAGCGACGTCTACGCGAACCCCCACAACCAGGCGAACCTCGCCCGCTTCACCTTCCTGGACCCCGCGTCCCGCCGCTTCTACCCCGACTGGGGCCTGGCCGCCGACGTCACCGTCGCGATCCTGCGCACCGAGGCCGACCGCAACCCCCACGACAAGGAGCTGCACGACCTCGTCGGTGAACTCTCCACCCGCAGCGAGGACTTCCGCACCCGCTGGGGCGCCCACAACGTCCGCCACCACGGCACCGGCACCAAGAATTTCCACCACCATGCCGTCGGCGACCTGACCCTCGCATTCGACGGGTTGGAAATGGCGGCCGAGCCCGGCCTCACCGTCACCATCTACACCGCCGAACCCGGCTCACCCTCCGAAGAGGGCCTGCGTCTGCTCGCCTCCTGGGCCGCGACACAGGAGGCTCCAGCCGGGCGGCCGCGAGTGAACTGACCCCCTCCCCACGGCGCCGCAGTGCCGGAAGGTGGCGGCACCTCTTCCGGCGAACCAGGGGTGACAAGGAGGCAGAGGCCATGCCGGAAGCGATCCGGCCCCGGGCTTCCGGGCCGGATCGTGTCAACGTCGCCGCTGGTCAACCCGCAGCTCGAAGTCGCCGTAGCTGTTGTCGACCGGGTTGACCGTGACCCCGGGGGCGACGATCTCGTCGATGGCGTCGAGCACGTCGGAAGACAGTGTGACGTCGGCGGCGGGCAGGAACGCCTCCAGCTGCTCCATGGTGCGCGGGCCGATGATCGCCGAGGTGACGCCCGGGTGGTTGATGACGAAGGCGACAGCCAGCTCGATGAGAGTGAGGCCGGACTTCTCCGCCAGGACGGCGAGCCGTTCGACAGCGTCGAGCTTGCGCTGGTTGGCGGGGGTGGTCATGTCGAAGCGGGCCTGGGGGCGCGCCGCGGAGGCGGGGCCCTCGGAGGCGTTCTTGCGGTAGCGGCCCGAGAGCCAGCCGCCGGAGAGCGGACTGTAGGTGAGCGTGCCCATGCCGTGACGGCGCACGGTGGGGAGCACGTCCTCCTCGATGCCGCGGACCAGGATCGAGTACGGCGGCTGCTCGGTCACGAACCGCTCCAGGTGCCGCTCCCGCGAGGCCCACTGAGCCTCGACGATCTGGGAGCCGGAGTAGGACGAGGAGCCGATGTAGCGGACCTTGCCCTGGCGCACGAGGTCGGTGAGGGCGCCGAGGGTCTCGGCCACGTCCGTGTCCGGGCTGGGGCGGTGGACCTGGTAGAGGTCGACGTGGTCGGTGCCCAGGCGCCGCAGGGAGTTCTCGACCTCACGGATGATCCAGCGCCGCGAGCCGCCTCGCTGGTTGAGGTCGTCCTGGTCCATCGGCATGAAGAACTTGGTCGCCAGGAAGACATCGTCGCGGCGGTCCTTGAGCGCCTTGCCGACGATCTCTTCGGAGACGCCGGCGGAGTACACATCAGCGGTGTCGACGAAGTTGATGCCCGCGTCGAGGGCGCGGTGGATGATCCGCACCGAGTCTGCTTCGTCCGCGTTGCCCCAGGGGCCGAACATCATCGCGCCCAGGCAGAGGGGGCTGACTTGGACGCCGGTGCGGCCGAGCGGTCGGTACTGCATGAAGCATTTCTCCTCGTTGGTGTCCGTCTGGTCAGTCGCTCCCTGGCCGGTCGCTCCAGGAGGAGACGGCCGTTCCGGTGCTCGCCCAACTGGCGAGGAGACCGAGTGCCTCCCGCTCGCGCGAGTCCGGTTCAGGGACATAGAAGTTGAGCCGGAGGCCGGGGTCTGACGGCAGGTCCATCGCCTCGTAGGGCAGGGCGAGGTCGCCCACCAGCGGATGATGCAGGTTCTTGACGCCCGAACGGTGGAACTTCACATCGTGGCGGGCCCACCGGCGGGCGAAGTCAGCACTCCTCGTCGTCAGCTCACCGATCAGATCGATCAGCGCCTTGTCGTGCGGTGCCCGGCCCGTCTCGGTCCGCAGGAAGGCCACCGCGTCGTCGGCGCCCTTGTCCCAGTCGACCCAGAATTCCCTGCTCGCGGGGTCCAGGAACATGAAACGAGCACTGTTGACCGGCCCGCGCTGAGCGAACAGCGGCGAGTCGAAGACGGGTGCGTACAGCGCGCGGCCCAGCCCGTTGGTGGCCAGGATGTCGAACCGTGCGTTGCGGACGTATGCCGGTACGTCGGTCATGGAGTCGAGCAGCCGCAGGATCGTCGGACGCACCCGGGAAGCGGTCACCGTGGGCCGTCGGCCTGTGGGAGTGGCGGCACGGGCCAGGTCGTAGAGGTGGGTGCGCTCGGCCTCGTCGAGTTGCAGAGCGTGCGCGAGAGCTTCGAGGACCGAGTCGGAGGCTCCGCTGAGGTTTCCGCGCTCCAGCCGGACGTAGTAGTCCACGCTCATGCCCGCCAGCAGAGCAACCTCTTCACGGCGCAGGCCCGCGACACGGCGCTTTCCGCCGAAGACCGGCAACCCGGCCTGCTCCGGAGTGATCCGAGCGCGCCGGGTGCTCAGGAACTCGCGGACCTCGGCGGCCAGAGTCCTCTTCTTGTCACTCTCAGTCATGGTCAGACCTCGGGAGCTTGATGGGCGACGCGTCGGCGGGGCGTGTCCTCGGACCGACCGGCGTCGAACGTGGGGTGGGTGACGGCTTCGGCGCGGGCGGCGAAGGGCACGGAGGCCTCCTCTTGGTCGGCCGGTGCGGATCTGGTCGCTCAGTCGGTGCGAATCTGACCTGCACCCTCACGGTAGGTGCGTCGGTGAGCGCCTGCGAGGTACTGCCATTACCTGGAAAGGGAGTGACTCCCACCTGCGCGTCCAGCCGCGGTTCCCTGGAGAAGGCCAAGGACTGCGAGTCCTCGATGGGCCCGATCAAACCGACCTGGAGGAACAGCGTGCGCGCAGCACTCATGCACGAAGTGCTCGACGTCCGGTTCGGGCAGGGCGCCGACCCGTACCTCAAGGAAGCACAAGGCCCTCGAGGTGCTGGTGCGGCTGCGAACCGGCAGCCTGTCTCGGCCGCCGACATCGCGGCCCGCTCGGGAACGGCCCTGACCAGCTCCGCTGTCCTGCTCGCGCTGGCGGTCGTGACCGTCCTCACCCTCATCGTGCCCGCACGGGCTACTCACAACGAAAGGTCCCTGTGATGCAGACCCTCACCCTCAACAACGGCGTCGAGATGCCCGCCCTCGGACTCGGTGTCTTCCAGACTCCGCCCGATGAGACCCAGGCCGCTGTCAAGGCCGCGCTCGACCTCGGCTACCGCCACATCGACACCGCCGCCGCCTACGGCAACGAACGCGAGGTCGGCCAGGCCATCCGCGACTCCGGAGTGCCACGCGACGAGATCTTCATCGAGACCAAAATCTGGATCAGCGACTACGGCTACGACGAGACCCTGCACGGATTCGACAAGAGCGCCGAAAAGCTCGGGGTCGACCAGATCGACCTGCTGATCCTGCACCAGGCCCTGCCATCGGACTTCGACAAGACCCTCGCCTCCTACCGTGCCCTGGAAAAGCTCCTGGCCGACGGCAAGGTGCGAGCCATCGGCGTCAGCAACCTCATGGTCGACCACCTGACCACGCTGCTGGACGCCACCTCCGTCGTGCCGGCGGTCAACCAGCTGGAGATCCACCCCTACTTCCAGCAGCGTGCCGTGCTCGACTTCGACGACCAGCACCACATCCTCAACCAGGCGTGGTCCCCGATCGGCGGGATCACCTTCTACCCGGGCTACGGCGAGGACCGCAAGAGCGTCCTTGCGGACCCGGCCGTCGCCCGCATCGCCAAGGTGCACGGCAAGAGCCCCGCCCAGGTGCTGCTGCGCTGGGGGCTCCAGCAGGGCCGCTCGGTCATCCCCAAGTCCACGAAGCGCACCCGCATCGCCGAGAACATCGCCGTCTTCGACTTCGAGCTCACAGCAGACGAACTCACCGCCCTGGACGCGTTGGAGACCGGTCGGCGCGGCGGCCCCGATCCCGAGAACGTCACCCTCGCCGCCTACGGCCGCGCCATTCCCGAAGCCTGACCCGATCCTCCAGCACCAGAACCCCAAAAAGTATCCCCGTGCCCACCACCGTCAAAGCGTTCGGCGCCCACGACGTGCGTCAACCGCTCGTTCCCCTCACCATCGAGCGCCGCGACGTCGGCCCGCACGACGTCAAGCTCGACATCCTGTACTGCGACATCTGCCACTCCGACATGAACTTCGTCGGCGGCGAGTTCGGCCCACTGCCGACCAGCCCGCTCGTCCCCAGCCACGAGATCGTCGGAAGGATCACCGGGACCGGGCCCGAGTTCACCCGCCACCGGGTCGGCGACCTGGTCGGCATCGGCTGCATGGTCAACTCCTGCCGCGACTGCGAGAACTGCCGGGCCGGGCAGGAGCAGTACTGCCTCAACGGCCACACCCTCGTCTTCGGCAGCCCCGACCCGGCCGAGCCCGGCGCCCACACCCAGGGCGGCTGCTCCGAGGCGATCGTCGCACCCGGGGACTTCGTCGTCCGCGTGCCCCACAACCTCGACCCGGCCGCCGCGGCGCCGCTGCTGTGCGCCGGCATAACCGTCTACGCGCCGCTCAAGCGGTACATCGCCGGACCGGGCACCGAGGTCGCGGTCGTCGGCCTCGGCGGCCTGGGCCACCTCGGCGTGAAGATGGCCCAGGCCATGGGCGCCGACGCCACCGTTCTCTCGCAGTCCGACCGCAAGCGGGAGGCCGCCGCGGCCGTGGTTGCCGATCACTACGCCGTCCCCGGGCGACGGATCCGCGTTCACGGAGCCGGCCCCTCGTGATGGGGGTGCGTAGTTCGTGGGCGAAGTCGGCGGTGAAGCGCTTGGCCGGCGCCGGATGAGCGAGGTCGCGGGCGGTCTTGCGCGGGTCAGGGTTCGCGTCCTGGAGGTTGCGGCTGATCACGGTCATGTCCACGCCATCCGCGCGTTTGTCGGCGAGCAGGCCGCCGAGCAGAAAGCACCACCGCGATCCTCGCGCGTGCGGCCACCGCCACCGGGCACGGGCACGGTGCAGCCGGTTGGTGTTGACGACGGTGCACGACACTCCAGGAACAGTCGTCGTTCATCATGGCGACGAACGCCTCCTGACTGCCCGCTTCCCAACGAGCCGGCAGCCTCGCCACGTTGTTACCGGAAGGCAGCAGCAAGGCCGTCGATGTCCGGCATCCGGATGTCCAGCAGGGCCACGTCCGGGCGTTCCGCGCAGACGATGTCGACGGCCGGCACCAGTCGCCGCCACGACCTCGATCTCATCGGCCCCGTTGAGGACGAGCCGGAAGATCGGAGCAGTGCCTGATCGTTCACCACCGCAAGCCGGATCACATGTGTTCCGGCTCACAGTCTGTTCGGGGCCGTCGGCTGTACATTCGAAAGCACACCGGCCGATGGCTGTCCATCCCTGCCACACCGAGCCCAAAGCCCCAGATGACCAGGGCGGCTCCGCAAGCAGCGGCTCCAGACACCCGGCAGGTGGGCCTCCGCCGGATGGCGGGGCGGCCCGGACATCTGCCGGTTACCCGGCGATCAGCCCACGCTCAAAAACCTGGAAGGCATGACGCAGTACTCAGACGTCGCAGCTCCTGTGGTGGACGCCCCGGCCCCCGCGCGCGACAGCAAGAAGGCGGCGACGGGCCGACTGATCGGGCTGGACCTGGCCCGCGGACTCGCGGTATTCGGCATGTACGCGGCCCATGTGGGGCCCGACCCTGACCAAGGGGGTGTGACCGGCTTCCTGATGGAGCTGGCCCATGGCAGGTCCGCCGCGCTCTTCGCCCTCCTGGCGGGCTTCGCCGTTGTTCTCATCACCGGGCGCAGGACGCCGAAGACGGGGCGGGCCGGGCGCCAGGCAGTGGTCAAGGTGGTGATCCGGGCCATGATCCTTCTGGCCCTGGGCACCGCCCTGACCATGAGCGGCACCCCGGTCGATGTGATCCTCGCCTTCTACGGCCTGTACTTCCTGCTCGTACTGCCGGTGTACCGGCTCAGCGCCGGCCCCCTGGCGGCGATCGCCGTGGGAACGGCCCTCGTCCTGCCCCAGGTGCTGTACGTGGTGCAGCAGGCGATCGGCGACAGTGGCGTCCGCTCGCCCGGTGAGCCCGACGGCATCGTCTCGCTGCTCTTCACCGGCACCTACCCGGCCCTGACGTGGATCCCGTTCGTTATCGCCGGCATGGCCGTGGCCCGCCTGGACCTGGCTGCCACCGCTGTCCGGACGCGCCTGGCCCTCACGGGTGCCGCCCTCATGATCACCGGCTACGGAGGCTCCTGGCTGGCACTCCACCTCTTTCCCGGCGTCGTCCACGCCATCGGCGCGTCGACGTCGGCCGGGAATGGGGCGAGCGTGTGGTGGTCCGACACCGCGGGTTATCCGTCCGGGGACACCCCCGCCTGGCTGTGGGCTGCCTCCCCGCACAGTGAGACCACCCTGTCGATCCTGGGCAACACCGGCGTGGCGATTACGGTCGTGACCGCGTGCCTGGCCGCGACGAACGCTTTCCCGCGGCTCCAGTCCCTGGCCCGGCCGGTTATCGCAGTCGGTTCCATGTCGATGACCGCGTACGTCGGCCACCTCGTCGCCATCCGATTCCTGGGCATCGAGGAACTGCCCGGACTGCCCCTGCACGTCCTGCTCTGCTTCATCGCGGCCGCAATGGTGTTCGCGACCGTCTGGTCGCGCTTCCAGCAGCGCGGACCACTCGAATGGCTGATGGCCAAGGCGACGGGCCTGGCCCGGCACATCCGCTGAGCGCAGAACCGGCCGGGCCAACGCCCACCGCCGAACAGGAGCCCGGCCTGGCGGAACCCGACGGCCGCCGCATCGGGCTGCGGCTCAGCTCCGCCGCCGGTTTCGCCAGGGTCTTCGTGGCCCTGGTGGCGATGAGGCCCGCCTTCGAGAAGCTGCCCACGGCCATGGCGTTCCTGCTGCCGGTGCCGTTCATCCTCTGCCACTCGGCGGGCCCCGGCGCCAACGGCAAGTCCATCGCCGCGCTCTCCTACAGCAGTGACGTCCGCGCCCTGGGCACCGGTGTCACCGGAATGGTCGGCAGCTTCGGCAGTGTCGTCGGCCTGTACGTGTTTCCGCAGATCAAGGACTCGCTCGGACCCACCGACACCTTCCTGGTGCTGTCCGTCGTGCCACTGATCGGCCTGATCACTTACCTGTTGATCAAGTGGGACCCGCCCAAAGGCCACCTCTGGCGACGAGGTTTCCGCGCACCCTCCTGGCCTGGCACCAGCGTCTGATCAAGGACAAGTCGACGCAACCGGCCTCGCCGGGACGCCCGCCTGTGCCCGAGAAGCTGCGCGACCTGATCATCCGGCTCGGCGCCGAGAACCCACGATGGGCTTCCGGCGTGTCCACGGCGAACTCCGTCGCTCTCGCCAGTCGCGCAAGCGCAGCCAGCGACACCCGGAATCCGCCCTTTCGCGGCTGACCCGGGCGTCCTGCGCCGACGCACAGGTGATCACTGCATCCGAGCGGCTGGGGCGCCGATGCCGGTGCGGCGGCGCCCGACGATTGCGGCGACGGCAGCCGCGACCAGGCCCGCGGCAGCCATCGCCGCGCCCACTGGACCATGTGCGGCGAGCAGGCAGCCTGAAGGGCGCTTCCCGCGAGCGTGTCAATGCTCCGGTACTGCCTTGATCGGCGGCCCCGGGGTGGGCATCGGGTTGGTCAGCGGGTCGCGTGAGTATTGAGACTGCCGCGCCCGCGGCTGAGGAACGCGGCGATCGGCAGCGCCGCTACCAAACCACTGAGCAGCACCGCGGCGAGCGCGCCGAGGATCGCCGGCTCGCCTGCGAAGGCGATACCGACGGCTGCCAGCGCGGGACCCACGTTACGCACAGCAGCGACACTTCCCATGGTGGTGCGACGTACCGTCGGCCCCGTGGCCAGCATCGTGCCGACGGCGAAGGCTGCGCTGGCGAGGGCGAACCCCGCCAGCAGGGCCAGGGAGCCGACGAGTGCGACCACGTCACGCCAGTTCCCGAGCAGCATGCCCACCAGCACGATCAGGAACGTCACGTTCGAGACCTTGATCGCGGTGGGGTGCCAGGAACCCGCTGCCCTTGGGGCGTTGTGGCGCAGTAGCAGTCCGAATGGTACGAGATGCAGGATCGCCACGGTCCGTACAAGCGCGGCCACGTCGAGGGAAACCCCTCCGCCGACCTTGGCGGCGGTGAGGATGCCGTTGACGGTCGGGCCGAAGGTCAGGCTACCGATGGCGGCGAGTAGGACCTGCATGGCCGCGCCTGCCACGACATCGCCGTTCTGCACCATGGCCAGCTTCGCGCCGAACGGCCCGCCGGGTGAGGAAGCGACCAGCACCAGCGCGATGAAGGAGGCGGTGGGAAGGCCGAGCAGCTCGGCCAGGCCCCAGCCGAGCAACGGGATGATCACCAGGTTGCCGAGCAGCGCCAGCAGGAGCAGCGGGAAGTCGGCGAAGACGCCCCACAGAGCTGAGCTGGTGGCTGAGGCGTTCCGGTCCGGTGGTGGGGCGCCCGGGCGGGCCGCAGCGCCACGGTTCAGTCCTGGAGGTCGCCCAGCCACCGCAGGGCGCTCAGTCCGGGCAGGAAGCAGTACTCGCCCCCGCGCGTGACCGTGAACCGCGGCATCTGTGGCAGACGCCGCCGTACGGGCCGGCGCGGGATGGTGTAGTCGGTGACGCCCTCGTAGGCTCCGGCTATCGGGTCCTTGGTGTTGGCTGAGCCGAAGAAGACGCCGTCGTTCAGCCACTCGGACTGGACGAACTCGAACTGCCGCCCGAGGTGGGCACCGATGAACGCGAACAACAGTCCCCGGTCCACTCCGTCGTCCTCGACGGCGCCGTCCGCAAGCGGCGGTCCGTAGACGGCGCCGCGCCTGATCATGCGGTGCAGCCTCACTTCTCCCGCCACCGACGCGTCCCGGGGATTGGCCCGGCGGATGTGGCAGCCGCCGGGGGTGATGAACCCCGCTGGGTCGTCGCGCTCGTAGAGGAAGGTGTTGCGGCGATGTGGGTCGGCGCCCAGCGCCGGGTCGTCCTGGTGGGGGCTGAGCGCCAGTGGTGCGCCGCTGCGCCAACGCCCCAGGACCTTGGCTGCGAGCAGTTCCTCGTCCTCGCGGCTGGTGGATTGGTCCTTCAGACAGCGCCGGAACGCGGCGACGCGTTGGTGGAGTTTACGGAAGACCGCGTAGCTTCCGTTGCGTCCGAGTATCTCGGGCCACGGGGTCTGGACGCCGCCGAGCTCGTCGGGGTAGCCGAGAACGAACTCGCCGGCCCTCAGCGGCCTTTCCAGCTGGTTCGACCCGGCGATGCCGCTGCCCTCGATGGCGGGGTTGCTGACGCCGTCCCGGTAGCCGAAATGCTCGGTCTCCGTAGGGAGTGCGTAGCAGTCCTGCCGCCAGATCGCGGTGATACCGGTCAGGTGCTCATACGTCAGGCGGGCCCGATCGATGGCCGCCTCCAACTGCGCGATGTCGGGCGCGACCGCGGTGAGCACCACATGGACGTCAGCCGTGCCCAAGGGCGTCTCCCAGTTCTCGGGGCTGCTTTCGCCCACGTCGCCGAGCGCCTTGGCCCGGGCGGCCATGCCCTGCCGGAACTCCCAGGCGAAGGTGTCCAGCGACTCGCGCGGCACCCCGAGCGCCTTGAGGCCGTGGTAGGTGACCGCGACGCTCACCCAGGTGTCCCCGAGCGGGCTGGTCGAGTCTGCTGCGGAGGTGGTCGCCGCGCTCGCGCGCCGCATCAGCTCCCGCCCATGTGCCCGGTCGTCGATGCGGAACAAGAGGTAGGTCACCGCATAGGGCGTCGGCCTGGGGCTGAGAACTCCGCGCTGAATGTCGTCGAGTTCAAGGGCGATCTGCTTCTCCCCACTCATAGTCCCGCCTCCCAGCGGCGCTACTTCGAGACGATGTTCCTCCAGAAGTTCCGCAGGCTTTCGTCGCCACCGAACAGCGAGCTGAAGATCGTGGAGTCCGCCAGCAGAACATCGCCGGCCCGGTCACCGCTCGGTGGCATCCACAAGAACATGTTGAACTCGGTATTGCCGGCTTCGGTGAACGGGTGCGGCCGGGAGGTGTCGATGGGCTGACTGGCCAGTACATGGATGACATCCGGCTCTTCCGTCGTCACGGCGTAGTGCGGCAGGTGCAGGTGGAAGTTGAACGTGGTCACCCCCTCCAGCCAGCCTTTTGTGTCCAGATCCCGGGCCACGGTCAGTGGAGCGATCTTGTTCGGTTCCCGCACCGCCGGACGCAGCCCGTAGCGGTTCTCGACGGGGACTCCCAGCCCTTGCATCAGACCCCGGAGGTGCCTGGCGAACCGCTGCTGGCGGGGAACCAGCGGGTCGCCGTGGTGGCGATGCTCCATGTCCCGTACGGTCAGGTCGTCCGACGCTCCGACGTCGTGGTGCGGGCCCAGGACCAGGGAGGTTCCCTCCCGCGAGAGGAACTGCCGCAGGGTCTCGATCTCCTCCGGCTCGGCATCCTGTCCCGTAACCATGTGGTCCAGCCCGAAGACGAACAACGTGTCAGTGTCCGCCAGCACCCGGTCGTCCAGCAGGGTCCGGAACCCGGCCTGATCGATGCGTTGATACACCGGCACGGTGTGCCCGGTGGCCTCCTCGACGAACGATTGGAAGGGCACCCAGGCCCAGAAGAACAGCTCCAGAGACCCCGCGATGCCCTGCAGGAACTGCAAGGGGTCGGACCACCTCGGCTCCTCGTACGCGGGCCAGGCAACCCGCCGGACCTCGGTCATCGTGGAGAACCGGTTGTCCAGCTCCGCCGGGTTCCTTCCGGCCTCGGCCGGATAACTCCAGGACACGTATATGCTCACCCGCCGCTGGCCCGGCGTGTAGGGGCGCAGAACATGATTCTGGTTGTAGGTACGGGCCGTCCTGGACTCGCTCATGACGTCTCCGATCCGCAGCGGTTGGCAGGCCGCGGCCCTTTTCACTGCAACTGGTCGAGCGTCTCCGTCAAGGAACTCTTGATCCGCAGCGCTTTTTTGATCTCATCTGCTGTCACGTACGGATACTCCCCATATTCAATGAAACTGGGGCAGTGGTGCTCACGCACGAACCTCACGAATGCCTCGGGATTTGTTCTCCAGTCATCGGGAAATCCCTCCAGGTTCTCAAAGGCCGTGCTCACGCCGGACTTCTTGAACAACGCAATGGCATCTTCGGTGTACTTGTCGAAGTCCGTGTCGAAAATTCCCTGGTACATGAAGCGTTTATCTTCGTCGAAGAGCACCCAGCGCAGGTAGTGCAACTTCAGCGGCGCGAGAAGATAGGGGTCTTGTTCCAGCGCCCTGGCCAGGGTGTAACCGTACTCGCGGATCGCCTCCGCGCGACCGGGCTTCACATTCGCGATGATATTGAAGCCATAACACGCGGGAGTTTTCGGGAAAACGGGGCCGTATTTTCCCTGTTCGAGATGGTCGGTCTCCTTGGGGATGACAACCGCCTGGGGCTTGATTTCCATGCCCGTTCCTCCGCCGCCTAGAAAGGAACCGCCATGTCCATCGTGCCACGCAGTGCCCACTCCGACCCGCCGAGGAGCGATGGTCATGACTTGTGGACCGGCCCCCGGGGCCGCAGGTGAGGGGCGCACCTTCCCGAGGGATCGACTGATGGTCATCGCGTAGGCCCGTGTTCGCAGCACGGGTCGGGAAGGCACACGGTTCGACACCGGCGACATGGGCGTCTTCCCCGCCTGGACGTCGTCAAGACGGCCCATCTCGGCCACTGACTGAACCCGGCCGGCAAGAAGGTCTTCGACAAGCCCCTGCCCAACAGCGAACCGACTCTGCGAGCCGTGCTCGACAAACTGACCGCGAAGTTCGGCACCGACAGACCGGCCGAGGCCCAACCTCGGGCCTTCGGCCTGCCCGTCGTATGCATCCCGGTCACCCTGATCGCGTCGCTGCTCGCCTTCCACGTCGCGGCGATCTTGCTGGGCGCGTACGTACCGGCGATCCCCAAGGCAGGCGTTATCGGCCCTGTCCAGGGCGAGGAAGGCCCTTTCCATATGACCCTGTTCGCCCTGATCGGCATCGTCTTGGCAGTGCCGGCCCGACGCAGCGGGCTGGTGCGCCGGCGCCCGGCCGTCACCGTGGTCACGGCACTGTAGGCCATCGCCGCACTCGTCATCGCAGGCGTGCAGTTCGCCGCCGCGCAGAAGGAGGGCTCGAGCGTCTCCTCAGCGACGTCTTCTCCGCTCCGGTCGCCGCCGCGGCCTCCCACAGCCTGTACGAGCCTCGGTGATACAGCCGACAGGCACGAGCCCTCCGAGGTCACTGAGCGTAGAAAACGTCATGATCACCGCGGCTCGCGCCTGCTCAACTCCGGAGTCCGTCCCCATCAACGGGACACACCTACTGCCGGACCCTGATATTCGTGTCGTCCGAAGGACTCCCCACGTCTGGGGATTGTCCCGGGCCGGAGCGGCGGTTGGGTTCGTGGTGCCGGCGTTGCGTCCGGCCGACCCGATACTCACATACGCTGCCTATGTGAACTATTTCGGTCGATTCTGGCGTCGTTCCCGCAGCCTCCAGGAGGACCTGGTGCTCCTTGCGCCCCTGGCGCTGACCGCCATCATCACCGTGCTGGCCTTTGCCACTCCGAGTAACCTCCACTTCAGCCGCTTTCTCTCACTCGCCCCCGCTTTCGCTGCCTCGGTGTGGCCAGTGATCAGAACGGTGGCCATCGGCGTGCTCGCCGCGGCCCTCAACGTAGTGATCGCCGTGACCATCGGCAATCCGAGTGAGGAGCACACATACCTGATCACCCTCGCAGTGATCGCCGGCGCCACCGCCGCGGCCGCCTACGCCAGCCATGTGCGCCAACAGCGGGAGCAGACCCTCGCCGACGTCCGCTCCGTCGCCGAGACGACCCAGAAAGTCCTGCTGCGCCCCATGCCGCACCGCATCGGCCGGTTGGACACCGAGGCCCTGTACCTGGCCGCCGCGGCCCAGGCCCGCGTCGGCGGCGACTTCTACGAAGCACTGGCGACAGCCCACGGCGTCCGCCTGATCATCGGAGACGTGCGCGGCAAGGGCCTCCCCGCGGTCGGCGCGGCATCAGCGATCGTCAGCTGCTTTCGGGAAGCCGCGTACGACGAGCCGGACCTGGCACGGCTGGCACGCCGACTGGACAGGCGCATGAGCCGCTACACCGCACTACTGCCCGACGACCAGATAGAGTATTTCGCCACGGCCCTGCTCGCCGAGATCCCCGACGACGGATCGACCGTCGAAATCGTCAACTGCGGACACCCCCCTCCGCTGCTGTTCCGCGCGGGAGCGGTCCGCGAGGTCACCCCCACAGCGCCCTCACCGCCCGTCAACATGGGTGCACTGCTCGGGGAGGACTACCGCATCGACACCGTCCCCTTCGCCACCGAGGACCAACTGCTGCTCTACACCGACGGTGTCACCGAGACCCGCGACCACACCGGCGCACTCTTCCCGCTGGTGCAGCACGCGACCCACTGGGACGCAGACTCCCCGTCCCGGTTGCTCGAGCAGTTGCACAGGGACCTGGTCCACTACAGCCGCGGCCGTCTCGACGACGACATCGCGGCCATCGCCGTCCGTGCGACGGCCACCACGGCCTCGGCCGGTGCATGAAACGGGCCGGGCGGTCGTCCACGCCTCCCGGCTGCCACTACTCCTCTCAAATGATCGAGTCCCTTACCGAACCCGGAGCGGTTCAGACGGGCCTGGCCGGCGTAGTTCAGAGCACTTTGAGGATGTCTTCGGGACTGTAAATCGTTCGGTGTAACTCCCGATCATGGAAGATGCATCGATGACCAGTGAGAACGTGGCCGAGCACGAGGCTGTCGAGGCGGCAGCGGCTGTGTCGGCGAAGGCCGTGGACGACCAGCTGATCGACGAGCTGGTAACTCGAGCCCAGGCCGAGGGCCTGCAGCTGTATGCGCAACAGTGCTCGGAGTTGTACACGGCTGGTGGCTTCGCCGCCGTACGGCGGACGGCGCAGGCAGGACTTGACCAGGTGGGGCCGACGGCAGTGCTGTACCGCTGGCTCGGCCTGGCGCACGCCGCGGAGGACGAGGACGATCACGATGCTGCGGCAGAGCGCGCCTACCAGCAGGGCCTGGCATCGGCTCCCGACGATCTGGGGCTGCTCGTCTGCTATCTGGAGCTTTGTCTGCGCGCGGATGCCTTCGACTATCCGGCCAGAGCCGGGCGGGTGGCCACGCTGCGGGCGCGTATCGATGAGCTGGCGCCTGCCAGGTCGCCGGAGCGCGAGCATGTCGATGACGCCTTGAGCTGGGCCGGCCGCGGATACTGGGACGACCTGGTCGCAGCCGCAGGCCGCGGTGAGCTGCGGCAGGCCGAGTCAGCCGAACTGAGCGACCGGGTGGCCAGTGCCCTCCGCACCGGCTCCACCGGCACAGATTCTTCCACGGCCGCGGGAGAAGACAGGTCGCGGCAGCAAGTCGGTCGGCGAGGCCGAAATCTGACGAAACACATGCCGACCTGGGGCGGAGCGTAAGCACACGGGCCTGAACCGTCCTGGTCTCCAGAACGGTGTGTACTCAGTCGGCCCACCGAGGTGAGCGGGGGCGAAGGCGCCCGCGGCGACGGTCATAGCGCGCGTCACGGTGCAGGTGGCTGGCTCGACAACGGCATCCCCTGATCAGAAACCTCTTGGTCAACTTCCTCCTAATCAAGGGACCCCGCCCTGCACCGCCAGAACCACCCATCTTGGACCGGCATTTGACTCGGTGGCCGCGGCGTTGAATTCGTGGCATTGCTTCAATCGCATGCTCGGCCAGCTTCACCACTGCCTCCAACACGGCCGCCGCTTCGACGAAGCTGTCGCACTCCCCGCACCGGCGCCCGCGGTCGCGCAAGGAGCCTGAACGCGGGAAACTCACAAGAGTCCGGCGGCCTGTCGATGCCTCGTTCGATCGACAGGACCAGACAGTTCCCCCGCCAGCATCGCCACCACACTCGCGTGTTCCACGAACACAGCCCGGCACTGTTCACGCTCAGGATGATCGCTGTCGCTGCCGAACCAGCGCACCATGACCTCGTCTTCGGCGTCGATCGGCTCGGAGAACCCAGCGACCGAGACCAGAAGATCCAGCAGTCCGGACCGCGCAGGAACCTGCGGGTCGCTTGCCAGGCGGAACAGGAACGGCAGCACCGCCGGCATGGCCGCGTTCATCTCGCTGATGCTCAGAATGGAGTTGGCGAGTACTCGCTTGGCCTCGGGCGCGGCGGCCTGATCAAGAAGACCGTGCAGCAGCACCGGCATCGCGGCGGGGCACTCCGGGAACTCGGACCAGCGGACATCCTCACACCCTTCGAGGACAGGATGGCCACGGCCGGCATCGACTACCCACGGGTACTGGTGGAGGAATCGAGCGATCGCCGCGTCCTTGGCGGCCACATCCATCCTGCACACCTGTCAGTCCCCCGTACTGCCGCCATAAGCCCCGACTCCGCGTCAACCACACTCTCGCGCGACCGGAAACCCGCGCGCAAGGCAAGCAAGCGAGCCGACCGACGGTGTTCGACTCCCCAGATGCCCACAGCCACTCAGCTTGACGAGTCAGGCGCCTGAGGTGGCCGGTGCACCCGAGCCGAGATCCGGGAGGTGTCCGACCAGACCCGGAAGATTTACGACGACATCCGGCACCGGCAGGTCCTCAGCCACCCCCACGCCGACGACGGCCACACCACCGGCGCCGTCGGCACCTACCTCGACAGCGGCAAGAGCGTGGCGTTCCGTCCCAAGGGGGACAGTGCCGCGCAGAAGAGAAGTGCGCCGAGCGGCATCAGGTCCAGACTGGCCGCCATCGCCGCCGTACCAAGCACCACGAGCACAGGGCGCCAGACCTCGATGCGGCGCTGCACGGCGAGCTGGATCACCAGCCACAGCAGGCCGACGAAGAAGAGATTCGGGCCCACCGTGTACACCGTGGGCATCACGCCCGGGTGGCTCTGAATGCTCTCGAAGAACCGGTCCATCCCGGCCCGGTCGTCGGCGCGGAATCCGACAACGAGGTCATGACGCCCTGGGCGGTGACGGCCACCACCCCCACCAGTCCCAGCAGCGTCGCCGCCTGGATGCTCAGCCGTGCTGCGCTGGTCGTCGGCTTCGACAGCCGCAGGAGTCCCAGGAAGATCGCGGCGAAGAGCAACGCCCCGGCGATCAGCGCGATGTGGCCGCTGGTCCAGGTGAGGCCCGGGCCGTGGTCCGGGTCGGACAGACGGATGACTCCGTAGGCGAGCATGCACAGCGGCGCGGCGATGAATGCGGTCCGCGTCAGTGCGGTCCGGCGAGTTCCCCAAGGTCGGTTCGTCATGTGTCGATTTTTTCGGTCCGCACCATACTGAGAGATCAGGGATCACCCCGCATACACCCTGACCCGTCCCTGACAGACCCTCATGGTCGTCTGCTTTCGGGTCCGAACTCGATGACAGAGGCTCCAGGTTCGCCGGCACAGGTGACCTGGAGAAGCTTGTCCCGGACGCGAGAAGGCGAGCAGGACGAGGGCAATGGCAACGCGGCCGGCTCGACGTTGCGGCCCACCCCCGAGTTCCTGCGGGAAAGGCATACGCGCGCCTGGTCGGTCGACGCATCCGCCATCGTGGCTGATTGTGTCGTCGATCCATGCTCAGACATCGCGCGCTGCGAAAGCTCCGCTCTCGCTCCCGCTGCGGACCGCCCTCCGAGGCCACTCGGCAGTGCCCGTATCAAGCTCCGACTCACACACCGCGGTTCATAGCCGTCCGCGGCAATCCGACGACCCTGACCGGCAAGTGGTAGCCCTGACTTGTACGCAGGTGGCCGACTCGGACCTCTCAGCAGGGTTGTGGCGATGCCCTGCTCAGCCGGCTCACCAGACACCTTCGCTTGCAGTGAGTGGAGTTCGTCAGCCAGTCGCCTTGGCGATGATGCGTTCCATCTCCCCTCGGCCGAAGGCCCGCAGAGTCGTGGAACGGATGTTGCCCACCCCGCCGAGATGCAGGAGTGCTGCAGTGGCCGTTTCGTCGTCGGGTGCCTCGACGACGGCCACGAGGTCGTAGGGACCGACGGTCCAGTAGATGTCCAGGAGCTTCGCCCCGATCTTCTGTACCGCCGTACCGAAGGCCTCGGCGCGCTTCGCGGTGTCCTTGTAGTCTCGGACACCTTGATCGGTCCAGTTCAGCAGCGTGATGTACGTCGGCATTTTCTCTCACCTTCACGAGGAAACACATCGCGAGGTCAATCCTGGACATCGGGGCTGATACCTGCACGGGATGCGCACCCGAACGAGCGATACGGGCACCCACAGGCGGTTGATCACGTTGGTTGGGTCCAGGAAAGGCACTCGCACAACAGCCACGCCGGCCTGCGGTGTGGCTCTGTTCACGAGTTGTGTGACGTCGCTTTCGACGCGAGATCAGGCGTCGCCGCTTGCACGATTACCCGATGTGCTCGACTTCGGGGTCACCTGCCTTCGTGAGCCGGCCAGGCCGCGGAACGAGACGATGCCTGGTCGACAGTGAAGGCCGGAATGTCGATCACGTCGGGCCACTGGTGCAGGCCGCTTCAGTCCCCAGTAGAAGCGTGAGTGGCTGACGCAGTGGCCATGGGCGCCTGGGCGCCACCGCGATGCGGACCAGCTCGAGATCGGTCAGTACGGGCTCTCTGCCCGTCCATCGCAGTCCTTCCAGTTCGTCGTCGATCTTCACGTAGAGTGCGGTGATGAGGGTCCCTAAGTCAGGTGTAACAAAAGGAACTTGGAGGCCCTCGGCTCCTCCTCACGTCCGAACTCCGGTCCATCACTCGGACGAGTTCGTCCACACGCTGACTGAACGGAGTCCCACCGTCATGCCGGACACCACCTCGGCCGACCTCAGTCCCCGCGACGTCCTGGCCCGCTACCACCGGGCGATGCTCGACAAGTCTGCAGACGATCTGGCTGATCTGTACGCTGCCGACGCCGTGCACGAGTTCCCGTTTCTCGGCTTTCCGGGCATGCCCGAGCGCTACCAGGGACGCGAAGAAGTCCGTGCAGGCTATCGAGCGGCCTGGGGCGCGAGCCCAGCGCAGCCGCAGAAGATCCACGACGTCCTCGTCCACGAGAGCATCGACCCGGAAGTGATCACCGTCGAGCAGGTCGTCGTTGGGACCGTGACCACGACCGGCCAGACGTTCAGCTTCCCCGGTCTCTTGGTGCTCCGGGTCCGGCACGGCCTGATCGTGCACGTCCGGGACTACATGGATGGCCTCCGCGTCGCCCACACCATGGGCCGACTGGCTGCCGTAGTCGCCGGCCTCGGTGCCGGCCAGACAGAGGCGCAGAAGCCCTGACCTGCCCTGATCGTGCGCAGATGACGCACAACCCACTTCAGTCCGCCTTCGGACTCAATCGTCCATGGGGGCACAGCGTCGGAGAAGCCGCCGCGCTCGCCCTTGCTAGTGCGCCTCTCGACAGGTCACTCGTTGGTGTTGGTGGTGCGAGCCCGCTCCACGGTGACCTCCTGTAAAGCCTCAGCCGCCGTCCGAGCTCCGCAGAGACCGAGGTCCGTGGGACGAGCTGGTGCCGCGAACAGCTACTGAGGTGGCGGACCGGCCTCAGGCTGAGTCCTGGGATTAGGTCGCTGCGCGGCCGGCTTGACGAGTTACGGGCTGAGGTGTCTATGCGGTCACAGCACCAGCCAGGCGCGTCCGCCGTCGGCGGGGGTGGGACGTGCCGCACGGACGCCTCGCGCGACCGTCTCCCGGACCCCGCACGTCCGTAGAGCGCCCGGTGTTCAACTCATCGCGGATCGAGGCGATTGCGTCTCAGGTGTTGCTTCACCTCTTGACGGTGATGGTCCGGACCTTTAGCTTCACGGCTTAAACAAAGTCCATGGAATGCACTCAACACCCGTACATCACAGCGGTGTTATGACCGTGTTCCGCCACCCCCGCGTGAAAGGCCAATTCCCCCCATGGCCAGACCCCTGCTCGCGGTCGCATCCCTCGCAGCACTCGCCCTCTCCGCCGGTCTCCTCGTGGCCGGCCCCGCCCAGGCCGCCACCGGCACCATCACCGGACTGGCGGGGAAGTGTCTCGACGTCGCCGGTGCCGGCTCGGCCGACGGCACGGCCGTGCAGCTCTACGACTGCAACGGCACCGCCGCCCAGCAGTGGACGGTCGGCTCCGACGGCACCATCCGCGCCCTCGGCAAGTGCCTCGACGTCACCGGCGGTTCGACCGCCGACGGTGCCAAGGTCCAGCTGTGGTCCTGCACCGGCGCCGCCAACCAGAAGTGGACCGTCACCGCCGCGCGCGACATCGTCAACCAGCAGGCCAACAAGTGCCTGGACGTCACCGACAGGTCGTCGGCCAACGGCGCCCGCGCCCAGATCTGGTCGTGCACCGGCGCGAGCAATCAGAAGTGGACCGCGCCCGCCGCGGACAGCGGCCCCCCTCCGGCCACGTCCATGGCCGTGGCGCCGTACCTCTACAACGGCTGGGGCAGCCCGCCGAGCCCGACCACGATCACCAACGCCACCGGCGTGAAGTGGTTCACGCTCGCCTTCGTTCTCAGCAACGGCTACTGCAACCCGCAGTGGGACGGCAGCCGTCCGCTCACCGGCGGCGTCGACCAGCAGACCGTCAACACCGTACGCGCGAACGGCGGGGACATCATCCCCTCCTTCGGCGGCTACAGCGGCAACAAGCTCGAGAGTTCCTGCTCCAGCGCGGGCGAACTCGCCGCCGCGTACCAGAAGGTGATCAACGCCTACGGGCTGAAGGCCATCGACATCGACCTCGAGGCCGACGCCTACAGCAACCCGACCGTCCAGCAGCGCACGGTCGACGCGTTGAAGACCGTGAAGGCCAACAACCCCGGCCTGAAGGTGTACATCACCATCGGCACCGGGCAGAGCGGCCCCGACACCAGTCTGATCAACCGGGCCGCCTCCTCCGGCCTGGCTGTCGACGCCTGGGCCATCATGCCGTTCGACTTCGGCGGCGCCGGCCGGAACATGGGCAACCTGACCGTGCAGGCCGCCGAGGGCCTCAAGAACGCGCTGAAGAACGCGTACCGCTACAGCGACGACCAGGCCTACCGCACCATGGGCATCTCGTCGATGAACGGCATCACCGACCAGAACGAGACGGTGACGGTCGCGGACTTCCGTACCATCCTCGGCTACGCCCAGCAGCACCACCTGGCCCGTCTGACCTTCTGGTCAGCCAACCGCGACCGCCCGTGCACCGGCGGCCCGGCCGACAGCTGCTCCGGCGTCGGCCAGTCCGCCTGGGACTACACGCGCGTCTTCGCCGCCTACACCGGCTGATCGCATCTCCCATCCGCATCGGCCGACCCGTTCGGCAAGGAGGACCCGTGTTCCGACTCCCACGCCCCGCCACCAGATACCTGGCCGCAAGCCTGGTCACCATGGCGGCGGCGTCCTTCCTCACGGCCGCTCCCGCGGACGCCGCGATCCCCGCGGACCCCGGCGCGTCCGCCCCGCGCGCGGCCGCCGCCGCCCTGCCCACCGACTGGGCCACCGTCGTCAACGCGGCCAGCGGCAAGTGCCTCGACGCCCGCGCCGCCGGCACCGCCAACGGCACGGCGGTTCAGCAGTACACCTGCAACAACTCCACCGCGCAGCAGTGGAGTTTCACCGCGACCAGCGGCGGCTACGTACGCATCAACAACCGCAACGATGCCGGCCAGGTCGTGGACGTGACGAACGTGTCCACGGCCGACAACGCCCCGGTCCAGCTGTGGGCCTACGGCGGCGGCACCAACCAGCAGTGGCTGCCCGTCGACGAGGGTGGCGGCGCCTACCACTTCGTCAACCGCAACAGCGGCAAGTGCCTGGACGACCCGGCCGCCTCGACCGCCGACAGCGTGCAGCTCGTGCAGTACACCTGCAACGGCACCGCCGCCCAACGCTTCCAGGTGGCCCCCGTGACCCCGCCCGCAGGATCGGTGGACCTCGGCCCGAACGTGGTCGTCTTCGACCCGTCCATGTCGTCGTCGACGATCCAGAGCAGACTGAACTCGATCTTCAAGCAGCAGGAGACCAACCAGTTCGGCTCCCAGCGCTACGCCGTCATGTTCAAGCCGGGCACCTACAGCGCCGACGTCAACGTCGGCTTCTACACCCAGGTCCTCGGCCTCGGCCTGACCCCCGACGCGGTGACCGTCAACGGCGCGGTGCACGCGGAGGCCGACTGGTTCCAGGGCAACGCCACGCAGAACTTCTGGCGCGGCACGGAGAACCTTTCAGTCAACCCGACCGGCGGCAACGACCGCTGGGCGGTCTCGCAGGCGGCCTCGTACCGCCGGATGCACCTGCGCGGGAACCTCGCGCTGGACGACGGCGGCTGGTCCAGCGGCGGCTACCTCGCCGACAGCAAGATCGACGGCCGTGTCAACTCGGGCAGCCAGCAGCAGTGGCTGACCCGTAACGCGCAGCTCGGTAGCTGGACCGGGTCCAACTGGAACATGGTCTTCGTCGGCAGCCAGGGCGTGCCCGCCACCAGCTTCCCGAACCCGCCGTACACGACGGTCGCACAGAGCCCGGTGACCCGCGAGAAGCCCTTCCTGTACGTGGACGGGGCCGGCGCCTACCAGGTGTTCGTCCCGGCGGTGCGCACCAACTCCACCGCGACCAGCTGGGCGAGCGGCAGCGCCGCCGGCACCTCCCTGTCCCTGAACACCTTCTACGTCGTGAAGCCGGGCGCGACCGCCGCGCAGATCAACGCCGCCCTGGCCGCGGGCCAGAACCTCCTGGTCACACCCGGTGTCTACCACCTCGACCAGACCTTGCGGGTGACCCGGCCCGACACCGTCGTCCTGGGCCTCGGCCTCGCCACGCTCATACCGGACAACGGGGTCACGGCGATGACGGTCGCGGACGTCGACGGTGTGAAGATCGCGGGCGTCCTCTTCGACGCGGGCACCACCAACTCGCCCACGCTGCTGGAGGTCGGCCCGCGCGGCTCCACGGCCTCCCACGCGGCGAACCCGGCCTCCCTGCACGACGTGTACTTCCGCGTCGGCGGCGCGGGCGTCGGCAAGGCGACCACCAGCCTCGTCGTCAACAGCGCCAACGTCATCGGCGACCACATGTGGATCTGGCGCGCCGACCACGGCAGCGGCGTCGGCTGGACCAGCAACACCGGCGACACCGGACTCGTGGTGAACGGCGACAACGTCACGATGTACGGCCTGTTCGTCGAGCACTACCAGAAGTACCAGACCGTCTGGAACGGCAACGGCGGCCGGACGTACTTCTACCAGAACGAGATGCCCTACGACCCGCCCAACCAGGCGGCCTGGATGAACGGCTCCACCCAGGGCTACGCCGCCTACAAGGTGGCCGACTCCGTCACCAGCCACCAGGCGTACGGCCTCGGCAGCTACTGCTACTTCAACGTCAACCCGGGCGTGACCGCCGCGCGCGCCATCGAGGCACCGAACAACCCGAACGTGCGCTTCACCAGCATGGTCACGGTCTCCCTCGGTGGCACGGGCACCATCAGCCGCGTGATCAACAACACCGGAGGCCCGTCCAATTCCGCCAACAACGTCGCGAACCTCACCAGCTACCCGTAACCGTCCCAGGTCATGACGGGCGAAGGTCCCGCAGCCCGGGCTGCGGGACCTTCGGCACGGTGGAGGCAGCTCAGGCGCGGGTCAGACCGGAGGCGTCTGCCGAGGCGAGTTGGTCAATGATGTCCGGGCAGCGGCTGCGCAGGGCTGGGGGCTTTGTCTGCAGAGCCTGTCGCCCGGCAGCCGCTCGGCCGTGCCGCACAGTTCCGTGGCCTGCTCGCCGCAGGGCCAACGGACCTGCGGCGATCCCTCGCCCGGGCACGGTTCGACCAGTCGGCGGCAAGGGCCCGGGGCTGCTCGAAGTGCCACCCCGGGAACGGGGGCGTGCGGACGCTACCGTCCGGTGTAGGTGAACTCGTCGGCCGGGCTGGTGGGAGAGGTGGCTTTGCCGACCGTCACGGTGATGTCAACCGTTTGGTGGTCGTCGAGCTGACCGGGAGCGGTTGCGGTGATCTGGCCGGTGGAGACGAACTTGACCGAATCGGATGCCCTGTCCTTGAAGTGCACGGTGGCGCCATCGGCGAAGCCCGAGCCGCTGATGGTGACCGGGGTGCCGACCTTTCCGCTGGTCGGGCTGACCGCACTGACCACCACAGGTGCGGGTCCGCCATAGGCGAACTGCCCCATCGCGACGGCCGGGGAGGTGCCGAGGGTGTTGGTGACGCGGACGTGGACGACGCCGGTTCCGTTGGGGACCTGAGCGGTGATCCTGATGCCGGAGGGGTCAATGTCGCGCTTGGTGCAGGCGAAGTGGCCGAAGTCGACCATGCTGTCCGAACTGAAACCGGTGCCGTTGATGGTCACCGTGGCGCCTGGTGCGCCGAAGGTGGGGGTCACGTCGGTCACCACCGGCGCGGAAGGGGCGGCGGGCGCCTCCACCAGGTCCAGGTAGGTGGAGTTGGCGTGCTGAAAGGCGACCTGGCCGAGGAATGCGTGTCCACCACCCAGGGGGAGGCCCCTTCCGGTGGTGGCTGATCACGACCTTGGATTCCTCACGGGTTTCCTTGTCGGGACACCCGTCGGCGCGGCCGTATTGGCCTGGTTCTACAACAGGGCGAACGTTGCCTGATGCGGCACTAGCAGGCGCCGCCGGCCTTCAAGGTGAGCCCACCGATCTGCTTGAAGCACAGGGCCGCCTGGCGATCGACACAGCGGTCCCCGATGTCGCAGGCCCAGGCCAAGTCCGAAAGGTCGGTGATTCGGGCCGCTCTCGCCACCAACGATCAGCCAGTCGATCCCCACCAGCCTCAGGGACTGCACCAAGACTCCGAGCACTTCGCCGCCGTCCTGGCAGAGGGCGGCGGGGCGACGCTCGGTGTCGCACCCACCGGGGGCCGGCAGTCCGTTGGCTGAGAACGGCATTTTTCGTTCGCGCGCCATCCGAATCCGGCCCTGAGACGTAACCAGTGTGGAGGGAGTTCCTCAGCGAGATTCAGGAGGAGCAATGGCCATCTTCAGCAAACTCATACCTGCAAGGAATGACGACCACCGCTCGTCAAGGCACCACGGCGGACACGGTTCGCATCACCGCAATGGACACGGTTCGCACCACCGCCGCGGACGCCGTTCGGGTCACCGCAGCGGACACCGCCATAGCCGCCACTGACCGAATGAGTGCTGGGCGGGCCGGAGACTGGATGCCCCGGTCCGCTTCGCAGACCCCCGAGGTGCGCATCCCATGGTGCATGTCCTGCGGCGTCTGCCGTCGGTGGAGGCCTCCGACGCCGCCGTCGTGGCGGCCGCGCCCGCGATGGCACCGCGTGAGGTGTTCCGGCGGTTCTGGCCCTGCACCCGCGGCGGTCGGCGATGGCTCGTCCCCGTTCTCCTCTTCAGCCTGGTCGGCCCGGCCGTGAACGCCTCGGAGATCGTCTGCTCCGGGGTGCTGCGGTTCGCCGACGACGTGACGTCCACCTGGGTCGGCGAGCGCTTCCTGCTCTCCCGCCGGGCCGATGTATTCCGGCACGACCAGGGGCTGTCGCTCGGCTTCTTCGAACGCCGGCGGCTCGGGGACGTGCTGTCCCGCATCACGGGCGACGTCGACGCGGTCGAGACGTTCTTGCTCTCCGGGGTCGCCGACGCCCGCGGCCTGTCCAGTCTCGGCAACGCCTTCTACGCGGCCTCCGCCTCGACCGAGCGGATCATCGAATTGCAGGACCAGCGGCCACAGATCGTCGAGGCTCCGGGCGCCCGGCGGAACGGCCGCGCGCGGGGGGACGTGGAGTTCGACGGCGTCTGGTTCCGCTGTCCCGGTGCCGCCTCGTGGGCGCTGTCGGACGTGCCCTTCCACGTGGCCTCGGGCGAAACACTGGCGTTGGTCGGGGCAAGCGGAGCCGGCAAGTCGACAGTCGCCAAGCTCCAGTTGCGCTTCTACGACCCCGATCGGGGCGCGGTTCTCCTCGACGGCACCGACCTGCGGGGCCTGAGCCTGTCCGCGGTAAGGGAGAACGTCGCGGTGGTGCTCCAGGAGATCCTTGTCTTCCACGGCACCGTGCGGGAGAACATCGCCTACGGCCTGCCGGACGCAACGGACGCCGACGTCGTCTCGGCGGCGCGCGCGGCGGACGCGCACGGGTTCATCGAGCGGCTCTCGGAGGGCTGTGACACGCTGGTCGGTCAGCGCGGCCGGACGCTGTCCGGCGGACAGTGTCAGCGCCTGGCGATCGCCCGGGCAACGATCAGCGACACCCCCGTACGGCTGCTGGACGAGCCGACCACCGGACTCGACGTCCGGTCGGGCCGACGGATCATGGACCCGCTGCGCCGGCCCATGGCCGGGCGGACCACCGTCGTCATCTCCCACAACCTGCTGACCGTCCGGGTGGCCACCCGCAACGTGGTGCTCGACCACGGCCGGATCGTCGAGCACGGCGCCCACGACGACCTGCTGGACCGCAACGGAATGTACGCCCGGCTGCACCGGCTCAGCGCGGGCGCGGTGCTGTCATGAGCGCCCCCGTCCCCTGGCCCTCGGGGACGAAACCGGCGCCGGGCTACGTGATCCTGGAGCATCTGGCGCGCACCGGCTGGCTCGACGTCTACGACGCCTGGAGCGAGGAACGCGACTGCCGGTGCGTGATCAAGGTGGTGCGGCCGGACCACCGCGGCGAGCGGCGGCTGGGCGAGCGGCTGCTGCGTGAGGGGCGGTGGCTGCGGGACTTCTCCCATCCGCACCTGGTCCGTGGCTACGAAACGCTCAAGTCGCCCGAGCCGCTCGTGGTCCTGGAGACGCTGACCGGTGAGACCCTGTCCCACCTCGTGCACCGGATGCGGCGGCGGCCGGCCGCCACCGATGTGGCGCTGCTCGGGGTGCAGATGTGTTCGGCGGTCCACTACCTCCACGGTCGGGGCCTGCTCCATCTGGATCTCAAGCCCGCCAACGTCGTGGTCGACCGCGGCCACGCCAAGGTACTGGACCTGAGTCTCGCCCGGCCTCCGGGGCCCGCGCCCGCGGGGCTGGGCACCTGCTGCTATCTCGCTCCGGAGCAGGCCCGGGGCGGGCCGCTCACGGCCGCCACCGACGTGTGGGGCATCGGCATCACGCTGTTCGAAACAGCCTCCGGAGAGGAACCTGTCGCCTGCGGGGCCAGCCAAGCTGCGACAGACAGCCACGACCATGACACCGGTGACCAGTATTGGCAGCTCGAAGAGGCCGCCCCACCGATCGGGACCCGGCGACGTCTGCCGCTCGCCCTCGCCGCCGCCATCGACACCTGCCTGCGGGCCGATCCATCATCCCGGCCCACGGTCGCCGCACTGGCCTGCGCCCTCAAGACAGCGCTGCCCCCGTGACACCACCCAGCCGCAGCCCCAACCTCCCGAGCCCGCACAGGACGGTCTACGGGCGAGCCATGGCAAGAGCGACACCGCCGCCAGACGCCCGCAGGCGCCTGAAAGCAAGTTCGAGCCGACGCCCCTGCACGACTTCGTGCAGGCCCTGGCCGACCAACCACCCCAGCGACGCGCACGATGACAGAGCCATCCTCGCCGTGCGCACCCCGCGCTGAAGCCGCACAGACCCACAGCGATGCGGCTGAGGCGGCACCGCCGGGTCACGACATCGCCCCCTGAGCGGTCACCCGAAGCGATCTCGGCAGAGCTCATTACGCAAGGTCGCAAGATCACGCAGAGGAGCGGCTGTGTGGTGGATACGGCAGGGGCAGCGGACGATGGACGAGGGAGCAGAGCCGAGGAGAAGGCTTCCCGATGACTGTTGCGAGCCGCGACAGGCTCCGGCGCGTTGGCCTGACGGCCCTGCGGATCGTCGCCGTTGCCGCGCTGTACTACGCCTTCGGCAGGCTGGGACTGCTCCAACAACTCGTGCGCGGCCAGGTCACGCCGCTGTGGCCTCCGACCGGGATCGCGCTGGCCGGCCTGCTCCTGTTCGGACTGCGGGTCTGGCCCGGGATCGCGCTCGGCGCCTTCCTGATCAACATCCCACTGGGACCGACGACCCCCGCCGTGCTCGCCATCGCGGCAGGCAACACACTCGCGCCCCTCTGCTCCTACGCACTCCTTCGCCGCAGCGGGTTCCGCACCCAGATGAACCGTCTCCAGGACGCGCTCGCGCTGGTCTTCCTCGGTGCGCTCACCGGCATGCTCATCAGCGCGACCGTGGGCAGCGGCAGCCTGAGCCTCGCCCACGCGCTGCCCCCCGGCGGATTCTGGCTCACGTGGTGGGTCTGGTGGACCGGCGACGCCATGGGCGTCCTGCTGGTTACGCCGCTGCTGCTCGTCCTCCGCTCGGCGCACTGGCCGAAGGACATCCCCCGATCCGGATGGGCGGAGGGATCGCTGCTTGTCGCGGCCACCATCGCCGTCGGCCTCCTGCAGACCTCCCCCGCACCGCTGCTCTTCCTCGGCTTCCCGCTGCTGACCTGGGCAGCCTTCCGCTTCCAGCGCGCCGGAGCCACACCCTGCGCGCTGGCCGTATCCACGTTCGCCATCCTCGCCGCCACCCGCAGGACAGGCCCGTTCGCCGGGCACACGCTGCTCACCGACATGATCTCACTGCAGGCATACAACGGCGCCGCCACGCTGACCGCGCTGCTGCTCGCCGCGGCCATCACCGAGCGGAACCAGACCCAGGCGAAGATCGAAGAGGCCTGCAGACGGCTCGCCGAGATGGTGGCCAGAGCCGCACCGGACACCGGCGGCCTGTCAGCGCTTCCCGACGCCCAGGACGACGGGGAGGAGAACGGCGGGCAGACGCGGCCGTCGTGATCAATCAACAACTGCGACGCGGTGCGCGCGGCAGCGGCACCGCCGCGATCCTCGCAACCCGAAACACCACCCTGTGCCGCGCCCACGCTGCCCGCCCAGCCCGGGCAGCTCTGGCCGGCGTGCCCGGCTTCGCCTCCGTCGACGGGCTGGCATCCGTCGTCGCCGCCGCAGCACTCCATCGCATGGCGATCTACGGCCGACGGGCACACACCTCGCCGCGCCCACTTGGCCTGCGCATAGGGCCCGCACAGACGACCACACCCGGCTTCACGGTGAGAAAGGGCACATCCCGCCCGCCCGAATACGAAGCCCTGAGCACCACGAAAGCCCAGGCCACAACCAACATCTGAGGTCTCTACCAAACCCGAAGCGGTTCACGGAGATGGTTTGTTAGGCGTTCTAACATTGCTAGGTAGGCCCCACGACTGGGTGCCCACTGCGCACGGCCTCCCCCATCCCTTCGGATCGAGGCCGCGGACGTCCGCCCACTCTGACGCCCGCCCAAACTCGTCCCCGACAGGAGGAGGACTGCATGCTCGAAGCCGCAAACACGCCCCGCCCCGGGGGCGAGCCGCCGAAGGCCCCGATCGAACGCCGCCACCTCGGCGGCACCGAACGGCGGCGCCACGGCCAGGAGGCCGAGAACCGGCCTCCCGTCTCCCGGCAGGAACTCAGCAAGGCCCCCGCGGAACTCATCGAGGAGCCCGGCCCCAGGGTCAACCGGCGCGTCTTCGTCATCGCCTCGGCCGTCATCGTCGCCTTCTCCCTCTGGGCCATGCTCGTGCCCGCGCACGCCGCCGGCACCATGCAGACCATGGTGGCCTGGATCGCGGAGAACCTCGGCTGGTTCTACGTCCTGACCGTGACCGTGGTGATCGCGTTCGTCCTCTGGGTCGCGCTGTCCAAGGAGGGCTCCGTCCGGCTCGGCCCCGACCACTCCCGGCCGCAGTACAAGCTCTTCACCTGGGTTGCCATGCTGTTCGCCGCCGGCGTGGGCATCGACATGCTCTTCTACTCCGTCACCGGGCCCATCACCCAGTACATGGCTCCGCCGTCGGGCGAGGGCCAGACGGGCGCGGCCGCCCAGGACGCCGTGGTCTGGACCATGTTCCACTACGGCGTGGCCGGCTGGTCCATGTACTCGCTGCTCGGCATGGCCATGGGCTACTTCGCCTACCGCTGGGGCATGCCTCTGTCCATCCGGGCCGCCCTGTACCCCCTGCTCGGCAAGCGTGTCCGCGGCGGGATCGGCGACACCATCGACATCGTCACCCTGGTCGGCACCGTCTTCGGTGTCGCCACCTCCATGGGCATCGGCGTCGTGCTGCTGGACGTCGGCTTCGCCTGGCTGTTCGGCCTCCAGGAGGGCCTGTCCCTGCAGATCGCGCTGGTGGTCGTGGCCGTGATCATGACCATCGCCGCCTGCACCTCGGGCGTGAACAAGGGGATCCGGCTGATCTCCGAGCTGAACATCTGGAGTGCGGCGGCCATGCTGCTCTACATCCTGGTGACCGGAAAGTCGGCGTTCCTGCTCAACGCGCTGGTGGAAAACATCGGCCGATTCGTCTTCTCGCTGCCGGACCGCACCCTGCAGACCTTCGCCTACCAGGAGGGGGGCTCCAAGTGGATGGCCGGCTGGACCCTGTTCTTCTGGGCGTTCTGGCTGGCCTGGGGCCCGTTCGTGGGCCTTTTCCTCGCCCGCATCTCCCGCGGCCGGACGCTGCGCGAGTTCGTCATCGCCGCCATCACCGCCCCAGTGCTCTGCGACTTCCTGATCGTGAGCATCTTCGGCAACAGCGCCATGTACCAGGTCCTGCACGGGAACACGAAGTTCGCCCAGTTGGCCATGCACAGTCCGGAGGAGGGCTGGTACGCGCTGCTGAAGATGTTCCCCGGCGCCGGCTTCCTGATCGGCCTCGGCACACTGTCCGGACTGCTGTTCTACCTCACCAGCGCCAACTCCGGCGCCATGGTGATGTCCAACTTCTCCTCCTCGATCCCCGACCCGTCGCAGGACGGGGCGAAGTGGCTGCGCATCTTCTGGGCGGTGCTCACCGCGGTGCTGACCATCGCGATGCTGGTGGCCGGCGGGGTCACCACCATGGAGTACGCGACGCTCATTTTCGCCCTGCCGGTGACGGTCATCGCCTGGCTGGTGATGGCCTCCTTCTCCAAGGTCCTGCGCATGGAACGGGCCGAGCGCGAGGGCCAGGTCCTGCGCCGGCAGTCGACGACGGCGCGCGGCGGCCACGTGCCCGAGCGCACCTGGCGCCAGCGGCTGGAGCGGATGCGCTCCTACCCCTCGAAGAAGCAGGTGGCCCAGTTCATGGAGCGCGCCGTGCAGCCGGCGCTGGCCGACGTGGTCCGCGAATTCGCGAAGCAGGGCTACCAGGCCACGCTGGACCTGGTCCCGAACGAGGACACCGGCGTCTCCAGCCACGCGCTGGTGGTCACGATCCCCGAGCACCGCAACTTCCACTACCAGGTGCAGGCCGTCGAGGCTCCGGTGCCGATGTTCGGCGGACGCATGTCCCGCCAGACGGACGTCTACTACCGGGTCGAGGTGTTCACCCAGACCGGCTCCGAGGGCTACGACCTCATGGGCCTGTCCCATCAGCAGGTGATCGACGACGTCCTGGACCGCTACGAGGCGCACCTGGGCTTCCTCAGCTACTCCGCCGAGCACGACTACGCCTCGGTACTCACGCCGCCGATCGTGACCGCCACGGGCGCCGTCTCAGTGGTGGAACCCGCGGAGCCGCAGGACGACGCCGGTGCGGACACGGCGAGCAGCGAGCCGAAGGCGTAGGCGCCGTTCCACCGGACGCCGGTGCCCGCGCCACCCGCTTCGCAGCCCCACCGCTTCACCACGCCACCGATTCAGGCGACCTGATCAGCCGTATCAAGCTGGACCTCGGCGTCCGTTGGCAGCACGGCGCCCGTCGCCAGTGGCGGAGCCAGGGTTCAGTTGAGGTCATGGCAGGTGCTGTCGGATCGCGGTCCAGGCGACGAGTCGCCCACGGACCGGGCCAGGTTCCAGGTAACCGACCAGGCTGTCCAGATGGGCCGTCAGGTTCTTGTGCCGCCGCAGCTCGCGGATCTGCTCGATGGGAAGGTCACGCCAGCCCTCGGCGAGACCAGCGGCCTGTGTGTGCGTGAAGGTCAGTGCATCGAGCGTGTCGGACGCCAGCGCCTCTGGACTCCAGTCGGGGTCCGTGTCGTCAGGGCCTAGCCGGTCGATCACCCACATCCGGAGCGTGAAGTCCTGGTGAGCGACCCGCGCAGAGGGCCCCTCGGCGTTGTCGAGCATGCGTCGGTTCGCGAGCAGCGACAGCTTCGCCCACTGGCGACGGGTTTCCTGGGAGTGGCCGGAGTTGTAGGCGTGTCCCTGCGCGGCGACGCGTGCGGTCTCAAGTTGCTGACCGTGGGCGTCATGGATGAACGTCTGCAGCTGGTCGAATGTCCACGTGCTCAAATCGTGGCCTGGTTCTTCTCGATATGCGTCGCTACTCAAGGTCCCCCTCCTGGTCGTAGGCATGCCGAGGCTGATGACGGCCTTCTGGGACCGCGTGTCACTCTGGGCGAGCTTGTCCTCGGCGCCGGCAAGGCTGACTTTCAGTCCTTCGACCTCGCCGAGTCTGCCTCCTATGTGCGGCGCCTGACAGAAGGGCGCCGCAGCGTGGGGAGGGAGCGGGACGGGCGATGACGGACGTGGACGTGGGTAGTGGCGACCGGCTGGCCTTGGCGGTGCTGACGCTGTACCGGATGACGACCACCGAGCAGATGCGCCTCATCCGCAACACGGTCCCGCCCTACCTCGGCCACTACGCCCGCGAGCTCGGCTTGCTGTCCCGCTGCGGCTGCCGGACCGCTGGCTCGTCCGCGAGGGCTACCGCGCCGACCTGGTGCTCTTCGACCCGGACACGGTGGCGGCGGGCTCGACGTTCGAGGCGCCGCGCACCCTGCCGGTGGGCATCCCACACGTGCTGATCGACGGGCGCTTCGTCATCGAGGACGGCCGCCGCACGGACATGCTCGCGGGCCGGTCCGTACGGCGTACGCCCTGTGCGGACTAGGCCTGGGGCTCGGGGAGTTCACATCCCTTGCGGCCCAGGTCGAGCTTGCTGCCGTCGACAACGCACGGCACGATCCCGTAGGTCTCCTGCGCGTAGTGAGTGCCCTGGCGGACGGTGATGCGCCCCTTGCGGTCGACCTCGCAGGGGTTGTTGAGCGTGCACTGCTCGCCGTCCTCGTTACCGGTGTTGTTGACGGCGATCACGCGTCCGGTGTGGTCGTCGATCACCGGGGAGCCTGACGTGCCGCCGATGGTCTGGCACGCGGGCGTGTAGCGCACCGAGTCCTTCCAGGTCCACCAGTACTCCTTGAGCTGGTCCACGAACCCGTCGACGGAGCACTTGTACTGCTTCTTCCAGTACCCCGACGTCACGGTGATCTCGGTGTTCTTGCGCGGGTGGCGCGGGTCGAGCAGCAGCGGCCGTACGTGGTACTTGCTCTCGATCTCGGCGTAGGTGGTGGTCGTCCGGTACAGCGAGATGTCGGTGTCGGTCATCGTCGCGTACGAGATCTGGTCGGCCTGGAGCGTGCCGAGCACCCCGGCGTCCTCGTCGAGGAGCTTGAACGTGCGGGTGGACGGCTGGTCCACGATGACCTGGCCGGCCTTCGGGAAGCCGCTCTCGATGCAGTGCCCGTTGGACAGTACAAGGGCGGGGTCGTCGGGCTGTGACTGCGGGGTGCGCACGACGGAGCCGGAACAGTTGCTGAGCGCGACGGTGCCGGCGAACGTGACGGGCGCGTCGTTCGGTCTCGCGCGGGTGCCGGCGTCCCCGCCCGCGGTCCCGGCGACGGCGGGTGCCGCGCCCGCACCGACCAGGGCGAGCGCGAACGCAGCGCCGGTGAGCGCCTTGCCGATCCTCGGTGAGCGACGTGCCGTGCGGGTCATCGGTGCTGCAGGTGACATTGGGTGGAGCCCCCTTGCCGACGCCGGGTGTGACGTCTGTAGCCGATGGTTGCCGTGTGCATTCTTCGGTGCCGACGGGCGGCGGGACAAGGGGTGGGATCAAGTCCGTGTCCCGCCGCGGTCCGCGGGCCCTGCGGACGCGGGCAGGGGCCGGGCCCGGTGCACATGCGGGCCCGAACTCGCGCTCGGGGTGCGCGACTTGGTGTTCCTCCAGGTCACGTCGGCTCCGGCGGGGTCGCCGGAGCCCCGCGATTGCGGTCCGGACGTGCTGGCCTGGCGGCTCGGCTGATGGTTGATCAGTAGGCCGTCTATCGGGCTGGTTCGGGGCTCGGGTTGCGGCGGAATTGCCGACGGGCCGAGCGATCCGAGATCAGTGCAGCGATCGCGCGCCCAGCGACAAGAGCCTCGGGGCCAAGCTCCTCGACACCACGACCAGCACATGGTCACACCGACGGGAAGGGGGACGGCTCTTGTCAGGCGTTTTCGTCATAGATTCGCGCCCCCAGGTCCTCCGCCCACTCCAGCGCCCACGTCGCGGGCTCCTAGAACTGCCGGGAGGTGAGCCCGTACACGGCATAGTCCTCATCCTCGGCGTCTGTGTGAATCCGGCGCGGTGCCGCCGGGCCGGTTCCCGGGTGCCGGCGCTCTCCCCCGCAGCCGTCACGGCCTGGGCAAGTCCGGCAAGAGTGCGGCCTGTCCCGGCGGTGATCCTGTCGTGCCCGGGGCCGAACGGCGGCTGGTTACAGCACTGTCCGTGTTGTTCGCGTTGTCCAGTCCAGGGCCGTGGACATCTTCCGGCGCCGGGAAGTCCTCAGGTTCGTGGCCCATGGGCTCGATGGTCTCAGCCGGCTCATAGCCGGCCCGCGAGACGGGCGTAGGTGTCGACGGTGCGTTCGGCCTTCGCGTGGCGATGCCCTGTGCCTGCCCACAGGTGGATCAGTCGTGTGTCACCGGCAGCGGTGGCCGCATTGCGGCGTGGGCCGGTGAGGTGGTGGAGGGCGGGGTAGCCCTCGGGGGCGATGGGGTCGTACTGATCGATGAAGTGGTTGCGCAGGGCGCGTGCGGGCCGTCCTGTGAAGGCACGGGTGATGGCGGTGGTGGCGAAGGCGGGGTCGACCAGGGCCGCCTTGTGCGGTGCGGATGCTCCGCTCTCGTGGGTGCGCAGCAGGGCGGTGCCAATCATGGCGGCTTCGGCGCCTGCGGCCAGCGTGGCGGCCACGTCGGCGGCGGTGGTGATTCCGCCGGCGGCGATGACGGGCAGCGCGACGGCGTGCCGCACAGCGGTGATCAGGTCGGTGAGCCGGATGGGCTGGGGCGGCCGTGCGGGGGTGAGCGTGGCCGAGTGCCCCCCCCCGGCGGCCGGTGCCTGGACGATCAGCGCGTCGACGCCAAATTCAGCGGCCAGGCGCGCTTCTTCGGCCGAGGTGACGCTCTGCAGAACGGTGCTCCCGGCGGCGCGGAGAGCGCGGACGACGGCGCGATCCGGGATGCCGAAAGTGCAGGACACCCACGGGACGGGAGTGGAGGTGAGCAGGTCGATCTTGTCCGTCCAGTGGTCGTCGTCCTCGATCGGCTCCTCGGGCAGCGTCAGGCCGTAGCGGTCGGCCTCCACCTGCACCGCCCGTGCGTAGCGCTGGTATGCCTCGTGGGAGATGGGGACCGGGTTGGGGGCGAACAGGTTGACGCCGAAGGCAACGCCTTGGGCGCGCGTGGTGTGGATCTGCCCGGCGAGTGCCTGCGCGGACTTGTATCCGCCGGCGAGGAACCCCAGCCCGCCTGCGCGGGCTGCGGCGGTGACCAGTGCGGGGGTGCTCGGTCCGCCGGCCATCGGCGCTGCGATGAGAGGGAGGTCTGCTCCGAGGTCGGACAGCAGGGTGCTCACGACAACTCCTCCTGGAGGTAAGGCAGCGGCGGGGGTGTCAGGCCGCCGTGGTCACGGGGCCGAGGTGGTGTGGGAAGCGGACGCAGACGACGGCGGACGCGAACGCGGCGACGACGACCATCGCGCTGCCGAGCAGGAGCGCCTGGTGGTAGCCGTGGCTGAGCAGCGGGGTGGCGAGCAGCGGGCCGAGTATCTGGCCGGCGCTGTATCCGGTGGTCAACAGAGCCACGGCGCGGGGCACTTGAAGATGGCTTCCGATGGACAGGGCGATTGTGCTGACGCCCATGAAGGTGGCGCCGAACAGTACGGCGGACACGAGCGCGGGCGTGGTGCCGCCGAGCAGCGCCGGCAGGGCGATGCCGATGGCCTGGATGGTCAGCGAGGCCAGCAGGAGGGCCGGCCTGGACCAGCGGCGGGCCAGCTGAGTCCACACGGCGCAGGAGGGAAGCGCGGCGAGGCCGACCACGATCCAGGCTCCGCCGCCGAGCCACCCGTTGACGCCCTGTTGGATCGCGGCGACCAGGAAGGTACCGGCGATGATGTAGCCGATGCCCTCGAAGGTGTAGCTGGCGAGCAGCGCGAGGAACCAGCGGTGGGTGCGCGGCCGTTCGGCCTGCGCGGCTGTTGCGGAACTGACGGCTTCCGGCTGCGGGGCCAGGGGCCAGGCGAGCGCGGTGAGCAGGGCCGCGAGCGCGGCACAGGTCCACCAGGCGGCTTGCCAGGTGGACGCGGCCTGCACGGCGACGACCAACAGGCCGGACAGGGCGATTCCGGCACCGACCCCGCCGAAGGCCCAGCCGACCAGGTGGTGGGCGTGTGCGCGAAGGCGGGAGAGCATCGCGCTGACGGCGATCACGAAGACCAGCGCGCTGGCGGCACCGGCCATGAGACGCAGGCCGAACCAGGCGGTGTCGTCGTGCGTGACCGGCATGAGCGCCAGCGTCAGCACCAGCACGACGAGCGAACCCCGCAGTGCCGCGGCCGACCGTACGACGGCGGGGGCGGCGATGCCAACCAGGGCGCCTGCGAGGTAGCCGATGAAGTTCGCCGTGGCCAGGTTCGCCCCGAGTGCCGAGGAGAGTCCGGCCTGCTCGTGCATGAGGGGAAGGATGGGGGTGTACACGAACCTGCCGACTCCCA
Organism: Streptomyces sp. 6-11-2; assembly: GCF_006540305.1. Lineage (GTDB taxonomy): Bacteria > Actinomycetota > Actinomycetes > Streptomycetales > Streptomycetaceae > Streptomyces. The sequence continues at coordinate 7,715,572 of NZ_BJOR01000001.1, read as the reverse complement.
TTCCCGCGGCGAGGGCGGCCGCCGCCTGGACGACGATCGTCCAGGACGACTGCGTTCGCGGACGGGGCAGGGCTGATGCCTTCATGGCTTGGGCTCCTTCCTGGGTGGCGTTCACGGGCCTACTTCGACGCTATGCAGCGCACGCGCGGCTGTGAAATGCCGGTTACGCTGCTGCTATGCACCGCAGGCATGGATGCGCGAGAGGGGTGCCAGGGGCATGGATGTCGAACTGCGTCACCTGCGGGCCTTCACGTCCGTGGCCCGCCACCGCTCGTTCTCCCGTGCCGCCGAAGAACTGCTGATCACGCAGCCGGCGCTGAGCCGTACGATCGCGCAACTGGAGGGGAATCTGAGCGTCCGCCTGCTCGACCGCTCCTCACGGCACGTCGAACTGACGGACACCGGCGCGGAGTTCCTGGTCCATGTCGAGCGGGTACTCGCCACACTGGACGAGGCCCTCGCCGTGGTGAGCCACCGTGTCACGCTGCGGCTCGGTTTCAGTTGGCTGCTGCCCGACCCCTGGGCCCAGCAGGTCGTCAGCCACTTCGAGGAGAGTACGGGGGCGTCGGTCGACCTGACACGGACCGACGATCCTCTCCAGGCGCTGCGCCGGCACACCGTCGACATCACGCTGATCCGGGGTGACGTCGACGTACCTGGAGGGGCGCGCACCGTGCGCCTGTACGACGAGCCGCGCATCGCGGTGTGCTCCGAGCGCTGCGATCTGGTCCGCCTTGGTCATCTGGACTGGTCGGATGTGCAGCACTGGCCGTTGGTCGTGAACACGGTCAGCGGCACCACCGGTCCCTGGTCGTGGCCGGTGGACCAGCGCCCGGCCCAGATCATCGAGACGTCCAACTACGACGAGTGGCTGGAGACGGTGGCTGCCAACCGCGGGATCGGTATCGTCCCCGAGGTCGCGCAGCGCCGCACCCAGCACTCCTCCCTCCGCTTCGTGCCCCTCACCGACGCCCCGCCGAGTCCGGTCAGCCTCGTCTACCTGCCCGACGTCCAGCGCACGCTGATCCGCCGATTCCTGGACACAGCCCTCCGGACGAAAACGGCGTGACGCACGTGGCGGCCTGCCTTTGAGCTGCGTCCATGCTTGAGGTGCATGCATACGTCGCCCCAGGCATTTCAGACAAAGCCGGGCGGTCATCAGCGTTGACGGTGACCGGACCATGCAGCGAGGACGACGATGAGCACGACGAGACTGTCCTGGCAAGAATGCGCAATCACCCTCCTGGGCGCCCCGACAGCCGTCATCGGCATCGGTGGCCCGCGCACCGTCGGCGACCCGAACCTCGACGGGCCCGGGCCTTACGGGCATCTGATGCGGCCGTCCTGCGTGCGGGAGCAGCATGCGTCCCGGCGAAGTCCGACGGCCGGCCACTGTCGCTGGACAGCCGCAGCGCCACTGCCACGGCCGCCGTCCTCGGCGCCGGCGTCGTGGTCCCTGCCCCCTGCGCCGGCTGGGCTCACTTCTCTGAAGGGGTGCCGGAGATCGGGCACGTCTTCTACGAGGCCGGCCCGTCGTCCGCAACAGACCGACAAGGAGCGGACATGCCTTTGGTACGGATCGATCTCATCCGCGGCCGTCGTCCCGACGAGTTGAGGGCGATCGCCGACGCGACGCACCGCGCGCTGGTGGATGTGCTGCACGTCCCCGAGCGGGACAGATTCCAGCTCATCACCGAGCACGACGCCGACCACGTCATTGCCCTCGATGCCGGCCTCGGATTCGCACGCACCGACCGGCTCGTGTTGATCCAGATCTTCACTCAGTCAGGACGCACGACCGAGGTCAAGCAACGCGTCTTCCGAGCCGTCGCCGAGCAGTTGGAGCACCTCGGCATCGGCGGCGAGGACGTCTTCGTCTCCATCGTGGAGAACGGCCCTCAGGACTGGTCGTTCGGATTCGGGCGCGCCCAGTACACCGAAGGAGCTCTGCCCGTTCCCGGCCGCTGACATCATCGGGTCCGGTTGCAGCCCGCAGGCATGCTCCCGCACCCGGTTCATGTGGAGGTCGACATGGAGCTCGGCGCCCCACTGCACCGCCCACACGCCGGGGCGTCGCCGGGCCGGGCGACGCTCAGCAGGCGACGGCGGCCGGCCCTGCGCAAGGCGGCTGGGACCCGTATCGCGGCAGCAGAGCCAGGACCGCCGGGTGGTCGAGCCGCGGCAGCGGCACGCCGTCGGGCAGTCGGCCGGTTCTTGAGGGCATCTCGAAGTTTTCGCTGTCCGGGGCGATGTCGCGGAGGCACCTGGGTTCGACGGCGCATGTACATGGGGCCGGTGGGGCCGTAAGCACGGCGGGGTCGAACTACCGGGCCGCTAGGCCGGGGCGGTGGTCACGGCATCTGCTGTTCGGTCCAGATGCATTTTCCGGCGGAGGTGTAGCGGGCTCCCCAGCGATCGGAGAGGGCGGCCACCAATTGCAGCCCGCGCCCGCCCTCGTCGGTTTCCGAGGCGTGACGGATCCGGGGCGTGGTCAAACTGCTGTCGGAGACCTCGCATATCAGCCTCTCGCCCCGCAGCAGACGCAGCCCGATGGGACCTTTCGCGTGCCGGACGGCGTTTCCGACCAGCTCGCTGACCAGCAGCTCGGCAGCCATGGTCAGCGTGTCGACATCCCAACGGGCCAGCTGGTCCCGGACGTGTTTCCGCGCCTCGCCCGCAGCGATCGGCCCATCGGACAGCGGCCAGGCCGCGACGTCCTCGGGATTCACCGCATGCATGCGGGCAATGAGCAGCGCGGCGTCGTCATCCGTGAGCTGCCTGTCCGGCAGCACACCGGCGAGCACGTCATCGCACAGACGTGCCAGCGATTCGTTCCCGCATCCGATTCGGCCCCCGTCACGCCATGCTGTCCCCGCGCTGGGCTGGAGGCCGGAACTGAGGACCGCGCTCGACAGTACCCTCGCCAAGTCGTTCATCCCGTCGTCGATGTCTCCGGTGGCGGCATCCACCAGACCGTCGGTGTAGAGCACCAGCAGACTCCCCTCCGGGAGATCGATCTCGCACGTCTCGAACGGTGGCCGCGCGGCACCCAGCGGTGGGTCGGGCGAGCAGTCAGAGAACTGCACGGGCTGTCCCGGGCGGACGATGGCCGGCGGAGGGTGCCCGGCACATGCGAAGGTGCAGGTGGCGGAGACAGGGTCGTACACGGCGTACAGGCAGGTGGCGTAGAAGTTCTCGCCGAGGTCGTTGACCAGGTCGTTGAGGCGGTTGAGCAGTTCTGCCGGCGGGAACTCCAGGTCGGCCAACGTGTGCACAGCGGTGCGAAGCCGCCCCATGGTGGCCGCCTCGGGCAGGCCGTGTCCCATCACATCGCCGACGACCAGGGCCACCCGGGCGCCGGACAGGGGAATGACGTCGTACCAGTCACCGCCGACATCGATGCCCTCGCTGGCGGGAAGATAACGCGCGGCCGTGTCCACGAACCGCAGCGACGGGAGGGCACGCGGCAACAGTCCCCGCTGGAGCTCCTTGGCGCGGGTGTGCTCGGTGTCGTACAGCCGGGCACGCTCGATGGCCTGCGCCATCAGTCCGCTGAGCGCGGTGAGCAGGGTCTGCTCCTCTCCGTTGAGGAGGCGCGATTCGGCGAAGGAGATGACGCAGCACCCGATGCAGCGGCCGGAGACGATCAGCGGCAGAAAGGCCCAGGCCGCCTTGCCGGCTGCGCTGGGAAGTCCGGACATCAGCGGGTAGCGAGCGACGTACTCCTCGGCCGAGCCGATGAAGGCGGGCTTCCCGCTGTGGTACACCTCGGAGACGGGAGAGATGGTGGTGACAGCACTTCCGTCGATCTTGTCGAGAAAGGCCCGTGAGTATCCGACGGACCCGGCGACGCGTATCACCCTGCCCTCGATGATCTGGATGACAAGACCAGAGGCGTTGAACGGAGGCAGCACCCACGCCGCGATGGCCGCCACCACATCGCGCATCGTCAGGGCCTGCGCGAGGGCGGTGGTCAACTCGGTCACCCGGGCGGTGCGCTCGGCTGCGGCCCGTTCGGCGGCTGCGCGTTCCGCCGCCCGGGCCTGGCTTTCGGTGACGTCGGCGGCATACACCGTCAGTCCGTCCGGCACCGGCACCAGCCGCATGCGGTACCAGCGCTGGTTGGTGGGCCAGCGCATCTCGAAGGTGGTCGGAGCGCCGCTTTCGACGGCCTGCCTGCAGCGTGTTTCGAGGCCCGGCGCGGCGAGGTCGACGCGCAGGCTTGCGAAGATGTCCCACAGAGTTCGGCCGAGCAGCGCGTGCGAGACGCCGAGCAGCCGCTCCGCCTCCGCATTGACGAAGGTGACGCGCCATGCGCCGTCCACCACGAAGAACGCGTCGCTCATCTGCCACAGCGCTCGGGTCATCGAGTCCGGTGCGGTGAGGGCCGTGCCGCTGCTTCCTTCCGGACCGGCCGACCGTACGGGTTCACCGTCTCGGCCGATTGCGGGCCCGCTGCGGGGTCGGCGTGCCCCTTCCTCCCGTGGCCGTGGCCCCTCCCTGCTGCGAGGGCTTTGTACCTGCTGTCCGTCGGCCGGGAGCTGCCCGAGACGCAGCGCGGCCCACGCGGTGAGCGCTTCGACGGCCGCGCGCTGCTGCGGCGTGGGCTCCTCGGCGGGGGCCATCAGCACGGACAGCGCGCCCAGTGTCCCCTCGGGGGCGATCAGGGGAACGGCCAGCAGCCCACCACCGGCCGGCAGCGTCGCGCCAGTGTGGTCCTCGATGGTCTCAACAGGCTTCCATACGGGTGTCCCGCGGGCCGCTGCGCGGGCTGGGGCCGTGCCGCTCGCCTCCCCGATCTCCGCCCAGTTCCGAACGGCCGTGCGGAGCAGCCCGTGCGCTGCCGTCAGCAGCAGCCCACAGCTGCCGGGACCGCGTAGATGCACCATGCCGCCCAGACCACCGGACTCCGTCACCGCATGGTCGAGGGCGAAGCTCAGCAGGTCGGCACCTGACAGGCTCTCCCCCGCAGTGGTGATCACTCGCAGTCTGGTGGCGGCCGCGTCCACGGGGGCCTGCTCGGACATTCGGTCACCTCCGCGGCGAGCAGGCGGGGGATTTACTACCCGCAATAATTATTAGTTGAGTCGCCCTGCCCAGTCGAGACGTAACGGAAGCAGGGTTCTTCCGGGGACCATCCGTGGCAGAGAACCATGCGGATACCAGCAGCATCGCGCGGAGCCGTCGCCTCCCGGGCGTGTGCGGGGCTGCCCGGGCGGGGTAACCGGAAACTATGCGCCTCCTTGGGCAGGTGTTTACTCACCGGCAGCACTCGGGGCACCCCAGCATTGCCCTGCTAGCGGTGCCGCTCGGGCTGATCCTGGCCATCACGCTGGCCGATGCATTCAGTCCCCGTGGCGTACCGCTGGGGCCGCTGCTGATCGTGGCGCCCGCGATCACGGCATCGTTCGCCGGCCCCGTCCTCACCGCGGCGATGGGCGTGGTCGCTGTGGGGGCTCTGTTCAGCATCGGTCTGACACCCCCGATCCTTCTGGGGACCTTGTACTTCGATTCGCAGGTCATCTCCCTGCTGGCGGTGTCGGCCTTCGTGACCGTGTTCCGTTACTTGCAGGGCAGGCACTCCCGTGAGCTGACGCAGGTGCGGACCGTGTCGGAGACGACGCAGCGCGTGCTGCTCAGGCCCCTGCCGCAGCGTATCGGCCCACTACGGGTGGCGTCGGTATACCTGGCCGCTCAGGAGCAGTCCCTGATCGGCGGAGACCTCTACGCGGCTGTGCGTACGCCTTACGGCACCAGATTGATCATCGGGGATGTGATGGGCAAGGGGCTGCCCGCAATCGGCGACGCCGCTCTGTTGCTCAGCGCGTTCAGAGAGGCCGCACACCGCGAGGCCACCCTGCCCGACCTCATGGCCTACCTGGACCACAGCGTGTGCTGGCACCTGGCCGAACCCACCGAACGGGATCAGCTAGGAGAGTGCTTCATCACCGCCGCTGTCGTCGACATCCCCGACGAGCACCCCATGGTGCGGATGGTCATCTGCGGGCACCCGCCACCCCTACTGCTGCGAGACTGGCAGGTCACCACACTGCGCGCCACCCGCCCCGCGCCGCCGCTGGGCCTGGGCGAAGTGACCCGCCCCGACTACCACGTCGACACCTTCACCTTCGAGCCCAGGGATGTGCTGATACTGCACACCGACGGCGTGACCGAAGCCCGCGACGCCCAGGGCGCCTTCTACCCGCTGGCCGAACGGGCCGCATCCTGGGCACACCACAAACCCTCAGCACTGATCAGTCACCTGCGCGCCGACCTGCTCGCCCACGTCGGCGGGCACCTGGCCGACGACGCCGCCGTGATCGCCGTCCAACGCACCTTCCCGCCGGCACCCACCGGCACCATCGAGGGCGCGCCCCCATCCCGCCCCACCGACGAAGGCGACCAGGACCGTCTGTGAGGACAGCGGTGGACCAAGCTGACGGCCGTCAGTTACGCGGGGACAACTGGCCCGGCTGGCACACGCTCCGCCGACGCACGCTCCCACGGACCTGTACTCCCGCACCGGCCTCGGCCTGAAGTCCCGCGAGCCGGCCACCATCGCCGCCTGCACGGCGTTCGGCACGGCCGGCCCGCAGATGCGGGTCCACATCCACGGCTTCCGTCCGACGGACCGCCGGTCTCCCACACGGTCACGTCGAACCATCGGCTGTCCTGCGGGCAGTACCACTGCCGCCCTGCCTTCGATGTTCTTCGGCGGCAGTTCGTGGAACGTTCTCGTATCCAGTAGCTCGTACTGTGGTGAGTAGTCGGCGTGCAGAGAATCCCGGTGGGATTGATCTTGGCTGACGGGGCGACACTCCGGGCGGAAGCCGCCTTCAAATCGCGGCTCGACGTGTCGGTCTGCCTCCATCCCGCGCCGGAAGAGCGGACTTTTGGGTGTGAGTAGTTCCAGGGAGGTCGGGAAGCGGATGAGTTCGGCACGACAGAAGGCCGGGGCCGTGGTCACCCTGGCAGGGGTCACCGCCCTGGCGCCCTCGGTATGGCAGACGGCCACCCACATCACCGACGAGACGTACCGCGCCCCGGAGGCTCGCCACGGAGAGGGGCACGTCCAGTACCACATGGCACGCGAAGTACTGATCACTGCAGGCTCGGTAGGCGTCCTCGTGATGGGCGTCCTGGCCGGGCAGGACAGGAGCCGTGCCGTGTGGCGCGGCATGGCCGCCGCGGCCGCCGGGATCAGCACCGCGATGTGGTCCGGTGGGCCAACCACCGGCGTGTGGGCTCCCAACCGGAAGGCGTTCCTGGTCCACCTGGCCTCCACCGCGGGACTCGGCGTAGGTGTGGCACTCCTGCGCCCGCAGGCGGGGCACCGATGACCGCCCAGGTCATCGTCGCAGGTGCCGGGCCCGTCGGGCTGATGACCGCCGCCCTGCTGGACGCCGCCGACGTACGCGTCGAGGTCTTCGAGCGCAACGAAGGCCCGAGCAAGCACTCCAAGGCCACCACCATGCATCCACGCACGCTGGAGGTCCTGGCCACGGTCGAGACTGTCGGAGGGCGCCGGCTGGCCGAGGTCCTCGTCGACCACGGCACACCGGTGTCCAGCACCCACTTCGCCGTCCTTCCCGACAGGCTCGACTACTCCGGCCTGGACACGCCCTTCCCTTTTGTTCTGCTGATCGCCCAGGCTGACACCGAGCGGTTCCTGGCCGACCACCTGCGTTGGCGGGGTGTCCCGGTGCACTACGGGCAGGCAGTGTGGGGATGGGAGAAGACCGACAGCGGATTGCGTGTCCGCGTCGGCGACCGCGCTCGCACCGCCGCCTACTTGGTGGGTGCCGACGGCGCGCACAGCCGCGTCCGCGAGCAGGCCTCGATCCCGTTCCCGGGCGTGCCGCCGACCATGGTGGGATTCGTCGCTGACGTCGAGCTCACGGATCCGCCGTTGGTGGCACGGCAGGTGTGGCACCGCGACACGGGCTACGTCAGCGTCGTGCCGATGCAAGGCGGGGTGTGGCGTCTGTTCGGCGCCGAGCCCGCCGATACGGGACTCACCTCCGAGCAGGTACGGCAACGGCAGGCCATGCCGCTCGGCCTGGAGGAACTGCGTGCCACCTTGCGACGTGTCGCCGCCACCGACTTCGGGCTGCGTGCCGCGTCCTGGATCTCCCTAGCCAGCGACAGCACCCGCCGCGCCGCGCGCTACCGCTCCGGACGCGTCCTGCTCGCGGGAGACGCCGCCCACGTCCACCTGCCCGCCGGGGGGCAGGGGCTCAACGCAGGGCTCCAGGACGCGGCGAACCTCGCGTGGAAGCTGGCCGCCGAGATCCACGGCTGGGCTCCCGCCCAATTGATCGACGGCGCGTTCTGCTACGAACACGAACGCCGACACGTGGCAGAGCAACTCATGGCCAACACCCTGGCCCAGGGGGCGCTGATGCACACCTTCACAGCCGGCGGAAAGGCACTGCGCGACCTGGTCAGCGATCTGATCAGCCGTGGCGGCGACACCGCCGAGGAACTGGCCGGATGGCTCTCCGGCCTCAGCCTGAGCTACCCGCAGCCCGAAGGCACCCACCCGCTGGTGGGCACGCGAGCGCCGGATCTCCCCCTCACTGACGGCGGAACACTCCACCAGGCGCTGCGTCATGACCGCTATCTGCTCTTGGACCTCACCCCGGACAGCGGCCTCGCCGAACTCGGCTCCGCCCACATCGACGTGCGCGCGGCGCCATCCCCCAGCGGCACCTGGTCCGCCCTGCGCGCCGTCCTCGTCCGACCGGACGGCTACATCGCCCACGCCACCGGGTCCACCGACCCTCTCAACCTGGCCACGACACTCGCGCAATGGACCACGGCCACCGGCGCCATACCGACCGCGGCCCAAGAACTCCAGTTGTAGATCGTGATGTTCGTCGTGGCTTCGGTGACCTCGGCCTGATCAGGCAGCCTGTCAGCTACGGTGCAGGCCATGGACAGCCGTGTGTACGTGCCCTGGTTCTCAGTCGGGGAGACTGACGAGGATGCGTTCCAGAGTCTGGACGGCACATGACGCACATTCGTATCCGTACTACGCGAGCGGGCTGTCACCTGGCCCTGCGAACCGCACGACACCCTCATCCTCCGCCCCCAGGAGACCGCGTTCGCGCATCTGCTGGCCCTGTTCCATCCGGTGACGCCTGGAACCAATTCCATCTCCTGCGTATTCGGTGCGTTCTTCGACGGGCAGGGAGTGCTCGGCACCGAAGTGCACAACCAGATGTACATCCCCCAAGTCCAGGAGTCCGTGGTGGAGATACTCCATGCCGCCGGTTCACCTGCCCGCTGCGCGGAACTGACCGCGGACTGGTTCGAACGCATCCTGCAAGGCGAAGCCGGCAACTGGCCGCCCCCGACGTCATGATCTTCATGTCCGATTCGCGGCTTGCCCGCGGTCATGGCTGGCTTGGGCCCTGGGCTCTGGGCTCAGGCCTGGTGGCGGCATCGCCAGGCAGACCGGTGCTCGTTCGCGCGAGGTAGCTCAGCTCGCCCCGCCACGAGTACGCGGGCTGGATATTCTTCCGATGTGAAGATCTTGGTGGGGGGCTCGCGGCCGGGTTGGTGTTCGGAGCGGCTACCTCGCTCGTCAACGCGCTCTCGTCGCCGTACGTGGAACTCGGGATGCCGCTCGTCGGCACCGTCTGGGCCAAGGCTGCCAAGGTGCTCAGCCTGCTGATGGACGCCAGCTGGTCCTGGGCAGCATTAGCGGTCGGGATGGGTTGGCTGGCCGGGACCTGGGCCCGAGGCGCACTGGTTGGGGCTTTGGCACTGATCGCGGCCTCGGTGGCGTATTACGTGACGGACGCCTTCGTTTTGAGGGAACCGCTGTCCATGTTCGCGACGGAAACGGTCATGTGGTCAGTGACGGGTTTGCTGTTCGGGTTGGTCCTGGGTGTGGTGGGTGCAGCCATCAGGCGGCCTGGGTTGATCGGCTTGCTTGCCGGGTTGACGGTGTCGGTGGGTGCTGCGGTGCAGATGATCGTGATGCCGCCCCGGCCTCACCTCACCTTGACCCCGGCAATCGTTCTCGCCGAGGTCATCGTATGGACAGCTGCCGTGCTCGGTGCTGGCTGGGCTGTCTACCGTTTCCGGGCCGCCAGGCGTGTGTCGGGATCCCGGCTCAGTCGCTGCCGAACCTCTTGAAGAATTCGATGCCGCGTCAGGGGCCGGGTGACTTCCGAGCCGCTTTTGCGATGGTCGAGGGTGGTGTGGGCGGTGCGCGTGACCCCGGAGTGCTCCGTGCAAGGACGAACATCACGAGGGTGACCCAGCGGGTCCAGGAGGGGTAGCGGCGGACCTGGGACTCGTCCAGCCCGGCCAGCCCCTTCCCGCTCTGGAAGGTCTCCTCCACCCGCCATCTGGAAACCAGCCACCTTGACCAGAGTGCCCTGCCTGCCGGGGACGCGGGGAGCACCGAAAAGTCGCGGGCCGGGCGGGGGCACGCCGCCGCTCCCCGACCGCGTCACCGTCGGTGCCGTGCACCCTTAGCCAGGACCAGGAGGCACACACGGCTTCGTCGAAGTCGCCGGCGCCCTGGTCCCCATAGCACCAGGTCCGCTCCGGCGGTCGACGGGGCCCCTCCGGTGCCTCCACCACGGTCACGGTGCATGAGCCCGTCGCCGTCAGGTGGTGAGCGAGGCTGAGCCCCGACGCACCGCCGCCGACGATCACCACGTCGCACGACTCATCCGGCAGGTCGCGCCGACTCACCTGGCACGCCGTTCGACGACCGGAGTGCCGTCCGGAGTCGTCCGCAGCAGCTCCGCGTCCACTTCCACAGCGTCGGCCCCGGTGGCGACGGCCCGGTCGGCGAAGCCGGTGCCCAGGTGGCTCGGCTGGGGGGCCAGGACCCGGATGCCGGCGGTCCCCGACCCGCGGCGCACCGGTGCCGAGCCAGGCGGCGAGCGCGGCCTTGGAGGCGCTGTAGTCAGCCGTCCCCGCCTTTGGAGACCGAGCGACAGCGCCAGTGAACGCCGCGACGACCGAGCCCGGTGCCATGACGTGGAGTGCCGCGCGGAAGAAGGCGGCGGGCTCGAGGACGTTACCCGTCAGCAGGTGCTCCGCGACCTCGTCACCGAACTCCGCCACCCGGCCGACGACGACCGCCCCGAAGACCATCACGGCCGCGTCGAGCCCGCCCAGGCCAGGCGCCACGGCATGCACGGCGCGGGCGCACGACGCGGGGTCGAACGCATCGAAGAGGAGGGTAGGAGCGCCCGGGTACGCCTCGGCGGCCGGGGCAGGGCGCAACGGATCACCTCCGGCGAGCGCCGGGCGCATCCCCCGCCTGGCCGGTTCGGCAGTGAGCGCACCATCGAGGACACCGGTGGCGTCGGCCCCCAGCATGCGAGCGCCGTTGAGGTCCACGTCCACTCCCGGTCGCAGGGAACGGCCGCCTGTCTTCACCACACTGTCTGTTCCTTGATCCGGTCGCCGGCGTATGCAGCGGACACCGTTGCCGTCACGTCAACAGCGCGTCAGGTCGCTCAGCACCGCGCGCGCCGCCCGCGTACCCGAGGCCAGAGCGCCCTGGACGGAGCCCGTCGCCCGGTGGTCCCCGCAGACGTACCGGCCCCGGGCGAATCGCGTCGTGCGGCTCAGCGGCCAGGGCGGCTCCATCGCGGGCAGGGCTCCCTCGACGGTGTACACGGCGACCTGCTGCCAGCCGCTCGTGTCCGTGCCGTACAGCTCGGCGAGCCGCCGGAGCACCGCTGCGTCCCCTCCGGAGCGGTAGGGGCCCAGCACGGAGGTCGAGACCAGCGCAGTGCCGGGCGGCGCATACGTGGAGGCGACCTCGGTCAGAACGCACGTGTTGAGGACGGCTCCGGTGCTGTCCACCAGGAGAGTCGGCTCGGCCAGGGGCGTGCGGGCGGCGGCGTGGTAGTACGTGGTGACCGTACGCGTACAGGGCACGCCCAGGCCCGGCAGCAGGCGGGCCGCGCGAGCCGCGTCCGTCGCCACCACGACGGACGCGGCCGGCAGCTCGCGGCCGTCCGTCAGGAGGACCCCCGCATCGGTGACCGCCTCGACGGGTGTCTCCAGGCGCAGCACGCCGTCGGGCAGCCCACGTGCCAGCTGGACAGGTACAGCGCCGATGCCGTCGGCGGGAAGGCAGATCGTGCCTCTGACCATGCTCCGCCACACCAGGTGGAAGAAGCGGGCCGAGGTCTCCAGCCGGTCCTCCAGGAACACGCCCGACAGGAACGGCCGCAGGATCTCGGCGACCGTTTCGGGCGACACCCCCGCGCGGGACAGAGCGTCGGCGGTGGAGCGGTCCGGGGCTCGTTTGAAGGTGCCGGCGGGCAGGAGGGCGTCCCGCGCGGTGAGCACCACCATCGCGGCCAGGTCACGTGCAGGCAGTACCCGCCCGGGCAGCAGCGCCCCCGCTTCTCTCGGCAGCCGGGTCGGGTCGGATAGACGGACGGGACCCGTCGAGGTGTGCGCGACGATGCCCGGGGTGAACGGCCTCAGCCGCAGTATCCGCAGGTCCAGGCGCCGCTTCACCTGCGGGTAGGAGGTGTTGAACACCTGGAAGCCGCGGTCCAGTCGAAACCCATCCACCTGGTCCGTACGCACGCGGCCACCCACACCATCGGACGCCTCCAGCAACGCCACCCGCCGTCCGGCACGGCACAGGTCCAGGGAACAGGCCAGGCCGGCGAGCCCCGCGCCAACGACGACGATGTCCGGACCCCCACTGTGCCGAGCGGTCATGGTCCTCTTCCTCCGATGTATCGCTTACGCATCCCTCTACACCAAAACCCGGAACGTCGGCTTCCGGCGCGCTCGTCGCTCCGTGCGGCAAGGGCGGGTGTCACCGTTGTGGATGCTGGTCAAGGCCGAGTGCCTCCGCGGTCGCGTCTTCACGACCAGGGCCCAGGCGAGCCTCGCACTTTTCGAGTACATCAAGGGCTCCCACAACCCCCGTCGCATCCAGAAGTGCCTCCTGGGATGGCGAGCTCCCGTACCCGGGCGGGTGCTCGGTGGCGCTCCGCAGCGCCGCGCCGACTTCCTGGACCGCGCCCCGACGGCTGGGGCAAGCAGCATCAGGGCGAACCGACCCAGCAGCCTGCCCTCGGCGACAGAAGGGCTTGGGCCATGTCATCCGACCCGTCCGCCACAGCCGCCACGCGGTTGCGTCACCCCAACCGCCGGGCGGATCCTGAGGCCATTGGAGGATGAGCGGCCGTGACGAGTCCAAAACCTGAGACCCCTGCCGATGAATTCCTTGGTCCGCTCCACGTGACAAGAGCGGCCGCAGTGGTCCTGGACGCATGCGGCATCGTCATCGGCTGGAGCCCTGCCGCAGAGAGACTCCTCGGCTACACGCCCCAAGAGATACTCAGGCGCCCTGCCACCGCGCTGGTGGCACGCAAGGCCGGTACGCAGCCCGCACCATGGATGAACACAGTCGGCGACCCCGGATCCATCCGCAGTGCGGCACTCAACCTCCGCCATCGGGACGGTCACACCGTGCGCATGGCCACGACCATGTGCACGGTGGCCCACGGCCCTGATGGTCCGGCCCTTGTGCTGCTCGCGGCGGACCTGGAGGAGCTGCGCAGCTGGGAGTCGCATCAGGCGATGCTGCGCGGCCTGGTCACCCAGTCGCCCGTCTGGCTCACCATCTACGACACCGAGCTGCGAATAGTGTGGGCGAACGCCGCTGTCGACCGGGAACTGGGAGGGCCGCTCACACCGTACGCGGGCCGCACTGTGGACGAGCTCTTTCCGCAGGGGCAGGGCCGGATGCTGTCCGAGCATCACCCCCCGACATTGGCGGAGACGATGCGGAAGGTACTCGCCGACGGCATCCCCGTCATCGACCTGCACTACCTCGGGCAGGTACCCGCCGCCCCGGAGTACGAGCGAGTCTGGTCCTGTTCCTACTACCGGCTGCTCGACGCGCGCGGTGAGCCGCTCGGAGTGTGCGAGGAGGCCGTCGACATCACCGAGCGCCACCGGGCGGAGCAGCGGCTGGCGCTGCTCGTGCGGGCCGGGTCCTGTATCGGCACGTCCCTGGATGTGGTCCGTACGACAGCGGAACTCGTCGAGGTGGCTGTACCGCAGTTCGCCGATGCCGTCACCGTCGACCTGCTGCCGGAAGTCCTGGAAGGGACGGAACCCGCCGACGAGATCGCCCCCGGACAACGGTTGGTGCGGGTGTGCGGATCACGGGACCCACAGGACGCGGCCGTCGCACCGGGTGACGCAGCCGCGGAAGCCGGGCAGCCGATCGAGTACGCCTTCGCCTCCCCCCAAGCCCGCAGCATGGCCTCGGGGCGGTCGATCACGGAGAACACACCAGGCATGCCGGCTCCGCGGAGCGGAACCGGTGTCCACGCACGCCTGTTCGTGCCGTTGCAGGCCCGCGGCGCGGTGATGGGGCTGGTCACCTTTCTGCGAAGCCGCACGGCGATGCCCTTCGACACGGACGAGCAGGAGCTGGGCGACGAGTTGGTCGCGCGAAGCGCTGTGTGCGTCGACAACGCCCGCCGCTACGCCCGCGAGTACGCGGCGGCCGTGACACTGCAGCGCAGTCTGCTGCCGCGGCGCCTGCCGCCGCAGAGCGCGCTCGAAGCGGCGTACCGCTACTTGCCGGCCGACCGCCACGTCGGCGTGGGCGGCGACTGGTTCGACGTCATCCCTCTGTCGGGTACGCGCGTCGCACTGGTTGTCGGCGACGTGGTGGGCCATGGATTGCCGGCCGCGGCCACCATGGGGCGGCTGCGCACGACCGTACGGGCCCTGGCCCAACTGGACCTCGACCCCGACGAACTGCTGACGCGGCTGGCAGACGTCGCCGGTCAGAACGACTGGCGCCTCCAGGACGACGACTCCTCTGAGGATGTTGAGGACAAGGGCATCATCGGCGCTACCTGTCTGTATGCCGTCTACGACCCGATCTCTCGGCGGTGCAACTGGTGCTGCGCGGGGCATCCGCCGCCAGCGGTGGTCGACCCTGACAGCGGCCGCGTCGGCTTCGCCGAGCTGCCTTCGGGCCCGCCGCTGGGACTGGGCGGTCCGACCTACGAGAGTGCGGAGGTCGAGCTCACCCCGGGCAGCGTGCTGGCCCTGTTCACCAACGGCCTCGTAGATTCCCGTACCGGAGGTGTCGACGTCGGGTTGGGTCGGTTGGTTCAGGTTCTCGCACAGCACCGACTCCCTCTGGAGAAGCTGTGCGACCAGGCGATGGCGGTGCTCCCCATCGGGCCGGTGAACGATGACGCAGCGTTGCTGCTGGTGCGCACCCGCGTGCTGGACGCCCATCAGGTGGCCTGCTGGAACCTGCCGGCCGACCCCAGCGTGGTGTCGCACGCCCGCGCGGTGGCCGCCGCGCAACTGAATGAGTGGGGACTGCCGGAACTGGGGTTCACCACAGAACTGGTCGTGAGCGAGCTGGTCACCAACGCCATCCGGTATGCCTCGGGTCCGATCCGCCTGAGGCTCATCCGGGACCGGGCTCTGCTGTGCGAGGTCTCAGACAGCAGGCACACCTCACCGCACCTGCGGCACGCCGCCAATGACGAGGAGGGCGGCCGCGGCCTGTTCCTGGTGGCACAGACGACTCAGCGGTGGGGCACCCGCTACACCTCCGCCGGCAAGACCATCTGGACCGAGCAGGACCTGACCTGCACCGAGCCACCGCAGCGCGATGCCGCCTGACCGACCTTCTGTCGAAGGAGGAGGCCGCCGCCGGTCGTTGCACTGACCGGTCGAAGCCGGAGGCAGGCTGAGGACCGGGCAGTTCGACGTCTCACCGTCTACCGTGCACGAGCTCATAAGTCCTGCCCACCGACGTGGGGGTGTTCCGAGCGCACTGGGACCATTGACGAGGCCGACGAACACGGCGCGGTCGTCACCCGCTCGACCACGATCCGTTCGTGCAGACTACCGCTGCGGACTGTGATCGCTGATCTCGGTGGACTGCTGCGAGGGCGGCCGGGAAGATGGCGCTCATGACGGGCGGGGAAAGTGAACTGCGTGAGCTGCTGGAGCGTGCGGGGCTGGAAGTGGCCGGGCACGGAAGGGTGAACAACGCGCGCCCCGCAGCGGTGGCCTGGCGTCCGGTGGCCTCCGGGAACGCGGTACCGACGGTGGCCGTGCGAAACGACCGGCCGGATCAGGTGGCCGAACTGAACCGGCAGTGGCATCGTCTGGCTGTCGAACACGGCGTGATCGACCACAACGGTGAGTTCCTGATCAACGTCGCCGGGCACGGCTGCCAGTCCCACTGGTGCAGTCACTGGACGCGCGTACGTCTTGCCGAGCAGTGGGACCTGACCGGGGTGCTCGGCCAGCGCCGGGGGCGACCTGAGTTCGTCTCCATGTCGCTGGACGGCGAGAGCGTGCTGGGCGCGACCAGTGAGGAGTACGAGGTCTGGCTGATCGCCGTCGACCGCTTCCACGCGTGGGTCGAGTCCTGGGCTCAGGCTCACGCCCAGGAGACCCCGCAGATGCGCCAGTCCGGGTGGCATGCCGTACTGCGTTGGAAGACCGCGCCACAGCGCCTCCGGTCGGCGTGGCGAGACGGGCTGGCCCGCAACCCAGCCGCACCCGCCTCGGTACTGCGGCGGCTGCTCGATGTCGCAGAAGGCGAACGGCTCCCCGGCGCCGGCTGGCTGATCACCCGTGAATTGCCTGACGAAGTCGTCGAGGCGTGGATCTCCCATCCCGAGCCACGCGTCCGCAAGCAGCTCGCAGAGCGCTGGACACTCACCGCCGAGCAGCGAGAACGGCTCTTCATTGAACCCAGACCCGGGTTGCGATGGATCTTCACCGCCTGTGCGGTGGACGGAAGGTCGCCCCTGACCGAGGCCACGTTCGCGCAACTCGTCGCCGATCCCAACGCGCAGGTGAGAGCCGAGGTCGCACTCCATCGCGATCTGCCCGCCCGGCACCTGGTGACGCTCGCGGCTGATGCGGACCCCGCCGTACGCCGCGCCGCCTGCCGGCGAGCCTGGCCGCACCTGGAACCGGACACCCACACGTCGCTGATGGCTGACCCCGACCCCGAAGTGCGGGCCGAAGCAATCCTGCTCGCCCACACCGCCGCGCCGATGCCGGTCTCGGTGTTTGCGGCTCTGCCCGACGACGAGCAACGCCACCGCGCCGCACGGGAATGCCTGCTCTCCGACGAACTGGGCCACGCTCTCGCGCACAGCCCGGACCGGGAGTTGCGACGCGCGGCCGCCGGCAACCCGGACCTCGCGCCGCACCTGGTCGCTGAACTCGGTCAGGACCTGGACCCGGCCGTCCGGTGGACGGTGTCGGTGCGCCCGGACCTCACCGAGGAGGAACGTGGGCGCGTCCCCGTGGAGATCAGTCCAAAGGCGCGCTGCAATCCGCTCCCGTGGGTGCGGGCTCTGCAGGACGACGAAGAGGCTATCCGCCGCTGCGCCTCCTCCTCCCACCTGCTCGTCCGCCGCAGCGCCGCCTGCGCGAAGAACCTCCCGCCCGACGTCGTCGAACGCCTGGCACGTGACGAGGACTGGGTCGTGCGTCTGTTCCTCGCCGAGAACTGCGCCCAGGCACCCGCCGAGGTTCTGCTCGAGATGTGCCGCACGTGGGACGGCTATTCAGCCGCCCGTTTCCCGGAACACCCCAACTTCCCTCGACAGAACACCCTGCAGTACGCCGACGACCCCGATCCCCGCATGCGCAAGCTCGCCCTCGAAGACCCCACCGCCACGGCGGACCTGGTCGAGAGGTTCAGCCGTGACCCCGACCGCGGCGTGCGCCGGCGGGCCCTTCGCGACCCGCGCCTCACGCCGGCCTCGGTGATCCGTCTCCTCGACGACCCCGACTGCCTCATCAGAGAAGCGGCAGCGCGCGACCCGCACCTGACCACGCGCGCGCTGACCAGCCTGCTCCACGATGCCACCACCGCCATGTCGGCAGCCGCTAACCCGGCCATCCCGGAGCACGTGATGCACCACCTCCTGGAGAGGCAGCCATCAGTCAGGACCTGATCAGCTGGGGGTCGGTCAGCAGGGGCGACGGCGGTGTGCGTGCCTCGACGCGGTCCCTCCGCGGCTTCCACCGGCCCCGACGCGACAGCGCGGGCCCGCCAGTGCAGTTCCTCCACGCGATGAAACCAGTGGCCGGCATGGTCTGGGATTGGCAGGATGCGCGGCAATGGCCTCCCACTCCTACTCCTTCAATAGTCCTCCGATCGATCCCATCGCCACCGCCCGCGACGCCTTGAACGGCCTGGCCGTCGGCGACGCCTTCGGAGCCCAGTTCTTCGTCCCCGACAACCTCCCCACTCTGCGTGACCAGCAACTGCCTGAAGCGCCATGGCCGTGGACCGACGACACGGAAATGGCCTGCTCCATCCACCAACTCGTCATGCAGCGAGGCGAGGTGGACCAAGATGAACTCGCTCGTTCCTTCGCCGAACGGCACGACTTCGACCGCGGCTACGGTCCCGCGATGAACCGCCTGCTGCGCCTGGTCCGCCAGGGCGGCAACTGGCGCGAACTCGCGGCCGGACTGTTCGACGGACAGGGCTCCTGGGGCAACGGGGCAGCGATGCGCGTCGCCCCTCTCGGCGCCCGCTACCCAGGCCACCCGGAACACGCAGCCCGGCAGGCTGCCCTGTCCGCCGAAGTGACCCACACCCACCCCGAAGCCGTCGCCGGGGCCGTCGCGGTCGCCGTCGCCGCCAGCCGCGCCGCGCACCGCCGCACCGAACCCGTGACCGGCGCGGACCTGTTCGCCACCGTTTTGGACCTCGTCCCGCCCAGCCGGGTACGCGACGGCATCATCGAGGCCGGTACGCTCCTGGACCAGCCTCACGTCGAACTCGCCGCCCATCATCTCGGCAACGGACGCCAGGTCAGCGCGTCGACACGGTCCCCTTCACCCTCTGGTGCGCCGCCCGGAATCTGACCGATTACGCGACTGCCCTGTGGGCCACTGCCTCGGCCGGTGGAGACGTCGACACCACGTGCACGATCGTCGGCGGCATCGTCGCCTCCCACGTCGGCGCCGAAGGCATCCCCGTCCCCTGGCGCAACCGCACCGAGACCCTGCCCGCTTGGCTGCAGGGACGCCAGTCCTGGAACACCGCCCACACCACCACGGTGGCCGACCGCCACTCCTGCCCCTGCTGCGGCCACCTCGTCCACGACGACCCGCGCGGCTCGAACGACATCTGCCCGGTGTGCTTCTGGGAGGACGACCTCTCACAACTGCGTTGGCCGACCACGACCGGCGCCAACCGCGTCTCACTGATCGAAGCGCAGCGCAACGTGCAGCGCTTCGGAGCGTGCGACCAGCGCGGCCTGCGCTTCACCCGCCGCCCACTCCCCGACGAACCAATCGACTCCCTTTGGCGACCGATCGACCCGCAGCAGGACTCATTCGAGGACCCCGACGACCCCGCGCCCTGGCCCGACTACCAGCCGGACCTCTACTGGTGGCGGCCGACGTTCTGGCGGCGCGAACCCAGATGACCGGCACGCCGGCCGGCCCGAAAGCCACTGCTCACTTAGCCCTTTCCAACCTGCCTCTGCGATAAGACAGTTGGACTGACAACGTGGCGAAGTTCCTGGTAGATGGGTTTTCGACCAAGAGAACCGTCGCGCCAAGCTCACCGCGGACAAACTCCAGCAGCTCGCCAACCTCGGACTCGACTGGGCGGCGATGTAACGTCGAGGTGGTGCGTCGTTGACCGGATCGTGGAGAGCTTCAACGGCGAAGTCATGAAGCTCTCCGAGCAGATGGAGGTCGGCGGCGTCGGCGGCAAGGGTGCCACCACAGCCGTAACGGACAGGCGCAGCGGGCGGCGGCGCAGCGCGGTGGGCCACCGGCGGTGGGGCGCGGCGAGCGCTTCTTGGGCGGCGCTCCAGGCAGCTTGCGTCTCGTCTGCACCAGGTCGTCGGGGAAGTCGGTGGCCTCCATACCAGCATTGGATTGCTTGTCCGAATTCGCAGCACCGGTTCGACGGGGCCATCCGGGAGTCAGAGTGACTGCCCGCGGCGGGGTGCGGCGACGGCGGCGGCCGTCCACGGTGCAATGAGCGCGGCAATCATGGATGCGGCGGCCAGGAGGCAGAAAAGGAGTCCGTAACCCCCGAGGGGCACAGCGAGGGCTGCGCCGGCGAACGGGGCCAAGGCCGCTGCCGTGGTGGCTGGAGCTGCCAGGAGCGCCGAGAGGTGTCCGTAGTGGGTGGTGCCCCAGCGGTCGGTGATGGCGGTGGCCTGGAGCAGGGTGAGGTTGCCGCGGACCATGCCGGCCATGACCGATACGGCGATGAGCAGCGCGTAGGGACCGGACACAGCAGCGAAGGCGGCGGTGGTGAGGCCGCCGAGCGTGACCAGGATCGTCGTGCGGGCCGTGACAGTGGTGCGCCGTGCGAGGGTGGCGTACAGGGTGCGCCCGAGGGTCTGTCCGGCGCCGCCGAGTCCGAGGGCCCATGCTGCCTGGTTGGTGGTGTACCCGCGTTCCAGGAGCAGCGGGACGAGGGCGACGACGACGGCGTACATCGCGAAGGCCGACAGGGTGAGGGTTGCGGCGAGGAGCAGGAACGGCCGGCTGCGCCCGACCTCGGTGGCGCCTGTGGCCGTGTGGCCGGGGCTGGTTGGGGCGTCGGGCCAGGGTGCGCGCAGTGCCAGGGTGTGGGCGGGGATGGTGACGGCGGCGAGGATGCCGGCGAGCACGAGGTAGGTGTGGCGCCAGGTGAGGTGGTCGGCGAGCAGTGCCGTCAGGGGTGCGAAGACGGTGGACGCGAGGCCGCCGGCGAGGGTCACGGTCGTCAGGGCCCTTACATGGTCGGGGGCCCACCAGCGAGTGAGGGCCGCGAACGCGGGCTGGTAGAAGGTGGCGGCCATCGCGAGTCCGGCCAGCATCCAACCGGCGAAGAAGACCGGCAGGTTGGGGGCAGTTGCCACGATGAGCAGGCTGGTGGTGCCGACGGCGGAGCCTGCGGTCATGACGGCGCGTGGGCCGCGCCGATCGAGGATGCGCCCGATGCGGATTCCGGCGAGCGCGGAGACGACCAGGCCGAGGGAGAACGCCGCGGTGGTCGCCCCGGTCGGCCAACTGGTCGCGGTGGTGATCTGCGGGTTGAGGACGGGGAAGGCGTAGTAGACGATGCCCCAGCTCACGATCTGCGTGGCGCAGAGAGCGGGCAGGGCGGCTCGGGGCCGCGACCGGTCCCCCGATCCGGTCGCGGCCCCGCTCGTGTGGGTGTGGAGAGTGGTCACGAGGCGCAGCAGCTGCCCGAGGCGGCCGGTTCCGTCCTGTCCGCCTCGGCTGGGCCGGCGCAGCAGGTGCTGTTCGGCTGCTTGGCCAGGCTGTCCGCGTCGCCCTTGACGACGTAGATCTCCCAGGGTTCTTGGCCGGGGCCGTGGACCCAGACCTTGTCCTGGAGGGCGTAGCAGCAGGTGGTGTCGTCTTCCACGTCGGTGGCCAGGCCGGCCTGGCTCAGACGGGTGGTGGCGTGGACGGCCTCGGTGCTCTCGACCTCGACGCCCAGGTGGTCCATGCGCGTTGCCTCACCTGCCCTGCCCTCGACGAGGACGAGCTTGAGAGGGGGCTCTGCGATGGCGAAGTTGGCGTAGCCGTCGCGGAGCTTCGTGGGCTCGGTGCCGAACAGTTTGCTGTAGAAGGCGACGGAGGCGTCCAGATCGGGGACCTGGAGGGCGAGTTGTACGTGGGACATGGCGGACCTCCTTGTGTGGGGTTCAGCAGCCGCCGGAGGCAGCCGGGACGCCGATGCCGTTCTGGAGGGTGGCTGGGGCGCCGCAGCAACCGCCGTCCTCGCTGCTTTGCGCGGCGTCGGGGGCGTCGAACAGGCCCGCGCCTCCGCAGACGCCGGTCTCGGGCAGGGTGAGTTCGACGCGGTCGGCGGAGTCGAGGTCGCCGGCGATCGCGGCGGTGACGGAGCGGACCTGCTCGTAGCCGGTCATGGCCAAGAACGTCGGGGCGCGGCCGTAGGACTTCATGCCGACCAGGTAAATGCCATGTTCGGGGTGGGACAGCTCGCGGTGGCCGTGCGGGTAGACAGTGCCGCAAGAGTGCTGGTTGGGGTCGATCAGTGGGGCGAGTTCGACCGGGGCCTGGAGGCGCTCGTCCAGGTTCAGGCGGACCTCGGACAGGAAGGACAGATCGGGCCGGAACCCGGTCAGCACGATCACCTCGTCCACCGGCTGAAGCCGTCGGCCGTCCTCCCCCACCAGCACCAGACGCCCGTCGCTGTCGCGTTCGATCGCCTCGGTGCGAAAGCCCGTGACCGCTTCGGCATAGCCGTCGCCGACGGCGGCCTTCGCCGCCAGGCCCAGGGCTCCGCGGGCGGGCAGTTGGTCGGCTTCTCCGCCGCCGAAGGTGGAGCCGGAGATGCCCCGGCGCAGGATCCACACCGCCTTCGTCCCGGTGCCGTCGTCGGACTTGGCGAGATCGGCGAGGTCGGCGAGCGCGGTGAAGGCGGAGGCTCCAGAGCCAATGACGGCGGTGCGCTTGCCCGCGTACCGGGCGCGGACAGCCGGGTCCTTCAGGTCGGGGACGCGGTAGGTGATGCGGTCGGCGGCGGCCTTCTCGCCGAGCGCGGGCAGTCCGCTGCCGCCCGCCGGGGAGGGGGTGGTCCAGGTGCCGGAGGCGTCGATGACCGCGCGGGCGAACAGCCGCTCCTCGCGGCCGTCGGCGTGGGCGACGTGCACGACGAAGGGCTGGGTCTCGCGGTCGGCATCCACGATCCGGTCGCGGCCGGCCCGGGAAACGCCGGTCACCATCGTGCCGAAGCGGACCTTGTCGCCGAGGGCGTCGGCGAGGGGCTGAAGGTACTGCTCCGCCCAGTCCCCGCCCGAGGGGTAGGTCGTCGGGTCCGGCCTGGTCCAGCCGGTCGGCGCGAGCAGCTTCTCCGCCGCGGGATCGGTGAGCTCCCCCCAGGTGGAGAACAGGCGCATGTGCGACCAGTCGCGCACTGCGGCGCCGGCGGCGGGTCCGGCTTCCAGGACCAGGGGCTCGATGCCCCGGTCGACCAGGTGAGCGGCGGCGGCCAGACCAGCGGGTCCGGCCCCGATCACGACGACGGGCAGCTCGGTGGTGGCGGGCTTCACGGCGACTCCTTGCCTGTTTCGACATCTGTCGATGACTTGCGGGGCAAGCATGGCACCTGTTTCGATAAGCGTCAACATAGACATACGTCGAAATCAGGGTCGTCCGTGGATCGCGCCGACGTGGTGGTCAGTCATCGGAGCAGGGCAGTCGGGGTCGGCTGCCGCCCACGCCTTGCTGCGGGAGGGGCTACAGCCGGTCGTGCGTGTGCGCCAGCCGTCCCAGCGGGGCGACGTCCAGGCCGGTGCGCTCCAGCCAGAAGTGCGGGTCGCGGCTGAGTGTGTGCTGCGCTGCGAGCCTCACCGTGTTGCGGGCTGGCGAGCATGCCTGTTGCGGTGCGGGCGAGCACCGCCACAGGCGTGCCGGGTATGGGCGTTCGCCCGGCTGGAGTGGCAGCGCAGCCCGTCGTCGAACTCGCTGCGCGGAGTGGCCCGGGACGCTGCCCGCGTCGCCCGCCGCCTGGCGCCTGCCTCGCGCGCTCGTGACAGCCCTCGCCCACCTGGTTCGACGTATGTCAACATAGATGCATGTCGAATGCCAAGGTGCTGCCGCTGCTCGAGCCCGCCGACGGCCAGGGCGTGGTTCCGTGCTGCCCGCCGCTGACCGAGCGCCCCATGACCGCCGACGAGGCCGAGAGGGCCGCGCGGATGTTCAAGGCGCTCGGCGACCCGGTGCGCCTGCGGTTGTTCTCCGCCGTGGCCTCTCACGAGGACGGCGAGGCGTGCGTGTGCGACATCTCCGACGTCGGCGTCTCCCAGCCGACCGTCTCCCACCACCTGAAGAAGCTCAAGGAGGCCGGGCTGCTCACCTCCGAGCGGCGCGGCACCTGGGTCTACTACCGCGTGGAGCCGTCCGTACTGGCCGCCATGGGCAAGCTGCTGACCAGCGCCGCCACAGCGGCCTGACCGCTGCACGGCGACGGGAGGACTGCACCATGTCCGTGGGCGCCGGTTCGTCCAGCGCGGCAATCGTGCCGCTGACCGTTGAGCACGCCGAGCAGGTCTTGGCGATCTACGAGGCCGGTATCGACGAGGGCAACGCCACCTTCGAGACGACCGTCCCCAGCTGGGAGGCGTTCGACGCGGGGAGACTGCCCGAGCACCGCTTCGTCGCGCGGGGCGAAGACGGAGGCGTGCTCGGCTGGGTCGCCGCGACCAAGGTCTCCGACCGCTGTGCCTACGCCGGCGTCGTCGAGCACTCCGTCTATGTCCACCCCGCCGCCCGGGGCCGCGGTGTCGCCTTGGCCCTGCTCAAGGCACTGATCGACTCCACCGAGCAGGCCGGGATCTGGACCATCCAGTCCGGGATCTTCCCGGAGAACACCGCGAGCCTCGCCGTTCACCGGCGAGCCGGGTTCCGAGTCATCGGCACGCGGGAGCGGATCGGACGCCACCACGGCCTGTGGCGCGACGTCGTCCTCGTCGAGCGCCGCAGCCCCGCCATCGACTGACCTGGCTCTGCTCGGGCCGGCCGGCAGATTCAGGTCCGGGCCCCGGCTCCCATTCAGCCCTTCTCGTCGGGGGTCAGCTGGTGGTGAGTGTTGGGTGGGGTAGCGGTAGACGTCCTCGGGGTGGATGATTCCCGCCGCGGCCGGGGGCTGAACCGGCCCCTGGCCGCGGGTCAGTCACGGGCGAGGAGCGGGCCGAAGGTCTGCTCGGCCGACCCGGCCGATCGGACCCAGGACATGATGGTCGCTCCCGCAGCACGCTTCGACGGACGCGGACGCCTCGGTGCCGGCGCACGCCTGCCGCAGGGCTTCGACGCGCAGCGCGCCGCCGGGCCGGCCTTCCTCATCGCGGTACAAGCGGCAGGACAGGCTGGCTCGCAGGAGTTCCGGGCATGGCGAAGGGGGCGACGCCATCCACGAGGATGGTCGACGAGCCGGTCATCCCCCACCGGCCGGCCTCGGCCTCCTCGCGCACCTCGACCAGCTCGGTCTTGGGTGAGCTGGCCCGCTGGGCCGCCGTGACCGATCCGGACACCTGCGCGGCCGGGACTTCTGCACGATCCTCGCGCGGCCCTGACCCCCGGTGGGCGGCGTCAGGTGCTCAGCAGCTGCGCAATGTCCCGGGCGGCGTCACGTGCGGGGCGGCCCACGCCGATCAGGGTGGCGGAGGCCGGACCGGTCCAGTCGCCGTACCCGAGAAGGTGCAGGCGCGGCTCCGCGACGGCCCGTGTGCCGGCCGTCGGGATGTGGCCGGGCGGCCCGCGCAGACCCAGTGGGGCAAGGTGGGCGAGGGCAGGTCGGAAGCCGGTGCACCAGATGATCACCTCTGCCTCGGCGCGGCTGCCGTCGGCCCACTGAACGCCGGTGGTGGTGAACCGGGTGAACATCGGCTTCGCGTCGAGGAGTCCGGCGTCGCGGGCGGCACGGACCGGGGGGACGGCGACGATGTCGCCGAGCGCAGCGACACCGCCGGTGTCGCTGCGGCCTGCGTCGAGAGCCCGGCGGCGGGCGGTGGCGACGTCGAACAGGACCCGGCCGTCGATGGTGTCGGCCAGGAACCGGGGCGGCCGCTGGGTCGCCCACGTCACGTCGACGCGCCCGTCCAGGGCGAGGTCGGCGGCGATCTGGGCGCCCGAGTTCCCGCCGCCGACCACGATGACGTTCTGTCCGGTGAAGTCGGCCGGGGAGCGGTAGTTCACCGTGTGCAGCTGCCGTCCGGTGAAGACCCTGCGGCCGGGGACGGCGGGGAGGAAGGGCCGCGACCAGGTGCCGGTCGCGCTGATGACCGCCTTCGTCCGCCAGGTGCCGGAGTCCGCTTCGACCAGGAGCCGGTCGCCGCCACGGCGTACGGCCTCCACACGGGTGCCGTGCAGCGCGGGCAGGGCGTAGCGCTTCTCGTAGTCGGTGAGGTACTCCACCACGTGCCCGGCGTCCGGGTAGGTTTCGCCTGCCTGGGCGGGCATGAGCCGGCCGGGCAGCGAGGAGTGCTCCGCCGGGGAGAACAGGTGCAGCGAGTCCCACATGTGCTGCCAGGCCCCGCCCGGCGCCGCTTCGGCGTCCAGGATGACGAAGTCCGTTTTCTGGCGGCGTAGGTGGTAGCCGGCGGCGAGCCCTGCCTGGCCGCCGCCGACCACCACCACGTCCGCGTGCTGCGTCATGAACCCATCTGCGCCAAGGCGAACTTCCGACGCCAGGCCAGGGAGACGTACACCAGGGCCACGAGGACCGGTACCTCGATGAGTGGGCCGACGACGCCGGACAGAGCCTGGCCGGAGGTGACGCCGAAGGTGGCGATGGCGACCGCGATGGCCAGCTCGAAGTTGTTGCCTGCAGCGGTGAACGCCAGGGTGGCGGTGCGGTCGTAGGCCAGGCCGATCGCCTTGCCCAGGGCGAAGACGCCGAACCACATGACCGCGAAATACACCAGCAGCGGCAGCGCGATACGGGCCACGTCCAGCGGCTGCGAGGTGATCGTCTTTCCTTGCAGGGCGAACAGGATGACGATCGTGAACAGCAGGCCGTACAGCGCCCATGGGCCGATCTTCGGCAGGAAGCCCGTCTCGTACTTCTCGCGGCCGAGCTTCTGCTCGCCGATGCGGCGGGTCAGGAAGCCGGCGAGCAGCGGGATGCCGAGGAAGATGACCACGTTCAGGGCGATCTTCCACATCGAGATGTCCAGGTGCTGGCCGTCGCCCAGGCCGAGCCAGCCGGGCAGCAGGTCGAGGTAGAACCAGCCGAGCAGGCCGAACGCGAGGACCTGGAAGACGGAGTTCAGGGCGACGAGGACGGCGGCTGCTTCGCGGTCGCCGCAGGCGAGGTCGTTCCAGATGATGACCATGGCGATGCAGCGGGCCAGGCCGACGATGATCAGGCCGGTGCGGTACTCGGGCAGATCCGGCAGGAAGATCCACGCCAGCGCGAACATCACCGCTGGGCCGACGATCCAGTTGACGACCAGCGAGGAGACCATCAGCTTCCGGTCGCCGGTGACCGCGTCGAGCTTGTCGTAGCGGACCTTCGCCAGGACCGGATACATCATGACCAGCAGGCCGATCGCGATCGGCAGCGAGATACCGCCGATCTCGACCTTCGCCAGGGCGTCGTTCAGGCCGGGGATCAGGCGCCCGAGCCCGAGGCCGACGGCCATCGCGGCGAGGATCCAGACGGCCAGGTAGCGGTCGAGCGCAGAGAGCTTGGCGACGATCGAGGGCTGCTCGGCCGTCGCGGCGGTCGTGGCGGACTCGGTGGAGGTCACGGGCAGGCCCTCTTGGTCTCGGCGTTGGCGCGGGCGGTTGCGGCGAGGCCGGTGAACTGGCCGGCGAGCGACTCGAGTACCTCGGGCTTGAGACGGTAGTAGGTGAACCGGCCGCACGGCTCGGTCTCCACCACCCCGGCTTCGCGCAGCACCTTCAGGTGGTTGGACAGGTTCGTCTGGCGGGCGCCGGTCTCTTCCACCAGGTGCGTGGTGCACAGCGTCTCGCGGGCCAGCAGGGTCACGATCTGGAGCCTGAGAGGGTCGGCCAGCACCCGGATCAGGTCAGTGTCGACTGACGTCAGCATGGACTGATACTGTCACATCACCCGAGACTGATACCAGTCGGGGCTGACCTATAGGCCCGTCGAAAGGGTCTTCCATGTCCGCCGTTCCCACCCCTGCCCTGCCGGATGAACGCCTGGCCGCCGGCGCAGCCCGGCTCGCGACCCGGCATGCCGGCCGCTTCGGCGTCGAGACCGTGCGGAGCCTGCTCACCGACTCCTACCGGCGCCTCGCCGAGACCGCCTCGGTCACCACGCACCTGGTGGTGCTGGCCGAGCGGCTCACCACCGAACGCCTTGACGCCCTCGCCCACGCCCACGGCGCGCCGGGCTCGGGGCTCCCCCGGGTGTTGTTCGTGTGCAGCCACAACGCCGGCCGTTCCCAGCTCGCCGCCGCGCTGTTGCAGCACCGGGCACCGGGGCAGGTCGCGGTCTCTTCAGGCGGCACTCACCCGGCGCCGGAGATCGAGCCGCACATCGAGCGGGTCCTGAGCGAGGCCGGCGCCGATCCCACTGCCGCGTTCCCCAAGCCGCTGACCGACGAGGTCGTGAGTGCCTCCGACATCGTGATCACCATGGGCTGCGGCGACGCCTGCCCGATCATGCCCGGCCGCCGGTACCTGGACTGGCCCGTGCCGGATCCCGACGGCGCCCCGATCAACGTGGTCCGCGAGATCCGCGACGTCATCAATGCCCGTATCACCGAGCTGCTCGCCAGCCTGCCGAGCACCTGAACCCTCACCGCACCACCTGCCACCGCATCTTGTGAAGGAAGAACCGATGTCCGCTCCGCTCGCCTCCGTGCTGTTCGTCTGCGTCCACAACGCCGGCCGTTCGCAGATGGCCGCCGGATTCCTCAACCACCTCGCGGGCGACCGGATCGAGGTCCGCTCCGCCGGTTCCATCCCGGGCGACCAGGTCAACCCGGCCGCCGTCGAGGCCATGAAGGAAGTCGGCGTCGACATCTCCGCGGCCAAGCCGAAGATCCTCACCACCGAGGCCGTTCAGGCCTCCGACTACGTCATCACCATGGGCTGCGGCGACGCCTGCCCCATCTTCCCCGGCAAGAAGTACCTCGACTGGGCCCTGGAAGACCCCGCGGGCAAGGGCGTCGAGGCCGTCCGCCCCATCCGCGACGAGATCAAGACCCGCATCGAGGCCCTCATCGCCGAGATCGACGCCACGCAGGAGGCGTGACAGCCGTGACGCACCCCGACGACGTGCGCGAGGTCATCGTCATCGGCTCCGGCCCCGCCGGGTACACCGCCGCCCTCTACAGGGCGAGCCGGAGCACGCCGCGGTCCCCGCCTGACAGAGCCCCACAGCGGTGCGGGCCCGACCGGGCAGTCGCCGGTCGGGCCCGCACCGCGTGGGAGCAGTCGCCCCGTCGGACGGCTGGATTGTTGGCCCCATCAGAACGTGGTGCGGGAACCGCACTCGGCTGGCGCACATGGTCGGGGATGAGGCCGCCGTGGCGGTGCCGGAGGTAGGCGAGGGCCTGTACCAAGGAAGCGTTGGCTTCGCTGGTTTCCAGGAGGTTCTGCCTCACTTTCCGTGGAGCGCACACAATGAGTGACGTCAGGCGTGGCAGTGGAGCCGGACGAGGATTGTGTTGCCGGGAAGGTCCGCGAGGTACGCCTCGCTGCCCGGCCACACGGTGGGCGCCGGAGGGTCGTGAGGGCAAAGGTCAGGCTCGCAGAAGGCGTGGACGGCGTTGAAGCAGCCCTCCAACCACCAGCCGTCCAGGGTGAGTACGTCCGTATCCGGCGGGTTTGGCGAAGTGAGGTCACGGATGTACGCGGCACGGGTTCCGTCATAGCTGATGACGGGGTGCTCCAGGGGATCGTCGTCAGGGCCTAGGAAGCCCAGATACCCCATGCCGAGGCTGAATGGGTGATCGAGGTATGCCCCGATCAGCGGCTGGGCCCGGTAAGCGGAGAACATTTCGTCTCCCCGCCGGTCACCGGGGAATGCGTCCGGATCGTTCCGCCAACGGTCCACGAAGACCGCAAGGGGAATGGCCGAAGGGTGTACGGCAGACAGGCTGTGCCACAGGTCCCAGGACGCGGCGACCGCACGCTCGGAAGCAAGGTGCGGCTGCGAGAAATCGAGCAGGGCACGCGGTCCTCCGGCGCAGACGCCCGGGGCACTGGGGCGAGGCGCGCCGTCGTATCCAGGGTCGTCGTGGATGAGCCTCGGATCGTCCATGTATCCGGGGCGATCGCAAAACCCCTGCCGTTGCTGCCGCCGCGGATGCGGCGTTCGTCCCACATGCCACGGTCGGCGGGGTTGTCAGCCGTGTCTAGGCAGAAAGGCGCGAGGGCCTCTGCAAGCGCCCCTTCGATATCACCCGCGGCCTCGGCCGGCAGACAGACCGTCACCCACACGCCAGCCATCCACCCCTCCCTTGCCGTATCGGCGAACAGGATGATTGCACGCGTGCCGGCGGCACGTGGACGCCCTGCGGGAGGTGCAGCCCGAACCCCTGCCGCCGGAGGGCATCAGGGCACTCACAGTGCCCCGCGTCACGGAATGTGTGCCAGAACCTTCCAGGAGGAGCGCTTGTCGACTGATTCGGGGGCAGTTGGTGACCACCCGAGGCCCAGATGTCGATGACAAACGACGGCAGCCTCGTGTCCCGCGACCGGGTGACGGTCGTGGGATCGCCCAGAGGGCTGCCGGACGACGCCGACCATGCACCGCGGCAACCCACGGTGTCCTGCCGCTCCGGTACAACCACGACGGAGCAGGCGTTTCCTATTCCCCTCCGTCCCGTACTGACTTTTCGAGAAGGGTGAACGACTTTGGCGTACCGCCTGGCTGCGGCTTGCCCTCCTTGCGTCCGACAACGTGATAGCCGGCGTTGAGGTAGTACGCATGCAGGCGTGCATTGCCGGCCAGGCAGTCCAGACGTACCAACGGCCTGCCCGCCTCGGCCACGCGGCGCTCCGCGACCCGCAGAAGCTCCCGCCCCGTCCCGCGCGGGACAGTGCCGTGGTCAACCATCAGCCGGTGCACATAGCTGGCCGTCGGCGGCTGCGGCCCCCAGGCGTCCTCGTCCTCCCACCACAGCTCCCAGGCTCCCACCACACGATCGGCAGCCTCCGCGAGCCATAGCTCCCCACTTTGCATGACCCGGCGGAAGTGATCCCCGCCCAGCTCACCAGGCCGCCACTGACCAGTGACGCCCTGGGCCAGCATCCAGCGGGCGGCGTCGTCGCGCAGACGCACTACAGCGGCAAGATCAGCGTCGTGAGCAAGACGGAAGCGTAGATCGTCCACGCTGTGATCTTCGCACAGGTGTCCGCCCCCGTATCGACATGCCGCCACGATGCTCACGCCGGACCGCAGCGTGCATCTGTGCAGTAGCGCCTCCCCGGTGCGGCCGTCCAGGGGCACGGTGTCGGTAATCTGCGGGCGGCCCAGAGTAAGGGCGCCGGTCTTGTCGACCAGCAGGACGTCAGCCGTGGCGAGGGCTTCCAGGTAGCGGCCGCGGTGCTCGGCATCACCCGGCTGCACAACCCCGCCCTTACGGGACGATTCCCGCCCCCTACGAGACCAGAGAGGCCCAAAGGAGGCGGCTTCCCACCTCGCCGGCTCGGAGGATGCTCAGTCGAGGCAGAACTCGTTGCCCTCGATGTCCTGCATCACGATGCACGAATCGTTGCCGTCATACAGGAGTCGCATGCGTACCGCGCCGAGCGGGACCAGTCGTGTGCATTCGGCCTCGAGCGCGGCCAGGCGCTCTTCCCCCACGAGTCCGGTGCCGACTCTCACGTCGAGATGCAGCCGATTCTTGGCGACCTTGCCTTCGGGGACCCGCTGAAAGTACAGTCGCGGGCCGACACCTGAGGGATCACTGCAGGCGAACCATGAACCCTGATCCTCGGGAGCCTGGGAGCGGTTGAAATCGTCCCACGTGGCGAACCCCGCCGGTGGCGGCGGTACGACGTACCCCAACACCTCGCACCAAAAGCGAGCGAGACGCTCAGGTTCCGCGCAGTCGAAGGTGACTTGGAACTGCTTGATCGATGACACAGGCGCACCATAACAGGGAGACCCTGTTGCTCATCTCCCTATTAAAAATCTGCACGTTGACAGGAGGACAGTCCTTGCGAGCTGCTGCTGCTGCGTCTTGCAGTCGCAGGGGTTGACCCGATGTCGATGCCTCCAAAGGATCGCCCGTCGTGCCGGACCAGGCCGTCGGCCACGGTCCTCGCCGCGTTTCCCGAGAGCAGCCTGCCGGCCCGGGGCCGCACCTACGGAGTACTCAAGCGCCCACGGAGCCGGCCCTCGTCGCGTGGCCTGCGCCTCACAGCGCCCATTCCTCGGCCGGCTGGCCGACGAGTCGTTGCTGCCTCCTGTGGAGCAGTTGTGGCTAGGCGAGTCGGTCCGGCACGCGGCTCCGGACGAACCGGCGAATGCCCAGCTCAGGGGGCGTAGGGGTGGGGACAACCCCCTGAGATGGAGGGGGCTCGGCCCCCCACGAGCCCTACGGCTGACAGGCTGGTGGCGGTGGGACGGCCGTAGCCAGACTCGCCTGCATGACGATTTCCTCCGACGCCACGGTCACGACCACCCCGGCCGCCGAGCGGCCCCCAAGACTCCGCCCCGACGCCGGCAGCGACTTCGCCCGGCTGTCGCAGCGCATCACCCAGGCGGGTCTCCTGCGGCGGCGCCCCGGTTACTACACGGTGCGGCTCGGTCTCGTGATCGGGCTGCTGGCGGCGGGCTGGGCGGCCTTCGACGCGCTGGGCGACACGTGGTGGCAGTTGGCGGTCGCCGCCTTCATGGCGCTGATGTTTGGTCAGGTCGCCTTGGTGGCACATGACTTGGCGCACCGGCAGGTGTTCCGGAAGCGCCGCGCGAGCGCGATCTGGGGCCGGCTCTTCGGCAACCTCGGCATCGGCATG
This sequence comes from Streptomyces sp. 6-11-2, assembly GCF_006540305.1. GTDB lineage: Bacteria > Actinomycetota > Actinomycetes > Streptomycetales > Streptomycetaceae > Streptomyces. The sequence goes on along the minus strand of NZ_BJOR01000001.1, from coordinate 7,683,112 downwards.
AGTTACGGCTGGTGGATGAACAAGCACACCCGCCACCACGCCAACCCCAACCACGAGGAACTCGACCCCGATGTCGCCCCGGACATCCTGGTGTGGTCCACCGAGCAGGCCCGCAACAGCAATGGTCTGGCCCGGTTCATCGGCGGCCACCAGGCGTTCTTGTTCTTCCCCCTGCTGACGCTGGAGGGCTTCAACCTGCATGTGGCGAGCGTGCGGGCGCTGCGCTCGCCGTCGATGAAGGGCCGCCTGCTGGAGGGCACACTGCTTTTCCTGCACATGGCGGCCTACTTGTCCGCGCTGTTCCTGGTGCTCTCCCCCGGCAAGGCCGTGGCGTTCCTCGTCGTGCACCAGTGCCTGTTCGGTGTGTATCTCGGCTGCACGTTCGCCCCGAACCACAAGGGCATGCCCACCTTCACCGGCGACGACCGCCCCGACTTCCTGCGCCGCCAGGTACTCACCTCCCGCAACGTGCGGGGCGGCCGGCTCACCGACGTGATGCTCGGCGGGCTCAACTACCAGATCGAGCATCACCTGTTCCCGAGCATGCCCACGCCTCATCTACGGCGGGCCCAGGTCGTCGTACGCGCGTACTGCGCGGAAAACGACGTGCCGTACCACGAAACCGGCCTGATCCAGTCCTACCGCGAGGCACTCACCCACCTGCACCGAGTGGGCGAGCCCATCAGACGTCAACGCAAAGCGTCATAACGGCAGGACGACACGCGGCGCCGCGGACACGGACACCCGTGTGTCGACCAGGACTGAACCCGCCTACCCGTCGTCAGCACTGCCGCGCCTGCGCCGCCGCAGCGGTGCTGTCACCCACATCGTCAGCCCGACAAGGGACACGATCACCGCCCCTCCGACCACGGTGGGAATAGCCGCCATGAGCAAAAGGGTGAGCAGCACCTCGGCCCACGTCGGATCCTCACCCATCGTGCTCCCACCTTGCGCCATGATCGTCATGACGCCGACGGGCAGCGATCAGTTCCCGAGACCTCCAGCCGTCCGCCGTACGCGGGAGGCCGGAGGCCCTTCATGGGCACGTTGCTCTCGGTCAGACGGTTGCCCCCTGGATGGTCCACTCGACGCGAGAGTCCCAGACGACCAGTGGAAGCAACTCAGCCACGGCTCCGCAGTAATCGACGTCGTGGTCGCCTGCGATCCGACGGGCAAGGAGGCTGCGCTCGGGGAGGAACGTGGTGGCTGCGGGGTCGTCGCCGAGCACGAGTGCGTGTGCGGGGCCGACTTCGATGATGCCGTTGAGCTCCTCGACCAAGCAGGCGCGGCCGTACGCCGCCCTTTCAGCCCCTCTCGCGGCGAGCCAGGAAACGGCGTCGCACCCGGTCACCGATTCGGGCGGACACGGCACTGCCGGCCTCACTCCCATGGGCGGAGCAGGGCACGGGTGATACTCCGTCAGGCACCGGGAAGGTCCACGACGAAGATGAGCGTCGAGTCCGCCGGGATCAAGGGTCCGGGTGGCTGGTTGCCTTGGGCGAGGTGTGGGCCCTGATGGTCACGCGGTGGCCGCGCTCGATCACAGCCGGGTCAGCAGTGCTCGCTCGACGTTCAGGCGGTGAATCCTCCGTCGACGGCGATCGTGGCTCCGGTGATGTACTGACTGGCGGTTATCTGACCTCACGCTCCACCTCTGAAGAGCGGCTCAATGCCCACCACGAGGTCACACTGGAGTATTAGAGCGTGTATCGGAGTGGATCTTGAGGTGAGATGATCTGGTTCTGTGGCGCGTGGAGATCTGACGGGTACGCAGTGGGCCCGCTTGGAGTCGGTGTTACCCAAGGGCAGGAAGCCGGGTCGTCCGCCGATATGGACCAGGCGACAGCTGATCGATGGCATACGGTTTCGTACCCGCACCGGCGTCCCGTGGCGGGATGTGCCGGAGCGGTACGGGCCCTGGGCCCGGGTGTACGACCTGTTCCGCCGCTGGCTGCGGGACGGCACCTGGCAGCGGATCTTCGCCGAGTTGCAGGCCCACAGGCCGACGCCAAGGAGCTCATCACCTGGGACCTCAACAGCGATGCCACCGTGTGCCGGGCCCATCAGCACGCCGCCGGAGCGAGGAAAAAGGGGCCTTCAGAAGGAGTCTCCCGGCGGTATCACCATTGAGCCCGACGACCACGGCCTCGGCCGCTCGCGCGGCGGCCTGACGACCAAGCTGCACTTGGCCGTCGAGCAGGGGCAAAGACCCATGTCCATCGTGATCACCACCGGACAGCACGGCGACTCCCGTCAGTTCGAGCCCGTTTTGGAGAAGGTCCATGTCGCCCGCCTGGGTTCGGGGCGTCCGCGGACCCGGCCGGACCGGGTCCGCGCCGACACAGCATATGTGTCCCGAGAGAACCGCGCCTACCTGCGACAAGCTCGCGGTCCGCTAGGAGGCCACTGTCCTCGTAGCGGCCATCAACGAGTTGCTGTGACCAGCACCGTCAGGAAAGGCGGGGCGGGGGGCCAGTGGAGTTCAGGTGGTTCAGGGGTTGATGGTGTGTTCGGTGAACTGGCCACAGGAGCGGAACCCCAGGCGGCGGTAGACAGGCTCGCCGTCGACTGACGCCTGCAGGACCGCGATGCGGTGATCTCGGTCGCGGGCCGTGCGGAGTGCCGCGAGCGTGATAGCACCGCCGTAGCCACGTCGGCGGTGGGCGGCCAGGGTGGAGATGTTGTAGATACCGGCAATCCCCGCGTGATGAAACACCTCAGCCGAACAGACCGGACGGCTCTCCACGTAGCCGACCAGGTACCGGGCCGGGCAGTACGCGGCCAGGGCCTGCGGGGCGGCCTGGGCGAAGAAGCGGCGGACGGTGTCAGCAGGCGGGTCCCAGTTCGCGGCGAGAACCGTGGCGTAGTCGACAAGCTGTTCGGGCGTGGCCACCGTCTGGATGTCCAGTCCTTGGGCGGCGGACAGTGGCAGGGTGTCGTCCAGCTCGGCCCACATGGCCGTCTCGCGTTCGGACGCCGACAGGCCGGCCGCCGTCAGGCGGGCGGTGAGGTCCAGTGGTGTCGAGGCAGGCCCCACCCACCAGGAGAAACGGCGGCCCGTGCGAGCCAGCGTCCGAGCGGTCTCGGTGATACGTGCCGGGGCGGTGACAGCGGTGAAGCGGGCCGCGGCAACGATGTTGAAAGTGTCGTCGTCCAGGCCACTGTCGGCGACCAGGAGGTCACCAGCCTCTGTGACGGCCGCACCAGTCATGCTCCGATGCAGGTGACAAGCATGTTCCGCCAGATTCCGTTCCATCCTGTCCATCAAGTCGGCTTCATTGAGGGAATGATCATCCATAGCGATTGATCCCAGCATGACCGGGCGAAGATCGCACGCGCCCAGGGCAGCAAGCTGGTGGCGTTGCCCTCGCCCTCCGGGGCCGCCAGCACACTCGCGATTTCCGCATTGATGCCCCTGCGTAGTTGGACGCCCGGACCGACGACGACGCGGCCATTCTTTGTTCACGCAGAACGATGGAAGTGCCCGCGGAATCGCTGTACGCTCGCCTCCCTGCCGAGCGCCGATGACCGCGCGGCAGTCCGGGGGGCCACACCGCAGGGGGGAAGATGGCGAAGCGCCAGGCCGACGAGCGGGCCGACACACGCATGATGGGAATCATTCACGACGCACTCCGCAGGGACCTGGGACGTACCCGCGCCGCACTCACCGAGCAGCCGTATCCGGACGGCATCCGGCGGGTCGCGCTCGCCGACCACCTCCGGTGGATGATGGGCTTCCTGCACGACCACCACAGCGGCGAGGACCGCGGCCTGTGGCCGCTGCTGCGGGAGAAGGCCCCAGATGCCGCGGAGTTGCTCGACACCATGGAACAGGACCACGCAGGCATCTCGGACGCCATGACCGCTGTCGTCTCTGCGGCCCAGAGGTATGCCGGGGGCGGATCCGATGAGACCAGAGTCGACCTGCTGGCGTCACTGACCGCGCTGGAGGATGCGCTCCTCCCCCATCTGCAACGGGAGGAACAGGAGACGATGCCGGTCGCCGCGTCCGCGCTGACGGTGGGCGAGTGGCGAGCCTGGGAGCAGGAATTCCACATCAAGCAGAGGTCGTTCACCGAGCTGGGCGACGAGGGGCACTGGCTGCTCGACGGCCTCGACAGCGCCCGCTACCAGGTCGTCGTCCGCCAGGTGCCTGCGATGCCGCGGTTCATCCTGCTGCACGGCTTCGCCCGACGCTACCGGCGCCGGGCCGCGCTGCGCTGGGATCCGGGCTCCCAGCGCTGACACCTCGTCATCCCAGCCGGTTCATGACAGCGGCGCACGCTGGCGACGAAGATCGGACCCGCTTCTGTGACTGAGCGCTCTGGCCGCCCGACTGGTCAACTGGAGCGCCCGAATGATGTGCTGACCGGCGCGGTCGACGGAGGAGGGGCCCACCCCGGCATCCGGTCAGCGGAGGCGGGGCCCACCCTGGCGTCCAGTCAGCGGGTGGCGAGGAACTCGAGGGTGTCGATCACGCGGTTCGAGAAGCCCCACTCGTTGTCGTACCAGGCGACCACCTTGACGTGGCGGCCGTCGACGCGGGTGAGGGCCGAGTCGAAGATGGAAGAGGCGGGGTTTCCCGTGATGTCGGACGACACGAGCGGGTCGTCCGAGTACTCGAGGATGCCGGCGAGCGGTCCCTCCGCCGCGGTGCGGTACGCCGCCAGCACGTCCTCGCGCGTCACGTCGCGGGCGACGGTCGTGTTGAGTTCGACGATCGAGCCCACCGGCACCGGTACGCGGATCGAGTCGCCCGACAGCTTGCCGTCGAGGTTCGGCAGCACCAGGCCGATCGCCTTGGCGGCACCGGTCGTGGTCGGCACGATGTTGACGCCGGCGGCCCGGGCGCGACGGGCGTCGCGGTGCGGACCGTCCTGCAGGTTCTGCTCCTGCGTGTAGGCGTGCACCGTCGTCATGAACCCGTGCTCGATACCGGCGAGTTCGTCGAGGACCGCGGCCAGCGGCGCGAGCGCGTTGGTGGTGCAGGAGGCGTTCGAGACGATCGTGTGCACGGCCGGGTCGTAGGCGTCGGTGTTGACCCCGAACGCGAGCGTAACGTCGGCGCCGTCCGACGGCGCGCTGACGAGCACCTTCTTCGCGCCCGCGTCGAGGTGGGCGCGGGCGGCCTTGGCCGAGGTGAAGCGGCCGGTGGCTTCCAGGACCACGTCGACGCCGAGTTCGGCCCACGGCAGCTGCTCGGGCTCGCGCTCGGCCAGCACCGTGATCCGACGGCCGTCGACGACGAGGGTGTCCCCGTCGACGGTCACCGGACGCCCGAGACGGCCGGCCGTGCTGTCGTAGGCGAGCAGCCGGGCGAGAGTGGCGGGCTCGGTGAGGTCGTTGACGGCGACGATCTCGAGGGCGCTGTCGCGTTCGAGCAGTGCGCGCAGCACATTGCGTCCGATGCGGCCGAATCCGTTGATGGCGATGCGAGTCATGAGTGATGTCCCTTTCCTTCGCCACCAGGCTCGCCCGCGGCTCGCGCCGCCGACAGTGGCGGGATCGCCACGGTTCAAAAGGATCCCGCCACGGTGTCGGGCGGGTTACTCGCCCCGGGTGAAGGTGCGCCGGTACTCGCTCGGTGTGGTGCCGAGGATGCGCTGGAAGTGCAGGCGCAGGTTCGCGCCGGTGCCGAGCCCGACGTCGGCGGCGATCTGCTCGACGCTGCGCTGCGAGCGCTCGAGCAGTTCGCGGGCCAGGTCGATGCGGGCACGCATCACCCACTGCATCGGCGTGTAGCCGGTCTCCTCGACGAAGCGCCGGGAGAACGTGCGTGGCGAGACCCCGGCCTGCCGCGCCAGTATGTCGAGGGTGAGGGGCTCGCCGAGCCGGTGCAGTGCCCACTCACGGGTGGCGCCGAAGCGCTCGCCGAGCGGCTCGGGGACGCTGCGCGGCACGTACTGGGCCTGGCCGCCGCTGCGGTAGGGGGCCGCGACCAGGCGGCGGGCCGCGTGGTTGGACGCGGCCACCCCGAGGTCGCCGCGCAGGATGTGCAGGCACAGGTCGATGCCGGAGGCGGCGCCGGCCGAGGTGAGCACACTGCCCTCATCGACGAACAGCACGTCTTCGTCGACCTGGACGAGCGGATGCCTGGCCACGAGTGCCCGCGTGTAGTGCCAGTGCGTCGTGGCGCGCCTGCCGTCGAGCAGGCCCGTGGCGGCGAGCGCGAAGGCGCCCGTCGAGATGGCCGCGAGCCGCGCGCCCCGAGCGTGGGCGGCGATCAGTGCGTCGACGACGGCCTGCGGCGGGTCGTCGCGGTCCGGAAACCGGTAGCCGGGGACGAAGACGATGTCGGCCCACGCAAGGGCGTCGAGGCCGTGGGCGACGTAGTACGCGAGGCCATCGCCGCCGGTCACGAGACCGGGTGTCGCCCCGCACACCCGCACCTCGTACGGCATGCTCGCGCGGGTCGTGAAAACCTGCGCGGGAATTCCGACATCGAGCGGCTTCGCGCCCTCGAGCACGAGGACGGCGACACGACGCAGGCGGGAAGCTGGCACAGGAAGAGGTTACGTGGGACGTGACTTCGATGCGCTCACTGCGCGGACCGGACAGACCACACACCGGACCGGGCACGGTGCGCGGCCGGCGCTTTCACGAACGGTCCCGGCGCCGCATTCGCGGCACTGGTCCAGCCGCTCGCCGGGGTGCGAGGCAGCTTCCTCGCCGGCGGGCTGCCGGCACGGTGACCAACCCGAACTGGATCATCCCGGACCACACCGCCTTCATGCACCCGGACTCGTACGCCACGGATGGTGTGCATCCCCGTCACGGGCCGCCCCTGCAGCGACGGGGCGTTTGGCTCACTGCCCTTGGAATGCAAGGCCAACTGCCGCCCCGCATGGCCGGCTCCGAGCACCTTTGTCCGCAACGAGGTCCGCGCCGCCGCCGAAGGGCGCTCAAAAATTGGCGAGTACACGCCCATTGTCCTGGGCGCGGCAAAAGGGTTACATGGTCCCAGCACGCGGACGAAAGCGCTTTCTGCCGGTCGGGAGAACCCGGCCGAACGCCCCTTCAGTGCCGCTGGGAGGCTGTATGACACCGCCCCGCACCAGACGCTACTCACTCGCCGTCGCCGCGCTCGCCGCGACCGCCTCGCTCGCCGCCGCCACGTTTCCGGCCCAGGCGGCCCGCCCCTCAACCGTCCACACTCCGCTGCGCGCCCAGGCTGTGGCGGCGTACGACTTCGGACACCCGGACCCCGCCGACCCCGGTCGCGAGCTGGACATCGGACGCTCCGGCACCACGCTCAGCCTGATCAACGGCGGCTCCGCGATGCGCGTGGCCGACGAAGCGTACCCGGGTGCTTCGCCCGCCCTGCAGGTGCGCCAGCAGAACCCGGCCACCGCGGGCAACGACGACTGGAAGGCCGGGGCCTGGGACGCCGAGGGCATGTCGTCCCTCGGGGCCTTCCGCAGTGCCCGCGGTGCCACCGTCATGGGCTGGTTCAAGATGACGGGCGACAACCCCGCCCTCAACTCCAACACGCCCAACCCGAGCGACCGTTACAACGCGGTCGGACTGGCCGGCGTACTGTCCGGAACCTCTGACGGTCACGCGGTGCGTGCGCTGCTCGAACTCATCCAGGTGAACGGCGAGTTGAAGCTGGTCGCGCTGGGGAGACGCCTGGACGGCGGCGCCTCCCAGACTTTCGCCGCCGAGGCCCCCTGGGAGGAACTGCTGCCCCGCGGTGAATGGGTCCACCTGGCCGCGACATTCGACTTCCGCGACGGCACCCTCGCGCTCTACCGCGACGGCAAGCCCCTGGAGGGCTTCTACGTCACGCCGGGCGACCCCTGGGAACTCGCCACCACGCCGGCGCCGCACCGCGCCTCGCCCACAGATCCCCACGGCATCAAGATCGGCGGCAGCTTCCCCCAGAACACCCAGGAGAACAACGCCTGCGACTGCCGCATGGACGACCTCCTGTTCCTGGACCGCCCGGTGCCGGCCGGAGCGGTGGCGGCGGAGTACCAGCGCATGACACGGAGCCGCTGACCGTTCCCGTCCTGGATCGTTCTTCCCTGCTTCTCGCGCCAGCCCGAAAGGACCCGCATGGCGTCACGACGTACATATCGAAGGACCTGGGCGGCCGTGGCCGTCAGCGCAGCCCTCGCCCTCGGCGGTCTCGCCGCCCCTGCCCATGCCGACGAGCCCGCCGCGGCGACAGCCGCCCTGACCGACCCCATTCCGCAGAAGCCCGTGCAGTCCACGACGGGCCTCGTCCTGGAGGAGTTCGCGCAGTTCCCCAAGTCGGAACCCGTTCCGGCACCAACGGATCCGCGCCTGATGCGCCACGCCCGGATCAACACCATCAATGAACTCCCCGACGGCTCCGGCCGGATGGCGACTCCCGACCTCAACGGCACCCTGTACCTCACCGACCCCGGCGCCGCGACCAGCACCTCCGGTGGCACCCCGCACCCCTACCTGGACGTCAAGGCCGCATTCCCGCACTTCTTCTCGGGCCGCGGCCTCGGTCAGGGCTTCGGGTACGCCGCGTTCCACCCGGAGTTCGGCACGAACGGGCGCTTCTACACCATCCACACCGAGCTCGCGTCGCAGACCACCGAGACCCCCGACTACCGGCAGGCCGGCACACTCACCTATCACGGCGTCATCACCGAGTGGACCGCCGACGATCCCGCCGCGGCCGTCTTCCACGGCACCCATCGCGAGGTGCTGCGTATCGCTTTCACCGGCCAGGTCCACGGCATTCAGCAGATCGACTTCAACTCGACGGCCAAGCCCCACGACGACGACTACGGCCTCCTCTACCTCGCGGTGGGCGACGGAGGGCAGGGCGTCGGCAACAGCGAGCCGCAGAACCTGACGCTCCCGCACGGCAAACTTCTGCGGATCGATCCCGCGGGCCGCGACAGCGCCAACGGCCGGTACGGCATCCCCGCGTCCAACCCGTTCGTCGGTGAGCCCGGTGCCCTTGGGGAGATCTACGCCCTAGGCATGCGGGACCCGCACCGCTTCAGCTGGGACGCGGGCGGCAGCCACCGTATGTATCTCGGCCACATAGGCGAGCACGCCATCGAGTCGGTGTACGAGGTCAAGGCCGGGGACAACTTCGGCTGGAGCGAGCGCGAGGGCCCCTTCGCATTCGACAAGAAGACCACCGACCCGTGCGCCCGCATCCTCCCCCTTCCCGCCGACGACGCCCAGTACGGCTACACCTACCCGGTCGCCGCCTACGACCACGACCCGGAACCCGGCTGGGACTGCCGGTCCGACGTGGGCCGCGCCATCGCCGGAGGCTTCGTCTACCGCGGCAAGGACGCGCCGGCGCTGCGCGGGAAGTACATCTTCGGCGACCTCGTGGACGGCCGGATCCTGGCTGCGGACACCCGCGACATGCGCCGCGGCGCCGGCCTCGCGCCGCTCGAGCAGCTGATGCTCTTCGACAAGTCGTCCGGGAAGACGGTCACCATGCGCGACCTCGCCGGTGACCAACGTGTCGACCTGCGCTTCGGCTCCGACCACGGCGGCGGCCTGTACATCGTCTCGAAGGCCAACGGCAAGGTCTGGAAGGTGACCGGGACCCGCACCTTCGCCGACTGCAAGATCGGCAACACCCCCACCACGCACACCACCGGCCCCGGCAACTGGGCGCCGGTCACCCCGGCCAAGTGGGCGTACACCGAACGCGAGACGATCATGACCGAGCCGGGCGTCGCCCGCCCGGGACCGCGGCGCCCCTTCGAGTACGCCGTCCTGACCGCGGGCCCGCGCTACTCCTCCGTCACCGTCGAGGCGGAGGTCCGGATCGACACCCCCGTCGAGATCACCAACCGTGACGTCATTCTCATCTGGGACTATCAGTCGGACACGCGATTCCAGTACGCGCACCTGTCGAGCGACAACACCATCTACCCGCACAACGGTTTGTTCACGGTGGACGACGCCGACCGGCTGCGCATCGACGACCAGTGGAACGGATCCTTCGGCGCGCCTCCGGCGATCAAGGACGAGGGGTGGCACAAGGTCCGCCTCACCCATTGCGCCGGCACCGGTGAGACCGCCGTCTACCTGGACGGCAGCCCCAATCCGCTGATCACGGCCACCGACCCGGTCTTCGCCTCGGGCCGGGTGGGCTTCGGATCCTTCGACAACGTGGGTCGCGTCCGCCACCTGAAGGTGACGGGCACTCCGACCGGCGACTGACCTCGCGGGGCGGGCCGAGACCTCGGCCCGCCCCGCGATTGGGTGCCAGCCGGTCCCCGGCCGCGGTTCTTCCGGGCCGTGAAGCCCTGACGGTCACATCCGGGGCTGTCGCACGACCCGCGCCACCGGTCCGCGCCCACTGTGGCTGCCGGGCCTCGCCTTCGCCGCAGGAGGCGCGGTCGCCGCGATGGTGGTGGCCGCGGCGGCGCACGCCGCCGGCCTGTGGCTTGAGATTGACGCCGCCACCGCCTCGCCCATCAGTTTCCGACCTGGCTAGGAGTCATCCTCCACCACGGAAGCGAGGTGAGTGAGGAGCCGGTCGAGCTCCGCGGTACTGGTGAACTCGTGATCCTTCTCGGCGTCAGCGAGTTTGTGCCGGACGTCGCGGACCCGTTTGCGTACGTCCTTGGTCTTGTCCTTCCCTTTCTCCCTGCCCTCGGCCAGCTTGTCCCTGGCCTCGGAGAGCTTGCGCTCCAGATCGTGGGCGAGGTGCGGGTCGAGGCGGCCCTGGTTCGCGGCGTCGCTCAGCGCCTGGGACAGCTGGCTGAGCAGCACCCCGGGATCGTCCGACAATGCGGCGAGCGCGTCGACGGTCACGGCGGGGGCGGTGGCTGACCCGTGCTCCGGCGGAGGCGGCACTGAAGCATCAGTGGCGGACGGGAGGACGGGCGAACCGGAGGCGACATCCGTGGGGTCGGGCTGGAACAGGAAGAAACCCAGGGCCACCAGGGCCACCGCTGCGATCCCCGAAATCGCGACCGTGCGTGGCCGGCGGTTACGGCTGCGAGATCGTCGTGTCGTGGGGGCCGGCAGCGCGGCTGTGCGGTCCATCGCGGCGACCCGCCCCGGGGCAGGCGGTGGTGTGAGCCCCGCCGACGGGGTCGCACTCCACCTCTCGGGGGCGGACAGCCAGTTGGCAACCCCCTCGGCGTCCGGCCGGTTCTCCGGCTCCTTGGCGAGCAGCGACAAGACGAGTTGTTCGAGCTCCACCGGAAGCTCCACCCCCACGCCGTGCGGAGGCAACGGCGACTCCTGGACATGCTGGTAGAGCAGCGCCGTCGGAGTATCGGCACGGAACGGGGGGTGCCCGACGAGAAGCTCGTACAGTACGCAGCCGAGCGCGTACATGTCGGAGGCAGGACCGGCGTCCTTTCCGAGGACGCGTTCGGGGGCGAGGCAGGAAACCGTTCCCACGATCATGCCCGCGCTGGTGAGCGCGGCCGCCGTGTCATCGGCGAGACGGGCGATACCGAAGTCGACCACCTTGACCGTGCCGTCCGGAACCAGAAGAAGGTTGGCAGGCTTGATGTCGCGGTGGATGATGCCCTGCCGGTGCGCGGCGGCCAGGCCTGAGGCGGTCTGGCTGCCGATGGCAGCCACCTCGCGGGGCGTGAGAGGTCCCCCCGAGGCCAGTTGCTCGGCAAGACTGTGCCCCTGGACCATCTCCATGACCAGGTAGAGGCGGCCGTCGGCCTGGCCGAAGTCGTATACGGCGACGACGTTGGGGTGGCTCAGGCGAGCGGTCGTCTGCGCCTCCTGGTGGAAGCGGGCCGCGGCCGTCGGGTCCACGCCACCTGCCAGGAGCAGCTTGACCGCGACCGGGCGCCCGAGGACCTCGTCGCGTGCGCGCCAGACCTCTCCCATTCCGCCTCGGCCGAGAAGCTCCTCGAGCTGGTACCGACCCGCCAACAACACGCCGAACGCCCTCTCCATGACTGTCGGGACCGAACTGACAGGTACGCACCATGCCTGATCGCAGCTGCCGGCTCACCACGGTATCGGGAGGACATTTCCTTCGCGAGATGAGACACCGCCTGGGACACGGTGTCTGATCGTGCGGTAGCCGGGTTGCGCACCGATGCTGATGAGGCCCGATCGCCAAGACCTCGGCAGGCTATCAGGCCTTGATCCACTCGGGTGAAGAGCTGTCACCACGCCTGGGTGCCTGCCGTGTGGTGCGTGCGCCGGCGGCAACGCGCCTTCGGGTGGCGGCTATGCGGGCAAGCGACGCGTATCGGGACCAACCCGGTGAGGTCGGCCAGGTAGGAGGTTCCGGTGGTGGCCATCACCTCCAGCGACACGTCGCTCTGCGGAAGGAGGCGCCCCGGACGATCCCATCCCGAGGGATCAGTCGATCACGGCGGCCCGCCAGGTCTCCTCGTCGGCGTCCAGGAGCGCCGCGACGAGGGCGGGGTCCGGCAACGGGCCGTGGTCGGCGGCGATCCTCAGGGCCGAGGCCGCGGTCAGATGGCCCAACCGCAGGGCGCGGTCCACGGGCAGCTGCCGCAAGAGCCCGCTGAGGAATCCGGCGGCGAAGGCATCGCCGGCGCCGACCGGTTCGGCAACGCGCACGGTCAGGGCGGGCACGCTGTGGGCGGTGGTGCCGACGAAGGCCGTGGCGGCGCGGTCCCCGTCCTTCACGACGAGGACGCGCGGGCCGGGCAGGAGGTCGCGGACCCGTACGGCGTCAGTGATCCCGTCCCCCCACAGGGCCTGGGCCTCGTCAAGGCCTACGAGGACTATGTCGGCCCGGTCCGCGAGCGGCCGCAGCACGTCGGCTGCCGAGCGGCCGGCCCATAGGGCGGCCCGGTGGTTGACGTCGAAGCTGACGGGCCACGGACGGTCGGGGCGCAGCGCGCGTTCGACGAGGGCGCGGCAATCGGGCGACAGGGCGGGGGTGATGCCGCTGAGGTGGACGAGCGCGGCGCCCTCCACCGCCGGATCGTCGAGTACGTCGGGGGTGAGGGCCGAGGCGGCGGATCCGGCGCGGTGGTAGTGGACGCGGGTGCCGTGCGTGCCCGGGTCCTTGAGCAGGAGTCCGGTGGGCCGCTCCGGGTCGGTGCGGACGCCGCTGACGTCGACGCCGCCCGCGGCGATCCGGGCGCGGACGCGGCGGCCGAAGGGGTCGTCGCCGACGGCGGAGACCCAGCGGGCGGGGATGCCGTGGTCGGCGAGGTAGAGGGCGACGTTCGACTCGGCGCCCGCGATGTCGACGCGCAGCAGGTCGGCGCCGTCCAACGGTCCGAGGGGGTCGGGGGCGAGGGCGGCCATGGTCTCGCCGACGCAGACCACGGGGCCGGGGCGCAGTGGCCGGTGGGTGCTCATGGTGGGCTTCCTAGAGTGTGTCGGCGCGGTCCGCCGGGTCCGGGGCGGAGGGGATCGCCGGGCGGTACGGGGCGGTCTGGGCGCCGGGCACGTCGACCCGGACAGCGAAGACGGCGCCGTCGAACGCTCCCGGGGCGGGCAGGCCGATGTGCGCGCTGGTGACGAGGAGCGTGCGGCCGTCGGGGCCGCCGAGGCAGAGTCCGGCGGGCTGTTCGGCGGGCAGGTCGACGATCCGGTCGAGGCTGCCGTCGGGATGGTAGCGGTGGACCTGCCCGATGCCCCAGACGGCGGTCCACAGCCCGCCCTCGATGTCGGTGGTCATCCCGTCGGGGCTGCCGGAGGTGAGCGTGACGAAGGGTTCGGGCGTGCCCGGGTCGCCGCTCGCGGGGTCGACCGGACAGCGCAGGATGACGCCCCGGGCGCTGTCGGCGAGGTACATGACGGTGCCGTCGGCGCTGAAGGCCGGACCGTTGGGGATGGTGATGTCCCGCAGGACGCGGGTGACGCGGCCGTCGCGGTCCAGGCGGTAGAGGGAGCCGGCGTCCTCGGTCGTGTCGTAGGCCATGCTGCCGGCCCAGAAGCGGCCGTGGGGGTCGGCGACGCCGTCGTTCATCCGCATCGGCGCCGGGGCGTCGTCCTCGGGTCGCGCGATCCATGCGACCCGGCCCGCGGGGTCGATGCGGCAGATGCCGGTGCCCGCGGCCGCGATCCAGTGGCCGGGGTGGCCCTCGACCGGTGCCACCGCACCCAGCGGGCAGGGCAGTTGAGCGATCAGGGCCAGAGGCGCGGCAGGGTCGTGGGGGGCGGCGAGGAGTCGGCCGCTGAGGATGTCGGTGAGCACGGCGCGGTCGTCCGTCCAGCGGATGCCCTCGCCGAGTTCGAGGCGGTCGGTCCCGAGGACCGCCGGGGGCACGGTCGCGGTCACGGGCGGGCCTCCGCGCGGACGACGTCCAGGAAGATGCGGGCCCGTTGGCGTAGCGCTGTGATGTTGCCGCCCTCGGCGGCGTCGCCGATCAGGGGCGATCCGACGCCGACGGCGGTGGCGCCGCCCCTCAGGTAAGCGGCGGCGGCCTCCGCGTCGACTCCCCCGACAGGCACGAAGGGCAGGTCGGGGAAGGGGCCGCGCAGGTCGCGCAGGTAGCCGGGGCCGCCGGCGCTGCCGGCCGGGAAGAGCTTGAGGGCGTCGGCGCCGAGCCGCAGTGCCTGGAGGATGTCGGTGGGGGTCATCACCCCGGCGAGCACCGGAAGTCCGAGTTCCCGCCCGGTGGCGATGCCGTCGCTGACCGCCGGGGTGACGAGGAAGGCGGCCCCGGCCTTGTGGGCGGCATGTGCGTCTTCGGTGCTGAGGACGGTTCCGGCTCCGAGCGTCGCGTCCGGGCCGAGTGCGGCGCGGGCCCGCGCGATGACGTCCAGCGCGTCGCGTCCGCTGAGGGAGACCTCGATGAGGGTGACACCCTCCTCGGCGAGGGTGAGCACGGCGGTCAGCGCGGCGTCCGGGTCGCTGCCGCGGACGATGGCGAGCAGCCGGTGGGCGCGCAGCGCGGCGAGCAGGTCCATCCGACGTCCCTTCTGGTGGTGTGGGTTCAGGTGCGGCGGGTCGCGGTGACGGTGAGCCGCCAGGCGACCTCGCCGGAGGGCGGGACGACGGCCGTGTCGCCGTCGGTCGCCCCCGTGCGGTCGAAGACGCGGCCGAGCATCGGCTCGACGCCGGTCGAGCGGTACGGCGCGTCCTGGGGGAAGCCGCCGAGGTTGCGCCACAGGGCGACCGCGACCGGCTGTCCGGCGGCCTCGACGGACAGGTACAGCGTGTGGGGGCCGTCGTGCACAGCAACACGTGGGGTGAGGACAACCGCTCCGACGGCCGTCCCCTCGTCCGGGCCGAGCCGGTCGAGCGGGATGCCGTCGACGCGCGGCCAATGCCCGGTGATCCAGCCCGCGCCCTCGTCCGGGTAGAGCCGGGTTTCCGCGGATGCGTCGATGCCGATCCACGCATCCGGGGAGAGGTCCAGCAGGGCGTGGGCGGCCCACACGAAGCGGTAGCCGGGCTCTGCGGTGAGCGTGTAGTCGGCGACGGCGGCTCCCGCCTCCGTACCGAGGCGTCGGGTCAGGCGGAAGTCGGGGCACTCCACGACGTCCGCCTGCCCGTGCCTGCGCCAGCGCCGTGACCAGGCATCCCCGTGGTCGGGCAGCCCGCGCACGGTGGGTACGCACTCCTCCAGTCCGCCGGCGTCGGCAAAGGGGTCGCCGGGCCGGACCAGGGGGCGGCGGGGCTCGTCGCGGTGCCACAGCCATTCGCGGCCGCCCGCGGTCAGCGAGGTCCAGCGTCCGCCGTGGTCCGGATCGGCGACCACGGAGACCGGGAGCCGGGTGCCGGTCACCATTCGGCGAAGGAGCCGTCGGCGTGCCGCCACACGGGGTTGCGCCAGGCGTGTCCGGATCGGTCGGCGGCGCGAACCGCGTCCTCGTCGACGGCGATGCCGAGGCCGGGCAGCGCCAGTGCGGTGCGGTGCGCCTGGCCGTCGACGAAGCGGAAGGGCTCGGTGTCGACCAGGTAGGACAGCAGGTCGGCGTCCTTGTTGTAGTGGATGCCCCGGCTCTGTTCCTGGATGAGGAAGTTGGGTGTGGCGAAGGCGACCTGGAGGCTGGCGGCCAGCGCGATGGGGCCGAGCGGGCAGTGCGGCGCCAGGTGGGCACCGAAGGTCTCGGCGAGCGAGGCGATCCGGGTGACCTCCGATATCCCGCCGGCGTGCGACAGGTCCGGCTGGGCCACGGCGACGCCCGCGGTGAGCACCGGGAGGAAGTCCCCCCGTCCGTACAGCCGTTCGCCGGTGGCCAGCGGTACGGACGAGGCGCCGACCAGTCCGGGCAGCAGGTGTGCCTGGTCGGGCAGAACGGGTTCCTCGACGAACAGCGGGTGCAGTGGGGCTATCTCGTGGAGGACACGGCGCGTGTTGGCGGCGCTGAAGCGGCCGTGGAAGTCGACGGCGACGTCGCGGTGCGGTCCCAGGACTTCGCGGGCGGCCGCCACACGCTCGACGACGGCAGCCGTCTCGGCGGGGCTGCCGATCGGCGGGGTGCGCCCGGCGGCGTTCATCTTGACGGCGGTGAAGCCGGCCTCCACCTGGGCGGTGACCTCCTCCTTGAGCCGCTCGGGTTCGTCGCCGCCGACCCAGGCGTACACCCGGACGGTGTCGCGGACCGGGCCACCGAGCAAGGTGTGCACCGGCACCCCGAGCGCGCGGCCCGCGATGTCCCACAGGGCCTGGTCGATGCCGGCGACGGCGCTGGAGAGGACCGGGCCGCCCCGGTAGAAGCCGCCCTTGGTCAGCACCTGCCAGTGGTCCTGGATGCGCAGCGGGTCCTGGCCCACCAGGTACTCCGCCAGCACCTCGACGGCTGACCGGACCACCTCGGCCCGGCCCTCCACCACCGGCTCGCCCCAGCCGACGACACCGTCGTCGGTCTCGATGCGGCAGAACAGCCAACGGGGCGGGACGAGGAAGGTCTCGACGCGCTCGATCTTCACTGTGCCTGGCCGTCCTTCTGCTCGGCGGAGTGTTCCGCGCCCTCGGACGCGGACGGGCCGCTGAGCTTGTCGAGGTCGCGCGTCGCCTGGTCGAGCAGGGCGCGCATGGCGTGTTCCGCGGCGTCCGGGTCCCGGTCGCGCACGGCGTCGAGGACGGCTCGGTGGCTGGGGACCGGGTCCTCGCTGTGGGGGGCGCTGTGCACGAGCTGGTCGCGATGGGCCAGGCCCGACTCGATGACCATCTCCATGCGTTCCAGCAGTTCGTTGTGGGTGGCCGCGAGCAGCGCCCGGTGGAAGGTGAGGTCGGCCTTGACGGCGTCGTTCGCGCCTCCCTCCTTGCCCATGGCGGTCAGTGCCGCCTCCATTGCCTCGAGATCGGCGTCGGTGCGGCGGGCCGCGGCCAGTCGCACGGCGGCGGGTTCGATGATGCGGCGGACCTCGCCGAGGTTACGGAGCAGTGCGGCGTCGGCGCCGGTGCCGCTCGGCTCGGAGAACTGCCAACGCAGCACGTCGGCGTCGAGCAGGTTCCAGTCGGAGCGGGGCCGGACGAAAGTGCCGCGCTTCTGCCGGGCGTCGACCATCCCCTTGGCCGCGAGCACCTTGAGCGATTCACGCAGGGCCGTCAGACTGACGTCCAGTTCGCTCTGCAGGGCCGCCATGTCGAGCGTCGCTCCCTCGGGGATCTCGCCGCTGAGCACCCGGCGGGCGAGGGTCTCCACGGTCTGGCCGTGCACTCCGCGGCGCGCGTATGGCGTCATGTGTTTGCCTTTCTTGCTGGTCGGTCGGTGGCGGGAGCGGTCGGTTCCGTCAGGCGGAGTCCTTGGCGACGCTCCAGCCGCCGTCCACGAGCAGGCTCGATCCGGTGATGTAGGAGGCTTCGTCGGCGGCGAGGAAGGCGACGGCGGCGGCGACCTCCTCGGGAGTGCCGAAGCGGCGCGCCGCGGTCCCGGCGACGCTGAGCTCGCGGTCGGCCGGCGGGACCCGGTCCCAGGCGGCGGTCAGGATCGGTCCCGGCAGCACCGCGTTGACGCGGACGGACGGTCCGTACTCGACGGCGAGCTGGCCGCACAGCGACAGCAGGGCGCCCTTGCTCGCCGCGTACGCCGGGTGGCCGGGGATGCCCCGGTGGGCGTGGACGGAGGAGACGAGTACCACGGCCCCCTGGTGCTCGCGCAGGTCCGGCAGTGTCGCCTTGACGCCCAGGAAGGCGCCGGTGAGGTTGACCGAGAGCTGCCGTTCCCAGGAGGCGAGGCTGGTCTCGTGGGCCGGGGCGACTGCCACCGTGTACGCGTTGCCGACCAGGACGCCCACGGGCCCGAAGCTGTGGGCGGCGGTGATCACGCGCTGCCAGTCGTCCTCGCTCGCGACGTCGGCGGCGACGAACAGGGCGCGGGCGCCGTCCTGGCGCAGCCGCTCGGCGGTCTCCTCGCCGCGTTCGGCGTCGATGTCGGCGAGGACGACGGCCGCGCCCTCCGCGGCGAGGCGTGCTGCGGTGGCCGCGCCGATGCCCGATGCGGCGCCGGTGACGACGGCGACGCGGTTGGTGAAGCGGGCGGCTGGGTTCATGGGGTGGATCGTCTCCTGTTCGAGGGGAAGGCGGGGTGCAGGTGTTCGAGAGGCGGATGGAGTGCCGATTCTTCCGCTGTCGTCACTGCCGGGCCAGGACGGTCAACTCCGCGTCGTGTCCGGCGGTCCAGGCGAGCGGGAGCCCCGAGTGGATCAGGTACGCGCCGCTGTAGCGGGTGCCGGTGGCGGTGTCGGTGTAGACGGATTCCGGCCGCAGGCCGCGCAGACGCAGCCGGGCGGCCCGGCCGGGCACCAGGGGCGCGCCGTCGAGCGGGCCGGTGTTCCAGGCGGTCACCACCAGGCGGGCGCCGCTGAGTTTCCCGCGTTCCTCGTACTGGACGCCGCACGTCGGGTCGGTGGGGCTGCCCAGCAGGTGGACTTCGCCGTGGTGGACGACGTCGCGGATCTCCTTGTAGCGGGCGATCCACTCCGCCGCCTCGGCGCGCTGCTCCGTTGTCCAGTGGCGGATGTCGGCGCCGATGCCGAGGACGCCCGCGATGGAGTTGACGAAGCGGAAGGCCAGCGAGCGGGGCCGGGGGTCGAAGACGCCGGGGGCGTCTGTGACCCAGGAGCTCA
Source organism: Streptomyces sp. 6-11-2 (assembly GCF_006540305.1). Taxonomy (GTDB): domain Bacteria; phylum Actinomycetota; class Actinomycetes; order Streptomycetales; family Streptomycetaceae; genus Streptomyces. The sequence goes on along the minus strand of NZ_BJOR01000001.1, from coordinate 7,664,163 downwards.
TGGTGTGCGGTGCGTGGGCGTGGAGGTAGCCGTACTGGATGCGCAGCCGGTCCATGGGCGCGGTGTTGTCGCTGGGCCACAGCACGTCGGTGCGGGCGAGGGTGGCGTGCTCGACGCGGGCGCCGCCGCCGGCGCAGCCCTCGACGGTGACGTGCGGGTGGGCGCTGCGCAGGTGGTCCAGGACGCGGAGGTAGCCGGCGACGTGGGCGGCGTCGAGGTCGTGCTGCTCGGGGTCGGGCCCGGCCGGGTGGCCGGGACGGCCGCGCTCGGTGGGCGGCCGGTTCATGTCCCACTTGAGGTAGCTGATGGCGTGGGTGCCCAGCAGCCGGTCGAGGGTGCCGATCACGAAGTCCTGGACGTCCTCGCGGCCGAGGTCGAGCAGGTGCTGGTTGCGCACCAGCGTGGCGGGGCGGCCGTCGATCCGGTACACCCACTCGGGGTGCTCGGCGTAGAGCCTGGAGCGGGGGCTGATGCCCTCGGGCTCCACCCACAGGCCGAAGTCCAGGCCGAGGGCGCGGACGTCCTCGACGAACCGGTCGAAGCCGCCGGGGAACTCGGCCGGGTCCGGGTCCCAGTCGCCGAGGCCTCCGGTGTCGTCGGGACGTCCGGTGAACCAGCCGTCGTCGACGACGAAGAGTTCGGCGCCCAGCTCGGCGGCGACTTTGGCGAGCTCCAGCTGGCCGGCGGCGTCGACGTCGAATCCGGTGGCCTCCCACGAGTTGTAGAGGACCTTGCGGGGCCGGTCGATGCGGTCGCCGGTGAGGTGCCGCTCGTAGCGGTGCCACACGCGGGCCAGCCCGTCGAGTCCGTCGGGGCTGAAGGCACAGGCCAGCCGGGGCGTGACGAGGGTGGCGCCGGGCGCGAGGCGGACCGCGCCCTCGTGGGGCACGCGGCCGGCACGCACCCGCACGGCTCCGCCGGGCTCGGCGTCGGCCGTGATCCGCCAGTTGCCGGACCATTCCAGGGCGATGCCGTAGGTGGGGGTGGCGCCCTCGGCGGGGGCGGCGGCGTCCTGGATCGCGAGCCAGGGGGGGTACGCGTGCCCGGCCGAACCCTGGGTGCTCTCCATCTCGAAGCGGCCGCGCTCCAGGCGCACGTCCTTGAGCTGGAACTCCTGTGACCACTGTCCGGCCAGGTACGTCAGCCGCGCGCCGCCCTGGACGGGCACGTTGACGGCCGCGGAGTCGATGCGCTCCAGGCGCACCTCGGTCTCGCCGGCGCAGGTGAACTCCGTCCAGCGCAGGACGACGTCGGTGCCGGGTACCGTCTCGTAGTGGAGGGTCGTGCGCAGGCCGAGGAGGTCGTCGGCGAACTCCAGGCGCAGTGCCCGCTCTCCGTCCTGCGTGGCGCCGGTGAAGCGCCACCAGCTGCCGCGGTCGCCGCCGGGGCGGGAGGCGATCAGGTCGGCGCCGGTGAACGGCCGCAGCCCGTAGGGGATGTACTCGGCCGGGGCGGCGTCGGCGGGGGTGATGAAGTGGGTGCGGCGGGACCAGTCCAGGGGTGACGGCCCGTCCTCCACGCCGTGCGGCCCCCAGGCGGCGAGCTCGGCCCAGCGGCCGTCGCCGCCGAGGGTGACGGCATAGGTGGTGGTGTCGGTGCGCAGCAGCCACCGGTCGTCGTGCGCGGTCACTTGACGGCTCCGAGGTTCAGTCCGGCCACGAAGTGGCGCTGGAAGCGGAGGAAGACGGCCACCGTCGGGGCGGCGGCGATCACCGAACCGGCCGCGATGACGTTCCACATGGACACGTACTGGCCCTGCAGTCCGATCAGCGAGGCGGTGATGGGCATCCGGGTGTCGGTGCGCAGCACGGTGATGGCCCACAGCAGGTCGTTGAAGATCCAGGTGAAGGACAGCGCGCTCAGCGCGGCCAACGCCGGGCGGGCCAGCGGCAGGATGACCCGCCAGTAGATCTGCCACGGGTTCGCGCCGTCGATGACGGCGGCCTGCTGGATCTCTCCGGGGATCGCCCTCATGAAGCCGTGCAGGACGAAGACGTAGAAGCCGACGCCGAAGCCGACCTGCACGCCGATCAGGGCGTACAGCTGGTCGTGGATGCCGAGCAGTTCGCTGAGTTTGGAGACCGGGATCAGCAGGATCTGTGGGGGCAGCAGGTTGCCGCCGAGCATGAGCAGCAGCAGGACGCGCCGGAAGGGCAGGGCGTAGCGGCTGAGCGCGAAGGCGGCCATGGAGGCGAGGCCGAGCGAGAGGAGCACGGTGGGGACGGTGACCAGCATGCTGTTGATGAGGGCGCGCTGCTGGCCGCCGTCCACCCACGCCTGCCGGAAGCCGTCGAAGGTGAACGAGTGCGGCCGGCTGCCGACGCCGTGCGCGGCGATGTCGTCGAACGTGCGGGTGCTGGTGACGAGCACGAGGACGATCGGCAGCAGCCACAGCGCGGACAGCAGGCCGGCGGTCAGGTGGAAACCGGTCGTGCGCAGGGCGCGGCCGCGCGGCGCGGGCCGGCGGGGCGCCGCGGCATTGCCGGGTCCGGCCTGGCCTGCCACGCCCCCCGCGTTCTTGACGTGCGCTGTGGTGTGGGTGGCGGTCATCAGTCGGCCTCCCGGAAGGCGCGCACGAGGTAGCTCACGATGACGCCGAAGGCCAGCACGAAGATGACGACGGCGAGCGCGGAGCCGTATCCCAGGCGCAGGGACTGGAACGCGGTGGAGTACATGTAGGTGCTCAGCAGTTCGGAGGAGTGGTACGGGCCGCCGCGGGTGAGGGCCCACACCACGTCGAACGAGCGCAGCGAGTCGATGACGATCACCGACAGGACGACCGCGTTGACGCTGCGCAGCTGCGGCAGCGTGATGTGCCGGAACTGCTGCAGGCGGGTGGCGCCGTCGACCTTGGCCGCCTCGTACAGCGCGGGGTCGATGCCCTTGAGGCCGGCCAGGTACAGCACCATCACATAGCCGACCTGGCGCCACAGCGCGGGTACGATCACCGCGTAGAAGGCGGTGTCCTGGTCGGCGAGCCAGGCGTGCTTCCAGCCGCCGAGACCGACGGACTCCAGCACGTTGTTGATCAGACCGTCCGGCTGGTACATGGCCTGCCACACCAGCGCCGTGGCGACCAGTGAGAAGACCACCGGCAGGAAGAGCGCCGCCCGGTAGAACCCGATGCCGCGCCGTTCCTGCTGGAGCAGCAGCGCGGCACCGAGCCCGAGGGCGGCGGAGAGCCCGCCGAAGAGGAGCAGCCACAGCACCGTGTTGATCGCGGCGGTGCGGAAGACCGCGTCGTGCAGCATCTCGCTGAAGTTGCCGAGGCCGACGAACTTCGGGGCCGCCAGGCCGTCCCAGGAGGTCAGGGAGAGGTAGAAGCCCTGGAGGGCCGGCCAGAAGACCCAGAACACCTCGGCGAGCAGCGGGACGAGGACGAAGGCCAGGACCACCGGGGGCACCCGCGTGGCCCTGGACCGTCGTGCGGAGCCGATCAGCACCATCGTCACTGGCTCCAGATCTTCTGTGCGCTGCGCTGCCACGTGGTGAGGATCGAGCCGATCTCCTTGGGCTTGGCCAGGTAGTGCACGAGCGCCGTGTCGGCAGTCGGCTGCAGGGCGTCGCTGGAGTCGCGGTTGAAGAACTGCGTCAGGTCGGCGGCGCCCTCGATGACCTTGCGGCCCTTGAGGACCAGCGGGGTGCCGGCGTCCTTGGCGTCGGGGTGCGTGGGCAGCGTCGTGCCGGACGAACTCTTGAGGTAGAGCTCCTGTGCCTCGGCGGTGGCCAGGTAACGCAGCAGTTCCTTGACGTCGTCGGCGCGCTTGGTGCGGGCGCTGGCGAAGTAGCCGTCGGTGGGCGCCTCCTCGGCGACCGGCACCTTCGGGTCGATGATGGGGAACTGGAAGAAGTCCAGGTCGCCCAGGGCGTCCTTGGGGGCGGCGTCGGCGAAGAAGGTGCCGATGAGCATCATGCCGGTGCGGCCCTGGAGGAGGGCGGTGGTGGCGTCCTGGAAGGGGATCGCCGTGCCGTTGGGGTCGAAGTACGGACGGGCCTCGTCCCACTTGTCGAAGACCTTGCGGACCTCGGGGTCGTCGAAGCGGTGCTTGCCCGCGAGGAGTTCGCGGTGGTACGTGGCGCCGTTGACGCGGATGTCGAGGTAGTCGAACCAGGCGGAGGCGACCCACGGGGTGTCGCCGCCGGCGCCGAGGCCGATCGGTGCGACGCCCTTGCTCTTGAGCTTGTCGCACAGGTCGAGGAACTCGTCCCAGGTCTTGGGCTCCTGCACGCCCCACTTCGAGAAGTTGGACTTCCGGTAGAACATCCCCCACCAGTAGTAACTGGTGGGCACGAAGACCTTCTTGCCGCTGGAGGCCGAGGTGCACAGCTTCTTCAGCGCGTCGGAGTAGCCGGAGAGCTCCGGCTTCTCCCATATGTCGTCGAGGCCGAGGAGCAGGTCCTTCTTGGCGTACGACTCGGCGACGGAGCCGGGGTACCAGGTGTACACGTCCGGCGGGTTGGCCGAGGTGAGGTAGGTCGGCAGCTGGGTGCGGAACGTCTCCGAGGCGACGGTGTTGAGCTCCGCCTTGGCGTCGCCGCGCTCGTCGAAGGCGGCGACGATCGCCTGCATCGCGGTCTTCGCCTGCGGGGAGGAGAGGTTGGACTGCAGGGTCACCGGGCCGCCGGACTTTCCTCCGGAGGCGGACGGGCTCTGGGTGACGCAGCCGCTGAGCAGCGCGCCGGCGCCGACTGCGCCCGCTCCTACGAGGAATCTGCGGCGGGTGGCGTTGAAGGCGGTCATCTGTGCACTCCCTATGTGCCCATGGAACGGAGCTGAGGCCCCCTGACGGCCCGGCCCCGGGCGCGGCAGGCACAGCCTGTCGCAGAGATCCGCATGCCGTCAAGATTAATTACTAATTTATTTATCGGAGGGTGTGCCTCCGGCCGAACAAGGCCCGGAGGCACACCTGTTGGTACCGGGAAGTGGTACGGGTTGACGCAGGTGAAGCAGGGTGGAATGGGGTGATCGCAGCGCTCAGAGCGCGGCCTGGTGGACGCGGCCGTCCACCCCGCGGAAGGCGACGAGCACGCCGCCGTCGGATCCCGCGACGCCGCCGAGAGCACCGTCGAAGACACCGCTGACGAAGGCGCTGTTCTTGCTCCAGCCCGCCCAGCCGCCGGACGCGGTCCAACTGCGCGTCCAGAGCGTGTAGTCACCGGCACGGGTGTACAGGTGCACCGTGCCGCCGGAGGCCACCAGCGTCGGGCTGCCGCCGATCGTGCCTCCCAGGGCCGTCCAGTCCGACCACCTGCCGGAGGTGTCACGGGACCGCCACCACACCGCGTCGTCGGTGGTGCGCACGGCCACGTGCAAACGCCCGGCGTCGTCCACGACGGCCGAGGGGCGCCCGTAGAACGGGCGGTCCTGCGGTGCGCCCAGCGCGGTCCAGCCGGAGGCCGGACCGCGGGACCACAGCTTGCCGTCCGCGCCACGCGCGAACAGCGTCCAGTCGTCCGGCCCGGAGAAGGCCGCGGTCGGCGCGTCCGTCAGTGTGCCGCCCAGGCTCTGCCAGCGGCCCCAGCGCCCGTTCGCGTACACGCGCCGGTAGGCGGTGTCGTCGGCGCCGCGGACGAAGACGTCGATCCGGCCGCCGGCGGAGGCGTACGCGGCGGGCTGGCCGAGGATGCGGCCCCGCGTCGGGCCGCCCAGCTCGGTGGTCCGGGCCTTGGACCAGTCACCCCCGCGCGCGGTCTGCGCGCGCAGGGCCCCGTCCCCGCCGCGAGTGAAGACGGTCAGGGTGTCACCGTCCCGCACCAGCGCCGGGCTCGCCGAGGAGCGGCCGGGCAGCTGCGCGCCCGGGGCGTCGTCCGTGCCGGTCAGCTTGAGGAAGGCGGTGCCGTGCGCGGGAACGCGTACCGTGTACGAGCCGCTGAAGGTGCCGCGCGACGTGCGGGCCCGCAGGTCACGCACCGCGACCTTGCCGGTCAGCCCGGCGTCGGCGAAGGTCACCGTGCGATCCTGCGCCTGGTCGGAGCGGTTGAGCAGGACGACCGCCCGCTTGCCCGCGCCCTTGAGCACCTTGCTGTAGACGTCGCCGACGGAGTCCGTCGCCACGCGGACGCCCTGGATGCCCAGCGGGTCCTGGTCGACGGCGATGATCTCGGGGTTGCGCAGGGTGTCGATCATCGATTTCGGCAGGGTGCGCGGGTCACTGCCGAGCACCAGCGGCGAGGCCATCTCGGCCCACATCACGAACTGTGTGGTGGACTCCTCCTCCGTCAGCTCATAGCCACCCTCGGCGAGCTTGCGCATCGGGATGAGGTAGTCCGGGTCGTTCCAGTGCCCGGGGCCCTGGGCCTCGGGGTGCCAGGCGTTGGCGTCCATGTTGCGCAGGACGTTCGGCCACTCCCCCGCCGTCGGGGTACCCCAGGCGATGTCGGTGCCGGTGCGCCAGGAGTCGGCGGTCGTCGGGCCGTGGACGAAGGTGTTGTGCGCGTCCTGCTCGGGGGTGTGCGGCATGCCCCAGTCGTCGGTGAGCGGGTTGCACAGGTTGAGCAGCATCTTCCGCCCCGACTTGGCGACGGCTTCGCTGAACTCCTTGAAAGCCGGGCCCGGGTCGAGCCCGGCGCCGATGCCACACAGGAAGTCCACCTTGATGGCGTCGACCTTCCACCCGGCGAACTGGCGGGCGTCCTCCTCGTAGTGGCCGCGGCTGCCGAGCCCGCACCACGTGCCGCCGTCGTACTCGCCCGCGTCGGTGTAGATGCCGGCCTTGAGTCCGCGCTGGTGAAGGTACGTCACCAGCGCGGGAATGCCGGAGGGGAAGCGCGTGGGGTTGGCAACGAGCCGGCCCGTCTTCGGATCACGTGGCTGGTCGGCCTGCCAACCTCCGTCCAGCCAGACGATGTCGTATCCGCTGTCGCGCAGCCCGCTGCTGACGAGGTAGTCGGCGACCTTCCTGACCTGGTCCTCCGTCGGGGCGCCGAGCCCGTAGTAGGTGTTCCATCCCATGTACGGCGTAGGGGCGAGGCCGCTGTCGTAGTACTGCGGCGCGCCCTGGTCCTCCGCGGCGTGTGCCGCCGGGACCATCGACCCGACCAGCGCCACGGCGCCGAGCGCCACCGCGGTCCGCCGCAGTCGCGCCATCCCTGCACGATGCGAAGCCACTTAATTCTCCCGAGAGTTGGGGGTATGGGGCACCCCGCTCCGGTCCGCCGGGCGCCGGTGCCACGGCGGAAACTGTGCCCAGGCCTCCCAAGCCTGTCAATATTAATTGCTAATTAACTTAAAAACGGGATCGCGCGATGATGCGGCAACGACGCGTTGCCGTACGACATCAGCGGCCGCGCCGGTCGCCTGCCACCCTGGGGAACACGACGCCCGGCGTCGGCCTGCCCTCGGCCCAGCCCACCCTGCGGACCGGCCGGTAGGACGCCGAGGCCGCATGTGCGGGTAGTGGGGATCGTTCCGCGGAGACGGCCGGTTCGGGTAGGCCAGGCCGCGCCGGCGGCCACCGGCGCCAGGGCGTGTGCAGCCTGCGTGATGAGTCCGGCGGCCTGGACGACGTCGTTGTCGGTGGTGGTGCGTCCGAGACTGAGCCGGAGGGTTCCGCGGGCCTGATCGCGGGTGAGGCCGACCGCGGACGCCGCCCGCACTCGGCGGCTTCACCTTTGCCGGCCGAGACGGACACCTGGCCGCCTGAATCAACCAGGACCTCAAGTCCGGGCGGTCATTCTGCGAGCCTGCCTACAAGGAGAACACCGCCTCCCCATCCCGCCAAGCGATCCGCGTCGGCATCGGCTCCCCCACCACCGAGTCCCGCAGGAACAGCGGTGTCGAGCCGGCCATGCTCAGGTAGCCGTTCACACTCCGCGTGAGGGCGAGGCTGTAGCCGTCGGGGGTGTCCGCCCGACCCGTGTGCGTACGGGCAGCCCCTCCGTCCCGCGTCGCCCAGCCCCACTCACTCCACACCCCCGTCACCAGGTCGAAATACCGGTCGCAGGTGTCCGGCGTGGTTCCCAGCACCCAGTACCGGATGTCGAAGGTCGCCCAGCCGTCATCGGGATGGTTCAGGTCCTCGGACAGGACAACCCCGCGGTGCAGGCCCGCGTGGGGCAGGTCCGGATGCCGTAGTGCCAGCGACAGTTCCGGGGGCAGCGCACGGAGCGTCTCCGTGAAGTGACGTAGCAGCTGGGTACGGGCCTCTGCCTGTGTTCTCACCGTTCTCACCCGCATAGGATGCCCGTGGTCGAGCGGGAGAGGGGGGCTCCGGTGGGAGAAATGCCAGGTGCGCGTGAGGAGTTGGACCGGCTCGGGCGTGCCCTGCGTGCGCAGCCGGCGTGATCGCCCACGCCATCGCCGAGGCCATCGCTGAACCGTCCCCATCCCCCGGTGCACTGATGCCGAAGTGACTGGGAGTGTGCAGGTCAGACGCGGTGTTGCTGCTCCCATATGGCTCTGGTGACGCCAGAGGGGCGTGGCAACAGGTGGCCGTCGAGGTAGAGGTCCACGCGCTCGTTGTAGAAGGCCACCAGTCCGGCGATGGGCGCTACCTGCCGGGTCGGGAAATCGTATGCCCAGGCGAGGTCGGGGTAGGTGGCCGTGTCCGTTGTGACGGACCAGTAGCCGCTGGTGTTGCCCTTGTAGGGGCAACTGGTGACGGTGTCGGTCGGCTGCATGCGGGTCCAGTCGATGTACACGCGGTCGAGGTAGTAGCGCGTCGGGAGGCCTGTCTCCAGCACCATCACCGAGGAAGGCGCGTCCGCGAGCACGGCTCCGTCGAGCATGACGCGCACACCGCGGCCCGACCTAAGCGCATCGACGCGGGTGTAGGGACTCCTGGGGTGGACGAACACCTGCTCGTCCTCTTCGAACCATGCGTCGATGGCCTCCCAGCGGAAGCTGACACAACCGGCGACACCAGGTACGTCATCGGCCCACTCCCAGGCCGCGCCCGGACGGGTCAGCGAGCCCAGTCGGAGGGTGTGGCGACGCGCCCTGCCGACCCGTAGCGCCATGGTCCGGCCCTCGTCGAGGAGAGCACCGTCGCGGATGTCTTCGCGAGGAACGCAGTATTGCGGGTAGCCCGGCCAGAGCCACACGTATCGCGCCCGCACAGTGTCGAAGACGGGAAGGTTCCCCGCATAGCCCCGGATTCGACGCGGTACGGGTTCGACATGGCCGACCGGGACGATCATCTCCGGGTAGTCCGGTGTGAAGCGCTCCATGATCTTTTGTCCTCATGGCGTTGGCGGCGAGTGCTGCGGGGGTCGCGCACGCAACCCCACCGGCACCAGGCAACCACGCGGGCGACTGTCCGGCATCTCCTCCCTCAGGCGGGTCCGGGACGGGCATCCAAGGGGACACGCCGATCGGCCGGGAGAGCCTCTTGCGTACTGGCCCGCCTGGTGCGATCCCGTCGCTCCGGCCGCACCGTAGCGGTCGGCCGCCACCACATGGAGTCACAACTGGGGAGGTGCGTCGCCACCGAGCAGGGTGACCAACTGGGCGAGGAGGGCGTCGAGTTCGCGGCCGACGTCGGCGATCCGAGGATTGCCGTAGCTGGCGAACAGCAGGCTGGGCTGGTCGACGGCGAGTTTGGTGTCGCCGTCGGGGTCCGCGTAGAGCAGGGTCCTCAGTGGTGCGTGCACCATAATCGACGGGTCGTGGCGGAACATGCGTTCGGCGATGGTGTGGTTGCCCATCAGGTACTGCGTGGCCTTCCAGGAGGACGGCGAGCCGGCCATGACGGCGGTGATGTCGCTGCGGTAGTAGCGCATGAAACCATGCGGGGCGTTGATCTCGGCGAGCTCGAGCGTGGCCTGCCAGGAGGCCATCTGGAAGAAGCGGGGCAGGTCGACCTCGGGGACGAGGGCTTCGTAGTGCTCGCGCGCTGCGTCGTAGGGGTCGGGGAGCGCCACAACGAGCCGCCGGGCGGGGTGGTCGATGAAGGCGGTTTCCGTGGTCATGGCCGTACCTGTTCGTCGTCGGAGTGGACGAGTTCGACGTCGTGGATGTCGAGCGTGATGGAAGGGAGGTTGAGGTTGACGCTGTTGTCGGGGTTCCGGCGAAAGACTCGTCGGCGTGTCGCCACGAGCAGCCCTCCGAAGCTCTGGTAGCGGCTGGTGTAGTGGCCGACGAGAGTGCTGCCGTTGACTTCAGCGATGTAGTCCATGCGGCGTTGCATTCCGAGGGCATCGAAGTAGAACACTTGGTCGGGATTGTGCGTGGCGATCTCGGGCGGGAAGCGCACCTGCAGGCGCCGCCAGGTCTGCCCGACCTCGCGCCACGGTTCGATCTCACGGACCCGTACTTCCGGATGGGTGAACAGGAACGGGGTGGTGAAGTAGTTCCAGCACGCGTAGCCCAGGAAGTAGCCGAGGTGTAGAGCGTCCCAGGTGCTGTCGCGCAGCATTCCCTTGAAGCCGGCGCGTGCAGGGGCGAGACTCTCGACCGGTTCGCCGTCGAGGGTCTGCATGGTGACGCTTTCGGCGGCGGCGTCGAACACCATCCGCCGGTCGGGGCGGGTGAACGGGTCGAATACGATGTGCTCTCCGACCGTGTCGAGCGTCAGGACCTGGTCGAACGTCTTGTCCGGCGGCCAGCCTTTATTCGCCCAGATCGGGCCGCCGATGGAGATGTCGACTTTCAAGCCGCGCAGGGCGTCCCAGAGCGCTTGACCGCCGGCGGTGGCGATTGCCAGATCGAGGAGTTCGTCGCTCATGGGCCCGGTACTTTCCGTCGCGATGCGTATGGCGGTCAGCGTGCGGGGAGAGGGAGGAGCATGCAACCGCTGGTGGCGTGGGTCCAGCAGTCGGTCATCGGAGTCACGGAGCTCTGCCTGGGCGGCCGCGCGTGCGACGGCCGCCGCCGTCACGGCAGCCTCCAGATACTGCGCTGACACGCCCATGCCGAGGTACACCGTCCGCAACCGTCCAGGGCGTCGACGACGTCGCCCGCGCGCGTCACGTCTCCGACGACGGCCTCGGCGCCCGTCGCGCGCAGCGCCTGGACCCGCTCGTCATCACGACGCAGCACCATGGCTCGGACGGGCAGGTCCCGCTTACCGAAGGCCTTCGACCACGGATCGTCCGACGACACCGACGCTGCCCGCCGCGCCAGTCACCAGAATGGACAGCGTTCTGGGTTCCGGGGTGCGGTCCATAGCGGCAGCCTGAGGTGCGCCGGGCCAGGGCGCAACTGGAACCCGACCGCCGACACGGGGCGTGACCGCCCCGTCCACTTCTAGCTGTCGCACGGACGAGGCGCTTGTAGCAGCACAGGACCGTGGCGAGTCCGAGGAAAGCCAGGTGGTTGCGGGAATCACGTTCGTGGCGGGGGCTGAGTCGGCGGCGACGCCGAAGCAGGGCGGCAAGGCTCGCCAGGCGCGGCCACAGACCAGCACGTATCTGACGGCGCCAGCGGAGTGACACAGTCCGTGTTTCGTCGGCCACTTGGCATTGCCTCGTGAAACGGTGATCAGGCATGGCGGCCGGGGTCGCGGCAGGGCTTCCGGCCCGGTCTCGCCTGTTCGCCCTCAGGGCACCGAGGGGAAGAGCCCGCGCTTGGCTCAAGTCCCTTCACACACAGGCGATTTCCACGGCCATGTGCCGGAGCGGGGCCGCGCCGAGCCTCTCCGAGGAGTGTCCGAATTGGGCGCGTTCACCCTCGCGGGAAGGAAGGCGCCTTCAATCGACAAGGAGAGCCTGCATGCCCGGCAAAATCGCCCTCGAAGAGCACTTCAACCTCCCGGAGCTCTCCGGGGAACTCCCGGAGTACGTCAACCCCGACATGATGAGGGACGTCTCCCGGCGTCTGACCGATCTGGGGGCAGAGCGGCTGGCCGAGATGGACGCCGCCGGTATCGACTACTCACTGCTGTCACTGACCGCGCCCGGCATCCAAGGGGAGACCGACCCGGGGCGTGCCGTCACCCGCGCCCGGCAGGTCAATGACAAGCTGGCCGAGTTCGTGGCCGCGAACCCCAACCGCTACGGCGGGCTCGCCGCCCTGCCCATGCAGGACCCCGCCGCGGCCACGACCGAGCTGGAACGCTGTGTGAACGAACTCGGTTTCCACGGCGTGATGCTCAACGGCTTCACCAACATCAATGATGCCAATACCGGTTGGTACTACGACCACGACCGCTTCCTGCCCTTCTGGGAGCGCCTCGAGGCGGTCGGCGTGCCGCTCTACTTGCACCCGCGCGACCCGCTGCCGGGCAACCAGGGCATCTACGAGGGGCACCCGGAGCTGTTCGGCGCAGTGTGGACCTTCACCGTCGAGACCTCCACCCACGCTCTGCGTCTGATGACCAGCGGCCTGCTCGACCGGTTCCCCAATCTCACGCTCATCCTCGGCCACCTGGGCGAGACGCTGCCGTTCAACATCTGGCGCATCGACCACCGCGCAGCCATGATGGGTGACCTGATCAAGTACAAGAAGCCGCTGACCCACTACCTGCACAACAACTTCTACGTCACGACCAGCGGCAACTTCCACACCCAGACACTCAACGCGACCATGGCCGAGATGGGCTCCGACCGGGTGCTGTACTCCAGCGACTACCCCTACGAGTCCATGCGCGAGGCCTCCGAGTGGTTCGACAACGCCGCCATCAGTGACAACGACCGAGTCAAGGTCGGCCACACAAACGCCAGGCGCCTGTTCACCAAGCTGCCGGAACAGATCGGCAAGAGAGCCTGACCACGGCACGACACGGCGCAACCAACGGTGGCGCAGAGAGCAGATCGGCACCCCTCCTGGGGTCCCTTTACCCGCCTGGCCCTCTGGACTTCTGGACTCCCGGGCTTCTGCCACAGGGGGCCGAAGCCACCCACACTGGTCGGTCTGGAAGCCGCTGCCCAGTGATCAATTGTCAGACAGGGCCTGGCTTGATCTTCAACCTGGGGCTCCGTTTGAGCTTGCGACGTCGTCGCGCACCGCTGGTCAGGCTGGAGGTATCGAGCAGCGGCAGCTTGAACTGAACGATGCGCCAGTGTCCGGTGCTGGTCCGCAGGTGCACGGCTGGAGGCAGAACGGTCCGGCGACTGCACCGGCAGGCTTGCCGCGAGCCTGAAGAGCCGCCCCTTGTCACCGCGCCCACCGAAGAGGCCTGGACGCGTTGCCACGTGTTGGCAGCACAGGTCGGCCTTGCGAGCAGGGGCAGACCCGCCACGGGGGGAGCTGGCCTGCCCCTGCACGTTGGCACCCGCGAGCCTCCCCCGGAGTGCAGGCGCCTGACCCCGCCCGGGGTCACTACGCACAGCGCGACATGGAACCGGAATGTCACAGGTCGCGGTGGATGGTTACGAGGTCAACACCCTTGGCTCAGGTCACCGCCCAGACCCTTGCTGTCAATCCGCAGTTGCTGCTCCGCAATCCCGAGATGCTGCGCAGGGCCTGGGAGATGCAGGCCGAAGCCCGCGCCGACTTCGTCGAATTGTTCGGCACCGATCTGCTCGTCCTGGAACCCCGCGAGGCGCAGATCCAGCTGCGGGAGTACTACCGTCACCGGCAGGAGGAAGCCCTCGACGACGAGGCTGCCGCGCAGGCGAGGAACGGCGGCCCCTCCCTTGACGAACTCAGCAGCCTGCCCGAAGAGCTCCTCGACACCGAGACCGTGGCCGTGATCTACGATCTGGACGAAGGCATCTGTTACTACGCGAACTTCGGCCACCTCGATGCGCTGTTCGCCGAGCCGGCCCTGGCCCGTGACCGCATCCACCTGGCACAGCTCCGGGAGTACCTGAACGACGACTCCGTCTCCCCCATGGTGATCCGGCGCCTGGTCCAGCGCCACCCCGAAAATGCCGATCCTGTGTTCCGCGCTCTCCTGCGCAAGCCCGCGTTCACCTGGGAGCGGGACGGTGAGGAGCTGTTGCGCCGCCGTAAGAAGAGCCACTACCGACACAAGCCCCTGCCGAGCGTCACCCCGGTCGGCGCCCGCCTCGCGGAACTCCTGCGCGGGGAACGGCGGCACAGCCGATGAGTCTCACCACCGCCGAACTCGACGCAGTGATCGCGGAGGCGACCGTCGACGCCTACGACGAGTACGAGCAGCTCGCCGCCTTCCGGGCGGTCATCGAGGACCGGCTGGCCCTGCCGTTCAACAAAGCCGTGCTGGGTGTCACAGTGACCGTCACCGCATCGCGTCGTCGGCATCCGGCAGATTCCACTGATGAGGTGCGATCAGTTCGCTGACGGCCGGGTCCGGGCCCCATGAGCCGACGGCGTACGGCTGGGGCGGCGGTGGGTTCTCGAGCAGGGGGGTCGATGCCGCCCAGATGTGCTCAATTTCGTCGGCCCGCGTGAACAGCGACTGGTCGCCGAACATGGCGTCCAGGAGCAACCGTTCGTAGCCTTCGAGTTCGTACTTCTGGCAGAAGGAGTCAGCGTAGCGGAAGGTCATCGTTGCCGGTCCGAGTCGCATGGTGGGGCCGGGTTCCTTCGCGAGGAAGCGGGCGGCGATCCACCCGGGGTCCCCGAAGTCGATCACTATCTTGTTGCCTGTGTTCTTCTCGTGATGGGAAAGATCGGTACGGAACATCCTCAGGGGCGGCTCTCGCAGGCCGAGGGTGATCACCTCTCGGTGCTGTGCCAGGTTCTTGCCGGAGCGCAGGTGGAACGGGACTCCGGCCCACCGCCAGTTGTCCACTTCCAGTCGTAGCGCGGCGAACGTCTCGGTCTGCGAATCCTGCGTGACACCCGGCTCGTCACGGTAGCCCTCGTACTGTCCGCGTACGGCGTGGGCGGGTTCGATGGGGCGCAGTGCCTCGAAGACCTTGGCCTTCTCGTCACGCAATGGCTGGGCACCGAGCGAGACAGGTGGTTCCATGGCCACGATGCCGAGCACCTGGATCAGATGCGTGACGATCATGTCCCGGAAGGCTCCAGTGCGTTCGTAGAAGCCGGCTCGACCCTCGAGGCCGAGCGTCTCGGGTACGTCGATCTGCACATGGCTGATGTGGTCTCGGTTCCAGATGGGCTCGAACAGGCCGTTGGCGAAGCGGAGGGCGAGGATGTTGTCCACCGACTCCTTGCCCAGAAAGTGGTCGATGCGGAAGATGCGGGATTCGTCGAAGACGGCATGGATCGTCTCGTTGAGTGCGCGCGCGGAGGCGAGATCGGTACCGAAGGGCTTCTCCACGATCACCTTCGCGTTTTCTGCCAAGTTGGTGCCGCCAAGCATTCCGATCATGGATTCGAACGCGGAGGGAGGGACGGCCAGGTGGAACAGTCGGCGTGGCTGCCCGCCGAGGGACTCCTCGGCCGACCGTACGGCCGCGAGCAGCGGGCCGGGATCTTCGGGCTCGGCGGCGGCGAAGGACAATGACTCCTCGAAGGACTGCCACTCCGGCCCGGACGGCTCGGACGGGCCGAAGGTGGCGATGGCATCGTGCGCGTGTGCGCGGAACGCGTCGTCGCTCAGCGCGGACCGGGAGGTACTCGAGCCCACAATGCGGTAGCCGTCCGGGAGGAGGCCTGCCCTGGCGAGGTGGAACAGGCCAGGGAGCAGTTTGCGCTTGGCGAGGTCGCCGGTGGCGCCGAAGAGCACGATCAGGTGGTTGTCTGGGCGTGTCACGATCGGCTCCTCTTCTCGGCGTGTCCGCCGAACTCACTGCGCATGACGGACAGAACCCGGTCGGCGAACTCGCCGAGGCCCCGGGACCGGAATCGCTCGGTGAGCGCCGTGGTGATCACGGCTGCTGGTACGCCTTCGTCGACCGCCGCGAGTACGGTCCACCGCCCCGCAAGGAGGCAGGGTCCTTCCGGAAGGACCGCCTACTCAGGCCACATGGTTGAAGGCTTGGCCGAACCCAGGTCATTCAACTCACCCACTCTGATCAGCCTAGGATCGCCCATGCCCACCCTCAACTTGAGCCGTTTTGCCCGCCGGGCAAGCCCGCTCAACAGGGGCACTCGACGCGGATCATCACCATCTGCATGCAAGGCGACACGCACGGTTCGACCCGGCCGCGGGGCAGCGGCAGATCCACGAGGGCCACCCCTGGCTCCTCGGCGCCTGCTGGGCCTTCTCCCACGAGACCGGCACCCACGCACTGCGCCTGATGGAAAGGCGCCTACCTCAGACGACACCCGGGAACTCTGAGCCTGGCCAGGGCTGCCCCGCCGCCGCAGGCGACGGACGCGAACTATCACCGGGAAACTGATGCCATCGAGCAATTCACGTCACAACCTCGATGGCCTCGATCTGGCGGGCGCAGCATAGGGCCACGCCACTGCGCCGGTAACGCCTACCGGGCCTGATCGGTGGTCAGCTTCATGGGTTGCCTTCGTTTCCTTGCCGATGGTGGCCAGTACGTTGAGGCCACGGTGGGTGACGTAGAGCCCGGACTCGGGGTCCGGGAACGACATGCCGCGCCGTGTCGGCCGACCCGGTCGGAACCACGGCGGCGGTTCGCCGGCACGAGCCATGTCCGGGCGGCGGCTGCCTACCGGGGGCGTTCGCGGTGCAGCGGACCTTCGCGCCGGAGCGCACCCCCAACGAGCTGACCGGCTGGACGTCACTCGATACGGCGGACCTTGAGCTGGCGGCCTCCGAAACGGCGCGGGTGTGCACCACCATCCGGGTGCCCAGGGACGCCGCCGCCGGGGAGCGATACGGCGTCATCTGGGCGCAGACGGGCACCCCCACGGACCGCTCGCACACTATGACGATGCTGGGCCGGGTGGGCGTCCGCATGTACATCGATGTCGGTCCCGGTGGTGAGCCACCCTCGGACTTCAAGATCGAGCGGCTCTATTCGACCCGAGCCCGCGACGGGCGGGGGGAGGTTCGCGCCCGGATCCACAACACAGGGGGCCGTGCCCTGGACATCGGCGGGGCACTCTCCGTCTTCGACGGGCCGGGCGGACTGCGCGCTGGTCCGTTCTCGGCCAAGACGGGCACCACACTGGCTCCGGGCGACCTCGCGGAGGCGGTCGTCCCGCTGGACGCACGGCTGCCTGACGGCCCGTGGACCGCGGCGCTCACACTCAAAAGCGGCCTGGTCGAGCACACCTCCCGCGCCACCATCACCTTCCCGACGACTCCCGGTAGCACCGGAGCGGTCGCCGCGTCAGCCGCCCGGCAAGGGCGCTTCCCCACCCCTGTGGTCGCCGGGCTCTCAGCCCTCGTCCTCACCGCTCTGTGCCTTCTGCTCTCCAAGTCCCTCCGGCGCCGCCGGTGACCGCTCCGACCGAGCCCCGCCCCCACAGCCGGCTGATCTGCTCCGTGGGCGACGCATGACGGTCGCCATCGAGCGCGTCACCGCTCCGCGCACCACTCGCGCACCCGCTGTGTTCGTCGACTCTCGTGCGCTCGCCGCGGTCACCGTCGTGTCTTGTGCGCGAGCCACTCACGGAAGCGTGAAGTGATCTTCATATCACGATGAGTATCCACGGCTTGTTATCGACGGTTTGGATGCGGAGATGTCGGTGTTCAGGCATGGGAGAGGGCGGGCTGGAGCAAGCCGCAGCACGGAAGGCATGGGCGGCATGTTTCGCTTGCTGCTGAGGGCGCGGGCCCGCAATACGGGGGCGGTCATGATGGCCAGGCTGGTCGTCCTGGCGATCGTCCTGGCCACAGTCTGGACCGCCACGGTTCAGCGCGCCTACGTCGCCCAGGTCAACGACGGGAAGGCGCCGATGATCGGCACCTTCACCACCACCGGCCTCACCGAACCCAGTGGCACCGCCACCACAGACCCCAGCGGCACCGACAACACCGGCAGTACCGGCCTCACATTTACGGTCACCCCAGTCAACAAACCCTCCCTGACCATCAGCAAAAGGCACGCGGACGCCTTCACCCGGGGCAAGGACGGCGTTTACACCATCACTGTGGGTAACGTCACCGCGGTCGGCCCGACCAATGGCACCAAGGTCACCGTCCACGACATCCTGCCCGCAGGTCTTCGGGCCGACAGGATCACCGGCGGGGGCTGGCACTGCATTCTGGCCACCCTCACCTGCACACGCAGTGACGTCTTGCCTGCCGGGCACAGCTACCCGCCCGTCACCGTGAAGGTCGACGTCTCCTGCAACGCCCGTGCACGGGTCACCAACTCCGCTACCGTCACTGGAGGCGGTGACACCACCACCCACACCGCCACCGACACCACCACGATCAAGCGCCGCGAGCACCACGGGCACGACGGGCGTCACGACCACTGCGATCGCCACGACCGCTGACAACACTCGGCCCGGGTGGACGTAGCGGAAAGCGTGCAGAGGTACAGGCGCTTAAAGGGCGGCCTGTTCCGAGGGGAAGTGGCCGCAGGCGGTGACGGCCCTGCGTTAGGCCTGGTCCGCGTCGGCCGCGGTGTAGACGGGCGTGAAGTCGGCGGCGACCTCGGCCCAGTCCCGCCGCGAGCAGTAGCGCGGGCTCGATCCGGCGGTGACAGCAATGGCGACGTAGATCGGTCGATTCGCCACCTGGCCGTCGCGGATCCTCTCGTCAACGGCGCCCCCGGTCGCGGCGCCGACACCGCGGTGCTTTTCGGCGAGCCGTCGCACCCGGTCCCTGCCGCCAGTGAGAGGCAGCGGACGCATCGCCGCCGATCACCGAGCCGGACGCCAACTACCACCGAGTAATTGTCGCCATCAAGCAACTCACGTCACAGAACAAGGGCGTCGCTGCCTCAACGCTTCGGCCAGGCACGCTGACGCCGGCGGCGACGGCCCCGGTTCGAACGCCACGTTCCCCGGCGGAGCTTGGCTGAAGCTCACTTACTTCATGCCTTGACTTAATGCCAATGAAATTGCTTGGATCCAACCCGTCGGTGAGGCGGGAGGGGGCAATGCGGTGGCTGTCGCCACGCCAGGACACCTAGCTGTCAGACCCTTTCCGTGCGCCCCTACTACGGGCAGCAGTCTCAATCCCCTTATGAACGCGTGTAGTTGCCGCCAAAACCAGCAGCGAGCCGAGCCGCCGCCCTGGCACGGCGCCGAACCCCGATACTCCCCCAGACTCCAGGAGAAGCTGTGAGACGTCCTCGCACCGCGATCGCCGCCGTCGCGGTCACG
This sequence comes from Streptomyces sp. 6-11-2, assembly GCF_006540305.1. Classification (GTDB taxonomy): domain Bacteria; phylum Actinomycetota; class Actinomycetes; order Streptomycetales; family Streptomycetaceae; genus Streptomyces. The sequence goes on along the minus strand of NZ_BJOR01000001.1, from coordinate 7,645,193 downwards.
GCACTGACCGCGCTTATCGGCCGAGTGTCCGGATGGGTGTCGACAAGGGCTCCCCTGCCGATGCCACCGTGGTCGTCGATCCGAGCACCACCCGGCAGAAATACTCAGGCATCGGCTTCTCCGTGGACGAGACGAGCGTCTCCAACCTGTGGAAGCTCACCCCCGCCCAGCGTGATGCGGCCATCCGGCTTCTGGTCGACCCCAAGAACGGCGCGGGTCTCGACCGGTTCCGGTTGACGATCGGCAGCCCCGACCTCATCGAACATCTCCCGTTCTGGTCGGAGGACGACCTCCCCGCCGGCGTCACGGAGGACTTCGGCCTCAAGCACTTCTCCATCCAGCGGGACATCGACCTTCACATCGTCGACACCGTCAAGCTCATTCAGCGCTACAACCCGAAGGCCACGTTCTTCGCCTCCGCGTGGAGCGCACCGGCGTGGATGAAGACGAACAACCGGTTCACCGGCGAGGTCGCGCTGAAGCCCGGGAGCACCACGGACTACTACCAGGTCGGCAAGTTGCGCGACGACTGCATCGATGTGTTCGCGCGCTACTACGTCAAGTTCGTCCAGGCCTACGCGAAGCACGGAATCCGCGTCGACGCCCTGACACTGCTGAACGAGCCGGGCATGGACGTGGTCTACCCGGCCATGGACATCAGCGTCGCCCAGCAGCAGAAGCTGGCCCTGGCGATCAAACGTGAAGTCCGGGCCGCGCGGCTGAACACCCAGCTCCACGTCCACGACTTCAACTTCTGGGACTGGCGTGATCCCAACAGCACGGCCACCAAGAACTACCACCGCATCTTCGACGACGCCCCCGACGGCTCGGTGACCGGCAAGCAGGTCCGGAACGCGGCGGACGCCATCGCCTTCCACCCCTACTGGGGGGACCCGCGTGTGATGCGCGACGCTTACGAACAGACTGGGAAGCCGGTCCACCTCACGGAGACGAGCGACCTCTCACCCTCGACGCTCCTCAGCGACTTCCGCCTGGATGCCGGGTCATACATCCTGTGGGCCCAAACCACGGATCAGGACGGCGGAACGCTGCACTGGACACCCGCGCGGGACAACAACATCGACTGGGAGAAGGTCGCCGCCACCACCAAGTGGCCGAACCGGCTGGTCACGGTGAACACGACGACCAAGGATTTCACCGTCCGCGACGAGTTGTACGACATGGGGCAGTTCGCCAAGTACCTTTCCCCCGGTGACGTGCGCGTCGAGTCCAGCGCCGCAGAACACGGCGTCAGCAACGTGGTCTTCCGCTCCGGTGCCGACAAGTTCGTCGCCGTCCTCGGCAACAGGAACAGCACCGACAGCAGGGTCCGCATCGTCGTCGCCGGACAGTCGTTCGTGGTGACCGTCCCGGCCGGCTCCTTTGCCACCTACCGGTGGCAGGGCAGCGCTCCCTCGGGCCGCCACAACCACGCCCCCGACCTCGGCCCGACCGCCGATGTGGTCGTCGACCAGTACAGCACCGTGCGCCTTCAGTTGCGGGCCACCGACCGCGACGGGGACCGGCTGGCCTACTACGCCACCGAACTGCCCGACGGCGTCACCATCGACCCGGTCACCGGCCTGGTCACCATCCACCCGACCACAGCCGGTGAGCAGGACATGACCTTCTACGCCACCGACGGCAGGGCGCGCGACCAGGTGAGCGTCCACCTGACTGTGCGGCCGCACGCGGTCCCGATGGGCGAGAAGATCGAGGCCGAAGGCTACATCGAACAGCACGGCTGGACCGCAGACGGCAGCAACTTCATCGAGAGCAACGCCGCGGCCAGCGGAGGCAAGAACGTGGGCTGGACGGCCACCGGCAACTGGCTCAAGTACCGCATCGACGTGGCGCAGGCAGGAACCTACGATCTCGAGTCGCGCGTCGCCAACGGCACCGGGACCACCGCACCGAACGCCCTGTCCCTGCGTGATCAGAGCGGAGCCACGCTGGCAACCGTGTCGGTGCCTGCCACGGATGGCTGGGCGAGTTACCAGTCCGTGCACGTGCCCGTGACCCTCGCAGCCGGGGAACAGACGATCACCGTCTACTGCGAAACGGGCGGCTTCAACCTGGACTTCCTACGGTTCACCGAGTAGCCGTCCGTCTTCCGACAGCCAGGGTGCCCTGCGATGGTCCCACACCCGCTGCACCCGCCCACTTCCGCGGGTGGGACCATCGCAGCACCCCACACCGTGAGGAGGATGCTTCGCGTTGCCGACGGCGATCGTCACGACGGTGCCAAGCCCGGTACGGCCCCGGGTTCCGGCCGGTCCGGGATGTATGGCAAGTTCCGCGGCAGGGCAGTTCGGGCGCACCGGCTGGAATCCTACGACCGGCTCGTCGGGCTCGTGCTCGACCGGATCGCCATCGACGGCGGCTCCATCGCCAAGGGCCTGAAACGCTCGGGCATGACGGATGGTTACGGGATCAGCCCTGACGGAGACTCATGACGTCGGGCCGGTGCCGTCGGCCGCCACGTCGTCCACCCTGATCAGGTGCAGGGAGGTACTGCACCAGTCCCCGACCGGCAGCTCGGGTGTGATCCCGTACCCGGTCAGTACGGACGCGTGATGCTCGGCGCCGGTAGCGGCATCCCGGTAGCGCGCGGCGGGATCCAGGCCGGCGAGCCTGAGGACGGGGCGCGGCGTGCCGTGGCGGAGTGCCCGCTGCCACACCAGCACGAAGACCTCCCGGCGGTCCGGGGTGGTGTACTGCACCGCGGTCGGGCCGTCGTCGACGGGACCGCGCAGCCGGTGCTGGATGCCGTGCTGCACGATGTGACGGACCCTCTTGTACTGCGCCACCAGTTCCGCGCCTTGAGCCAATTCCTCTGGTGTCCAGCGTGCGAGGTCGCCGCCTACCGCCAGGACCCCCGCCATCGCGACATGGAAGCGGTAACGCAGCGGCACCGAGCGGCTGGTGAGCTGGTTGGGCACATCCGTCACCCACGCCGCCATCACCCGTGCCGGGTAGATCTGGCTGAAGCCGTGCTGGATGGAGACGCGGTCCACCGCGTCGGTGTTGTCGGACGGCCACGCCTGGTCCGTACGGGAGAGGATGCCGAGGTCGACGCGACCGCCGCCACCGCTGCAGGTTTCGATCCGCAGCCCGGGGTGGTCCGCTCGCAGGCGGTCGATGACGTCGTAGAGGTTGTGCACGTACCGCGTCCACAGGAGGTCTTGGCCGTCTTCACGGGCGGGCCAGCCGGCCTCGCTGAAGGCTCGGTTCATGTCCCACTTGAGGAAGTCGATTCCGTTGTCCGCGACCAACCGGGTCAGCCATCCGTACGCCCACTCGGCGATGTCGTCACGCGCGAAGTTGAGCACCAGTTGGTTGCGCAGTTCCGTGCGGGTGCGGTGCGGGAAGTGCAACACCCAGTCGGGGTGCGCGCGGTAGAGGTCGCTGTCCGGGTTGACCATCTCGGGCTCCACCCACAGGCCGAATTGCATCCCGAGCCGGTGGACCTCCTCGACCAGCGGCCCCAACCCCTGGGGGAGCCGCTTGGGGTCCGGTGCCCAGTCGCCGAGACCGGCGGTGTCGTCGCGGCGGCCTCGGAACCAGCCGTCGTCGACGACGTAGAGCTCCACGCCCAGCTTCGCCGCCTGGGTCGCAAGCGCCTTCTGACTGGCTTCGTCGACATCGAAGCCGGTGGCCTCCCAGGAGTTGAACAGCACGGGGCGCGTCTCGTCCGGGTGCGGGAGCACATGGGCCAGGACGTACGCGTGCCAGGCGCGGCTCGCCGCGCCGAAGCCGCGGTCGGTGTACATGGCCGCGAAGCGCGGGGTCGCGTATTCCTCGCCCGGGCCGAGTGGCAGTTCCGCTCCGTCATGCCCGGCTCCGCCCGTGAAGGACGCACGTCCGTCGGGCGTGCGCTGCACGATGAGGTGCCAGCTTCCGCTCCAGGCCAGGGCGGCGCTCCACACCTCGCCCCGGTCCTCGGTGGCATCGCCGGCGTCCAGCATCAGCCACGGGTTCGCGTGGTGGCTGGTGATGCCGCGCCGACTGGTGAGCACGGTCTCGCCGTGCGGCACCGGCTCCCGGTGCAGCAGGCCCTCCGCCGACCACTGGCCCGTGACATGACTGATCCGGTAGTCGTCGCGCGGCGACAGCGTCCAAGCGGCCGAATCCGCGCGCAGCACGGCGATCGGTTGCTGTCCGGTGTTACGCAGCACGGTCCAACGCTCGATGACGTCTGTGTCGTCGTGGACACGGTAGTGGAGGGTGACCGCCAGCGGGTGGTGGCGGTCGCGGAACTCCAGGGCGAGTTCCGTCGTACCGGGCGCCGATTCGCTGATCCGGTGGCCCAGGTGCGCCCACTCGAAGGCACGGGTGCCGTCGGCGAACCGCACCCGGAGGGACGGCGCTCCGTACCGGGCCCCACCGTCGACCGGCAACTCCTCGCCGGCCGGTGAGCGGCCCTCGAAGCTGCTGATCTCCCCGGCCTGAGGAGGCACGAGGTGGCCCGCCGCCGCAAGGGGCAGCCGAGGTCCCCAAGCGAGGTGACAGGGGGCCCCGGTGCGATCGATCCGCATCGCGTACGACGTGCGCGCGGTGGAGAGCAGCCAGACGCCGGAGGCCGGTTCGAAGGAGATCTCAGACATGGATCCTCACGTTCGGAGAGTGCCGCACAGGAGCAGTGCGCAGCCAACTCCGCCTTGGATCACGTGTCAACACCCGGTCGGCATCTATGTTTTCCAGGCTGACAGTGGGTAACTCGCATGCTTCAAAAGAGGCGTGCTTTTTTCATTGACAGCGAAAAAGAACCCACCTAGGTTTCCGGCCATGCGCTCGACCCCCTCCCCCGAGGCGACCCCGCCGATGACGCCGGCCGCTTCCCTCGTCTTCACCACCCTGCTGTCCCACGGTCCGCTCACCCGGGCCGAGACGGGGCGGCGGACCGGGCTCTCCCCGGCCGCCGTCACCAAGGCGGTCCGTCCGCTGATGGAGCTCGGCTATCTGGCCGAGGGCGTGGACGAAGGAGCGCGGCCCGCTGTGGGACGTCCGGCCGGCCTGGTGCGGGTGGAGGCGGGGAGGGCGATGTTCATCGGGATCAAGGTGACAGGCGACGAGATCATCGCTGTCCTGGCCGACCTGTGCTGCCGTATCCGGATCGCCCGGTGCGTACCGCTCACGGGCCGCGAACCTGAGACAGTCCTCCCCGCCCTCACCTCCCTGGTGCAGGAGTTGCTCACAGAGGCCGATGGATTCGGCGTGCGGGTGCGGGGGTTGGGCCTCGCGATCTCGGGAGACGTGGACCGCGCCAACGGAGTCGTCCGCTACTCGCCCTTCCTGGAGTGGCGGGACGTACCACTCGCCGAGATCGTCGGGACCGCGACCGGGCTGCCGGTCACGGTCGACAACGACGTGCGGGCGCTCACGGTCGCCGAGCACTGGTTCGGGGCCGGAGTCGGACTCTTGAACTTCGCCTTGGTGACCGTGGGCGCCGGCATCGGCTGTGGCCTGGTGGTGCACGGACGGGTGGTGTCGGGCGCGCACGGCGTGGCCGGCGAGATCGGGCATCTGTCCCTCGACCCGCTCGGCCCGCTCTGCCACTGCGGCAACCGGGGGTGCGTGGAGGCGATCGCGGCGGACCCCGCGATTCTCCGCGCAGTGCGCGAGGCCACGGGCAAGGACGTGACCGCTGCGACCGAGGCGCTGGACCTGGCCCACAGCGGGGACCTCGATGTCCGAGCGGTCTACGCACAGGCCGGCGAGGCCATCGGCAAGGCCATCGGCTCCTTGGTGAACATCCTCGGTTCCGAGCGGGTGATCATCTCCGGGGAGGGCCTGGCCGCCTACGACCTTTTCGCCGAGGGCATCCGGGACGCGTTCGCCGCGTCCGCCTTCGGTACTGCTTCGCAGTGCGACGTGATGACACGTCCCCTGCCCTTCGAGGAGTGGGCGCGCGGGGCCGCGGCAACCGCGATCCAGTCCTTCATCGGATCAGACACGTACGAGGAGTAGCCATGACGTCGCAGATCCGCAGCTCTCGGACCGCCGCAGGACCCAGCCGCAGAACGGTGCTCCAGGGGGTGTTCGGTGCCGGGGCGGCCGCCCTGGCCGTGCCCTCTCTTGCCGCCTGCGGCTCGGGGGCCGGGTCCGACCCTAAGACGGTGACCTTCGGATCGAACGGCGGGGACGCCACCCCGAAGAAGGCCTACGCCGCGGTGACGGACGCCTTCCAGAAGGACAGCGGCCTCACGGTCAAGACGAACGTCGTCGACCACGACACCTTCCAGAAGAGCATCTCCACCTACCTCCAGGGCACCCCGGACGACGTCTTCACCTGGTTCGCCGGCTACCGCATGCAGTACTTCGCCAAAAAGGGCCTGGCCAGCCCCATTGACGACGTATGGGCCAGGATAGGCGCCGGCTACAGCGACGCCACCAAGCAGCTGTCCAAGGGCGAGGACGGGAAGTACTACTTCGTACCGCTCTACAACTACCCATGGGCCGTCTTCTACCGCAAGAGCGTCTTCCAGCAGCACGGCTACCAGGTCCCCACCAACTGGAGCCAGTTCATCGCGTTGGCCAAGCAGATGAAGAAGGACGGCCTCTCGCCGATCGCCTCGGGCTACGGCGGCGGCGACAGTTGGAGCATTCTCGGCGCCTTCGACTACCTCAATCTCCGCGCCAACGGCTACGACTTCCACATGTCCCTGATGAGGGGCCAGGTCGCCTGGACGGACGCTCGCGCGGCCAAGACCATCGACCTGTGGCGCGAGCTCACCCCCTACTACCAGACCAACGGCGGCGGCCGCTCCTGGCAGGACGCCGCGCAGTCACTGCTCGACAAGAAGTCCGGAATGGCGATCATCGGTCTCTTCGTCGGCCAGCAGATCACCGACGACTCCCTCCGCTCCGACATCGACTTCTTCCCCTTCCCGGAGATCGACCCGGCCTACGGTCAGGACACGGTCGAGGCGCCGACCGACGGTTTCATGCTCAGCCGCAGGCCGAAGAACCTCGACGGCGCCACCAAGTTCCTCGAGTTCCTCGGCGGCGCGAAGGCCGAAGGCGTCTACATGGGCATCGACCCGAGCAACGTGGCCGTCAACTCCGGTGCCGGAACAGGTTCGTACAACGCCCTGCAGAAGAAGGCCGCCGAACTCATCGCGAGCGCCCAGCACATCACCCAGTTCGGTGACCGCGACAGCGATCCGGGATTCATCTCCACTGTGGTCGAGCCCGGCTTCACCGAATGGCTGAACCACCCCGACAACGGCTCAGCCCTGCTCAAGAAGATCGAGTCGCAGCGCTCTCGCTTCTTCACGGCCTGACCCTACCGGAGGGGGTTCACCATGTCCTCCGTGCGCACCGTGCGTCGGTCTCCGTCGCTCGCACACCCTCGTCCTCGCCGGCTCGGTCCTGGTGACCGCCTCTTTCTGACCTTTGCCGTCGGCATCCCGCTGCTCGCCCTGCTGGCCTTCGTGTGGCTGCCGGCGCTCGCCTCCGTCGGCCTGTCCCTCACCAACTGGGACGGCCTCACCCTGTCGGACATCCAGTGGGTCGGGCTGGGCAACTACCACGAGATCTTCACCAACTACCCGCCGTTCTGGCCGGCCGTCCAGCACAACCTGATCTGGCTGCTGTTCACGGCATTGCTCCCCACTCCGTTCGGGGTCTTCCTGGCCTACCAGCTCGACCACAAGATCCGTTTCACCCGCCTCTACCAGACCGCGATCTTCATGCCGATGGTGCTGTCCCTGGCGGTCGTCGGCTTCATCTGGGAGATCATCTACAACCCCGACACCGGCCTGCTCGACGGTGTGATCGGCCACCACATCAACTGGCTGGGCGATCCCCACCTCAATCTGTGGGCCGTCCTGGTCGCCTCCGGCTGGCGGCACACCGGCTACATCATGATCCTCTACCTGGCCGGACTGAAGGGCTTCGACCCCGCCCTGAAGGAGGCGGCCGCCCTCGACGGCGCCAACGGACGCCAGACCTTCATGAGAGTGGTGCTGCCCGCCCTGAAGCCGGTCAACATCATCGTCCTGGTCGTCACCCTCATGGAGTCACTGCGCGCCTTCGACGTCGTCTACGTCCTCGGCGGCGGTACCGGAAGCAAGCCCGGCATGGAACTTCTGTCGCTGCTCATCACCGACAACATCATCGGCGAGTCCAGCCACATCGGATACGGATCCGCGCTCGCGGTCATCCTGCTCATCGTCTCCCTGGCCGCAATCGGAACGTTCCTCGTCCAGACGTTCCGCAAGGAGGACCAGTGACCACGACCGCCGCACCACCGGCCCGCCGGTCACGCCCCTCGTGGACGTATCACGCCGCGGGCTCCGCAAGGCCGAAGCGGCAGACCGGACGCCACATCATGCTCGGCGGCACAGCGCTGCTGTGGCTCGTCCCGCTGCTCTGGGCCGTGTACACCTCCCTGCGTCCTTATTCCGACACCGCCCGGCACGGGTATCTGTCCTGGCCGCACAGCATCGGCCTGCGGAATTTCTCAGACGCGTGGAACCAGTCCGGGATGCCGCACTTCTTCTGGAACTCCGTGCTCATCACGGTTCCGGCGGTGCTCGGCACCCTGCTGTTCGCCGCAGCCGTGGCCTTCTTCGTCGCGCGGTTCGACTTCCGCTGGAACGTCGCACTGCTGATGCTCTTCACCGCGGGAAATCTGCTCCCCGCACAGGTCCTGATCACTCCGCTGTACCGGCTGTACCTTCTCGTGCCGCTGCCCGCGTGGATGAGCGATTCCCTGCTCGTCTACAACTCCCTGTGGGGCATCATCTTCATCCACATCGCCTACCAGTGCGGCTTCTGCACCTTCGTGCTGAGCAACTACATGAAGACGGTCCCGAAAGAGATCTTCGAAGCCGCTCTCGTGGACGGTGCCCCGGTGTGGCGGCAGTTCTTCCAGATCGTGCTGCCGTTGTGCCGGCCGGCGTTCGCGGCGCTCGCGACCCTGGAATCCATCTGGATCTACAACGACTTCTTCTGGTCACTCGCGCTGATCGAGGCGGGTGACAAGCGCCCCATCACCTCCGCACTGGCCAATCTCCAGGGCGCCTACTTCACCAATCCCAACCTCATCGCGGCAGGTGCTCTCATGACCGCGATCCCCACGCTGCTGGTGTACTTCGCGCTCCAGCGACAGTTCATCAGCGGCCTCACCATCGGCTCGGGCAAGGGCTGAGCCGCCGACCCGACGCCCCGGCCGTCGGTTGCCCGACCGCTTCCCCCGGCGTCCTGTCCGGTGCACGCCGCCCCTGACCGGCGCAACGCCCGTTCCTCACGGGTGCAACCGCGCGATTCCGTTCATCCCAGCCCCAGGAGGCAGACCCATGCGGTCACCCTCGTACAGAGCTCTGCGCGGAGCCCTCGCCGGCTCCCCACGCCACACCATGAGAGTCATGCTGGTCCTGGCCGTCACGGCCGGGCTCGCTGCGGCGGTCCCCACCGCCACCCCGGCCACGGCCGCCTCCAGGTCCACGACCGCGGCCGTCACCTCGGCTGCGACCACGGCGGACGTCACTTCCGGCATTGCGGCCAAGCCGTTCATGGGCTGGTCCAGTTGGAGCATGCAGTCCTCCCAGTACCCGGGCCTGAACCCGAACGGCAACTACAGCTACCTCACCGAGGCGAATGTCCTGAAGCAGACGGACGCCCTCGCCACCACGCTGAAGAAGTACGGCTACGACCACGTCAACATCGACGCCGGCTGGTGGATGGACAACAACTGGACGACCGAGTTCGACCAGTACGGCCGGCAGACGCCCGACCCGGTCCGGTTCCCCCACGGTATGAAGTCGGTCGCCGACCACATCCACTCCAAGGGCCTCAAGGCGGGTATATACCTCCCCGTCGGCCTGGAGAAGGGGGCGTACGGCGACGGCAGGGTGCCGGTCTGGAACGCCCCCGGCTGCACCACCGCGGACATCGTCCACCCGGACCTGCGCACCACCAACGGCTGGGACAGCGCCTACAAGCTGGACTTCGGCAACCCCTGCGCGCAGAGGTACATCGACTCGCAGGCGCAGATGCTCGCGGACTGGGGTTATGACTTCCTGAAGTTGGACGGGGTGGGTCCGGGCTCGTTCAAGTCCGGTGACAACTACAACAACGTCGCGGACGTCGTCGCCTGGCACAAGGCCATCGCCGACACCGGGCGTCCGATCCACCTCGAGCTCTCCTGGTCACTCGACATCGGTCACGCCGCAGACTGGAAGAAGTACTCCAACGGCTGGCGCATCGACACCGACGTCGAGTGCTACTGCAACACCCTGGTCACCTGGGAGAACTCGGTCAAGGGCCGGTGGGACGACGCCCCAGCGTGGAGCGGCAAGGCCGGCCCGGGCGGCTGGAACGACCTCGACGCGATCGATGTCGGCAACGGGGCGATGGACGGCCTCACCAACGCCGAACGGCAGAGCTACATGACCCTGTGGGCCATCAACAAGTCGCCCCTGTTCACCGGTGACGACCTCACCCAGCTGGACAGTTACGGTCTCTCCCTGCTGACCAACCAGGAAGTCATCGCCGTCGACCAGAACAACTCCCCCGTCGCACGTCCCGTCACCCCGATGGGCGACGAGCAGGTCTGGGGGACCAAGAACTCCGACGGCGGCTACACCGTCGCCCTGTTCAACCTCGGCCACTCGCCGGCCTCCGTCACCGCCAACTGGGCGTCCTTCGGGTTCACCGGCGCGGCATCCGTGCGGGACCTGTGGAACCACAATGACCTCGGGACGTACAAGAACAAGATCACCGCGACGCTGCCCGCACACGGCTCCCGGCTGTTCACCGTCAAGCCCGGCGGCGCGCCACTGGCGACCACCAGCTACGAGGCGGAGTCCGCGAACAACACTCGAACCGGCAACGCCTCCGTCGCCGCATGCGACTCCTGCTCCGGCGGCAAGAAGGTCGGCAACCTCTACCTCGACAGCAGGCTGCAGTTCAACGACATCACGGTGAAGAAGGACGGCATCTACCCCGTCAACGTCTCCTATGTCAGCGGCGACCCCCGCTCGGTGACCGTCTACTCCAACAGCGGCAACGGCACCAGCCTCAAGTTCCCCTCCACGGGCGACTGGGGCACGGTCGGGACCATCAGCGTCGAGTTGGCGCTGAAAGCGGGTTCCAACACCGTCACGTTCGACAGCGGCTGGGGCTACTCGCCCGACATCGACAGGATCGACGTACCCAAGTCCGCCTGACCGCTCCGCGGGCCCGGAAGTGACACGACCGGGCCCCGCACCCGGCGACCGCCCCCGGGCCGCCGCACGGTCCCGCGGCATCCGGGCTTCACGCCCGGCGTATTCCCCGCACACAACGCCCGACGACATACATGTGTCGTTCCCGCACGCGCCGTTCCCCGGACATGGAGTGCACAACGTGGACACCCAGCACACCGAAACGCGCGACAACCACCCGAGCCGAAGGGGCTTCCTGGCCCTCGCCGCCGCAGCCGGCACGGCCGCCGCCCTCGGCGGCCTGCCCGCCTTCACCGCCTCGGCCGCCCCCCAGCGCCCGACCACCTCACCCCTGCTGTCCGCGGCCGCCGCCGCGAAGAACCAGTTGTGGTGGCAGGCTCCCGGCTCATCCAACTCGATGATCCAGCAGGGTCTGCCGGTCGGGAACGGACGCCTCGGAGCGCTCGCGAGCAACGACCCCTCCAGCGAACTGCTGACGATCACCGACGCCACCCTGTGGACCGGTGGCCTCAACGACACCCTGCAGAGCGACGGCCAGTTCCCCTACGGCCGCGACGACTTCGGCTCGCTGACCCTGCTGGCCGAGCTGACCGTCGACATCCCCGGCCACGACCTGGGCTCCGTCGACAACTACCGTCGCACACTCGACCTGGCCCAAGGCCTCGTCAGCGCCTCGTACGACCTGTCCGGCGTCACCTACCACCGACAGATCTTCGCCAGTCGCCGCGACGACGTCATCGTCCTGTACTTCTCCCGGCAGGGCAGCGGCACCTACACCGGTACCGTCTCCCTCACCGGCACGCACGGCGAGTCCACCACCGCCGACAGCGCCCGGCGTTACGCCTCGTTCAGCGCCTCCCTCGCCAACGGGCTGAAGTACGGCGCCGCCGTCACCGCGTACAGCAACGGCGGCACGGTGGCCGTCAACGGTACGTCGATCTCCTTCAGCGACTGCAAGGACCTCACCGTCGTGGTCAGCGGCGGTACCAACTACGCGCCCGAAGCGGCCGCCGGGTTCCGTGACCCGTCCGTGGACCCGGAGCGCCTGGCGCGGACCAAGGTCCTCGACGCGGCCGGCCACTCCGCGAGCACCCTGCTGCACACACATGTCGCCGACTTCCGCCCGATGTTCGAGCAGCTGGACATCAATCTCGGCACGTCGTCCGCCGCACAGCGCAAGCTGGACACCTGGCACCGGGTGCAGGCACGCCACCGGGACGACGTCCCCGACCCGGAGCTCGAGGCCGCCTACCTGCAGTTCGGCCGCTACCTGATGATCTCCGGGTCGCGGGGCAGCCTGCCAATGGGCCTGCAGGGGCCGTGGCTGGACGGCAACGACCCGGACTGGATGGGCGACTACCACACCGACATCAACATCCAGATGAATTACTGGATGGCCGACCGCGCGGGCCTGTCCGGCTGCTTCGACGCCTTCACGGACTACTGCCTCGCGCAGCTGCCTTCCTGGACGGACGTCACCCAGCGGCTGTTCAACAGCCCGACCAACCGGTACCGCAATTCCAGTGGCAGGATCGCCGGCTGGACCGTGGCCATCTCCACCAACCCCTACGGCGGAGGCGGCTGGTGGTGGCACCCGGCCGGCAACGCCTGGCTCTGCCAGAACCTGTTCGAGCACTACGAGTACACGCAGGACGGCGCCTACCTCGAAAAGATCTACCCCCTCATCAAGGGCGCGGTGGAGTTCTGGGAGGCACGCCTCATCACCACGACCGTCACCGACGCCTCCGGGGCCTCGCGCGAGGTCCTCATCGCCGACAGCGACTGGTCGCCCGAGCAGGGTCCGCTCGACGCCAAGGGCATCACCTACGCCCAGGAACTGGTCTGGAACCTCTTCGCCAACTACCGCACCGCGACCCAGGTACTCGGCAAGGACACCTCCTACAGCGCGACGATCGACGGTCTGCGCCGGCACCTGTACCTGCCCGTGGTCAGCCCCAAGACCGGCTGGCTGGAGGAGTGGATGTCGCCCGACGACCTCGGCGAGACCGCACACCGGCACCTCTCCCCGCTCGTCGGCCTCTTCCCCGGCGACCGTATCCGCCCGGACGACTCCACGCCGAAGGACATCCTCGCCGGCGCGACGGCCCTGCTGACCGCCCGCGGCATGAACAGTTTCGGCTGGTCCAACGCCTGGCGCAGTCTGTGCTGGTCACGGCTGAAGAACGCGGAGAAGGCCTACCAGCTCGTCGTCAACAACCTGAAGCCATCGGCGGGCGGCAGCAACGGCACCGCGCCGAACCTCTTCGACATCATGGACATGGGGCAAGGCCGCGGCATCTTCCAGATCGACGCGAACTTCGGCACCCCCTCCGCGATGATCGAGATGATGGTCTACTCCCGGCCGGGCCACGTCGAGCTGCTGCCCGCACTGCCCGCCGCGTGGGCGGCATCGGGCTCGATATCCGGCGTCGGCGTCCGCGGCGGCTTCGTCGCCGGCCTCAGCTGGAAGAACGGCAAGGTCACCCGGGTGACGCTGAAGAGCGTCGGCGGTCGTGACACGACCGTCGTCGCGGGCAGCGCCTCACGGAAGATCAGCCTCAAACCCGGTGAATCCGTCACCCTGGGCAGCCTCGGCTGAGGCCGGCTCGTCACACGTGACCGGACGGCCGTCCGGCCCGCGCAACGACGCCCTGCAGCAAGGGCGTCGCGGCGCTGATCGTGGCGGTCAGGTCCAAGCCCTTGGTGATGCCGCCTCCTGCGCCCCCACAGCACCTCACCCAGAGCCGGTGAGCCCAGCCCGCCGCGGACGAGAGAAGAGTGGAGATCGACGATGTCCCCCAACAACAAGGGAAGCGTGGCGGCCGGTTGCCGACCACGCCGCAGATCCTGGCTGACCGTGGTCGGCGCGCTGACCGGCTTTGCCCTCACGGTCGTTCCGCTGAGCACCGCGAACGTGGCGAGCGCCGCCACGTTCGCGGTGCAAGGCAAGGGCACACGGGTCAGCGCCTGGTCACCCAGCATGACGACCGGCGGCCCGTCCTTCAGCAACCAGAGCATCCGGATGGTGGTCCACAGCAGCGTCGCGGGCTCGGGCGCTCGCATCACCTTGTCCAACCGGTACAGCACCTCCCCGCTCGAGGTCAGCGCCGTGGATGTGGCCGTCCAGGCGAGCGGCGGAGAGGCTGCACGCGGCACCACCCGGAACGTCACCTTCGGAAACTCCGGTCACGTCACGATCCCCGCCGGCCAAGAGGCGGTCTGCGACGTCATCCCGATCTCGGTCAGCGCCGGGGAGAACCTGCTCGTCAGCCTCTACGTGCCCGGCACGACGGGCACGTCGACCTGGCACTCCGACGCATTCGACACGACCTACATCGCCTCCGGCAATCACATCGGTGACGACAGCGCTGCCGCGTTCGGCACCACCACGACCTCGTGGTACTACCTGGCAGGGATGGACGTCGTCTCGCCGACAGCGAAGGGCACCGTCGTCGCCTTCGGCGACTCCATCACCGACGGCTACCACTCCTCCACGGGCACCTACACCCGGTGGCCGGACTTCCTCGGGCGCCGGCTGGGCGCCGACCGGGGCCCGCAGAAGCTGAGCGTCGTCGACGCCGGCATCGGTGGCAACCGGGTCCTCACCGACGTGCCCAACCTGTGGCAGGGGGCCAGCGCCCTCAAGCGCTTCGGGCACGACGCCCTCGGCCAGCCCGGCGTCAAGGACGTGATCCTCTTCGAAGGCATCAACGACATCGGCAACAACGCCGGACCCAACAGCGGGCCCCTGACCGCCCAGGACCTCATCAACGGCTACCGGACCCTGATCGACGAGGCTCATGCCGCCCGCGTCAACGTCATCGGTGCAACGCTGATGCCCGACGAGGGCAACGGGTACTACACGCCTGCCGCCGAGGCGATCCGCCAGAACGTCAACCAGTGGATCCGTACCAGCGGAGCCTTCGACGGCGTCATCGACTTCGACCAGACCATGCGCGACCCCGCGAACCCGGCCGCCCTCAAACCCGCCTACGACTCAGGTGACCACATCCACCCCAACGACGCGGGCATGAAGGCGATGGCCGACGCCATCGACCTGCGGCTACTGCGCACCTGACACACGCAGGCACCGGCCCCTCCGAGGTGGCGCCCCCGAGGCTCGTGCGACCCGTCGGGCCGTGCGGAGCGCCGGTTCGACCGTTCGGCTGGCGACGGACACCCGCATGCACGACAGAAAGGGAAAGCCGATCCGATCTGTGGAAGTTTGGAGCGGACGCCTGACAGGCAATGACGGCGCGGGGCGATCCCCGTTCCGAGAGTCGGCCCGGGGACAGTGGAGGTAGCCGATGGACAGCGGCGGACGGTCGCCGGCCCCGGGCTCCGGCGGGCCGCAGCGCCCGAGTTCGGACGAGGGGCACAAACAGGGATGCCTCGATCGCGCTCGCGCTGTCGCGGCGGCGCAGGCCGCCAAGTGGGCCGCTCGCACCCGGGCCCTCGTGCGGCGGGTCGAGCGGACTCCTCCGCCCCCGGGGCCGTTCCGTCCCGGCTTCTGGCGCAGTCCCCTCCGCGGGCCCTGGCTGACGTCCGTGTTCGGACTGGTGCTGCTGATCGGAATCCCGCTGCTCTTCGTCACCGGGATGCTCTCCTACGCCGCCTACAACCCGGGACTCGACCGCATCAACGACCAGACCCCGGACAAGGGCCTGCTGGGTTTCTACCTCTTCGCCTGGCCCACCCATCCGTACTGGCTGTACCGGCTGACCCAGGGCGTGCACGTGACGCTCGGCGTGGTCCTCGTGCCGGTGCTGCTGGCCAAGTTGTGGTCAGTGATCCCGAAGCTGTTCGAGTGGCTGCCGGTCCGCTCCGTCGCCCACGGACTGGAGCGGTTGTCCCTGCTCATGCTGGTCGGCGGGGTGATCTTTGAGTTCATCACCGGCATCATCAACATTCAGCTCTTCTACGTCTTCCCCGGCTCCTTCTACACTCTGCACTTCTACGGCGCCTGGGTGTTCATCGCCGCGTTCGTCGTCCACGTGTGTCTCAAACTCGGCCGGATGACCCGCGCCCTGCGCTCCCGCAGCCTGGCCGCCGAACTGCGCACTGACCTCGCGAACACACGGCCCGAGCCCCCCGACCCCGACGGCCTGGTCCCGATCGCTCCCGCGCCGCCGACGATGACCCGGCGCGGCGCGCTCGCCATGGTGGGGGGCGGATCGCTCCTCCTCCTGGTGGTCACCGCGGGACAGAGCATTGGCGGCCTGCTGCGCAACACCGCCCTTCTCGCGCCCCACAACCGCACCCCGGGCGGCGGCCCGAACGGCTTCCAGATCAACAAGACCGCGGCGGCCGTCGGTGTCACCCCCGCGCACGTCGGCCCCGACTGGCGCCTGGAGATCCACGGCCCCGGTCCGACGCTCGTCTTCACCCGCGCACAGCTCCTGGCGATGCCCCAGCATGCCGCCGCGCTGCCTATCGCCTGCGTGGAAGGATGGTCCACCCACGACCAGCAATGGAGCGGCCTTCGGCTGGCCGACCTCGCCGCCATGGCAGGCCTCCCCTACGCCGGAAGCGTCCTGGTGCAATCCGTCCAACCACCCGGCCCCTACAGCTCGGTGGTCCTGCGGGGCAACCAGATCCACGACCCTCGATCGCTGCTCGCCCTGCACGTCAACGGCGCGGACCTCTCACTCGACCACGGCTACCCGGCCCGCGTCATCGTCCCGGCCAACCCCGGCGTGAACAACACCAAGTGGGTGCACCGGCTCACCTTCAGGACGTGACCAATGGCACGCTTCGTCCGCTGGTACGGCTCCGGCCCCCTCCACCTGCTCGTCCTGATCGCCTCGTTCGCAATCACCGGCTATGCCCTGGTACGCCTGTTCGCCGTCCGCCCGCTCGAGGTCGCGATCTGGTTCGTCGGCGCAGCGATCCTCCATGACCTCATCCTGCTGCCCCTGTACTCGCTCGCCGACCTGTCGACACAGGCTGTCCTACGGCATCGCGCCACCCGCATGCCACAACCGCCGTGGATCAACTACCTGCGCGTGCCCACTTTTCTCTCCGGTGTGCTCCTGCTTGTCTGGTTCCCCCTCATCTTCGCCCTCTCGACCCCCTACCCGGGTGCCACCCGGTTGACCATGGACGTCTACATCGGCCGGTGGCTGGCCATCACCGCCGTACTCTTCGCCGCCTCCGCCGTGGCCTTCGCTCTCAAGCTCCGCCGCGTCCGGCGGGACGCGCGCGCCGACCAGGAACGACCTGCGCCAGGTCACGGCGCTGCATCGTGACGACCGACGAGGACGGCTCGCCCTGCGCAGCGGGAGACCCCTATGCGCTCGCCCTGCGAACCGGCCACGGACCGGTGTATCTACGCTTGGGAAACGGGCGCCGGATCCGGATGCCTGTGCATCGCTGGTACGCGCAGCCCACCCTGGCCGACGAATCCGTACTCAATCGCTCCGTCGGCCCCGTTCTCGACGTCGGCTGCGGACCGGGCCGGCTGTGCGGGGCACTCCTGAGTCGCGGGGTCTTCGCGCTCGGCGTCGATGTGGCTCCCCGCGCGGTGGCCCATACCATCGCTCTCGGTGGAATCGCACTGTGCCGATCGGTGTTCGACCGGCTACCGGCCGAGGGAGGCTGGCAGACCGTCCTGCTCATCGACGCCAACATCGGTATCGGCGGTGACCCGCATGCCCTGCTGTACCGCTGTATCCAGCTCACCGCCCCGACGGGTGTTCTCCTCGTCGAGGTCGACCCCGACGATGTCGAGGAACTCTGCAGCGCCCGGTTCGAAGACATCCATGGCCACGAAGGGCCGCCGTTCCCCTGGGCGCGTCTGGGAGCACCAGCGCTCCACAGGGTCGCCGAGGACCTTGCCCTCAGCGTCACCGACCAGTGGAGATGCGGCCACCGATGCTTCCTCGCCCTCGGCCGCCAGGACCCGGCCTCGGGACGTCGTTACTGAGCGGGGCTGACGACGCGGTGGCGGGACACGACGTAGGCCGCCCAGACGCCAGGCGCCGGGTGCGACACCAGGCCGTCGCGCCACCCGCTCGGGGCAACCGCCGACGGCCAGCGCATGCGATCCACCGATCGTGCTGATTGGGTGGGGGGCGAATCCGCTGTGCAGGGAGGCTGGGATCAATGACACTCGTCGGGCACCCGGAGCAACCTGCGGCGCAGGCGACTGCTCACGTCGTCCTGGCCGGGCCACCTCCGGCCCAAGGTGGACGGGCTGCGAGACATGAGTGCGCGACCGATCGGTGACCACGCTCTGCTGTCCGACTGCCGCTCGGCCGCGCTGGTGACCTCCGACGGCTCGGTGGACTGGCTGTGTCTGCCCCGGTTCGACAGCCCGGCGATCTTCGCTCGACTCCTCGACGAGGACGCCGGCCACTGGTCCATCCGCCCTGTCACCGACCCGATCGACATCAGCCGCCGTTACGTCGAGGACACCCTTGTTCTGGAGACGGTCTTCCGCACAACCGGGGGTACGGCGGTCCTGCGGGATGCCCTCGCCCTGGGGCGGCGCGAACGCGGGCACGCGCTCGGCACCGCTTCCCCCGGAACGCTCCTGCGGCAGATCACCTGCACCGAAGGACGGGTAACCATCGAGATCGCCTACGCGCCGCGCCCGGAGTTCGGACTCGTCCACCCCTTGCTCTCAGCCGTGCGAGGCGGGCTCGCGGCGCACGGGGGAGCCCACGTTCTGCTGCTGTCGAGCCCCGTCGACCTGCAAGTGAGCGGCTCCACAGCACACGGCCGAATCCCGCTCTCGGCGGGGCACCGCCTCGCATTC
The DNA here is from genome assembly GCF_006540305.1 of Streptomyces sp. 6-11-2. Lineage (GTDB taxonomy): Bacteria > Actinomycetota > Actinomycetes > Streptomycetales > Streptomycetaceae > Streptomyces. Next base: position 7,626,260 of record NZ_BJOR01000001.1, on the reverse strand, counting down.
GCCCTGCACGTCAGGCCGGCGTGGGAAAGGGAGCCGGTGGGCTGGCGGGCAGGGCGGATCCGGCGCCGCATGTCCGACACCATCGCGGGCTGGCGTTCCTGGTCGAAGCTCCACCGCGGCTACGTCGGCCCCTGGCAGAACGAGGTGAGCCACAGCGGACGCGTGCTGCGAGCCCTGACCTTCGCTCCCAGCGGGGCCATTGTCGCCGCTGCCACTACCTCCCTGCCCGAGACAACGGGCGGCAAGCGCAACTGGGATTACCGCTACACCTGGGTCCGCGACGCGAGCTTCACCCTTCAGGCGCTTGCCACGGCCGCCTGCGAGAAGGAGAAGAACCGGTTCTTCGACTTCCTCGCCCGCACCGGGGCAACCCAACTCGACCGCGGCGTCGACCTGCAGATCATGTACGGCATCGGCGGCGAACACGACCTGAGCGAGCGGCTCCTGCCGCACCTGACCGGCTGGCGCAACAGCAGCCCCGTGCGGATCGGCAACGACGCCTGGCGCCAGCGCCAACTCGACGTCTACGGTGAACTCCTCGACGCCGCTCACCAGACCCTTCCGCCCGGTGAGCCTCTCGACCCGGCCACCCGGACCTTCCTGTTCCAGACGGCCGAGGCAGCCGCCCAGCGGTGGACCCAACAGGATCAGGGCATCTGGGAAAGGCGCGGACCCAGCAGACACTTCCTCCACTCGAAACTGATGTGCTGGGTCGCCCTGGACCGCGCCATCGCCATGGCCCCCGCCCTCCAAGCCGACGAACGCCTGCCCCACTGGCAGCACGAGCGCGACCAGATCCGCCAAGCCATCGAACAACGCGGCTGGAACTCCGGCCTGGGCGCCTTCACCCAGGCATTCGACAGTGACGACCTCGACGCCTCCGCGCTGATGCTGCCCATCGTCGGCTTCTTGCCACCGCACGACCCCCGTGTACAGTCCACCGTGCTGGCCATCGCCACCCAACTGACCGACCGCAACGGCCTGGTCCGCCGCTATCTCACCGACGAGCTGCAGGAAGAAGAAGGCGCCTTCTTGCTGTGTTCCTTCTGGCTTGCCCAAGCCCTCGCCCTCACCGGCCACACCACCCGTGCACGGCACGTCTTCCAAGCCACCCTCGCACACGCCAACGACCTCGGCCTGCTGGCCGAGGAGACCGACTCCACCACAGCTGAGGCCCTCGGCAACTTCCCCCAAGCCTTCAGCCACATCGGGCTCATCAATGCCGCTCGCGCCATCCGCGATGCCGAGCGACAAACGAGGCACGCCCAGTAGGCGAACCCCCTGGTGCGCTCCAACTGCCTTACCGATCCGTGCACTCACGCAGGCACACAGAACGGTCGCCGACCGTGGCGAAGTCGGCACATCCAGGAGCGGCTCGACCGGCTCAGCCCGATCGAGTACGAAAAGAAGTGCTACGCCGACCAGGCAACGGCTGAACGAGCGAACCTGACGGTCCTTCAACCTGCTCCGACCAGCTGATCAGCACCAGCTGCACAGCCGGGGACCGCACGTCACGAAGCCGTAAGCCGGTACGGGCGGTGAGGGGCGTCCGCCTGGCATACGGTTCCAGCATGATGCGTCGATTCCTTGTCTCAGACGCGATTGCCGCGGCCGCACTGCTGACGACGGCCGGGTGCTCGTCATCCGCCGGACACACCCAAGCAACGTCAACCCCGTCCACCGCGGTCTCCCGGGCGACGACGGTACCTACAGGTCCCTTCACCCTCGGCAGAGGCCAGGGTTTCGACGCGTCAGGCGCGTTCCTCCCCCTGATGACCTGCGATAGTCCCCACGACTACTCCCCCGGGCTTACGTTCGAGAATGTCCCGGCCGGTACCGCCGAACTCGGCCTGTCCATGGTCGACCTGGCGAACCAGAAGATCCACTGGCTGCAGGTCGGCCTTCCCGCGACAGCGCCGGGAACGCAGCCGCACACCCTTACACCCGGTGCCCGGGAACTCCTGAACGACTTCGGCGAGGCGACGTACGACGGTCCCTGCCCGCCCGCCGGCCACACGCACAAGTACCAGCTGACGCTGTACGCGCTCCGCAACCCCCTGCCCGCGTCCTTCGGCCAGAACACCTCGCCGAACCAGACCCTGAAGGAACTACGGAGTCAGGCCGCCGCCACCGCGGCGCTGGTCGCCCCCTACAGGCGGCACTGACGCAGCAAAGCCGCGGGGCCGGGAGCACCCCGGGCACGCTCGATCACCGCCGCCGCCTCGGCGCTGCACGTCGACCTCTGCCGTCACAGCCAGCCCCGGTTCACCAAACCCGGACCTGGTCGCCTACGCCGAGAGCTTTGGCGCCCGCGGGTACGCGGTCAAGGCCGACCATCTGCTGCCAGCGCACGCGCCGTTTTGATCGCCCTCTCCTCCGACGGCAAGGGCCGGACCATGTCCTTCTTGGCGGAGCGCCCCGGCACTCCCAGTGCTGCTGGCAGAACAGATGCCCCACCCACCCCTGCCTGGAGTGGCCAACGGCCACTCCACGTACCTATGAGGATTGCGGCTGCCGAGGCTTCGGCGTCTACGTGCGCAGACGGCACGTCACCCACGCCACCGGCGAGCGGCTGCCGCCACAGCAGGTCGCCCCAAGACCTGGATGTCCCTGTTCCGTAAGGGGTCCGGGCGTTCCGCGACGGCCTTGCGACAGCTGTGATGGGGGTATGCGATCGCGATTGTTTCCGCCGGCGTTCAAGGGCAGGTTGCACGATGCCCGCACGGCGACCTCGATCGGACGGTGGCTCGGCCTCGCCTTCGTGGTCTGCTTCGTCACCGGTCTGATCAGCCATGTGCTGCAGCATCCGCCCGGGTGGCTGGCCGATGACCTGCCGAGCCGCCCGGTGTGGGGCTACCGGCTCACCCAGGGGCTGCACGTCGCCTCGGGCATCGCGGCGATTCCACTGCTGCTGGCGAAACTGTGGACGGTGTACCCGCGGCTGTTCGCCTGGCCGCCGGTGCAGTCGGTGCGGCACGCGCTGGAGCGGTTGTCGGCGGCCATGCTGGTGGCGGCGGCCGTCTTCGAAGTGGCCACGGGATTGCTGAACACCGCACAGTGGTATCCGTGGCCGTTCTCCTTCGTGCCGGTGCACTACGCCGTGGCCTGGCTGGTGGCCGGAGTCCTGGTGCTGCACGTCGCGGTCAAGGCCCCCGAGATCCGGGCACACTGGAGCCGTCGTTCGCCGGGGACCCTGGCTCTGCCGGAGGAGGACGGGCCCGACCGGCGTTCGCTGCTGATTGCGGTGGCAGCGGCGGTCGGTGCGGTCACCGTGACCACCGTGGGCCAGTCCTTCACGCCCCTGAAGGACCTCGTCCTGCTCGCACCCCGCCATCCCGATCACGGCCCCCAGGGCCTGCCGGTCAACCGCACCGCCGCCGCGGCCGGTGTCGGCCTGATACCCGCCGAGCGCTACCGTTTGACGGTCGCCGGACCGCGGCCCTGCACACTGACGCTGGATGAGCTGCGGGACCTGCCGCAGCACGAGGTGGAACTGCCGATCGCCTGCGTGGAGGGATGGAGCAAGTCCGCCCGCTGGACGGGCGTTCGGGTCATCGACCTCCTTGAGCTTGCCGGCGCTCATCGGCACGCCCGCGTTCGGGTGGTGTCACTGCAGAGTCGGGGCGGATACCGGGTCTCCGAAATGGGGCACGAGCACGCCCGCGACCCGCTGACTCTGCTCGCTCTGCGTCTCAACGGCGAGGAACTCTCCCCCGACCACGGCTACCCGGTGCGTTTGATCGCTCCGAACCGGCCCGGTGTGCTGCAGACCAAGTGGGTCGGCCGACTGGACGTGCTGTCATGAGGATGAGCGTGGCGCGGCTCCTCACGGGTCTGATCGGCCTGTCGCTGATGGGCGTCGGCGTCTCCCTGCTGCTGGACGTGCGTGACCTGCCGGGTGTCCTGGTCTGGCTGGGTGGGGCGGTGGTGCTGCACGACGTGCTGATCGCACCTCTGGTGCTGCTCATCGGGTGGGTGCTGGTCCGCGGCGGTGTGCGCGGGCCGGTCCGCGGGGCACTGCTGGTGGCGGGCGCTCTGACGGCGGTGGCCCTGCCGGTGCTCCTTCGCCCGGGGAAGCCCGCCAACTCCTCGGTCCTGCCGCTGGACTACCCGCGCAACTGGCTGTTCACGATGGTGGCGGTGGCGACGGTCACGGCCTTCCTGCTGGCCGCGCGGGGAATCCGCCGCAGCCGACGGCGGCCACCTTCGTAGGTCTGCCTCCACGCTCCGGCGGCGGGCCGTCTCACGGGTGGCTTACGCGCCTGCGGAAGTGAGCGGCGTCGGGCTTGGCGGGCTCGTGGCCCTCGGACTGCTGGTGCCGCTGTGGGGCAGGCCGCGCCGCGACGCCGAAGGTGCCCTGGCCGTACTCGCCCGGGCGGGCCGCTTCTGCTACGCCGCCTATGACACCGGGCTGGACACGGTGGCGGGCATCTCCACCGGGACGGTGGCGGGCGGCGAGGTGCACGAGGTGGTGGGACGGCTGTTCGCGACCGGCGACGAGCTGGGCCGGGCCGCGGGGCCCGTCGACCATGCTCGGCTTCGCCGTGGGCTACGGCCTGCCGGCGCCGGCTGCCTCACAACCCGACGACGCTCGGTCTGCGGCGGGAAGGCTTACGAACCCCTGACGATCCGGCGTCGTACCGTCGCCGGGAGGGCCCGTGGCCGTACGGTCGGTGGCATGTTGATCCTGGTCACCGGAGGCGCGGGCTTCATCGGCTCGCACGTCGTCACCGCCCTTACCGGCGCCGGGCACGGCGTGCGCGTGCTCGACGCGCTGTTGCCCACCGCGCACCGCACGTCCCCGCCCATCCCCGACGGGGTGGACTGGAGACACGCGGACGTGCGCGACGCGGCGGCCGTGGCCGAGGCCCTTCAGGGTGTGGACGTCGTCTGCCATCAGGCGGCGATGGTCGGGCTCGGCAAGGACTTCGGCGACGCTCCCGCGTACGTGGGCTGCAACGACCTGGGCACCGCGGTGGTGCTGGCCGGCATGGCCGAGGCCGGGGTGCGTCGTCTGGTGCTGGCGAGTTCGATGGTGGTCTACGGAGAGGGCCGCTACGAGTGCCCGTCGCATGGCGTCGTACGGCCGGGGCCGCGCAAGGTGGCGGACCTCGACGTGGGCCGCTTCGATCCGCCCTGCCCGAGGTGCGGTGAGCCGCTCGCCCCCGGTCTGGTGACCGAGGACGCCCCGCTTGATCCGCGCAACGTCTACGCCGCCACCAAGCTCGCGCAGGAGCACCTGGCCTGCGCGTGGGCGCGCGCCGTCGGCGGGCGGGTGGCCGCGCTGCGCTACCACAACGTGTACGGGCCCGGGATGCCGCGTGACACCCCGTACGCGGGCGTCGCGTCACTGTTCCGGTCCGCGCTGGAGCGCGGCGAGGCACCGCGCGTGTTCGAGGACGGCGGCCAGCGGCGGGACTTCGTCCATGTACGGGACGTGTCCGGTGCCAACCTCGCGGCCCTGGACGGTCTGTCCGGTCTGCCGGAGGGGACCGCGCGGGCGTACAACGTCGGCAGCGGCGAGCCGCACACGGTGGGGGAGACGGCCGCCGTCCTGGCCGAGGCGCATGGCGGGCGGGCGCCGGTGGTCACGGGCGAGTACCGGCTCGGCGACGTCCGCCACATCACCGCCTCGTCACGCAGGCTGCGCGACGAACTGGGCTGGAAGCCGCAGGTCGCCTTCGTGGACGGAATGACGGAATTCGCGACAGCTGCGCTGCGAGCGGGCTGACGTTTCCCACCGGCCGGCGTCGGCCCCGACGAAGGCGGAAGGGCCGGCCCCGCTTCTCCCGCAGAGTGGGTCCTGCTCCCGGTGTGCTCCGCAGACAGCGGCGGGCAGGCGGCCCTCGAAACGGCAGCCGCCGGGGACGTTGCACCACACGGTGCTGATCAGCCGTAGCCGTGCCAGGGCGTCCTCGATCTTCTCGCGCAGGCGTCGTCCGTGGACGGTGATGGTGGACTGGTCACCGAACTCCCCTTCCCCATACCCCGCGCATCAACTCCTCTCGGCTCGTCGTCTGCCCGGGCTTGCGCAGGAAGTGCTCCAGCGGTTCGGACTCTCCGATGATCAGGGGGACCTCGGAGACGGTGGGGGCGTCGTCCACGACGAGTGCGCGTTTCACGCCACCGAGTCTCGCACCCGCTTTCGGCCGTCGGCGGGAGCGGCGGTGGACGTCAGCGATCCGTAAGATCGTCAAATCCCTTTTGCCCCTTCTGTTCTCGTAGGGTGAGTGGGGTGATCGAGACACCTCCCTCTTCGCCTGCTCCTGTGGACGTGGTGCTTCCCTGCCTCGACGAGGCGGAGGCCCTGCCGTGGGTCCTGGACCGCGTCCCGTCCGACTGGCGCGCGATCGTCGTCGACAACGGCTCCACCGATGGCTCGGCGGACATTGCCCGCGCCCTCGGGGCGCATGTGGTCCACGAACCGCGTCGCGGCTTCGGCGCCGCCTGCCACGCCGGCCTCGCCGCCGCCACGGCCGACGTCGTCTGCTTCTGCGACTGTGACGCCTCCCTCGACCCGGCGCTTCTATCCGCCGTCGCGGGGCCCGTTCTCGACGGTTCCGCCGACCTCGTACTGGGTCGCCGCAGGCCTGTCACACGCCGCGCCTGGCCCCTGCATGCCCGTCTGGCCAACGTGGAGCTGGCCCGCCTGATCCGCCGGCGCACCGGACTGCGGCTGCACGACCTCGGCCCGATGCGTGCCGCCCGCCGCGAGTCCCTGCTCGCCCTGGGCCTGACCGACCGGCGCTCCGGCTACCCGCTGCAGATGGTGGTTCGCGCCGCCGACGCAGGCTGGCGGGTGGAGGAGACGGATGTGCCGTACCGGCCCCGTACGGGCCGCTCGAAGGTCACCGGCACCTGGCGCGGTACCTGGCAGGCCGTACGGGACATGCGAGCCGTCCTCGCCGCGCGTCCCGCCGCCGACCCGGTGTCCGCGGTGACCACCCGGGGAACCGGACGATGAGCGCCCGGCTCCCGGTCACGGGGCCGGCCACGCTGCTGGTCATCGCCAAGGAACCCGTCCCGGGGCGGGTCAAGACGCGACTCACCCCGCCCTACACGCCCCAGGAGGCGGCCGCTCTGGCCGAGGCCGCCCTCGCCGACACCCTGCACACGGTGCTGGAGGCCCCCGCACGGCGCCGTGTCCTCGTTCTCGACGGTGCACCCGGTCCCTGGTTGCCGCCCGGCTTCGACATCGTGCCCCAAGAGGCCGGCGGCCTGGACGAGCGGATCGCGGCCGCCTTCGGCCACTGCGACCGCGGACCGGCCCTCCTTGTCGGCATGGACACCCCCCAACTGACCACGGACCTTCTCGCGGGCATCGGACGCGAGGGCCACGACGCCTGGTTCGGTCCGGCTGCGGACGGTGGGTTCTGGGCGCTGGGTTTCGCGGCCCCGGCGCGCGCCGCGGCTCTCGTACGGGGCGTGCCGATGTCCACCGACCGCACCGGGGCGATGCAGCGGTGCCGACTCGTCGAGGCGGGGCTGAGCGTGAGCGACCTGCCGAAACTGCGCGATGTGGACACCGCCGCCGACGCCGCCGCGGTCGCCGCCTGCTGCCCACCCGGCTCGCGCTTCGCCGCCACCGTGAACTCGCTCGCGGAGGCCGGTCGGTGAGCGGCACTACGAGCGGTACGGACCCTGCCCTCACCGGGTGGACGACGCAGACCGCGGCCCGACGGCATCCGCAGACCGTGGTGGCGTGGCCTGCCCCGCTTCCTGCGCGGCCGTATCCCGCGGATCGGCTTGGTTCAGCGGAACTGGGCGAGCCGTGGACGGACGACCCCTACGCCGACGCCCTGCGCACCGGGCACGGCCCGCTCTTCCTACGCCGCCTGTCGCCACCGGTCCTTGCGCACGGCGCCGGAGGAGAAGGGGAACTGCTGCCGCTGGACGTCGAGCGCTGGTGCGCTGCCCCCGACGCCGCCGACACCGGCGTTCTGCACCGTTGCACCGACTCCGTTCTCGACGTCGGCTGCGGGCCGGGACGTCTGGTGGCGGCGCTGGCTGCCAGGGGCATACGGGCGCTCGGCGTGGACGTCAGCCCGTCCGCCGTGGCCCGTACCCTCCAGCGCGGGGGTGCCGCCGTGCGCCGGTCCGTGTTCGACCGCCTGCCGGGGGAAGGCCGCTGGGGCACCGTCTTGTTGATGGACGGCAACGCCGGCATCGGCGGCGACCCAGTCGCCCTCCTGGTCCGCCTCCGTGCCGTGGTCCCGCCCGGCGGCCGCCTGCTCGCGGAGGCCGCACCGCACGACGTGGACGAGCGCCTCACCGTCCGGGTCGAGGACGCCCACGGCCGGCACGGCCGCCCCTTCCCCTGGGCCCGCGTCGGCACCGCCGCCCTGCTGCGTGCAGCCGAGGCCGCGGGTTGGATCCTGACCGGCCGGTGGACGGCCGAGGGCCGCCCGTTCGTGGAACTGCACCGCCCGCAGCCGGGGCGTCACGGCGGCACGACACGGCCACCGGAAGGCCCGAACGCCCATGAGTGATATCGCCGCCTCGCAGCACCAACCTCCCGAACCGAGGCCCTGTCAGCCCGCTGCACCCATGAACCGCACCTCGGCCCGTGTCAGCATCATCGTCACCGCAGTCCTCCTGGCCGCACTCACCGCCGTCGTCCTCGACACCGTTCGCGCGGGCGACAACCAGAGTGACCCCGGCCGCCTTCTGGCCGGATACGCCCTCGCCTGGGCGCTGTTCGCCGCCGCGGTGTGGGCCGTGCGCAAGGCCCCGGAGCGAGCCGCGACGGGACTGGTCCTGGCCGGTGCGGCCGCCATGGCGCTGGCCGCGCTCGCCGCACCGCCCCGCACCAGCAACGACATGTACCGCTACGCCTGGGACGGCCGCGTCCAGGCCGCCGGGATCTCCCCGTACGCCCACCCGCCCGCCGCACCTGAACTCGCCAAGCTGCGCGACCAGTGGCTGTTCCCCACCAAAGGCTCCTGCCAGGGCTGGGGACTGACCCGTACGGACAGCGGCCTGTGCGTCCGCATCAACCGCCCCACCGTCCCCACCATCTACCCGCCTGTCGCCGAGGGCTGGTTCTTCGCCGTCCATGTCCTCTCACCACCTGACAGCCGCCACAAGCCACTCCAAGCAGGCGGCGCCGTCCTGGCGTTCGGCACCACCGCCGCCCTGCTCGTCGTGGGCCGCCGACGGGGCGACCCGCGCCGGGCCCCGGCCCGCACCGCTCTGTGGGGGTGGTGTCCGGCCGTCCCCTTCGAAGCGGTCAACAACGCGCACATCGACACCCTCGGCGTCCTGCTCACCGTGCTCGCCCTCGGCACCGCCACCGCGGGGGCCCGCCGCGGCGCACTCCTCGGCGCCGCGATCGCCGTGAAAATGCTGCCTGTTCTGGCGTTGCCCGGCGCTCTGTCCGGGCAACGCAGCCCGGCGCGGGTGCTGCGCCTGGTGTTGGCGGTGCTCGCTGCAGTCGTGCTCGCCTACCTGCCCTACGTCATCGCCTCCGGCGCGGGCGTCCTGGGCTACCTGCCGGGCTACCTCCAGGAGGAGGGGTACGGACCCGGGGACGTGCACCGTTTCGCCCTGCTGCGGCTGCTGCTGCCGGACGCCGCCGCAGAAGTGACCGTCATCGTGCTGCTCGCGCTCACGGCCCTCCATGTGTGGTGGCGCGGCGACCCGGCTCGCCCCTGGCGCGGTGCCCTGTTGCTGACCGGCACGGCCTTGCTGCTGGTCTCACCCAACTACCCCTGGTACTCACTGATCGTCGTCGGTCTCGTCGCCCTCGACGGCCGCTGGGAGTGGCTGACCGTCACCGTCGCCGGCACCGTCCTCTACCTCGGCGGCCGGCTGCTGCCCGACTTCCCCCTCCAGGCGTGGGCTTATGGCACGGCCGCCGTGTGCGTCGCGATCGGGGCCTGCCTGCGCTCCGCTCCGGCACGGCACCTTCTGGACCGACGCCGCGGCCGGTGCCAGCCCCGCATCTGACACGGTTCAAGGACGTCGGCCGGGCGCCCCGGAGGTACTCGCCGCCGCCGCGGGCCCGGGCGCCGCACGCCGCAGACACAAAGCGCCGGCTCGGCATCGACGACCCAGCCCAGGGGGTGAGCACGTCCGCCGATTCGACACCTTCGTAAGAGAGCGGGTGGGTACGGGGCTGTCCGCGCATGCCTTCACCACTTCAGAAACGCGGTGCCGGGTGGTCGGCCGCCGTCTCCCCGGACTGTTGCCGGTTGGATCCTCAGTCACCCAGAGACGCTTCCGGAGAACCAGCGGCTGAAGCTCAAGTCTGTTCTGACCCACCGCCCCTAGCTGGACGCCCTTCCCGGGCACGTCCGCCCTTTCGGGCAGATGCTCACCCAGCTCCGGGGAGAACGGCTCCCTGAGTGGATCGAGGCGGTCCGAGCCGACGACCTGCCCAGCCTGCACACCTTCATCAACGGCCTTGACCGGGGCCTCGTTGCCATCACTGCCGGCCTGACCCTGCCGTGGAGCTCAGGCGTCGTGGAAGACCACGTGACCTTGGGCAACTGGATCCCCACATACTCACGACCATGACCTCAACGATCCCACCCGAGCCGAAACGCGCGGCCATGATGGCGGCTGGGCGTCGCCTGTCCTTTCTCGACTTCGGTGGATCGGGTCGCCCTCTGTTGGCCCTGCACGGCCACTTCGGAGAAGGCCGCACCTTCAGGCGCCTGACCTGGGCGCTGGGCGACTCCTGGCGGGTCATCGCGCTCGACCAGCGTGGACACGGCCGCTCCGACAGCCCTCCCGACTTCTCCCGCACCGGCTACGTCGAGGACGCTGCGGCCGTGCTGGAACATCTGGGGATCGACGCCGCGGTCGTACTCGGCCACTCCCTGGGAGGCGTCAACGCCTACCAGCTCGCGGCACGGCTACCCGGGCTTGTGGACGCATTGATCGTCGAGGACATCGGCGCCGAGGTCGATGGCGACCTGTCCTTCAGCCTGTCCTGGCCACACCGGGCACCGACCCGGGCCGAGCTGCTGGAAGAAACCGGCCCGTCGGCGAGCTACCTCATGGACGCCGTCCGTGAGTACCCCGACGGATGGGGCCTTGCCTTTGACCCGAGGGACATGAACGCCTCACAGCAGCACCTCAACGGGGATCACTGGAACGACTGGCTCGCCAGCGACTGCCCGGCCTTGCTCATCCGCGGCAGCCGCAGCACGGTGCTCAGCGCCAAACACGCGAAGGACATGGCGGCACGGCGTCCCCATACCTGGCTTGTTGAACTCCCGGCCGGGCACACCGTCCACGAGACCGTCCCAACAGAGTTCGCCGCAGCGGTCAGCAGGTTCCTCGGTTCGCTGTGAACTTACCCGAATGGGAGCTCCAGCCGGTAACTCGCAGTCACGGACCACAGGACCTGAGCCAGAACCAGAACTCACGAACAACGCTGTCAGTTGAAGTGAACGAAGCCACCCACATCGAGCTGGTCGTGGTTGAACCGGCCCGCAGGTGTATGCGCCTCCGTCGCAGAAGCAACTCCGGTTGCATGCACCATATGCATGGATTGCATGACCATGGTGTGACGACTGCTACTGACAACAGAGGTGGCACACGGCAGCGGCCGGCAGGGGCCTTCCTCCCGACAACATGCGGATCCTCGCCGGAAAATGAGCAACAGCGTCCCCCGTCCCGCTGCTATGGTGCGCCGATGTCGTCGATCAAGCAGTTCCAAGTCACCTTCGACTGCGCAGAACCTGAGCGCGTCGCTCGCTTCTGGTGCGAGGTGTTGGGATACGTCGTACCGCCGCCACCGGAGGGGTTTGCCACGTGGGACGAATTCAATCGCTCTCTGCCGCCTGAGCGACAGGGTTCAGCGTTCGCCTGCAGTGACCCCTCAGGCGTGGGCCCGCGAATGTACTTCCAGCGTGTACCCGAAGGCAAGGTCGTCAAGAACCGGCTACATCTTTGCGTGCGGGCCGGCACCGGGCTCGTGGGTGAAGAGCGCCTCGCCACACTCGAGGCCGAGTGCACACGGCTGGTCGCGCTCGGCGCGGTACGCGTGCGGCTGCTGCGTGCCGACGGCGTCAATGAGTCGTGCATCGTGATGCAGGACATCGAGGGCAATGAGTTCTGTCTCGACTGAGCGTCCTCCGAGACGGCGAGGTGGGGAGCCGTCTCCCTCGGGCCTCTCTTGAAGGCCGTCCCGTGATCGGTGTCCCCTGGCGCGATGTGCCGGAAAGCTGCGGACTCTGGGGCCGGGTCTGCGCTTTGCGCTCCAGCACCGCAAGCGGCCGGAGCTTCCTCACGAGCGCCATGCTTTCCCCCTCCCGGCGGCGCTGATCGCCCCTCTGTGAAAGGACCGCGCAGCTGACGACGCAGTTGGGAAGCATTCTCCCCACACTGGCGTTGCGGGCTCCGGCCTGGCACGGAGCGCGGAGGCCCCGCCGACGCGCAGCAGTGCCCTGAGGACAGCCGATCCCCCGCCGCGCCGACCGCCAGCCACAGCCCGCCCCACTCTCCCTTTTATGTTCTGGGATGGGCTGCGAGAGGCGCATAGGGGGATGTCGGGGGCAAGTCGGCGGCTCGGCCCTGGAGTCCACAGCGTTCCCGACCCGCTCCGGGTCGAGCAACCCCGCAGGCCGAGGGCAGCCGCTGGGCACGGCCACCACCCACATCGCGGCCCGACCCCCAACGCCGCCCACCATGCTCCGCCCCAATCCCTTAGAGCACCTAACAGAAAGCCTGGTCGTAGCCATATCCCCTTCCTGGCTGAGTCGGCAGTACTGCGGGAGGCGCTCGGGCCCGAGCTGTACGAGGCCGTACTGGCCGTCCGCCGCGCGGAGGCGGAGCTGTTCGCGATGTTCACCGACGCGGACGTCATCGAGGCCGTCCGCTGGCGGTATTGACTGGCTACTCCTCGGGCTCCCAGGCGATCAGCTGCTCGAACACCTGCTGGTCGCCCTCGATCTTCAGGTCGCTCAGCGTGAGGCGGCCCCAGACGAAGAGGAGCAGCTGCTCGGCCGTGCCCGTGGCCGAAGCGGAGGCGGGCGCGGCGTCGTCCGTAAGGGGTGCGGGCCAGGCGCCGGTGCCGTCCAGCGCGAGGAGCCAGGAGCGGCCCTCGGTGGCGTGGTAGTGGATGGTGGCGGCCTCGTGCGGCCAGGCCGCCGGGGTGGAGTTGCAGGTGTCGAGAAACTCGGCCACGCCGTCGATCGCGACGTCCACCGGCATCGGTTGCACGGCGCCTGCGGCGAGCTGGGCGTCGTAGGTGTGCACCAGCACCTCGTGCACCCGGCGCCGGGCAACGCCCCAGGCATTCGCCGGCGACACGCCGGCGCCCCACCACGCCCAGCACTCGCGCTCCGGGCCAGCCTCGCGCAGCGCACTCAGCAGCAGCTCGTTCGACTCGGCGTACCAGGCCAGCAGCGCCTCGAGCTCGCGCGGCACCTCCGCGGCGTCCTTGGCCGGCGGAGCCTCGGCCGGGCCCGCGGCGACGATCGCGGCCCACCAGCGCTGGCCCGTACCCAGGTGCTGCACCAGATCGAACAACGTCCACTCGGGGCAGGACGGCACCGGCGCGTCAAGGCTGGGCGCGGCGGCAACCGCACTCCGGAACGCGGCCGACCGCTCGTCGATCAGTTGCAGCAGGGCGGAATACTCAAGACTCTCTGTCACATCGCTTACCTATCACCCCAGCTCAGCCGACCGCACCCTACTTTCCAGGCCGTCAGCTGCGGGAGTTAGAGCACCTGATAGAAAGCCTGGTCGTAGCCATATCCCCTTCCTGGCTGGCTCATTGAACGAGTCATGGGGAAGGGGAACGGTCCTCCGTGGATGGTGCCGGATGACCTGTGGGGGCGGATCGAGCCGTCGCTGCCGGTCAAGCAGCGGCGTCCGCGCCATCCCGGCCGGCTGCCACTGGACGACCGTGGTTGCCTGCAGGACATCCTGTTCGTGCTGCACACCGGGATCCCGTGGGAGTGGCTGCCGCAGGAGCTCGGCTTCGGGTCCGGGATGAGGTGCTGGCGCCGGCTGCGGGACTGGCACGAGGCCGGGGTGTGGGACCGGCTGCACCAGGTGCTGCTGACCGAGCTGCACCGTGCCGGGAAGCTGGACCGGTCCCGGGCGGTGATCGACGGCTCCCACCACCAGGCCCGTCGGGGCGGCCCAAAACCGGGCCGAGCCCGGTCGACCGTGCCCGGCCCGGCTCGAAGCACCACGTCATCACCGACGCAGGCGGCACCCCGCTCGCCATCAGCAACCGCCACGACATCACCCAGCTGCTGCCCCTGCTCGACGCGATCCCACGGATCCGCGGAGTGACCGGTCGCCCCCGTCACCGGCCGCGGCAGTTGTTCGCCGACCGGGGCTACGACTTCGACAAGTACCGTCGGCTCCTGTGGAAGCGCGGCATCAAGCCGGTCATCGCCCGACGCGGAGTTCCGCACGGCTCCGGCCTGGGCTCGGTCCGCTGGGTAGTCGAGCGGACGAACGCGTGGATCCACGGCTTCCGACGGCTACGGATCCGCTGGGAGATCCGCGACGACATCCACGAGCCGTTCCTGAAGCTCGCCTGCTGTGTGATCACCTACAGGCGAGTCCAGGCATTGTGTTAGCTCCTCTTGCTCGTTCTCCAACCGACACGGGAGAAGTGGAAGCGGAGCGGATGTGCAGGAGATCCAGTGATTGACGCCTGGGGCGAGGGCTCAGTGGCCGCGGCGGATCCATTCATCCAGGTGGGGTGCTTCGTTCTGGATGGTCGTGGTGTCTCCGTGTCCGGTGTGGACGAGGGTGTTCCCGGCCAGGGGGAACAGCAGGTCCCGGATGGACGTGATGATCGTCGGGAAGTCCGAGAACGATCGGCCTGTTGCACCCGGTCCACCGGCGAACAGGGTGTCGCCGGAGAACAGAGCGTGGGCCTCGGGCAGGTGGAGGCAGACTGAGCCGGGCGAGTGTCCGGGGGTGTGGATCACTTCCAGGGTCGTCCCCGCCACGGCGATTCGTTCGCCGTCGACCGTCTCCTGGAACGTTCGGCTCGGGTGGGTCATCTCCCACAGTTGGCGGTCTGCCGGGTGCAGCAGGACCGGGGCGTCGAGGCGGTCACCAAGTTGGGGCGCGACCGAGATGTGGTCGTTGTGTCCGTGGGTACACACGATCGCCCCTACGCGGCGGTTGCCCACGGCTTCCACGATCGGGGCATCGTCATGGGCCGCGTCCACGACGACGACGTCGTGGTCGTCGCCGACGAGCCAGACGTTGTTGTCGACGTTCCACGTGCCCCCGTCGAGTTCGAAGACCCCGCTGGTGACAACGCGTTCAATACGCAGGGCGCCGCTCACCGGACCACCACCGAGCGCAGCACGCTGCCGGTGTGCATGGTGTGGAAGGCTTCCTCGACCGCGTCGAGGCTGATGCGTTCGGTGACAAATTTGTCCAGCGGCAGCCGGCCTTGCTGGTAGAGGTCGACGAGCATGGGGAAGTCCCGTTCGGGCAGACAGTCGCCGTACCACGACGACTTGAGGCTGCCGCCGCGGGAGAAGAAGTCGAGAAGCGGCATGTCCAGGCGCATGTCCGGGGTTGGGACGCCGACGAGGACGACGGTCCCTGCGAGGTCGCGTGCGTAGAACGCCTGCTTCCACGTTTCGGGACGGCCCACGGCGTCGATGACGACATCGGCGCCGAAGCCGCCGGTCAGTTCCGTGACCGCGGTGACGATGTCCTGGTTGGTGGCGTTGACCGTGTGGGTGGCGCCGAGCTCTCGGGCCCATGTGAGCTTCTGGTCGTCTCGATCGACAGCGATGATCTTCGAGGCCCCGGCCAGGCGGGCCCCGACGATCGCGGCGTCGCCCACGCCGCCGCAGCCGATCACCGCCACCGAGTCGCCTCGGCTCACGGCTCCGGTGTTGACCGCCGCCCCAAGCCCGGCCATGACACCGCACCCCAGGAGGCCGACGACCGCGGGGTCCGCAGAGGGGTCCACCTTGGTGCACTGCCCCGCGTGGACGAGGGTCTTGTCGGCGAACGCGCCGATGCCCAGGGCGGGGTTGAGTTCTGTGCCGTCGAGCAGAGTCATCTTCTGGGCGGCGTTGAACGTGTCGAAGCAGTACTGCGGGCGGCCACGCTTGCAGGCGCGGCACTGCCCGCACACCGCCCGCCAGTTCAGGACGACGAAGTCGCCGGGTTTGACGGAGTCGACGCCTGCTCCGACGCTCTCGACGGTGCCGGCCGCCTCGTGGCCGAGCAGGAAGGGATAGTCGTCGCTGATCCCGCCGTCCCGGTAGGTGAGGTCGGTGTGGCAGACCCCACAGGCCGCCACGGCAACGACGACCTCGCCGGGACCCGGGTCCGGGATCACGATGTCGGTGAGCTCGGCCGGAGCTCCCTTCGAGCGGGCGATCACGCCGCGGACCTGCTGAGGCATCGCAACTGTTCCTTCGTCGTTCGTGGATACAAGCGCATGCAGTCCGGTGCATGCCTCAGCGAACCTAACCCTGTGGAGATCACCGGGATCCTGGTCTTGTGGACAGGAAATCCTCGACCTTCGAACAGTGGGGTGGAGAGTGTAGGGTCGGCGGAATGCCAGATCCGCAGGCCTCAACCGATGGTCTTCTCCTGCTCCGGGAAGTCATCGACGGCCCGTTGCACGACATCGCTCCCCGTTTCTCCCGGCTCCTGTCCCACCGGTGGCCGCACGCAGCGCTCGTGATCTTCACTCGCGAGTGCACGGGACGTCCACGCAAGGTCGCCGGAGCCGCCGACCTGATCCACAAGGTCACCATCGATGAGCTCGAAGACCTCAAGCGGGTCGTCGAGCCCGGCCGGGCCCTGAGCACCACTGCCAGGATCGGTGGCGCTCAGCGCCCGGTGTGGACGGTGCGGGACCGGGGCGACACGCTGCTCCTGCTCGTTCCGCAGAGTTCTCGGAGGCCGGTCCCGTACCCCGCGGAGTTGTCGGCGGTCTTCGGCATCGTGGCAACATCGATCCGGCAGCAGGTCGCCCAGGCCAGTCCCGACTACCTGGCAGAGTCCCGTGCCGCGTCCAGCGAACGGGCACGCACCATCACCGAGATGGTGGCTGCACACGAAACCTCGCTCGTGGCCATTCTGTCCACGCTGCGCTCGTCCGGGCTCGATGACGCCAGGGCGCGGCTGGCTGCCACCGATACGGCGTCCGCCGCGTTGATCGCGTTGCGTTCCATGCAGAAGTCCGACCAGGAGTTGTCGCAGGAGACTGCCCATGCGGCCTTCGCGACGCTGCGCAAGGACCTCCGGCAGATGCTGCGCCATCACGAGGCGCACATCGAGTTTGCGGCCCCGCCGAAGGACGGACGTCCGCTGCCGGGCGAGATCGCCTATGCGGCACGCGCGATGACGCGCGCCACCGTGCTGGCCTTCATCGCCCAGCCCGACCTGACTCGCCTGCGCATCGCCTGGAGCTGCCCGGGCGCCTCGCTGGTGGTCGACGTACGTGACCAGGAATCCGGGAAACTAGACCTGCCGGCCCTGCAGCGGCAACTCGAGGGCCGCGCACAGACGTTGGGTGCCGCGGTCACTCTGGACGCGGTCCCGGGATGGGGCAGCCACGCGACAATCGGCCTCCCTCTCGAGCCTCCCGCCAATCGGAGCGATGAGACACGTCTGGCAGCCCTCAACCGCCGCGAGCGCGAGGTGCTCCACCTGGTCGCCCAGGGCAGACGCAACAAGGCGATCGCGGCCGAGCTCGGCATCACGGAGAGCACCGTCAAGTTCCACGTCGCAGGCCTGCTACGAAAACTGGACGTGACCTCACGCGGAGAAGCAGCCGCGCTCGCCGCCGGCACCAACCTGGGCGCACCGCAGTAGACCGGGCCGGACGCCGCACGGCCCCGGCCGACACGCACCCACGGCGAGTGCGCACCGATCCCCGGCTGCTTCCGCGCCGCCCATCCCGCCCATCCCGCCCGTCCCTCTCCCCCAGCTCCAGCCAGTGCATGGGAGAAAGCGGCCACAACAGGGATGTCTGGGGCCAGGCACAACCCAGGCGCAACCCATACCCGCAACAGACGGCTCAACCGTAGGCGCAACCCGTGTCGCGACACTGCTCCTGGTCGGGCGAGGGCACCCGCCGGTTCGTCATGCGGCTCGGACGGCTCCCCGGGTGCGGGCCAGCTGCCGCAGCCCGATGCGCGCCGCCGGCACCGAGGGGACGGTCTTCCAGTAGGGGTGCCACCACAGACGTACGGACAGGCGCAGCAGGCGGCGGCGCAGGGCCGTGGTGTCAGGTGACCGGGGCGCGGCGAGCGCATCGTAGGTGGCGTTCCAGGCGTACTGCACCTGGACAAGGTCATCGGGGAAGCCGGTCGCATCCATACCGACATTAGATCGCTTGTTCGATTTTGCTGTCACTTCGGACACGCTGCCGCCCAGGCTGACCGCCCATGGCCGGGGCTGCACACGGCGCGGGCGGAGGCATGGTCAGGTTCGTGGCCATCCCCCGGACCGTCGTCGGGTCGACCGGAGAGAATGGCGATGCAGTGGCGGTGCGCATCGGATCGCGGAGGTGTTTGTGGGGCTGAGGACCCGGATCGCCGAGGAGCTCAAGGCGACCGTGCATGGTGGGGACCTCAAACTGGAACGGTACGAGGGTCCGGCCGGTGATCCCGGGCTGCTCGGGATCGTCCCGGGCGATCCTGCCTGGCGGGTGCACGGACATCCGACCGGCATGCTCATCGGCGGGTTCGCGGCGTTGATGCTCCAGTCCCTGCACCCTCTGGCCATGGCCGGGGTCGACCAGCACTCGGATTTCCGGTCCGACCCGGTCGGCCGTCTCATCGGCACCGCGCGGTTCGTCACCACGACGACCTTCGGCTCCGCGCCGGCCGCACACGAGTCGATCGCCTTGGTGCGCCGGATTCACACCCGGGTGCGCGGCACCGCCCCGGACGGCCGGCCCTACCGCGCGGACGACCCCGAACTGCTGACCTGGGTGCACATCGCGGAGGTGCGCAGCTTCCTGGCGGGTTACCAGTCGTACGCGCCGCAGCGGTTGCGGCTGACGCCTGCCGAGTGCGACGCGTACTACCGCCAGGTCGCCCCGGTCGCCGAGATGCTGGGCGCGGAGAAGGTGCCCTGCAACACTCGGGAGGTCGAGCGCTACCTGGACCGAACACGTCCCCAACTCCGTGCGACCCGAGCCGCGTCGGACTCCGTGCGGTTTCTCCGGGGCTTCGGCCGGACCGGACGTGAACGGCTGGTCGTGCGCCTGTTGATGAATGCCGCTGTCGGTCTCCTTCCGGACTGGGCGCGGGCCGAACTCGGCATACGCCGTCCGGCGACGGTCCGCTCCTGCTGGGACCGGCCTGTGGCGACTGCGGCCGGCCGCACGATCGAATGGGCACGCGGTCCTTCCGAGATCCAAGCCGCTGCGCAGCGCCGCTTGGCCTCGGTGCCGCCGGTGGACGTCTAGTGCTGTGACCGCAGAGGTTCGCCGTGTTGCAGAGACGATCGCTCCAGGGTTCTCGTGGCCTGCCAGCGAGCGTGGATATTGCCTGGTGTGACTCCTGAGATAGATCGCCCCAGGTGGTGGTTCGGGCTTCGCGGCTTTGCGTTCTGCCTGGTGGGCGGTGGCCTCGGCTGCTTCGCCTACGTGGTGGTGGTTTCGCATCGGCTCGGGGCGGCGTCATGGGGATGGCTGCTCTTCGCAGCGATTCTCAGCGGAACGTTCAGCGCACTGTTTCCGAGACGGCGTCAGCGTTGAGCCATGTGCTGCCCGGACTGTGAGAAGTCCGACCAGATCCGCAGCCGCTAGAAGCTGGGCGCCCGCGGCGGTCGTCCGCCGAAGTTCGACAAGGTCGACTACCGTATGCGCCACGCGGTCGAGTGCGGGATCAAACGTCTCAAGCGTCATCGAGCGGTGGCCACGAGATACGACAAGCTGGCCGTCCGCTACGAGGCCACCGTCACCATCGCCGTCATTAACGAGTGGCTCTGATCTTGCTCGCCAACCTCGGCCAGCGAGAAACCCGGTATCGCTGCAGGTAGCCAGGCATCTAGCCTGTGGTCCATGCATCAGCCCAGAAGGCGCGACCGGCGTCTGGCTCGCCGTGTGCCGCCGGAGCCAGCCCGGCGCCAGGCGTCTCGGCTCACGACCATCGGCGCTGATGTAGTCCTGGTCGGCTACTTCTCCGCGAAGCAGAAGGACTTCGAAACACTCATGGCGTCGGCAGCCACAGAACTGGCAGCGCGCGGCGCTCGGGTCGTCGTGCAGATTGTGCAGCGACGAGGCGTCTCGGACGGCGGGGTCCAGAAGATGGGCCTGCCCTACTCCTCTCGGACTCTGCTGAGCTATGGAAAAGTCCGTGAGGTAGCTCAGGCCTGCGACCAGGCCAACGCTGACGCAGCGATCTTCGTTGCTTCCTTGACCGAGCGCCAGCAGCGCGCGCTGACAGCGCTGCTTGGCCGCCCCGCTGTGAGTCTTTCCGACATCCTCGCCGCCGACTGACCGCTCACTCGATGCGGGCTTTTGAAACAGGCGCTATAGATCCGCCTGCGGCGTCAGCGAGCCGAGTACACCCGTTACATGAACGGCGCCGCCAAGGCAGCGGGCGGTGCAAAGCGGCGCCACCCTCACGCCGCGTGGCGTGCCGAGCGAGTCAGAATGACTGTGGCCGACCGACGGCGCAGCGTACAACGCGGTCGTAGGTGGATCAGGAGCAACCGCGGACGCTTCCTGGCGAGCGGCTTCCCCGCGATCGCCCAACCCACATCAGGCTGGTCGCGAAGAAGGTGCCAAGACCGGGCCGCCGGCGAACCAGGAGCGAGGTCGGCCATCTCGACCATGTCCATGCCCATGCCACTCGGGACGGAGTGCGGCAGGCCAGTCCGCCGCTCGCCGAGGCGCCCTTCCGGAATGTCCAGCGCGACAGGCGCCGAAACGGTGACCCGCAAGGTCCGCACCGCGACCAGGTCCTCCGCCATGATCCGGCCGGCGGCCACTGGCCGGTCTCCCCCACCGGCCAGATGCTCTAACCGGCTCCCGGTGTAGAGAGCCGCACCAAGCTCCAGCCCGACCCCGAAGTAGCGCCGCAGATTGATGATGGCCTGCGGGCCGGCGTTACAGGAGGGCAGCCGTTCGGCGAATGGCTGCGGAGAAAAGCGGAAGGGCGATCCTCACGTCAGTGCCGCTCTGCGACGGCTACGCGACCCGACTGCAAGGATGTCCGCCCGCGTGCCGGGCTGCTGAGGGTATGCGCGAGGGTGAGGAGGTTGTCGTCCGACACCACCCGCAGGCCGTACTCCGCGAGCAGTGCAGCCATCCGCTGCGGCCTCCACAGCGAGCGCCACGGCTCGCCCGATGTGACGGAACTGCCGAGCATGCGTGTCAGCAGCCGCCCTGCGGCCGCCCTCGCCGACGGCGCCTGGTAGTTGACGACGAGTGCACTGCCCGGGACCGACCGGGCGGCGAGTGCGGCCACCGTGGCGCGCACCTCGTCGCGCGTGAGGTACGGGACGACGCCCTCCCACAACCATGTCGTCGGCGCGGCTGGGTCGTGCCCGGCGGCATCCAACGCCGCACCGAGATCATCGACGGCGAAATCGACCGGCGTGAACCGCACGGAACGGGCGATGGCCGATAGCTCGGCGGCGAGGAGATCGCCCTCATCCGGTCCTCGGAGCACTGGCGCGGCCTCGGCGAGGCGGGCGTGCTTGTCTTGCTGGGAGGCCGGATGGTCGACCTCCCACACATCCGTCTGCGCGAGTTCGGGCAGACGCCACGCGCGCGTGTCCAGGCCGGCGCCGAGGATCACGAGCTGACCGGTCACGTGGGCGCGCAGTGCCTCGTCGATCGCGACCGTCCGTGGCACGACCACCTCGGCGCACGCCCGCACACTTTCGTACGCGGTGCGCTCCTGCCAGCCCTTGGGCGGAGTGTTCGCGCGTACCTCGTCCACGGGCGTACGTTCCTTGACACGCAGCAGCGCTACCGCCACCGGATCCGCGAACTGGCCTGCAGCAGTTATCCCGTTCGCGGCCGCCCGACCCTGGCAGACCAGCACTGCCGTCCGGCTCGCCGCACGCCCACTCTCGCTCATGGAGCCATATTCAACACCACCCCCGCCCTGCCTCAACCTCAACGGGAGGCGGACATAAGCCCATGAACTCTCCCTGAGGACGGGCTCTGGTCCACTTCCTGTGGGCGGCTCACTGACAGTGATGTCAGTGGCGTGTGGTGAGATGGCCGCGCTCTGTCAGCCGCCTGATGGGAGATCGTTCCGATGCCTGTGTATCCGTCGCTGACCCGTGCTCTGGCGGAGGCCTTGGTCGATGTTCTCTGGTTCGTTGAGGGGTGCGAGGACGAGCAGATCGATCCGGATGACGCGGTCAAGGTCTTGGAGGGTGTCGCCGATCTGGTGGCTCAGCTGTCGAGTGATCAGCGAAGCGAGTTCATCGACCTACTCGGTTCGATGACTGCAGAGGAGGCCGATCCTTCGCGCCGCGAGTTCTTGGAAAGCTTCCCTGAAGGTTTCGGACTCGTTGAGGACGACTCCTGATCCTGGATCTATGCATGGAGCAGGACGCGCTTGCGGAGAAGTGCGAATCCCGCGCGACCGAATCTTCGCCGAAGGCGCCACCTGCGGCACCCTGGGTGTTCCGGCTCACCGGCGACCCGAAGGTCTCCGTCATCCGGCCGCGGCCCGGCCCGCGAGCCCAAGACCGACCGAGGCCAAAGTCGATCGCAGCCGCTCGGTCCGTCGGCCGAACCGGCGGGTGAGCCCCGGCCCCCGCTCGGCAAATGTCTTGCGCTTACAGGACTCCTCCGCGCAGACGAAACGCCGCACCCGTAACGACACCACGGCGAACTTGCCGCCCAGCGGGTTCTGGAGGCTGTTGCCGTCGCTCTCGCGGGGCCGGGTCGGGAGCCGTCTTGCCGCGGCTCTGCACCTAGGGGTGAGCCGCACGACACTGCTGCGGGCGGTCATGCCTTTACCCGATCCCGCCTGGACCGTTCCGAGGGTGATGGGCGCCGATGACTTCGCCACGCGCCGCGGACAGCATTACGGCACCGTGCTCATCGACTGCGAGACCGGACAGCCCCTTGACCTGCCATCCGGCCGCGACGCACCGACGCTGGCTGGCTGGCTGGCTGGCTGGCTGGCTGGCTGGCTGGCTGGCTGGCTGGCTGGCTGGCTGGCTGCGCAAGCATCCCGGTTCCGAGATCATCTGCCGTGACCGCGCTGGTTCCTACGCCGACGGTGCCCGCACCGGTGCCCCGGAGCTGACGGCCCTCCATGGGCACGTCCGCGCCTTCGCCGAGATCCTCACGACCCGCTCCGGCCAGCATTGGACGGCGGCGACACACTTTCCCGCACCTCAGACCCGAACCACTACAGCCCGTGACAGACCTACCGCCCGCAGGAGGGATACAGACCAGCTGGACAACGATGCCGACCCGTATCACCCCCTGCTCGCCCTTGGGGTCCTCCATGTCCGCCACGCGATTCCGCCGGGCGGCGCGCTCCTCGGCGGCCTGGCTGGTGATCCTCCGCGATGCTGTGGCGCTCCCGGCCTTCCTGCCCCGGCCGTGCTGGACTTCGGCCGGGGCCTGCAGCTCCTGCTCCATGGCGGCCAGGGCCTGCATGGAGTCCTCGGCGGCTGCGGCTGGGCGGCGGCCGCGACCTCGGCCACGGTCTGCTCGACGGCCTCGCGCAGTCGGACGGTGAAAGCGTCGGCGTCCTCGGTCGAACCGCCGAGATGCGCACGATCAAGGCCGCGGAAGGAGGATCTTTGGGGACTGAGGGGGGATGCGTGGCGGGCTGCTTCGTGGACATCATGGAAGCTGCGAAGAACCAGGGTCTCGGGCCCAGGACGGCGCCCGGAGGCATCTGGGGTGGCGGTTGCAAGAGGGGACGGCCGGGATGAACACATCCGAATCCTTTCGGGCCGAAGACGATGTCCCCAGGACGTCCCAGCCCCGCAGGCTGCTGAATGAGCTGTCCGGGACGCTGGTCTCGCAGTCCCCGGTCGGGCTGGCTGTCATGGACACAGATCTGCGGTACGTGGCCGTGAATCCGGCCCTGGAGCGCATCAATGGTCTGTCGACCGAAGAGCATGTCGGCCGCCATGTCTCAGAGGTCCTGCCGCATGTCGACACCGCGGCGATCGAGTCCGCGCAGTGGCGGGTTCTGGAGACGGGAGTCCCGCTGCTGGACCAGAACGTCGTCGGCCGCACCTGGGCCGATGCGGATCACGACCATGCGTGGTCGGTATCCCTCTATCGGCTGCAGGACCCCGTCGGCCGGGCGCGGGGGGTGGCCGCCTCGATCGCCGACGTCACCGAGCGGTACCGCCTGGCGACCGAAGCCGCCCGGGCTCGACGGCGCCTGACTCTGATCGCTGATGCCTCGGCTCTCATCGGCACCGTGCTGGACGTGGACCAGACCGCCCGCGAGCTGGCTGGGGTCACCGTGCCCGAGCTCGCAGACATCGCGGCGGTGGACGTCCTCGACACGGTCTTGGCCTGCCACCGCACCGCCAGGCCGGGCAGCGGCCCGGAACTCTTCCGCGCCCTCGCCCTGGCCGCCGCCTACCCCACCGAGGCCACCCGCGCCGCCGACCAGGTGGGCGACTTGGCCGCCTACGCCGCCGACCGCCTGGTCACCGAGTGCGTCCGCACCGGCAAACCGGTCCTGGTACCCCACGTGAACGACCGCGACCTGTCCCGTATAGCGCGCGATCCCGAGGCCGCCACGCTCCTGGCCCGCGCCGGCATCCACTCCTACCTGGCGGTGCCGCTGAGCGCCCGCGGCATAGTACTCGGCGCCCTGGACCTCAAACGCGCACGCAACCCTCTGCCCTTCAACCATGACGACGCCATACTGGCCGGCGAGCTGGCCAACCGTGCCGCGGTGAGCATCGACAACGCCCGCTGGTACCAGAGCGTGCGCAACGCCGCGGTGACCCTCCAGCGCAGCCTGCTGCCGGAGCACCCCTCGCACCTGGTAGGCCTGGAGATCGCCTCCCGCTACCAGCCCGCCCAGGCCACCAGCGAAGTCGGCGGAGACTGGTTCGACATCATCCCCCTGAGCGGCGACAAGACCGCCCTGGTCGTGGGGGACGTGATGGGCAGCGGCATCGACGCCGCCGCCACCATGGGCCGCCTCCGCACCGCCACCTGCACCCTGGCCGAACTCGACTTCGACCCCGCCCAGGTGCTCCAGCACCTGGACAGGATCACCAGCGGCCTGGAGCATTACATCGCCACCTGCCTCTACGCCGTCTACGACCCCCATCACGGCGAGTGTCACATCGCCAACGCCGGACACCTGCCCCCTGTCCTGGTCCACACCGGCCGGCCCCCCGAACTGCTCGACCTGTGCCCCGGCGCGCCGCTGGGTGTCGGCGGCGTCACCTTCCACAGCAGCACGCTCGATCTCGGTCCCGGCGACGATCTCGTCCTCTACACCGACGGCCTGGTCGAAACGCGCCACCATCCCATCGACGACCGCCTCGACACCCTCGTCGGCCTGCTGGACGGCTCCGAGGGCCGCCCCGTGGGGGAAACCTGTGACCTGCTCCTGCACACCCTGCGGGACCCCGGCGATCACGACGACGTCGCCCTGCTCATCGCCCGCATCTGCCCACCCCAGTCCTGACCACCAGATCATCGGGACCCCTCCCGCGGAGGGCTTTGGCCTCTGACCCACGCCGTGCCCACCGCGTAAACGCACCGCAACCCGGACACGGAACTGGACCCTCCGGTGTCCGGGCCCGCACCAGGATCCACTCGGTAGTGGCGGCGGCTACCAGGGGCGGACGAGGACGAGGCCGACCTTGCCGGGCCGTACCGCGTGCTCCACGGCGTCGGCCAGTTCGCCAAGGCCGTACGTGGCGGCCACGTCGAACTGGTCCTTGAGCTTCAGCGCGATCTGCTTCGCGGTGGCCACGTCGGATGCCCGCCTCTCGGCGGAGGCCTCGGACAGCCACCGGCCGATGTTCTTGCCCCGCAGCGTCAGCGACTTGTTCAGCAGCGTCGAGGCATGCACCGAGAGCGGCTCCTCGGCGATCAGCCCGTAACTGACCAGCTTCCCGCCAGGCGTCAGCAGGTCCAGAAGGCACTCCGCCAGCTTCCCGCCGATCGGGTCGAAGGCCACACTCACCGGATGGCCACCGGCTGCCTTGCGGACCTCGTCGGTCCAGCCCGCATGCTCCGTCGACACGACCGGCACGTCCGGGAACCGCTTGCGCAGCTCGGCGGCACCGCGATCGCTGCGGACGACATTGACGAGCGCCAAGTTGTGGAACTGGGACACGCCCGTCACCAGCCGGCCGACCGACGAGCCCGCGGCGGTCTGCACCAGAAAGCCGTCATATCCGAAGGCCAGGTGCTCCTGCGCCTCACGGCGCAGCATCACCGTGGTCAACGGGTTCGCCAGCATCTGCGCGGCGACCTCATCCGACAGTTCATCAGGTACGGCGACGACCGCCTCGGCCTCCGCCACGATCCACTGCGACCAGGCCCCCGGCTGGGGAAAGACCGTCACACGGCCGCCGACCTCGACCCCCGGCGCCACGCGCGTGCCCGGGCCGATCGCCTCCACCACGCCGGTGGCCTCCACGCCGGCCGGGACAGGCTGGGCAACTGTGCCGGGGTACGCCTCAATGGCCTGGAGATCACCAGGGTGCACCGTGAAGGCCGTGGTGCGGATGAGGACCTGGCCGCGCTCGGGCGCCGTCGGCTCCGGCTCCTCGACGACGGTCAGAACATCGGCGGGCGACCCTCCGCGGGCGTGGACGACACGACGGTTCATGATTCTCCTCATGCGCCGATAGGTGCGGGGCTTGGCCGGGGCGTCGGCCGACGCCCCGCAGCAGCGGGTTCCTTCCGCTGAGTACACCGTCAAGCCGCACCAGCCGCCCGCCCGCAGCCCCCTGGTCACGCTCGCACGGCGGACAATCAGCAGCACAGCCGACTAGGGCAATCGGGCTATAAGCCACATGAAGCGCCGTGCGTACCGGGCGCGGCTGTGCGGCCGAGTCACTGCAACGACGCTGCGAGGCCGGTGCAGGGCCGACATTGCCGCGCAAGGCCAAGAGCCAAGACGGCACCGCACAGGCCGCCACGAGCGCCCACAGGCTCAGCCCGCTTCTCCAGCTGCCGCCGGCCTCGACCACGAGGGGCGTTCCTCCGGCGTACCGTCGATGGTCTCCTTGGCGGTGCCGGCAGTCCTGAAGGGAGAAGACGCGGGCCGCGTACTCGGGCGGCAGGATCGCCACCGTAGTGTCTGGTGCGACAGGGAGGTGTCTGACCGTGATTGGTCAGACACCTCTTCCTTGGATGCCCGGCCTGGTGCGAGCCCTCTACTGCTGGAGTACTGCCTTCATGACGCTGCGGGCGATGGGAGCGCCGAGTCGGCCGCCGGAGATGTCCTGGCGGGAGATGTCCATGTCGGTGGGGTCGATGAACACGGCGACGGCGACCGAGGCGCCGTCGGGCTTTTTGCCGTAGGAGACGAACCAGCCGTAGGGCACTTCATCGGCGACGTTCACGCCTCGCTGCGCGGTGCCGGTCTTGCCGCCGACAACGATGCCGTCGATCAGCGCGCGCTGGGCGCTGCCTTCTTTGGCAGTGTGCTCCATCATCTGCTGCACCTTCTGCGCGGTGGCGGCGGAGACGGCCTGGCTCATGACGGCCGGCTCAGTCTTTTCCAGGGTGCTCAGGTCCGGCCCGCGGATCTCGTCGATGATGTAGGGCTGCATGAGTTTGCCGTCGTTGGCCAGTGCCGCGGTGACCATGGCCATCTGCATGGGGGTGCTGGTGAGGCTGCCTTGACCCATGCCGGTCAGAGCGGTTCCTGGCTTGTCCAGGTCCTGAGGATAGACGCTCTTCGTGGCGCGCAGGTCTCCGAAGTCCGGCGAGTAGACGTCCTCATTGAACCCGAATTTCTCCGCCGTCTCGCGCATCCGGTCCTGCCCCAGTTTGGCGGCGGCGTCGAGGAAGACGTTGTTGCAGGAGTACTGCATGGCGGTCTTCATGGAAGCCTTGTTGCAGACCGCGTCGCCGGCCTCGCTGCCGATCCGGTTCGTCGACTGGGGCAGCTTGTAGGGGGATTCCGCCTCGCTCGGGGCTTCGATGTCCGTGACCACGCCGTGTTCCAGGGCCGCGGCAGCCGTGAGGATCTTGAACGTGGATCCGGGCGGGTACGTCTCTCGCAGTGGCCGGTTCGCCATCGGCTTGCGCTTGTCCTTGTCCAGGGCCACGAACCTATCGGACTCCTTGAAGGTGTTGCCCGCGAACACCGACGGATCGTAGGACGGCGCCGACGCCAGGGCCAGCACCTTCCCGGTCTTCGGATCCAGAGCGACCACAGCCCCCCGTGCACCCTTCAGACCGGTCAGCCCCTCATAGGCCGCCTTCTGCGCCCGCGGGTCGATCGTGGTCACCACGGCCCCTGTGCCACGGCCCTTGCCCGACGCCACGTCCAAGAAGTGCTGGAACGCCAGACGGTCGTCCTTGCCTGACAGGATCCCGTCATACGTCTTCTCCAGCAGCGACATGCCCTGCGCCTGCGACGCGAAGCCGGTCACCGGCGCGTACATCGGCCCATTGACGTAGGTGCGCTTGTACTTGAGTTCCCTGCCCGCGACCGCCTCGGACCCGGTCACCGCCTTGCCACCGACGATGATGTCACCCCGCGGAGAGGCGAACCGCTCGATCAGCACGCGGCGATTATTCGTGTCCGACGCCAGCTCCTCAGCATGCACGTATTGCAGCCAGTTCGCCCGTATCAGCAAGGCAAGCATCAGCAGGCCACAGAAGACAGCAACCGCCCGCAAAGGCCGGTTCATGGCCGGCCTCCAGATACGAGCCCGGGCATCGTGGCCGTAGTCAACTGGGCAGGTCGCAGGCGGAGCCTGACGGATATGAGGGTAGGTAGCGCCATGGGAGCACCATAGCCCCATGGTTCGCACGTGAGTTCGGGCTCCCCTGCCGCTTACCGCGGATCGCCGACCAGGGCTGATGTACACAACGTGCCTACCCCGGCTACCAGGGACTTCATCACGTTGCCGGACCAACTGGCAAGCGACTGGGACGGGTTGGAAAAGGCTCACTGGCTTATGATGTCGAAACCCCCAGACATCCGCTGACACCCTCTGACCTGAGTCGGGATGGCCACATGCGAGTTGCTCGCGAGCGAACGGTCCCGGATCGGCGTCACCGTGGACATGGCCCTGGCATTGCCGTGTCTCATGTGCAGCGGCATGTGAGACGCAGGGAGCGGGATCACCCGGCAGCATGCAGTCCCCGCCCGGCGACAGAGCGGTGGGTGCTGCCTCGTGCGTGGTTCTGGGGCCTGCACGGCCTGTCGGGGCGGGGCGGTTGGCACTCGGCGGCGGTCAGAGCGGCGGGCGCTCATTGACGGGCGGTCCCTGAGCGCGGCCGGCCGGGGTGAATTCCGGGGCCGCTACCGCTCCAGCTGCGCCCTCATCCACTCCTCCACTTCGCCCACGTGCGCGGCCGCGGCCGCCCGCGCGGCCTCCGGATCCCGGGCGGTCAGTGCCCGGAAGATCGCGGCGTGTTCGCGACGTGTTCGGGAGAAGGCCCCCTCCTCCTGGTAGCCGCGCCAGACACGGGCGCGGAAGGTGCGCGAGGACAGGCCGTCCAGGATCGCGGCCATCGTCTCGTTGCCCGCGGCCACCGCGATCTCCCGGTGGAAGGCGAGGTCGTGGGCGAGGATCTCCTCCGGATCGTCCGTGGTGTTCATCGCCGTCAGGTGTTTCTCCACCTCGGCGAGCTGGTCCGGGGTGATCCGGGCCGCCGCCAGCGCGGTCGCCGTCGACTCCAGGATGCGGCGCACCTCGAGCAGTTCCACCAGGCGCGGGCCTCGGGAGAGGTCGGCGACCACGCCGAACGTCTCCAGCAGGTCACCGGCCTCCAGCCGGGTGACGTAGATGCCCGAGCCGTGCCGGGCCTCCAGCACGCCGAGCACGGTCAGCGCGCGGATCGCCTCACGCATCGAACTGCGGGAGATGCCCAGCTGGGCCGCGAGGTCCCGCTCGGTGGGCAGGCGCTGCCCGGGCTCGAGCAGGCCCTCGGCGATCATCGCCTTGATCCGCTCAATGGCGCGCTGCGTCACCGTGCCCTTCTGCGGAGGGGCCGCGGCGGTCTCCGGTTCCGTCTCCTCCGTAGCGGTTTCGTCCACGCCACTCCTCCTGTCACCGTGCGCCGCAGTCTAGCCATCGATGTGGTCCGACCACTACGGCCGGAACGCGGGAAATCTTGCCGCAGAAGGGTGTTGCGGACGCCAAGTGGTCTGATAAGTATGCGGCCAACTGCTCGATTTCGCTCGATGAGGAGCCGACAGATGGCCGGCAGCACAGCGCGGAACGGACGGCAAGGCAGGCGGCGGCAAGGCAGGCGATTCTCCTCGTGGACGGTGCGCGCGACGGCCGCGGCCGTCTGCGGCACCCTGGCGCTCACGGCATGCGGCAGCACCAAGGACAGCGGCGCGGCGGGCACCAAGGGGGACGGCAGCGGCAAGGTCGGGGTGATCCTTCCCCTGCTGACCTCGCCTTTCTGGCAGTCGTACAACGACTACGTGCCGAAGATGGCCACGTCCCAGGGCGTCGACGCACTGAAGACGGTCAACTCCAACAGTGACCCCTCACAGCAGATCACCGACATCAACAACGAGCTCAACCAGGGTGTAGAGGGCCTCGTGGTCGCCCCGTTGGACAGCGCCGCCATCCAGGCCGGACTCGACCAGGCCGAGCGCAAGGGCGTCCCCGTGGTCGCCGTCGACGTGGCACCCGACAAGGGCAAGGTCGCCATGGTCGTGCGGGCGGACAACGTCGCCTACGGCGAGAAGGCCTGCCAGTACCTGGGCGCGCACATCAGCTCGGGCAAGGTCGTGCAGGTCATGGGCGACCTGGCCTCGGTCAACGGCCGCGAACGCTCGGAGGCGTTCCGCTCCTGCGTGCGGAAGAACTTCCCCAAGTTGAAGGTGCTGGAGATCCCCGCCAAGTGGGAGTCCGACACCGCCGCCTCCAAGCTCGACACGCTGCTGAACGCCAACCCCGACACCAAGGGCATCTATATGCAGGCGGGCGGTGTCTACCTCGCGCCCACGCTGCAGACCCTGAAGTCCAAGAGGATGCTGAAGAAAGCGGGCACGGCCGGGCACATCGTCATCGTCTCCAACGACGGCATTCCGCAGGAGTACGAGGCCATCCGCAAGGGCGAGATCGACGCCACCGTCTCGCAGCCCGCCGACGACTACGCCAAGTACGGCATGTACTACATCAAGGCGGCAATGGAGGGAAGGACGTTCAAGCCGGGCCCCACCGACCACAGTTCCACGATCGTCAAGCTGCCCAGCGGCATCCTCGAGGACCAGTTGCCCGCGCCACTGGTCACCAAGGACAACGTCGACGACCCCAACCTCTGGGGCAACACGGTCCGATGAGCAGCCTCGACACCACCCCGCTGGTTCAGGCGCGGGGCATCGTCAAGCGCTACGGACCCACCGTCGCCCTCGCCGACGGCCGGCTCACCGTCCTGCCCGGCGAGTCCCACGCCCTCGTCGGCCGCAACGGCGCCGGCAAGTCCACCCTCGTCGCCGTGCTCACCGGCCTCCAGGCGCCCGACAAGGGCGAGGTCCGTTTCGACGGCGAGCCCGCGCCCGCGCTCACCGATCGCGACGCCTGGCGCCGCAAGGTCGCCTGTGTGTACCAGAAACCGACCGTCATTCCCGAACTGACGGTCGCGGAGAACCTGTTCATCAACCGCCAGCCCACAGGCCGCGGACGCCTCATCAGCTGGCGCCGGCTGCGGAAGCAGGCCGCCGACCTCCTCGACACCTGGGACGTGCACGTCGACCCGGAGGCCCGTACCTGCGAACTCAGGGTCGAAGACCGGCAGATGGTCGAAATCGCGCGGGCGCTGAGCTTCGGCGCGCGGTTCATCGTCCTCGACGAGCCCACCGCCCAACTCGACAACCGCGAGATCGAGCGGCTGTTCACGCGGATGCGCGCCCTGCAGGCCTCCGGCGTCACCTTCCTTTTCATCTCACACCACCTCCAGGAGGTGTACGAGGTCTGCCAGACCGTCACCGTGCTGCGCGACGCCCGCTGGATCACGACCGCGCCGGTCGCCGACCTGTCGCGCGCGGCCCTGGTGGAGGCGATGGCGGGAGAGCCGGTCGCGGAGCACGAGCGCGTGTACGTACGCGACGCGGACGCCGTCGGCACTCCCGTGGTGCTCGACGCGCGCGGGCTCACCTCCGAGGCGTACGCGGACGTCGACCTCACCGTCCGCGGTGGCGAGGTCGTCGGACTCGCCGGTTCCAGCGGCAGCGGCAAGGTCGAGCTGGCCGAGACCTTCGCCGGACTGCACACCCCGACCGGCGGGACCGCTGAACTCGACGGCAGGGAACTCCCGTTCGGCGATGTGCGGGCCGCGCTCAGGGCGGGCGTCGGCTGTGTGCCCCGCGACCGGCACGAACAGGGTCTGGTGGCCGGCATGACGGTCGGCGACAACGCCACCATGAGTGTGCTGGACCGGCTCGGCCGCTTCGGTTTCGTCTCCACCGACACCAAGCGCGGTGTCGCCGGCAAGCTGATCGAGCGCCTCGGCATCCACACCGAGGGCCCCGAACAGCCCGTGGCGGACCTGTCCGGCGGCAACGCGCAGAAAGTCGTCATGGCCCGCGCCCTCGCCTCCGACCCGCACCTGCTCGTGCTCATCAACCCCACCGCCGGCGTCGACGTGAAGTCCAAGGAGTCACTGCTGGCGCGGATGGACAACGCCCGCGAGGACGGCACCGCCGTCCTCGTCGTCTCCGACGAACTCGACGACCTGCGCCGCTGCGACCGCGTCCTCGTCCTCTTCCACGGCCACGTCGTCGCCGAGCACCCGGCGGGCTGGCGCGACCACGAGCTGATCGCCTCCATCGAAGGAGTGGACCATGGCTGACACCAAGGCGGCTCTGCCGCTCGCGCCGCCACGCGCCGCCACACGATCGGCCAGAACGGTCCTGCTGCGCCGGGCCCGCGAACTCGCCCTGTTGCCCGCGCTGTTGCTGCTGATGGTGCTCGGCACGGTCGTCAACGACTCGTTCCTCACCGAGCGCAACCTGATCTCGATCCTCGGCGCCTCCGCCGCCCTCGCCATGGTCGTGCTCGCCGAGTCGCTGGTACTGATCACCGGCAAGTTCGACCTGTCCCTGGAGTCGGTCGTCGGTATCGCGCCGGCCGTGGGCGCCCTCCTCGTGCTCTCCTCGGACCAGTCCGGATGGGGCGTGAAGTTCCCGGCGCCGCTCGCCCTGCTCGCGATCCTGGTGGTGGGCGCGGTCGTCGGCCTCTTCAACGGCGTCCTCGTCGTCAGGTTCAAACTCAACGCCTTCATCGTGACCCTGGCGATGCTGATCGTGCTGCGGGGTCTGCTGGTCGGTGCCACCAAGGGCAAGACGCTGTTCGGCATGCCCGACAGCTTCTATTCCCTGGCCACCACCACCTTCCTTGCCATCCCATTGTCGGTGTGGCTGGCGGCCGTCGCCTTCGCGGTCGCCGGGCTGTTGCTGAGGTACCACCGCATCGGACGGGCCCTGTACGCCATCGGCGGCAACACGGAGGCGGCCCGCGCGGCCGGCATCCGCGTCGAGCGGGTCATGCTCGGCGTGTTCGTCGTCGCGGGCGTCCTGGCCTCGACCGGCGGGATCATGCAGACCGGCTACGTCGGCGCGATCAGCGCCAACCAGGGCCAGAACATGATCTTCACGGTGTTCGCGGCGGCGGTGATCGGCGGTATCAGCCTGGATGGCGGCAAGGGCACCATGTTCGGCGCCCTGACGGGGGTACTTCTGCTCGGCGTCGTGCAGAACCTGCTCACCCTCGCCCAGGTGCCGTCGTTCTGGATCCAGGCCATCTACGGCGGAATCATCCTGGTCGCGCTCATGATCGCCCGTGTGACGACGGGCCGTGCCCAGGACTGACCCGCCGGTTCTCCCGTCACCGACCGAAAGGCCATCCGTGTCTGCGACGCCCGCCCGCATCATCGCGGTCGACACCCACGACATCCGCTTCCCCACATCGCGCGAACTCGACGGCTCCGACGCCATGAACCCGGACCCCGACTACTCGGCGGCCTATGTCGTGCTGCGCACGGATGAGGACGGCGGAGCGGAGGGACACGGCTTCACCTTCACCATCGGACGGGGCAACGACGTCCAGGTCGCCGCGATCCACGCGCTGCGCCACCACGTGGTCGGACGCCTGGTCGACGACGTGTGCGGCGACCCCGGCTCACTCTTCCGGGACCTGATCGGCGACAGTCAACTGCGCTGGCTGGGACCGGAGAAGGGCGTGATGCACATGGCGATCGGCGCGGTCGTCAACGCCGTGTGGGACCTCGCCGCCAAGCGCGCGCAGCAACCCCTGTGGCGGCTGCTCGCCGAGGCCGACCCCGAGTGGCTGGTGAGCCAGATCGACTTCCGCTACATCACCGACGCGCTCACCCCCGAGGAGGCGCTCCGGATCCTGCGCCGTGGCCGGGAGGGCGCGAAGGAGCGCACGACGCGCCTGCTCCAGCGTGGCTACCCCGCCTACACGACCTCGGCGGGCTGGCTCGGCTACGACGACGACAAGCTCAGCCGGCTCGCCGCCCAGGCCGTTGCCGACGGATTCACCCAGATCAAGCTGAAGGTCGGTGCGGACCTGGACGACGACGTGCGCCGCTGCCGGGTGGCCCGCACGGTGGTCGGGCCGGACATCCGCATCGCCATCGACGCCAACCAGCGCTGGGGCGTGGCCGAGGCGATCCGCTGGACCCGGGCGCTCGCCGCGTTCGACCCGTACTGGATCGAGGAACCCACCAGCCCCGACGACATCCTCGCCCACGCGGCGGTCCGCAAGGCCGTGGCCCCCGTGAAGGTCGCCACCGGCGAGCACGTGCACAACCGCATCGTCTTCAAGCAGATGCTCCAGGCAGGCGCCCTCGACGTGCTCCAGATCGACGCGGCCCGCGTCGCCGGCGTCAACGAGAACCTCGCGATCCTGCTGCTGGCCGCCAAGTACGGAGTCCCCGTCTGCCCGCACGCGGGCGGGGTCGGCCTGTGCGAACTCGTGCAGCACCTGGCGATGTTCGACTACGTCGCGGTCTCCGGCAGCACCGAGGACCGGGTCATCGAGTACGTCGACCACCTCCACGAGCACTTCCTGAACCCGGTGGTGATCCAGGACGGTCACTACGCGGCCCCCACCGCCCCGGGCTTCTCGGCCGCCATGCGGGCGGAGTCCATCGCGCGGTACACCTTCCCCGGCGGCACCTTCTGGGCCGCAGACCCCGACCTGCAGAAGGGACATGCGGCATGAGCGACTTCCAGGGACTCACGGCGCTGGTGACGGGAGGCGCCTCCGGTATCGGCAGGGCGAGTGCCGAACTCCTCGCCGAGCGGGGCGGGCAGGTCGCCGTCCTGGACCTGGACCCGTCGTCCGTGGTGAAGCCGCTGCTCGCCTTCCGGGCCGACGTCACCGACGACACCTCGGTGCGCAGGGCCGTCGCGCAGGCCGCCGAAG
This sequence comes from Streptomyces sp. 6-11-2, assembly GCF_006540305.1. Classification (GTDB taxonomy): domain Bacteria; phylum Actinomycetota; class Actinomycetes; order Streptomycetales; family Streptomycetaceae; genus Streptomyces. Next base: position 7,590,776 of record NZ_BJOR01000001.1, on the reverse strand, counting down.
CCCTCGGGGGACTCGACGTCCTGGTGAACAACGCCGGCATCGGCGCCCAGGGCAGCGTCGAGGACAACGACGACGAGGAGTGGCGCCGCGTCTTCGACGTCAACGTCCTCGGCATGGTCCGCACCGCCCGCGCCGCCCTGCCGCACCTGCGCGCCTCCTCGCACGCGGCGATCGTCAACACCTGTTCGATCGCGGCCACCGCCGGCCTGCCCCAGCGCGCCCTGTACAGCGCCACCAAGGGCGCCGTGTACTCCCTCACCCTCGCCATGGCCGCCGACCACGTCCGCGAGGGCATCCGCGTCAACTGCGTCAATCCCGGCACGGTGGACACACCGTGGGTCGGCCGCCTGCTGGACGCCGCCCCCGACCCGGCCGCCGAACGCGCCGCACTTCAGGCCCGGCAGCCCACCGGTCGGCTCGTCACCGCCGCCGAAGTCGCCGGCGCCATCGCCTATTTGGCCGGTCCCCTGTCCGGCGCCACGACCGGTACCGCACTCGCCGTCGACGGCGGCATGCAGGGCCTGCGGCTACGCCCGGCGGGCCGGTGACCACCCTTGGCCGCAGCGGCGTCGAGGGCAGCCGGCCGAGCTTCGGCGCCACCGGGATCGTCGACCTCAACCGGCACGTTGGTGACGAGGAGGCGCACGAGCCGGTGGGCCGCCGCCTGCAGCCCGCCGACCGTACGGGCGACGACCTGGCCAACCGCTTCGCGGTACCCGGCACGCAGGGCCGTGTCCGGGACTTCAGCGCCGACGGCATCCGCCGCGGCCTGGAGGCGAGCATGGACCGCCTCGGCCTGGACCACCTCGACGTCTGCCTCCACGACCCCGACGACCACGCCGGGCAGGCCTTCCTCGAGGGCTGTCCGGTGCTGGCGGAGTTCCGTTCCGAAGGCGTGGTCGAGGCGATAGGCGCCGGCACGAACCAGTCCGCGATGCTCACCCGCTTCGTCCACGACACCGACGTCGACGTGGTGCTGTGCGCCGACCGCTACACCCTCCTCGACCAGAGCGCCCTCGCCGACCTGTTTCCCGGCCGCCATCGAGCGCGGCACGTCGGTCGTCATCGGCGGCGGCGTCAACTCCGATCTCCCGGCGGACCCGACGTCGACGTACGGTGTCGGCGCGGCCGCCGAAATCCGCGACTGTGCAGAGCAGTTCGCAATCCACGTTCCCGCCGCCTTCTGGCGGGAACTGCGCGAGACGGGTCTGCTGCCCACGGAGGAGTCGTCATGAGAGTCGCCCTGCACACCAAGGTCCGGCCCGACCGGATCGCCGACTACGAGGCCGCGCACCGGGAGGTCCCGGCCGAGCTGACCGCCGCCATCCGCGCCGCCGGGGCCACCTCCTGGACGATCTGGCGCAGCGGCACCGACCTCTTCCACCTGTTGGAGTGCGAGGACTACCCCCGCCTCCTCGCCCAACTGGAGCGGCTGCCGGTCAACGTCGCCTGGCAGGCCCGTATGGCCGAGCTGCTCGACGTCGTGCACGACTACTCCCGCGGGGGCGCCGACACGGGGCTGCCCGTCGTGTGGGAGCTGCCGTGACCGTGGACGCCCACCATCACGTCTGGGACCTGTCGATCCGCGACCAGGACTGGATCACGGGCCCCCGACTCCGGCCGATCAGAAGAAACTTCACCGTGGACGACCTGGAACCCAGTGCCGCGGCGGCCGGAGTGGCCCGCACGGTGCTCGTCCAGACGGTCACCGTGCTGGAGGAGACCCCCGAACTGCTGGCTCTGGCCGCCGGGCACGATCTGATCGCCGGTGTCGTCGGCTGGACCGACCTCACCCGCCCCGACGTCGCCGACGAACTCGCCCGCCTGCGCGCACTCCCCGGCGGCCGCTTCCTGAAGGGCATCCGCCACCAGGTGCAGGGCGAGCCCGACCCGGAATGGCTGCTGCGGGCCGACGTACGGCGGGGCCTGGCCGCCCTGGCCGACGCGGGCCTCGCCTACGACCTGGTCGTCCTGCCCCACCAGCTGCCGGCCTGCGTGGAGGCGGCCGCGATCGTCCCGGGACTCACCTTCGTCCTCGACCACCTGGGCAAGCCACCCATCGTCTCCGGAGAACTGGAGCCCTGGGCGAGCGCCGTACGTGCGCTCGCCGGGCGACCCAACACCGTCTGCAAGCTGTCGGGCATGGTCACGGAGGCCGACCTCACCTCCTGGATGCCGGCCGACCTGCGCCCCTACGCGGACGTGGTGCTGGAGGCCTTCGGCCCGGACCGCCTGATGTACGGCTCGGACTGGCCGGTGTGCACCCTCGCGGCCCCCTACGAGGAAGTCCTGACCACGGCCCGGGACCTGACCTCCACGCTCACCGAGCACGAACGCACCGCGGTGTTCGAGGGGACGGCCACGCGCGTCTACGGGCTGGCTCAGTCGAGCTCGTAGTCGAACCAGATCCGGTGCGTGCCGTTCGGCGTCGATCGTCAGACCCTCGCTGCCGGTGATCCCGGCCGGCTCGCCGCTGCCGCTGGCGGGCGACGACGGTGGAGAACGCGGCCACGCGGTCGGTACCGGGAGTGCGCATCCGATCGCGCGAGCCGGTTGGGGCCGACCAGGCAGGAGTCTGCTCCCCGCCGCCCACCACGTGGCAGGTGGGACGGCGGCCCTTGCCCAGGGCGCTGCGTGCAAGGGCCGCCCGAGCCTTGCGGTCCTGTCACAGCGCAAGGCAATACGACGCTAAAACGCCGGCCCCCGACCGCGCCCGCCCAGCGCAGCGGCCGGGTGAATGCGAATGAGCCTGAGCACGGCTTCGAGAGACGGGGCTGAGAGTCTCCTCGAACCTGCGGTTGGGTTGAGCGGCCCCGACCATGACCCCGACCACGGCAGGTCAGCACGCCGCGGCGGCACGAGCCGGGTCCGGCGGCACAAGCAGTTCCGGCGGCACAAGCAGTAAGGACGTGGATCCGTCAAGCCCGGCTCCACGTCCCCATCGACCAGGTCCAGATGTCAACCAGTCGAGGTACTGGGAGGGCTCATCGACTGGACACACGCCTGCGTTCGAAGTCGGTAGCTCAAGAGCACTGAGGAGGCCCGGACGCGGGCGCACTCCTGCGCCACGAACCCCCGCCGTCCCCACCGAGCAGCATGAGGCCGACCGGGTGACGATGGACGTGTACGGACGTCACCACGCTGCTCCCAGGAGGAGGTAGGTGTCATGACATCTCCTTCCGATTCCCCAGGCCCCGTTGCCCCGCGCGGCACCGAGCCACAAGAGAGTCCCCTGGCCGAAGGCATGGCTGCCCTGGCGAACAAGGGCTGGCAGATCCTGCTCACCATGGGCCTCGCCAGCATCGCCCTGGGCGTCATCGCCTTGGTCTGGCCAGGCGCGACACTGCGGGTCGTCGGCCTGCTCTTCGGCATCTACCTGCTGGTCACCGGTGTATTCTCGCTGGCCGGCGCCTTCGGCACGCACGTGCCCCGGCATCTTCGCGTACTGCATTTCATCACCGGTGCGGCCTCCATCCTGCTGGGGCTGATCTGCTTCCGGGGCACCCTGGAGTCGATCCTGCTGCTCGCCCTGTGGATCGGCTTCAGCTGGCTGCTGCGCGGCACCACTGAGACGGCTGCGGCGGCCTCCGCTCACGAGATGCCGGCGCGCGGCTGGCACGTGGCCTTCGGCATCATCGGGGCTCTGGCAGGTGTCGTGATGATCATCATGCCGTTCGCCTCGATCGCGACACTGACCCTGGTCGTGGGCGTCATGGCCATAGTCCTGGGCCTGACCGAGGTGATCCGCGCCATCAGGACGCGCGTCGAGATCGGCCATCTCGCTGCGGGCACGGCCCCCACCCAGCGGCGGCCCCTGTTCCACGCCCGTCCGCACCCGCAGCACTGACCGGCGGAGCCGGATCGGGCGGCTGAGGGGAGCGGCGGGCCACACCTTGTCCGTCCCCTCCCCCACTCACTCTCTGTTTCTCCTGTTGCACCCAATGTGCGAGGTGCGACTCCGTACACGGATGGCACGGCGCTGACCGCGCCGGCTGCTTGGGCGGCGGTCTCGGCATTCGGCCTGCGCGGCGCCAGGCCCGCCGGCGGCCAACGGACGGGCGCGGCGCCCGTGGCCGGCGACGAGGTCAGCGACAGCGTTCCGGGGTGAGTCCGACGGCGCCCGCCATGCCTGCCTTTCAGCCCGCCGAGGCGCATCCGCCGGCCGGGGCCTTGGCGGGCTGGTGGCTGGGCACCACGTCGGGACGATCTCCAGGCCACGGACGTGGTCTACGCGGCGGGGCAGCGTCGACCGCGGCTCTTCGTCGGTCAGCGGGTCTCGATGACGACCTTCTCGATCACCACGTCCTGGACCGGACGGTCGTTGCGGGGGTTGGTCTCCGTCGTGGCGATGGTGTCGACGACACGTTGGCTGGCCTCGTCGGCGACCTCGCCGAAGATGGTGTGCTTGCCGGTAAGCCAGGTGGTCGGCCCGACAGTGATGAAGAACTGGGAGCCGTTGGTGCCCGGTCCGCTGTTGGCCATGGCCAGCAGGTAGGGCTTGGTGAACGCCAGGTCCGGGTGGAACTCGTCCGCGAACTTGTAACCGGGGCCGCCGGTGCCGTTGCCCAGGGGGTCACCGCCCTGGATCATGAAACCCTCGATGACCCGGTGGAAGACCGTGCCGTCGTACAGCGGTTCCGTGCTCGGCTGACCCGTGTTGGGATCGACCCACTGCCGGACGCCCGTGGCGAGCTCCACAAAGTTCCGGACGGTCTTGGGCGCGTGATTCGGCAGCAGCCGGACCACGATGTCGCCCCTGTTGGTCTTCAGCGTCGCGTACAGATCTTCCGCCGCCATCACAATCCTTCGCTACATCCGACTGGTCCGGCCAGTGTCCTGGCCGGACGGAGGACACCGAAGCGACGCCACGGCATGTCACCCGCATGGGTGACACCGAGCGAACGAGCAACCGCCCCGGGGCAGCGCGCGGGCACCCGACCCGGATCACCGAGGACGACATGACGCAGAGCAGCGTCCGTTTCCGACCAAGCAAGTGAACGCGGTGCACAGCCCGGGAGTCGGCCCGGCACGGCGAAGCTGGATCCCCGATACCGCAGCCTTCAAACGGCGCGGTGGCCGGGAATCGCCCCGTTCACGGAGACGAGGACGTCAAAGCTGCGTCGCCACGGTCAGTCCCTCCAGGACCGCTTCCTCCACGGTGCGGGGGGTGACACAGTCCCCGGCGGCAAAGACACGGTCGGCCGGGACGCCGAGGCCGACGGGGTCGAACTCGTTGACCGGGTCGTGACCCTGTGCGAGGACGGTGCCTGCGACCCCTTCGAGCAGCACCGGCTCCTCGGTGAGGGTGTGCTGAAGGTACACGGTGTCGCTGTCGGCGCCGTAGAGCCGCACGTTGGGCAGGATCTCTATCCGTGCCCGTGCCGCCTGGGCCAACATGGCGGCTCGTACGTACTGCTGCAGGTGCTCGCCGGCCGCGAAGCCCGTGACACACAGCGTCACCTTCCGCCGCTGGCTTGCGAGTTGAAGAGCGACGCCCAGGCCGATCCAGTCGCCGCGCCAGTCCGCCACCACGATCCGTCCGCGCGGTACCTCGCCGCCACGGATCACCGACCATGCATCGAGCACCACGGGATCGTCGATCAGCTCCAGCCGTGGGTGGCGAGGCCGTGCGCCGGTCGCGAGCACCACGGCGTCCGGCGCCGCGGCGGCAAGGGCTGGGCCGTCCATTCGTGAGCCCACGAGGATGCGGGCTCCCGCTCGTCGCGCCTCGCCCTGGAGATTGGTGACCGCGCCGCCGAACTCGGCACGGCCGGGCAGCAGTTGAGCAAGGAGCACCTGACCGCCGACGCGTCGTCCTGCCTCGTGCAGTTCCACCTCGTGGCCGCGTGCCGCGGCCACGGCCGCGGCCTTCAGGCCGGCGGGTCCACCGCCGACCACCAGCACCTTCTTGCGCCGTGTGATCGTCGGCAGTACTCCGAAGCGGCGCTCGCGGCCGGTCTCCGGGCGCTGGATGCAGGAGATCGGGTAGCCGAGCTGGAAGTGGCCGATGCAGGCCTGGTTGCAGCCGATACAGGCGCGGATCTCCTCGGCGCGGTCGTCCGCAGCCTTGGCCGGCAGGTCCGGGTCGCAGATCAGGGCCCTGGTCATCGCGCACATGTCCGCCTGACCGCCTGCGACGATCTGCTCTGCTTCCTGCGGCTGGTTGATCCGCCCGGCCACCATCACGGGGACACCGACGACGGCGCGCACCTTGGCGGCGAGCGGCGCGGTGTAGCCGGCGGGCTGGAACATGGGCGGGGCGATGTGCTGGGCCCCGGACAGGCTGGACGAGCTACCCGCACAAACCGAGATGTAGTCGACGAGTCCCTCGGCGTCGAGTTCGGTCACGGACTGAAGCACCAGCTCGCTGCTGAGGCCGTCGTGGCTCAGTTCGTCGCCGGAGATGCGCAGGCCGACCACGAAGCCGTCTCCTGCCTCCTCCCGCGCGCGGCGCAGCGCCGCGCGCAGGAAGCGGATCCGCCCCTGCCGGTCGCCGCCCCAGCCGTCGTTGCGGGTGTTCACCTCGGGGTTGAGGAACTGCGCCGGCAGGTAGCCGTGGCTGGCGACGATCTCTACGCCGTCGAGCCCGGCCTGACGCAGTCGGCGGGCTGCGTGGCCGTAGCCGTCGAGGACTTCGCGGATCTCGGCCTCGGTCATGGCGCGCGGCATGACATGGAAGCGCTCGCTCGGTGTTGCGGAGGGCGCCCAGGCGACCGGTGCGCTGCCGTCCTTGGACTCCAGGATCTCCCGGCCGGGATGGAAGAGCTGGCCGAAGACTTTCGCTCCGTTCCGGTGCACCGCCTGCGCGAGCCTGGCATAGCCGGGGACACACTCGTCGTCAGTGGCCATGAGCACGTGAGTGGTGTAGCGGGCGGACTCGTGCACGCCCGAGACCTGGAGCACGATCAGGCCGACGCCGCCTTTCGCGCGGGCTTCGTGGTAGGCGATCAGTTCCTCGGTGACCTCGCCGTCCCTGACCAGCACCGTGTCGTGGCCCGAGGACAGGATCCGGTTGCGCACTGTCACCTGCCCTATCCGCAGCGGGCTGAACAGGTGCGGGAACCTCACTCCCATGGAATGTCCTCTCCGAAGCCTAGGCGCATACGCCGAGCAGCACGCGCGCGGTGCCGAGCATCAGCTCGGCGTAACGTTCAGCGGTGAGCCCGGATCCGGACGCCACTGCCATTTCGCAGCCGTCGACCAGGGCCACCAGCGACCCGATGGCCAGGTCGGCCGGGACGACCGGATCGAACTCCTTGCTTTGCAGGCCCTGGTGGACAATCTCGCGGACCAGCGCCTGCCACTCGGCATGGACCCGGTGCACGCCTTCGCGCAGTTCCTCACGACGGGAGGCGCTCGCACAGAACTCGGTCCAAGTGGCGCAGCGCCGGGTGAGGGTGGGATCGGTGGTGAGTGCCGTGACCAGCAGTTCGAAGCGGCGCCAGGCACTGGCCGCGTCGGCGGCCGCCGCCCGCCAGCGTTCGACCAGATCGTCGATCGACCAGGCGAAGGCTTCACGGAAGAGCGCGTCACGGGTCTCGAAGTAGTGCTGCAGCGCACCGATGGACACACCGGACGTCGTGGCGACGTCACGCAACCGGCCTGCGTCAAAGCCCCGTTCAGCCAGCACCTCGGCAGCCGCCCGCAGAATGCGCTCCCTCTGCTCGTCCATTCTCACTCCCGCCGCTTCAAGCTCTCGCCGCCCCGTCTCGCGCTCAATAATAACGCATTATTGTGACGGGCAACACAATGCCACCCCTCCCCGATACCCGGCGGACTCTTCTCGGCGTCACCCTGCGGCATCAGCGTGCCGGCATCCACGCTACGAAGGTCTGCTCCACCCAGGACGAGTGCGAACGGTCACGCCCCGCACGTTGCGCAGCGCACGCATGCAGTTGGCCCGGGGTCACAAGCCGCACGTGGTGAGGGAATTTGAGTTGAGGCGCCGACATGGGCAAGCGAGCCTCGTCCAGGCTGTCGTTGTGTCACCGCCGCCCGGGCACGGACTCGTCAGCTGGGTGGCGGTGTGACCTGCGCCGATACCGCGGCTGGACGGATCGCACGAGCACGCCCCGACCAGGTGAGGGGGCGTCATGGGGGTCCGGCCTCGGGGCTCTCACTCTCTTGACCACCGGACGGTCGCCCGGTCCACAACCGGACGGCGGCCAAATTGGGCACAAGACCCCGGAAGGCGGGGGTTGCCGTGATCCCGTGCGCGCCACGCCCGTCCCGGGATCTGACGAGTCGTCCGGGGCGGCACTTCCAGGCGACCCGCTGCCGCATGGGTGAGCAGGCGTCAGAGATCACCTTGAAGGCCTAACGCCTCATCAATCTGTCCGCAATTATCACAAGATTGACGTGCCGTCAGCACGCAGCGAGCCGGACCTGAAGGTGCTCTGGGTACCCCGTTCGGCTCCCCCGCGCCAGCCCTTCCGATGTACCCGAAATGACAGCTTTGGGGGTGGTCATTACGTTCATCACACGTCGGCTTTCACAGCCGGCCCCTCAGAGAGAGGAGCAAGACGTCATGATCATGACCCGTTCCACCGCGGTCACGGCGGCCATCTCCGCCGCTTCCGCACTCGCCGCGACCGGCATCACCTACGCCGCCGCCACCCCCGCATCGGTTCCCCAGATGGCCCCGGCCGTCGCCCAGCAGGCACCCGCTCCGGACTACGCCCCGATGGGCGGCGAGGGCGGACAGGGCAAGGGCAACGAGGGCGGCGGCCGCGGCGGCGAGCGTGGCGAGGGTGGTGAGCGCGGCGAGGGTGGTGAGCGCGGCGAGCACGGCAAGCGCCGCCACCACGAGATCGGCAGGATCTTCATCAACGAGCGGACGTACTCCGCCGCCCCGGACGGCTGCATCACCGTGCTCAGCGGCCTGGGCTCCAAGAGCCTCAACATCCGTAACGAGAGCAAGCGGACCGTCGAGGTCTTCCGCGGCGTGACCTGCGACAACGGCGCGCCCGTCGCCACCGTCGGCCCCCGCAGCGAAGCCAACGGCGTCAAGCCCGGACACTCCGGAGGCGTATTCGTCAAGGACGGAGTCGTGGCCAGCATCCGAGTGGTCGGTCACCACAAGGGCGACTTCGACTTCGACGACTTCGGCTTCGACGACTTCTGAACCAGCCCCGTCAAGCGAACCATCGAGAACCCCGGCCCGCCGCAATCGGGCCGGGGTTCTGGTCTCAGCCCCCGGGCACCGGCACGTGGCGCCCACACCCGACCGCCGCTTCGCGGTCCACGCGCCTTTCACGCCATACTAAAACCGGCCCGAAGGCACTGCGAGGCTGCCCGCGCCGACCACCTCCCGCTTCACCGGTTCACCCCCAAGCAGACTCCCGCTGGAACACACCCAGTTGGCGGTGTTCTTCCATAGCGTCCACCGCTCACCCCGCGACGCCCGGGTGAGCCCGAACGGGTGACGAAAGGCGAAAGCCGCACACCCGGTGCCCCTCCCCCGACCTGGCTCGCCACGACAAGCACCAATCCCAGGGCGGAGTGACCGGCCACGCGACCACAGGCGCTTTCCCTTTCCCCACGCGAGACACCAGGGGATGTGCGAGACGAGCAACTGCCTGGTGGAAGGTACGAGCGACGACAACCACGTCATGGACATCCTCGACATCACGTTCACCCCCGCATGCCGCCACCAACCGGGGAGCGGGCCCGGGCCGGTCACGATCCAGCGGACCACGCGGCGAGGCCACGGGACGCGCTGGGGCAGCGTGGCCGCACCCCTTCCGCTCGAGGAACTCGATCCGCGTGACATGACCCAGGCCGGTCCCGATCCGCAGGTACTTGACGTCGCCCCTCCGCAGGAGCATCCCCCGACGAACCTCAGTGAACCCAGGCAGCCGACCGCCCAGCCGACCATGAGAAGCGCGTTCCGGACAGCTGCTGTCAGAGCCGGAGGACGGCCCGCCGTTCGTGGTCAGCATGTCGGACACCCTGGTCGATGCCCTCGTCACGGCGACGCAGAACGACCTCGTTCGGTTTGCCGAGCTGTGGTCGATGACCGATGAACTCCGGCAGATGGGGATCAGCGTCGAGGTCACGGCCAGCCTTTTGGAGAACCTGGCCGAACTGGCTCAGCGCGCTCAGTCAAACGGCCTGAGCTTGTATTGCTGGTGGACGCTGTGACTCAGCGGCGCCCGGCGCCGGTGCCCTTGCTCGATGCCGACGTACTGGGTCGGATCAGCGCGAGGCGCTTGCGCAGTGGCGGTAGTAGGTAGAGCCAGCCGATCCGCTCGGCGATCACCGGAGCGGGCATCCTCCGACACGTGGTTGCCGGGGCAGTCGGCTGGCTCGCTGTCCACGCCGAGCCCAGGCGTAGATCGACTCCGACGTACGACGATCCGTCAACTCAACTGATTGTTAGCGCTGTTGGCGCCCGACTGGAAGGCGAAAAGCCGGGGGTTGAGGGGTGCAATGAATGACGATACGGAGGCTGCCGGGGCCGGGTGGGCGACGAAGCGATACCCATCCCTGCCGACCCCGGCAGACTGCTGCCGTGCCCGTGGCCACGAGGGTGGGCCGCTGGGCCGCCGGGCCTCATGGGAGGGGCAGGATCTGGCCGGGCGGGTGCGCGACGAGGTATCGCGGTCCTCGTTCGGCAGCTCCGCCACCAGCAAGACCCGCACCTTGTGGAAAACGTGCGGGAGCTTTTGGCCTCTTGGCCGGCATCGGCGCCGCGGCATGGGTCGTGGGGACAGGCTGGGCAGGCCCGCTGCAACCTCCCTCCCCGCGCGGGTGTGGGACCTCGTTCCCACCTTGTGGCCCGAGCACTGGCGGACCTGACGATCCGTGCCCCGGACCGGCACGCTCACGTCCGGCAGCTGCTGCAGGGTCACCAAATCGACGTGCCGGACCGGTTCACCAGCACCGACCGGCCGCGCTCACCGGCACCGCTGACGCCGATCCCCGGTCGGCAGAAGCCGCCGATCCATGAACGCACGCCGGCGCCTCACAGTGGCAGGGCAGCGCACGGGGTGCGGTGAAACCCAAGGCTTCGAGGTCCTCAAGCGAGCAACCCGGTCAAGGCCTCGCAACCCTTGGGCTGCGGCCCTGACGGAATGCCGGACCCCCACCGGCGGACCTGCCGAACGCCGGCGCCCGCCGGGTGAGGGGGCGTCATCGGGGCAGGGCCCACGTGATCCGGTCCGTGCCCCGCCCGTCCCGGAATCTGATGAGTCTTTCGCGCTGGTAATTCCAGGCGACTCGCTGCCGCACGGGTGATCAGGCATCAGAGATCACCTTGAAGGCCTAATCCCTCATCAATCTGCCCGAAACTTCTTGAGGATTGACGTGTCGTCAGTAGCTGGAAAACCGTGCCGCCGGGTGCTCTGGGTACCCCATTCGGCTCCCCCACACCAGCCATTCCGATCCGCCCGAAATGACAGCTTTGGGAGCGGTCAGTACGTTCAATCACACGCCGGCCGCAAAAGCCGGCCTCTCTGAGACAGGAGCAAGACACCATGATCATGACCCGTTCCACCGCCGTCACCGCGGCCGTCTGCGCCGCTGCGGCACTCGCCGCGACCGGCATCACCTACGCCACCGCCGCCCCCGCGCCGGCGCCCCAGGCGGCCCCGGCGGCTCCGGCCGTCGTCCAGCAGGCTCCCGCCCAGGCGCCGATGGGCGGCGAGTCCGGACAGGGCAAGGGCAACGAGGGCGGCGGCCGCGGCGGCCGCGGCGGCGAAGGCGGCGAGCGCGGCGAGGGTGGCCAGGGCGGCGAGCACGGCAAGCGTCGCCACCACGAGATCGGCAGGATCTTCATCAACGAGCGGTCGTTCTCCGCCCAGCCAGACGGCTGCATCACCGTGGTGAGCGGCCTGGGCTCCAAGAGCTTCAACATCCGCAACGACAGCAAGCGGGCCGTCGAGTTCTTCCGCGGCGCGACCTGCGACAACGGCGCCCCCGTCGCCACCGTCGGCCCCCACAGCGAAGCCAACGGCGTCAAGGTGCACCACACCAAGGGCATCCACGTCAAGGACGGAGTGGTGGGCAGCTTCCGGGTGGTCAAGCGCCACCACGGTGAAGACTTCGACTTCGACTTCGACGACTTCTAAACCCAGCCACGCCATGAGCAGCATATAGAACCCCGGCCCGCCGTAATCGGGCCGGGGTTCTGGTCTCAGACCCCTCGGGGCACCCGGCACGTGGCGCCCGCCTGCCCCTTTTCCCGACGGTCCACGCACCTTGCACGCCATGCTAAACCGACCAGAAGGCGCTGCGAGGCTGCCCGCGCCGACTTCCTCCCGCCTCACCGGTTCACCCTCAAGGGGATTCCTGCTGAAACATCCCCAGTTGGCGGTGTTCCCCCGCGAGGGTCACCGGCCCCTGCCGCGGCGGCCGGGTGAGCCCAAACGGGTGATGGAAGCAAAAAGCTGCATACCTGGTGCAACTCCCCCGACCCGGCATGACCACACCCACACGGAGGCAGGACGGCACGGAAAGCCACACGACCACAGGGCACATTCCGCACCCAAGACACGGGGTGACTCCTATGAACAACCGCCTGGTGGAGGACTCGAGCGACGACAGCTACGTCATGGACATCCTCGACATCACATGCACCCCGGCACTGCCACGCCTCGGACACCAAGTCCGCTGGGACATGGAGTGCCATCTCAAAGAGACGGTCGACCTGACCCAGGTCACCTGCCGGGTCATCATGAAGATCGGCCCCATGAAAATACTGGACAAAAGCTACAAGCTGCCCGACCTGCTGGCAAGCATGGGCACCAGCCTGTCGGGTGACGCCCAACCACCCGCCGGACCGTGGAAACAGACCTGGAACCTCCACATCCCCCAGACCGTGCCCGTCGCCAGACACCGACTCCACCTACGCGCCCACACAGCGGACGGCAAGAACTTCCTCGCCCTCGACATCCCCGTCGCCTTCAGCCACAGATGGACCGCCACCAGCGACAACATCGGCTCACCCAGCCACCACGAATTCGACAGAGACCTCAGCCGGGCAGTGTGACCAAAGCCCCCACCCCCTGCACACACCACCAACAACAGCACGGCCCGCAACCTCACGAAACCCGTCTCCGCCCGGCCCACTCCCGCCCAACCCAGTGTGGATGATCGGCCTGGTACCGCACACGCGGTACCTTCGCGACTCCCGCAGCGTCCGCGGTAGCCGGATGCGGCATCGGTGGCAGCGCGAATTGCCTACGCCCGCCGGACGACCAGCTGTGGGTCTGGCAGACATGATCGGACGACGTCCAGCCGTAGGAGGAGCCCCTCATGTCAGTCCGATTTGTGCTTGCTGCGCCGGCGTCCGCGCATGACTCGGTCCAGTCGGCAGCCGTTTACAGTCTGACCACCGGACGACTCGTGGGTGGCACGGCCGCACTCGTGGCGCTGGCCGGCGTGGTCATCGGGCTGGCCCTGGCCCGCTCCGCCGGTCGCATCGGCGCCGGCAACAGGCGAAGCAGGGCCCTCGTGGCCATGGTGGCGGGGCTGTTCGGCATCGTCGTCGGCACGCTGAACCTGGCCGTCGCCGACGGTGGTCCTGGCACCGGCAACGGAGTAGTCGGTGGCGCCCTGGCCTTGGTGCTGGGGCTGATCGCCGCAGTCCTCGGCCAGCTGGCCCTGGCCCGCTCCCGCCGCACAGGCTGACCGGGGAATCGACTGACCGGCGGTCCGCCTGTCAGGCACCAACTGCGCCGCAGCTCCTTTAGCTCGACGCTCCGGCCGCCGTCCCGCCTGCGATGCAGGTCGGCACCAACGCCTTGGCGGGCGGAGGCTACGGCTCGTGACCAGCCTCAATACTCCCGCTCACGAAGCCGCGACCGGAACAGGGAACCAGCCACGGCCCCGCGCCCCCCCTGCTCGCCCTCTGCCTGACACCCACGACCGTGGTTCGCAGGGGAGGCCCCATCGGCGGTGCGGACCCTCAACGCATGCACAGCGGAAACAAGAGAGGGCCCGGATTCCGGGCCCTCTCCATCTCGTAGCGGGGACAGGATTTGAACCTGCGACCTCTGGGTTATGAGCCCAGCGAGCTACCGAGCTGCTCCACCCCGCGTCGTCGATACGATCACTCTACACATACATATGGCTGAAGCTGGCATCGAGGGCAGCCGCCGACGAGGTGAAGGCCCAGATGACCCACGCCCTGGACGCGCTGGGGGCCAAGTTCCCCACAGACGCTGCTTGCTTGGACGCCGCCCAGCAAGTCCTGCCGGGCGGCTGCCGCTCCGCCGGCCGCCGGCGCAGTGGCAGCGCGCCTGCGCCTCCGTCTTCACCCTCGCCCGCCGGGGGCCGCCTGGTGCGCGCCATCCCCCCGTCCTCGTCATGTTCGGCTGCCTCATCCTGGCGTTTTCCTGCCTCCATGCTTGGTCACTGCCGTCGCCGCAGTCCTGGTCTTCGGAGCCCGGGGTGTACGGCGTTGCACAGCTTCGGCGTGGCTCGGCGCAGCCGCTTACCTCACTGGTTAGCTAATAGCAAGACAGGTCCTCGGCCACGAAGAGGCGGACATGACTAACGTCAACGAAGTAAACAAGCAGGTCATTGCCCAGTTCCGGGCGCAGGGCGGCATTGTAGGAGGCTTCTTCGCGGGCAAGAACCTGTTGCTCCTGCACACGGTCGGCCGCCGTACCGGCCAGAAGCGGGTGAACCCCCTGGTGTACGCGGCCGACGGTAACTGTTTCCTCGTCTGCGGCACCGCACGCGGCGCGGAAAGAGATCCAGCGTGGGTGAGCAACGTCGCCGCCATGCCCAAGGTAACCATCGAGGTGGGAAAACAGATCCTCGAAACGACCCCTACCCTTGTCACGCATGCGTCGCCCGATTGGGAACGTCTCTACGGAATCTGGTCGGCGTACTGGCCCGACAGCGCTCAGTACGAGACCAGGACTTCGCGCAAGTTCCCCATCGTGAAACTGGAGCCTGGCGCATCAGACGACGCCCTGCCTGAATGAGTGTTAGGTCACGGGTCGAACCAGGCTACGGTGCTTTCGCCGGTTGTTCGCTACGCCAGGTTCGAGATCATCGCGAGGCGGAAGTGCTGTTCGTGGTACGCCCGCGCGGTCGCCAGGTTCTCCTCGAACCTGGCGTCACTCGTTGGAAGTCGCTGCAGGCTTGGAAGTCGTCGACGACGTAGCGGACGTCGTCGAGCTTGTCGGGTGTTGTCACGGCTGGGCGACACGCCCACCACTCCGTCCCGCGGCCGAACGGCAGGCCCTGATCAGGCTGCCCCTCGGGAGCTCCACCCCACAGGCCCCGGACGAGATCGAGAGTGTGCGCATTCACCCAATTGCGCAACGGGTTCACCGAAGGCTGGTGCGCTTCGCAGCGACTGCTGACGGTTTCCACCAAAGCGGAGCAAGCTCCATCATCGGGGCAAGGCGGGGGTGCCCTCCTGTTGATATCTGCGATGACGCCGACCTCGTCGGTCATCGCGCTGCCGGTCCCGGCCTTCACCTCGTCGACGAGAGGCGCGGCCCGTGACAAAGGAAGGGCGCGACTCCTTCCGGTCGCGGTACGGTCCTGCCATGTCCCGATCAGCCGAGACTGGCCGCTCCCCGTCCCCTGTCACTGCGGACGACCTCGACCTTGCCGTGCAGCTCGCTGTGAAGGCCCTTCGCGAGGCGCCCCCAGCCGCGTGGGACGGTAGGGCCGGTTCGCTGGCATGGGACTGCTGGGAGACCGTCGAGCACCTCAGCGACGACCTCTTCGCGTACGCCACGCAACTGGGCCCCACAGCACCGCCGTTGGATGGGGAGGTGCCCTTCGTGTGGGAGAGCCGACGGCCAGGCGGCCCGGCGAACGCCATTCACGCCAACCGTGAGGCGGGGCCCGCCGGCCTGTTGCAGGTGTTGGAGGCGAGTGGTGCGCTGCTGGTCGCCATGGTGCGCACCAGGCCGCCGCAGACCCGCGCTCACCACGTCTTCGGCATGTCCGACCCCGAGGGCTTCGCCGCCATGGGAATCGTGGAGACCCTGGTACACACGCACGACCTGGGGCAAGGGCTCGGCCTCGCCTGGAACCCACCCGCCGACCTGTGCGCGCGCGTACTCGCCCGGCTGTTTCCAGACGCTCCAAAATCCACGGAACCCTGGCCCACCCTGTTGTGGGCCACCGGACGTGCCGAACTGTCCGGACGCTCTCGCCTGACCACATGGCGCTGGGACGGCACACCTCGGGCCTAGGCTCAGCTCTCTCCGGCGAAAAAGGTGAGGTTCGTCGGGATGGACGGTCAGGCCGCTGTTGAGAGCGGCCTGACACCATCGCGGCCGTGGCGAAACGCATGCGCAATCGTGCCGGTTTCAGGTTTCAGGGCGTGCCGGTGGCGGCCTGCCAAGCGGCCGTCAGGCGGGCTGCGCCAGGCGCGCCGTCAGCACACGGGCACGGGCCTGCTGAACCGCTCCCGCCTGGGAGGCGGCGAAGCGCAGCAGGCCCGGGGGCGTGTGCAGGTGCAGGGTGTCGGTGACGACGCTGCCGGCCGCGTGGCGGTCGATGGCGAAACGGTAGCTCATGCGGACCCGGCCGGGGCTGCGGACTTCGCCGGAGATCTCGGCGAAGTGCGGGAGGCGGTCCGGGGCGGCGACGAGAGTGACGTCGATGATGTTGTCGTGCCGCAGGACCCCCAGGAACCGGAAGCGTTCCACGGCCGTGTAGTGCACGGTGTTGCCACTGCGGCGCACGTCGCGGACGGCGACGAGGAGTGGCGACAGGCCGATGTAATGCGACGGTTCGGCCAGGTGCGCGAAGACCTCCTGCGGCGGCACGGCGATCTGGAACGTGTGCTTCAGTTCGGTGGACGGCACCTCGGATCCCTCCTCGATACGGCACGGTGATCCTCCCATCGCCGACCGGAGAGCGGCGGTGCCGGGCCAGCCGCGCGTAGGCGGCCATGACGAGGGTGACATGCCGATTCCAGGCGCGGTAACCGCGAACCTGGATGCCGTCGAGGGCTGTGGCCTGCTTCGAGTCCTGGAAGTCGTCCTCCACGGCCCACCGGGCTCCGGCGACCTTGCCGAGGTCGTTCAAGGAGCAGACGTACTGCTCGGGCACGAACCCGAGGTAGTAGGCGAGTTCGCCCGTGCTGATCGAGCGGCGGATGAGCAGGTGGTGGCGTGGGGGCGGTGGCAATCCCCGCCCAGTCGTAGGAGCGCGGGCCTTTCGACCCGACGCCCGCCGAGCGCCGTCACCATGCGCCGCAGGTCACGCTGCGAGAAGAGCGGTGCTATGAGCCTTGCAAGCTCCGCGACGTGCGCCTCGACGCGCCCACGTCTGTACCGGCGGCACAGGCCGTCCCGTATTCAACTTGAGTCGCACCATGATGATCACAGGGCAGTCTGATCGACGCCGGCACCGTCGGCTTCATTGCTGTCAGACCTCCCGTTTACGGTGGTGGCATGCGTTACATGGTTGAAGCGTTCGCCGTCGGGTCACTGCGTCGTGGAGCAGAGATCGAGCAGTTCCTCGGACCGAAGGAGCACAACGGCGAGCGGGGCGTCGCATGGGTGGAGATCTGGCCGCGGGAGCAGGGTTACGTGATCACGCTGTACGGCGGCGTGGATCGGGCCGACGGCTACCAGGGACAGCGGAATCTCTACGAGCTGCCACCGTTCCTCTACCCGCATGAGGACGACGAGGATATGCCCTTCTGCGAACTCGGGATCACGTCCGAGCCGCTGGGGGCGCTCGAGCTGGCAGAGTCGCTGACCGGGGCAGTCCGAAGCAGATGGATGAACCGCGGCCTCGGCATGGACGAGTACGCCGACTACGTACGAGCGGGCAGCCCAAGCGTGTGGCCCGTCAGCTAGGGCCAACCCCGCATGCACCGGTCCCACCGGCGAAGACGCCAGTTCTCACCGCGTCGAGCTGAGTCAGATCACGATCGACCATCCCCTGGGTCTCTGCTGCCGATCAAGAACGAGGGCCATCTGGGCTCAGGCGTACGGAGGGTGAGAGCCGGAGTGTGCCGATGGCCGCGCCTGCCGCGAGCCGCCGTCCGTCGATCCGGCCACCGTCCGTCACTCCGGCCACGATGGGTCGGTGGCGCTCAGCGCGGATGCACCCAGCCCGGTGTCCAGGTTCCGGCGGCGTCGTGGCCGGCCGCTGTGGCGGCGAGGTGGGTGCGGAGGGCGGCCAGCGCGGGGTGGGGGTTGTCGCGGTGCCACAGAAGCGAGTGCGGGTAGACGGGTGTCGGTTCGGTGACCGGGATGCGGCGCAGGCCGTGGCCGGCGGGCCAGACGAGGCGGGTGTACTCGCCCATGAAGGTGGCCAGGGGCGGAGTGTCGGCGATGGTGTCGAGGAGCGCGTCGGAACCGAAGTTGGGGCCGGTCGCCTCGATGGTGAGACCGTACTCGGCGACGAGGTCGTCGTAGTAGGCGGCCCACTCGGTTCCGGGGACGATGCCGGGCATCCAGATCCGGTGGCCGGCGAGCCGAGCCAGGGGCACCGACCTGGCGGACGCCAGCGCGTGGGCGGGGCCGGTGAGGAGCTGGAGCGGCTCGTCGAGCACCCGGACGGACTCGATGTCCTCGGGCAGGGGCCGACCGGGCGCGGCGACGGCGCGGAAGGACGCGTCGATCTCACCGGACCGGATGGCGGCGATGGCCGTCTCGATGTCGAACAGCCACACCACGTCGAGCTCGGTCTCGGGATGCGCGCGGTGGAAGCCGCGCATCAGGCCGGATGCCGCGCCGCGCGAGTTGATCACGTCGACGCGCAGTGGACGGCGGCCGGGGCGCACGGACGCGACCGCGCGTTCGGCGACGCGCAGCAGGTCCCGGGCGTGGGGCAGGAACGCCTGCCCGTCGATGGTGAGCTCGGCACCGCGCGGCGTACGGGTGAACAGCCGCACGCCGAGGTTGCGCTCCAGCGCGGCGATGCGCTTGGAGACAGCCTGCTGGGTGACCGCCAGCTCGGCGGCGGCCTCCTGGAACTGCCCCGCGTCGGCGGCGACGACGAAGGTCCGGACGGAGTCAAGGTCCATGTCGACACCCTACGATCACAACCATTGGTTGTGGCCAGGGGCCCTGTGGTTGGTTTGATCCCCGGGCATGGTGCTCGCTTTGATGCCTCCGATCGCGGATCGGTTGTGCGGGTGAGTGGCAAGGGGCATCGGCATGAGGAGCAGGCCAGCAGCGCCGTGAACCGCCTCAGGTCCGTCATGATCAGTACCGGCCGCGTGCGGCGGAACTCCCCCGCCGATGTCCGCGCAGATGTCCCAGCCGGAGACTTGTGCATCCGGAAGGGAGCCCAGAGCGGTGGCCGGGGCTGTTGCGAGGGGGCGAGGACCGTACGATGCCGTGCGTGATCGCACGTTTCTCGGCCCCGCACGTGGTTGTGGTCGGCGGGTGCACTGTTCAAAGGCAAGGACGGCAGCAGTGAGTGTTCCAGTGACTCCGCCTCGGCCGTTGGATGTCATCTCGTTCTTTCCCGAGCTGGCTGATCACGCAAGGACAGCGATCCGGTTGCACCCGGATCCCGCCGGCCCGGACCCGTACCAGAGCTCCGTGGGTGGGCCGCTGGCGTGGCCGGCAGACGAGGCGTGGCCGACCTGTCCCGGCGGTCAGCACCTCAAGCTTCGCCGGCCGCACCGTCCCGACAACGTCCGCGGTAAACGGTCAGCGACGACGTTCGCCGGCCTCGGAGAGATCACCTGGGACGAAATCCCGGCTGATATGGCCTGGCCCATGCTTCCGGTCATGCAGGTGTACGCACGGGACGTGCCTTGGTACGACGGCTTCCCGCAGGATACGGACGTCCTGCAGATCCTGTGGTGTCCGTTCCAGCACCGCTACGAAGATGCGGCAGTGCCTTACAACGGCATCGCCGGCCCGTTCGTGCACGTCCGCTACCGCCACAGCCGTGACCTCTCCGGCAGCTTCGCGACGTCACCCGAACCCGTCGCCGTTGGCGGAGCCTGGCTATCTGCCGACACCGTGTCTGATTCGGCCGGAGCCGGTCACCGAGTATCCGCACCCTGGTGCGCTGGGCGAGGAGTTCGAGGCCCGGGTCGACGAGTGGGAGATGGCCACCTTCACCACGGACGACCCAGAAGACCACGAGCCCAGATACCGCTGGGAGCTGTCAACCGCACCGGGCTGGAAGCTCGGCGGGCACGAACCCTGGAACTACCAGGGCTATTTCGGGCCGGTGCGGTGCCACACATGCGGCAACAAGATGCGATTCGTCGCCGCGATGGCCAGCGTCGAATGGGACGGCGGCACGGCGAGTTGGGCCCCGGCCGAATTCCTCGATGGTCCTGTGAACAGCCGCCTTCGTCGTCAGTCCCCCACAGATGTGCGGCTCGGCCGGCATGAGACCATGCGCATCTTCACCTGCCCGGTGTCGTCAGTGCATCCGGTCATCAGCGACCTGATATAGCGGGCCCGAGTGTTTAGGCAGCCTTGGGGTTGCGGCCTGGCGGCTGGTGACCGACCGGCGAGGCAGTGGTGAGGGGACGTGCACCTGAGGCTGCGCTCGTCGTACTCGGCCGTCTGTGGTTCGTAGGCCGGCGCCGCCGTGGGAGACCGGTGCGACGCGGTGCGTGCGAGGTTCGGCTGCCGTGGCGGGTACTCGCCTGAATATGGGCCTTTGGGGCAAGCGGGACGACATGGTGGTGCACGAGCGAGAGCCGTTCAATGCCGAGCCACTTCGAGGGGCGCTGGCTGGGCGGCAGGAGACGCCGGTCGACACCTTCTACAGCCGCAACCACGGCCCGATCCCCGCAATCGACCCGGCGGCATGGCGGCTGCGGGTGGGCGGCCTGGTCGCACGGGTGCTGGAACTGTCCCTGAAGGACCTGCGGGCACGGTTTGACCAGGTGGAGGTCGTGGCCACGCTGCAGTGCGCCGGAAACCGGCGAGCCGGCCTGGCCGCGGTGCGGGACATCCCCGGCGAGGACCCGTGGGGGCCCGGCGCCACGTCCACCGCCCGCTGGAGCGGGGTGCGGCTGGCCGACGTACTGGCCGCAGCGGGCCTGCGGGCGCAGGCCACGCACATCGCCTTCGCCGCCCCGGACGTCTCGCACCTGGCCGACCCACCCCAGCCCTACGGTGGCTCCATCCCGACCACCAAGGCCCAGGGTCCGGAAGTACTGCTGGCCTGGGCCATGAACGGCCGGCCGCTACCTCCCGTCCACGGCGGCCCGCTGCGTGCGGTGGTGCCAGGCTGGATCGGCGCCCGCAGCGTCAAATGGCTCACCAGCGTCACCGCTCAGACCCAGCCGTCCGACAACTACTTCCAGGCCACCGCCTACCGCATCCTGCCCGCCGAGGCCGACCCCGACCACGCCGGACCCGGCGACGGCATCTCCCTCGGCCCCATCGCGTTGAACTGCGACATCCTGAGCCCCGACGACGGCGCGCATCTCTCGCCCGGACCGGCCGAGATCACCGGCTACGCCCTGGCCGGCGACGATCGCTCCGTCGCCCGCGTCGACGTCTCCCTCGACGAAGGACTCAGCTGGCGCCAGGCCGAGCTGGACCGGCCGGACAGCCCCTGGACCTGGCAGCTCTGGCACATCACCCTTGACCTGCCCGTCGGTGAGACACAGGTGATCGCACGGGCATGGGACTGCACTGGCGCGGTCATGCCCGAGTCCCCGGCCCATCTGTGGAACCCCAAGGGCTACGCCAACAACTCCTGGGCCCGCGCCCGCGTCACCTGCCGCTGAGCAGCCCCCACGCGAACACGACGATAGTTGACCGTTCGGCTATTATCGAAGGATGCCGCGACCAGCCAATCCGCTCGTCCGTGAACGCCTCCTCACTGCGGGGCTCGAGCTCATGCGCACGAACGGTTTCAACGGGTGCGGCATCAAAGAGATCACCGACAGTGCCGGTGTGCCCAAGGGGTCGTTCTACAGCTACTTCGCCAGCAAGGAAGACTTCGCGGTCGCTGTGCTCGAACACTACTGGGCATCCATCGACCGGGACTTCGGCTTCAATCTGCGAGACGCATCCCGGCCGCCCGTCGAACGCGTCACCGCCTTCTTCCTGGCCATGACGGACCACAACGCGCGACGCAACTTCGCGCTGGGGTGCCTCGTCGGCAACATGTCTCTCGAGCTGGCCGACCACAGCGCAGAGGTCAGAGAGAAGCTGGACCACATCATGGACCGGTGGACCGGCTTGATCGCCGCGTGCCTCCGAGAGGCCCAGGCGAGCGGCGACGTCCCCGGTGACGCGTCACCGGAGGAACTCGCGTTCGTGATCGTCGAGGCGTGGGAGGGGGCTGTCATGCAAGGACGCATCAGGCAGCGACGCGATTCGTACGAGAGGTTCGCAACTGTGGCCCTGCCGCGCCTCCTTGGAACATCGACTGCCTCGGTGAAGTAACAGACGACTGTCGCTCCGGCCGAGGAGGCGGTACTCTGATCCCCATAAAAAGACGACCGGTCACTTATTATCGTCGTCAGCCACCCCCCTCGTAAGGAGCCATCCCACTCATGTCCGACAGCAGCATTTACGCCGAACCCACCAGCCCCGCACTCCCCGGAAGTGGGTTCACACTCGACCCCGCACGTGCGGCACTGGTCATCACCGACCCGCAGATCGACTTCCTGAGCCCGAAGGGCGCTACCTGGTCCGTCTTCGGAGACAGCATCACCGAGAACGGCACCGTCGGCCACATCGGCCGGCTTCTCGCCTCCGCGAAGGAGGCGGGCATCACGGTTGCCGTGTCACCGCACTACTTCTACCCCACCGACCAGCAGTGGAAGTTCGGCGACCCGATAGAGCAGTTCATGCACAGCGTCGGCATGTTCAGCCGCACCGGTCCGCTCACCCTCGACGGCTTCACCGATTCCGGCGCCGACTTCCTGCCGGAGTACAAGGAGTACATCCTCGACGGGGAGACCGTCATCGCCTCCCCGCACAAGATCGTGGGGCCGGAGTCGAATGACCTCGTCCTCCAACTGCGCAAGCGCGGCGTCTCGCAGGTGATCCTTGCCGGTATGGCGGCCAACCTGTGCACCGAAGGGCACCTCCGGGAGCTGGTCGAGCAGGGATTCGAGGTCGTCGTCGTCCGTGACGCCACCGCCGGGCCCCGGCTGCCCGAAGGTGACGGATATCTGGCCGCCCTCATCAACTTCCGTTTCCTGGCCAGCGCCGTGTGGTCGACCGAGCAGACCGTCGGTCAACTTCGTTCGGCCTGACGGCGAGCAACCCCCGGAAGGCAGGACGCGTGACATGAACGGAGGCGAAGTCACCGAACGATCGTGGAGCCCCTCCCCCGGGAGCGACCCGGACCGCACAGGCCGGGATCGGCGGCTCTGCTACCGCCGCTGCACCATCTGAGACGACCGAGTATTTGCTCGAAGGATCCGCGGCTCGTGGTGGACGACAAGGAGGAGGGGCGTGTCCATTTCTCCGTGGCGGAGTTGGAGGGCGGCACGCTGGTCGGCACCGCGGCGCTGTGGGGCATCGACAACCACAACCGGTCCGCGCACATCGGGCTGGGGCTGCTGCCGTCCTCCCGCAGCAAGGGTTACGGCACCGACGTGGCCGCGGTGCTGTGCCACTACGGTTTCGTCGTGCGTGGCCTGCAGCGGCTGCAGATCGAGGCACTGTCGGACAACACCGCGATGCTACGCTCCGCCGAGCGCAACGGCTTCGTCCGCGAGGGCGTGCTGCGCTCCTCGGCCTGGGTGATGGGTGAGTTCCTGGACGAGGTGCTGATCGGGCTTCTCGTCCAGGACTGGAAGCCGGAGCCGAAGGGCCAGACTGCCGCCCGGCGGTCAAGGGCGGGTCGTGGAGCCGACGCGTACGGCCGAGGGCCAGGACGGCGACGCTGTGAGGAAAGGGCCAACGCCTTCCTTGCGTCCCTCCTGACGGGTGAGCGGCCACGGCAACCTGATGGCTCGCGTCCAGCAGCCGCCGCCCCGGTCCCGTGCAGGGCGCGACGTTGCTCATGAACATCGAACACCGCCAAGTCGGCATGCTGCGCAAAGCCCCGACATGCGCTGTCAAAACCGGGACGACGAGGCCGGGATGTCGCAGCACGGGCTGCAGCGCACGCACAACGCGACGTGGCGGACGGTGCGCCGGTCGCTGGATGCCCCGCCCCGTTCCGCCCCACCGGTGGACCCCTGCTGGCACGCCGGCGGCCGGTGTGCGAAGCTGCCGGTCGCAACGGAGGGGTGTGGGGCGGGTGCGTACGGCGGACGGGCGACGGCGGCACGGCACGATCGGGGCCGCGCAGGCCGCGTTGACCGTACTGGTCGTGGGCGGAACCGCCTTAGGAGCACTGCTGCTGCACCCCGGCACGGGTCTGTTCGTCAAGGGCCGCGGGCCGCTCGGCGGCAACCCCGTCCTCGTGCTCGGCATCGCCCTGCTGTCGCTCCTCGGCGGCATCGCACTGCGCGGGAAGCACCTGGAGCAGGTCAGCGCCTGCCAGAAACTCAACCCGGTGGAAGAGCGGTTGATGGAGGGCGTGGGCCGCGTCCTCCTGGCCGCACCGCTGGTCCTCCCGCTGCTCATCCTGGTCCTGCACCAGTTCGGTTCGTCCGGCGGCAGCCATGGGGACGGCCACGGGCCCGTCCGGCTTCCCCCCGCGCGGCAGGACCCGGCGCGCACCCCGCCACCCACACTGCCTGCCGAACACAGTGACCACAGCATGCACTTCGGGCTGACGCGCATCCTGTTCGGTCTCGGCATCGCCCTGCTCGCCGTGGCCCTCGCGCTCGCCGGGGTGTACCTGTGGCGGTATCTGACCCGGCCAATGGCTGCCGAGGTCCCGGCGACGTACGCGACGCTCGACGACGAGCAGGAACGTCTGGCCCAGGCCGTGGACTCCGGGCGCCGCGCCCTGCTGGACGGAACCGACACCCGCGCAGCCGTCATCGCCTGCTATGCCGCCATGGAGGAGTCGCTCGCCGACTCCGGCGTGGCCCGGCGTGCCTCGGACAGCCCGCAGGACCTACTGGAACGGGCCGTCGCCGGCGGCCTGCCCGCGAGGGCGGCCGCCGGCGAGCTCACCACCCTGTTCCGCGAGGCCCGTTACTCCACGCACCCGATGGACGGCGGCCACCGCGACCGGGCCGCGGCCGCGCTCGCCGAGATCGCTCACGGCCTGCGCTCGCGGGCGCGTGGGCCCGAAGCGGCGGCGGGTGCCACGTGAAGGCGCTCACACGGATCCGGACCTTCGTCAACTCCGTGCTGGGAGCGCCCGGTTCGATTCGGAACTCGCTGGCCGTACTCGTCACCCTCGCCGTCGCGGCCGAAGTGCTGCTCGCCTTGGCCGACGGTGCCGCCGCGGCCGCCACCGGCCTCGCCCTCATCACCGCTGTTGCGCTGGCCCTGGGGCGCTATGCCGCGGGCGGTGCCGCCCAGGACAGCGGACACCGCAAGCCGGTGCGCCTGCTGGGCAGGCGGGCCCCGGCGCTCGGCGGGTGGCGGCGCATCGTGGCCAACACCCTCGGGGACGACAGCGAAGTGCACCTCCGTACCGTCATGCGGCCGCAGTTGCAGCGGCTGTTCGCCGCCCGGCTGGCCCAACGGCACGGCGTGGAGATGCACCGGGACCCGCAGCGGGCCCGGGCCCTGGTCGGCGCCGAGCTGTGGCCGTGGATCGATCCCGAGGCGACCGCTCCGCAGCCCACTCTCCCCGAGCCCGTCCTGCGCTCCCTGCTCGACCGCCTGGAAGCCCTGTGACCGGTGGCGCTGCGGCCGACCCCGCAGCCCCGCACATCCCGACCCCGCCCCGTGAGGATCCGATCGTGACCAGCCCGCACACCCCGACCCCGCCACGTGAGGATCCGACCGTGACCCGCCCGCAGCCCACCCCGGACCAAGACATCCTGACCCCTCGGCAGGCGGGCGAACGGGCCGCGGCCGTGCTCGACGAGATCCGCACGGCCGTGGTCGGCAAGGCGGAACCGCTGGCGCTGGTGATGCTCGGCATCCTCGCCGGCGGCCACGTCCTCATCGAGGACCTGCCGGGACTCGGGAAGACGCTGCTGGCCCGCTCCTTCGCCACCACCCTCGGCCTGGACTTCTGCCGCATCCAGTTCACCCCCGACCTGCTGCCCTCCGACGTCACCGGCGCTCCGTTCTACGACCAGCGGAACGCCGACATGGTCTTCCGTCCCGGACCGGTCTTCACCCACCTGCTGCTCGCCGACGAGATCAACCGCACCCCGCCCAAGACCCAGGCCGCGCTGCTGGAGGCGATGGCCGAGTCCCAGGTTTCCATCGACGGAAGCACCCGGCCGCTGCCGGAGCCCTTCGTGGTCGTCGCCACCGCCAATCCCATCGAGTACGAGGGCACGTACACCCTGCCCGAGGCTCAGCTCGACCGGTTCCTGCTGCGGGTGCGGATGGGCTATCTGACGGCGTCCCAGGAGGCCGGCATGCTGCGCGCGCGTGTCGATCGGGCGGTGCGCGAGGCTGTGCTGCGCACGCTCAGCGGACCGGGCGAGGTGCTGGCCATGCGGGCCGCCGTCGAACGCGTCGAGGTGGACGACGATCTGCTGGATTACGTCGTCGCGCTGGTCGGCGCCACCCGGGCCCACCCGCACATCCAGGTCGGTGCCTCTCCGCGCGGTGGCCTGGCCCTGGTCCAGCTCGCCCGAGCCCGTGCCGTCCTGGACCTGCGGGACTACGTGACCCCGGAGGACGTCAAGTCCGTGGCGGTGCCGGCCCTCGCGCACCGCGTCACCCTCAAGCCGGAGCTGTGGGTCCGGCAGATCGACGGCGACGACGTGATCCGCGAGATCATGCAGTCCGTACCGGCCCCGCAGACCCTGCCCCGCGCGCCGGTCGTGTCATGACGGAGCCGATGCCGGCCCGCAGAGCGTCCGCCGCCGCCCAACGGGCCCTGAACGGCCGCCAGGACGTGACCGCCGAACCCCCGCCACCACCCCCGCCCGGCTGGCGCACCGGTGAACGCGCGCTGCGGCTGGGCACGTTGGCCGTTGTCGCGCTGACCGCCGCGCTGATCACCGGGCGGCCCTGGGTACTTGCTCTCGCCGCCGCGCCCCTGGTGCTGCTCGCCCTCACCCTGCCGAGCGGGCCGCGCCCGGACGCGGTGACGATCGAGGTCGAGGTGGAGCCGCGGCGGTGCTTCGAGGGCGAGCAGGTGTCGGTGCGGATCACGGTGGCCTACGACGGTGAGACCGGCCGCCTGGACCCCGGCGTCACCCTCGGTCACGGGGTCCGGCTCGACCACCTCGCGGTCGGCCCGCACCGCGTCGAGCTCGTCCTGACCGCGCAGCGCTGGGGCCGCTGGACGCTCGGCACAGTCGACGTCGACGTCTACGACCACGGCGGGCTGGCCCGCCGCACCGTGCGGGCCGAACTCGGCGAGATCGCCGTCTTCCCAGTGCCCGAACACGCCGGCCTCACGCCCATCCCGGTCCGGCTGCCGCAACGGCTCGGAGAGCACACCGCCGTGCAGCGCGGCGAGGGCGTCGAGGTCACCGGCGTGCACCCGTATGTACGCGGCGAACGGCAGCGCCGGATCCACTGGCCGGCCACCACCCGCCGTGGCACCCTGCAGGTCCACCAGTTCGCCGCGGAGCGCACCGCCGACACCGTGGTACTGCTGGACGTGCTCAGCGACGTGGTCGACCCGGTCACCGGCGCGTCCTC
Source organism: Streptomyces sp. 6-11-2 (assembly GCF_006540305.1). Classification (GTDB taxonomy): domain Bacteria; phylum Actinomycetota; class Actinomycetes; order Streptomycetales; family Streptomycetaceae; genus Streptomyces. The sequence goes on along the minus strand of NZ_BJOR01000001.1, from coordinate 7,563,210 downwards.
TCTCGACGAGACCTTCCGGGCCGCTGCCGGGCTGGTCCGCGCCTACCTGCGCACCCACGACCGGGTCGGCGTCGTGTCGGTCGGTGGCGTGACTCGCTGGCTGCAACCGGGCAGCGGCCATGGGTACTTCTACCGCATCGTCGAGGGCGTGCTGGAGGTCCGCAAGGACCTCGCGTTCCGCACGGAGGGCCTCAGTCTGCTCCCACCGCCCGCATTGCCCGAAGGAGCGCTGGTGTACGTCATCACGCCGCTGACCGACCAGCGGATTTTCGACGTCCTGCAGCAGGTGCGCGGGCGGGCCAACCCGATGGTCGTGGTCGAGATCCCCACCGGCGACCCGGTCGTGGAACCCGGCGACTCCGAGGGCGAACTCGCGCTGCGGCTGTGGCGGGCCGACCGCGACGCCATGCGCTTCGCCCTCGTGGAACGCGGCATCGCGGTCGTCGCCCACCGGCCCGGCGAGACCCTCGACCTCGCCCTTGCGCCGCTGCTGCGCACCCGCATCCACGGAGGGACCCGATGACCCCCGCCTCCGTCCGGTTCGCCCGGCCAGGCCCGCGCCCCGCCGGCAGCCGAGCCGCCCAGGTCATCGAACGGCTCACCTCCCGTATCTCCGACCGACTGCTCGGAACGGCCCTCGCCGTCGCCGCCTGCGACCCGCCGGCAGCCCTGCACGCACCGCTGCTGGTCAGGCTGCTGGTGCTCGGGGCGGCGGCGGCCGCGTGGTGGGCCGCGCCGATGGTCGACGCGCGCCCCGTCCTGACCTCCATGCGCTGGCGGACCGTCGCGGCCCGTCGCAGGACGACCCTGCTTCCGGCCGCGGCGATCGCTGTCGCGGCGGCCACCGACCCGGCGGTGTGGCTGGTCGTCTGCATCGCCGCCCTGCTACTCGCCTACCTGCTCGTCACCGACGCATGGACAGCCGGTGTCACCGCCCCGCCCGGCCAGCCGCAGGCGACACCCGCGCTGGCGGCCGCCGCCGCGACCGCGGTGGTCCTGCTCGCCGCCCAGGCGCCGGTCGCGGGCACCTCATGGGCACGGGTGCCCGCCGCACTCGCCATCGCCGCGACCACGGTTTGCCTGGTACTGGCGCTGCGCACCCGTCGCCGCCCGGCCGGCTGACCGCCGCACCGGGCCGGCCTGGATCGGTTCAGCGCCTCCGGCGATCCCACCTCAAGATCACGCATCCCACCCGCGCTTGCCGTGCATTGCCGACAGCACGGGCGCCCGCGCCGTCCGTACGGTCTTCGCCTGCGACTGCCTCGCCGGTGCCGGCCTGTGCCGGGAAATCCACGGCGGGCTCCAGGCCGTGGAGAACTGGAACAGCGCCAACACCGTGCTCCATTACGGCAAGGACCGCGCCGCTGACCGGCCCGGGCAGGGAGCACACCGAGATCTCGATGCTCGTCCTGCATCTGCTCCAGTCCGCGCTCGTGCACGTCAACACTCTGCTGCTTCGGCAAGTTGCACGGGTGGGCGGTGCGAGCCTCCGGGTCCCGGTCCGCCTCCCTGGATGATGCGGAGTTCGACAAGGTCGCCGACGGCCTGCCGCAGTTACTTGATCACATCCGTCGTTGCGGAGTCAGTTTCATGGAAGTGGGTGCGATCGGAGACCTGTAGTGATCGGCGGCGGACTGGGCCATGCTCTCGCGCTTGGCGGTCAGGAAGGCTGGACCTCGTCGAAGAGGGCGAGGGCTTCGGACGGGTCCGGGCTCACGAGGCGTTCCAGACCAGCCATCGTGATGTTCGCCCACCTGCCGGCCCGTGCCCACATCTGTTCCTCGAAGGCGCGGACGGCCTCGTCCAGATCTCCAGGGCCGGGGGCGGCGGCGACGGACTCGGCGAGTTCGGCGCCTTCCAGCATCGCGAGGTTCGCGCCCACCCCCAACGGGGGCATCAGGTGGGCGGCGTCGCCCAGTAGCGTCACTCCGGTGACGTGGGCCCAGGTGTGGGACACGGGAAGGGCGTAGAGGGGGCGGTGGACGAAAGCTGTGCCGTGGCGGAGGAGGTCGAGGACGGGAGCGGCCCAGCCGTCGAACAGAGCCAGCAGGCTTGATCGCACGGCCTCGACGTCGTCCGGGCCCAGGCCCGCGCGCTCGTTCAGGCCCCTATGCCGGTCCGGGTTCGTGTGCCAGTCCAGCGGCACGCGGAACTGGGCGTATACCTTGACGTGGCCGCCGCTGTTGCGCTGGGCGACGAGCGCGCGGTTCACGCCGTACACAGCCACGGAACCCTCGCCGACCAGCCGGGCGAGGTCGGGGTGGCGGGTGTCGACGTCGTCCAGGGAGGTCTCGACCAAGGTGACGCCGGTGTACTGCGGCGTCGCGGACGAGACCGCCGGGCGGACCCGGGACCAGGCACCGTCCGCGCCGATCACGAGGTCGAACGTCTCCTGTCGCCCGTCCGCGAAATGGACCAGCACGCCATTCCGGCTCTCCGGCACTACCTCCGTCACGCCCCGCCCCCACTGAACGTCCAGAGGCCCGAGTAACAGGTCACGAAGTTGCCCGCGGTCGATCTCGGGATTGGCCCGGTCACCCGGACGAGGTTGCCAGTCGCGGAGGACGGTCCCGTCCGAGTCCAGGATGCGCATGGCCTGCCCCTCGGGACGGGACAGCGCCTGGAACTCCGCCAGCACCCCCGCCTTCTCCAGTGCCAGCTGGCCCAGCCCCTCGTGCAGGTCCAGCGTGCCGCCCGCGGGACGGGCGTCGCGGGCGGGATCGCGTTCGAGGACGGTGACAGGGTGACCATGACGGTGCAGGACGCGGGCGAAGGTAAGGCCGGCAGGGCCGCTGCCGATCACGGCGATACGGGGTCTCATGTCGATACAACGTACGGCCCCTCACCAAGCCAGTCCCGCCCTGTCACCGAACCGAAACGACGGCGTGAGCCGGCGGATGGGCGCTCACCGAGCTGGGTGCCTGGCCGCCTTCGCCGGTGGGTCAGGGCGGGAGTGCGCGCTCGGCCGCCCCGGCGGGTGCCAGGGCACAAACGGCCGGGCACAACTCCACAGTGAAGGAGCGGATGAGGCTCATTACCCCTGAGTCCCACCCTCCCGAACGTCACCGCAACCACTCAGCCGTGCCGGGTTCCCTCCCGGCATGCGATGTGCGCCGGTATGGGGGTGCCGGTAGGCAGTGCTGGATCGGGGACGGGCTCGCCCCATACGGAAGTCAGAGGTAGGACCCCGGCCCACAGCCCGAGTCCCGCGTCGGGCCCGTCACCGTCCTCCGGTGCGCCGGTACGGATCTTGACTGAGGCTTCCTCCAGGGAGAGGGCGAGCAGGGTGGTGGCGGCGAGTTCTTTGCGGTTCGGGCGGCGGGCGTAAGACCACTGGCCAGGAGCCGAGTGCTCGGTGAGCCGGCGAAGTCCCGCCAGTTTTTCCTCGGGGTCGGTAACCCTGCGGGCGTCGCCGTGGATCACGGCGCTGCGGTAGTTCACACCATGCTCGAAGACGGACCGAGCGAGCACCAGCCCGTCGACGTGTGTGACGGTGACGCAGACGGGGAGATCACCGGTCAGACTGCGACTGGCTACGGACCCGTGCAGATACAGCCACTGCTCGTCCCGCCCGTACACCGTGGGCAGGACAAGTGGCCGCCCTTCGATCACCACTCCCAGGTGACAGACGAACCCGGCGTCGAGAACCGCCTCCAGATCGGTCCGCTCCAGGCTGGCCTGTTCGCGTAGGCGCCTGTGCCGGGTGCGGTCGGTAACGGGGAGTCTGGGCGGGAAGGGTTTCGAGGCCATACCGCCGAAGGTAGCGATATCGCACATAGCCGTCTAGATGTCTTCTGATCTCATCGAAGAGTCGGCCACTGAACAACGAAATCCGCAGAAACACCCCCTCGCAGACCCATTCCCCTCCGTGACCGCTGCTCGGAACAGCCGGCTTGGAATCCGGTGTGCCGAGCACGATGGCACTGAGCACCACCTCAAGCATCAGGCAGTCGTAGCCGTCGTCCGTGCCACGATGGCGCTCGGGATCACGTTCCACCACGGCACGCGCGATCCGCCATCCACCGTCGGCAACCGGCGCGATGGCAGCCGCGAAGACTCCGCTGTGCCGGCAGCGATCATCTTTGTCGCCAGGGCTTACGGCTGGAAGTACTCCGACATCGGGCGGCTGACCCACGCCGGCTGCTTGATGTTCACCGGGCGGAACTCCTCGTCGATGGTGATCGTGCTGCGGACGGCACCCCAGTTGTCCGTGTGCTGGACGTCCGTCCGGTTGTTCCGGAACGTACCTATCGGTGTGATCTCGAAGCTCGCCATCGCCAGAGGCTATCCCCGCCGCATCCATGCCGGCATCGAGGCGATCGGCACCGGCGTCCAAGGACCAGCACCACACTTCACCGGACCCGCTTGGCGGTCATCTCGGTTGTTGAGTCGACCGCCGCAGATGAGGGTGCGGGCGGTGGCGGCGAAGGCGAGGAGTGGTCGGTCGTGTCGCATGGTCAGATATCGTGCGCGGCCATGGGTGAACTGATAGTGATCAGGCATGGCCAGACCGAATGGAGCCTGTCGGGCCAACACGCCGGCCGTACCGACATTCCGCTGACAGACGCGGGTGAGGCCGCGGCCAAGGCGCTCGCTCCGCGGCTGGCCCGACGCCATCCGGTGGCGGTGTTCAGCAGCCCGCTGAGCCGCGCCATGCGGACGGCCGAACTGGCGGGCCTGGCCGGCGTCCGGCCCGATCCCGACCTGATGGAGTGGGACTACGGCGGCTACGAGGGCCTGACCGCGGCGCAGATCCAGGAGATGAGGCCGGGTTGGGATCTGTGGCGGGACGGCGTCATTCCCGGCGGCGACGACCATCCCGGCGAGCAGCTCCAGCAGGTGGCCGCGCGCACGGACGCGGTGCTGGACCGGATGCGGCCGCTGCTGGACGAGGGCGATGTCGCCGTCGTCGCGCATGGTCATCTGGCGCGCGTGCTCACGGTGCGCTGGCTCGGCCTCGACGCCTCCGCCGGCCGGCTGCTCGGCCATCCGCATCCAGGCACTCTCAGCTTCCTGGCCACCGAGGACGGGCAGCCGTTCATTGCCGCCTGGAACGTCCCGTAGCGGCAGAGCCGCTGCCTCATGCCTACCGCGAGAGGCGCCGGAAGCACATGAGCGCCGCGGCGATCCCAGCGAAGGCCGGGAAGTGTTCCGCTTTGCGTTCATAGCGGCGGTGCAGGCGGTGTCCGCCCAGGCGGCCGGAGTTCTGTCGCCGGCGCAGCCAGCTGCGCGGCTTGCGCGAGGTTCAGTCGGCCGCGCCGCAGACGCGCAGTCCCACGGGTGTTCCGCAGGGGAGATGGCCGTGGGTGGCGACCACGCCCTTGCCGGTTCCGTTGTCGACGGCGTACGCGAGGAAGCTGGAGGCCAGCGAATCGGCGGGGGGACGACCGTAGGTGTAGGCGTACTCGATTTCGCGGTAGGGGTAGCCGCTCGACTCGAGGCGGTCCAGGTCGGGGGCGTGCCCGTCCAGATTGAGGCGGTGCAGCCCCTTCGGCCGCTCCGGAGTGGAGGCGGCGCGCAGTTCGCTGTAGCCGATCGCACCCGGGGTGCGGGCCACGGTGTCGAGGACCTGCTCCGTCGAGTCGAGCTCGCAGCGCAGCACCGGCGTGCTGCGGACCGTGCGGTTGACGCAGTCGTCCGACGACGCGGGCGGTTCGTCCGCGCCGCCGAGGACGCGGCTGATCAGGGCGGAGCGGGTGCCGGAGCCAGAGGTACGGCTGACCAGGACGACGGGCAGGTCGGGGCCGTCGAGCTGCGACCAATTGCGGATATCGCCCCGGTACACGCGGCGCACGTCGGCCACGGACAGGTTCGTCAGGCGCACGTCGTCGTGCACGACCAGCGTGAACAGGGAAACCGCGACGCGGCTCTCGCTGAGCTGGGTGTAGCTCGCCGGGCGCGGGCCGTCCGAGAAGGCGATCACCGGCGCGCCCTGCCGGTGCCGGCCCCCGGACAGGGCGAGTTCGCGCACACCGGTGCGGCTGCCGTGGGTGGAGACCGTGATGTCCGGCTTTCCGCCGCAGTGGTCCCGGTACTTCTGTGCCAGCTCGTTCATCACCGGCGCGAACGCCGTCGAGCCGGTCAGCCTGAGGCTGCCCGTCTCGCAGTCGTCGGGCAATGGGCCCGGCACAACGAGCGGCAGGGTGGCCGCCGCGATCAGCGCGAGGCCGAGGACGACGGTGGTCCAGCGGGCCTGCTTGCTGAACACCGGTGGCTTCTCATCGGGCGTCAGACTGTGGTTCTCGTGGAGCGTGCCGTCCTTGATGTCGCCGGTGACGACGACCGGAGCGCCCTCCTGGCCCCCCGTCAGGAGCACCAGGATCTTGTAGTAGGCACCTGGCTTGAGAGGGAGGCGCGGGATGCGCAGGGTGCTCGGGCCCACGACGAACAGGCCGGGCTGGTTCTCGAAGTAGCCCATCAGATTGGCGTGTTCATCGGGCAGCGTGACGTCCTGCGCCTGGATGCGCCGCCCCGGGAACTCGGCACTGAGCCCGTACTGCGCCGACGGGTCGATGTAGTCGGATTCTTCGACGTGCCGCGATCCATCGTTCTCGATGCGCAGCAGGACGAGGGTGGCGTCGCGCATCGTGGGCAGGTCGTTGAAGAGGCCGAGGCGCGGGTCCACCCCGCCGGCTTGACCGTTGTGACCTATCGCGATGTCCATCTGCTTGCGGAAGCCGATGCGTCTACTGCGCCGGGCCCGCCGGTCGGCGATGAACGGCGTGACGATGGAGACGACGCCCAGCACCAGGCCGGCGGCCGTGAAGGTGATTTCGAGCCATCCCACGAGCCGACTGTACGGACCCGCCGGGCGATTCGGCGGGGGTGGAGGCGATCGTCTCCGACTGTTCGTCAGGTGTTCAAGTCCGACGTGCGGGTGGCACGGGTTCGCGGTGAGCCCGGCCGCTGACCTGGCGTGGTATCAGGAGACTGCCCTAACGATCGGACCGGACGTGCGTGCGTGTGTGCGCGTACGTGGGTGCATGCGTGCGTGCGGCAAGTCACCGCCCTCGTAGGCCTGTTGTGGGTGGGTGTTCCGGGGGAGCAACTCGAGGCGCACGTCCACGACAAGGTGGGCCACTGGCTGAACTGGGCGCACCGGCACGACGGATGGTGAAAGCGGCTCTCTCCGGCCCGGTCAGCCGTACATCGCCACACGGTAGAGAGCCGCAAGCGCGTCGTCGATGGGATGGGGCTGTGGCTTGCCCGAGGAGTCGAGCCTGTTCCACCTCTGGAGGTTCACCGCGACGGCCATCTGTCGCTTGCCGTCGGCACGGGTCATGGCCAGTGCTCCAGCACCCCAGACCGTGCCGCCGTGGCCCCAGAAGGTGCCCTGCCCTGGAGTCTCCGTCGGGTGCAGGCCGAGGCCGTAGTCGATCGTCTTTCCTTCTTGGGAGACGACCGGGACGGTGCGTTGCATCTGCGCGAGCGACGACGGGCTGACGATCTCGCCGGCCAGCAGCATGTGGAAGAAGCGGTTGAGGTCCGCGACGGTCGATATCAGTGCGGCCGCCGGCCCCACCCATGACATGTCGTAGACGCTGTAGTCACGCGGGGGGTCGATCATGCCGAACCATGCCTCGTAGATCTGCGAGTGCGGCCCGTCGACGTACGGTCCGGTGGGGAGTTCGGTGTCCTGGAGCCCGGCACGTTCGATGACGTTCCGGGTGATGTACCGCTCGGCCGTTGTGCCGGTTACCTGTTCCAGGAGTTCGCCGAGGAGCAGGTAGTTGGTGTTGGAGTACACCCCCGGAGTGCCGCCCGGGGCGCCGACGGCAGGTGCGGTGACCCCCATCTCGATCAGTTCGGTGGGGTGAAACCGCGTGAGCCGGTTGTCGTCCAGGCTCTGGGGTCCGGTGTCCGCGAGGGCGGGAAACGCATTGAGGGAGGCGTAGGCGTGGGGGAGGTACTCGGCGAGGCCGCTGGTGTGGTTGATCAGCATCCGGACCGTGATCGCGTCGCCGCGTTCCCCTGGAAGCAGCCTCGGAAGGTACCGGCCGATCGGCGTGTCGAGGCCGATCCGACCGCTCTCGACCTGTTGCAGAACCGCGGCGGCGGTGAAGGTCTTGGTGATGCTGCCGACTCGGTGCCGCATGTCGGCGGTGACGGGGCGACCGGTGGCGACATCGGCGACCCCGGCGGCGCCGCGCCAGACCTGTTCGCCGTCACGCACCTCGGCGAACAGGCCCGGTATCCCGGCGCGGTGGACGTTCTCCATGGCGGCGTTCAGCTTCGCGGGATCCAGTGGGTTCCTCACAGCATGCGTCCCTTCGTATTGCCCAGAGTGGGCTTCACGTCAGTCGCCTGACCCGGGTAACCGGGCACGAGTGGCAGCCGACCAGCTCGCTTCCGGGCCCCTCGGCACGCCCATGTCCTCATTATGCACGCACTGCGTGCAACGCCAAGTGCATAAGGTAGGCTGACAACTGACGAGAGGAGTGGGATGGCGGGCCGAAGGCGCTGGTCGACGGAGGAGATCCTGGATGCGGCGGCGAAGCTGCTGCGCACAAGCAGCGCCGAGTCGTTCAGCGTCCGCAAACTTGCCGCGGTCCTCGGGACCGATTCCTCCAGCCTCTACCGGCATTTCCGCAGCAAGACGGAACTACTGCGGGCGGTCGCCGACCGGATCCTCCTGGCCGCCATGGACGACTACCGCCCCGAGGGCGACTGGAAGCAGCGCATCACCGCCCTGGCCCTGCGCGTGAGAGAGGCCTTCGGTCGGCAGCCCCAACTCGCCGCGGTCTGGGGACGCTACGCATCGGGCGGCACCGGTTCCCGACTGGTCATGGAAGAGGTACTGCAGGCCCTGCGGGCGTCGGGACTGCCCGACGAGGAGATCCCGGCGCGCTACCACCGAATCGCGGTCCTCCTCGCCGCGCTGATCGCCTCCGAGGCCGGGGTCAGCACCATCACCGCCGAGGAGCACGAACAGGGCATGGAGCTGTTCCGCGTTGCGGTACTGGGCGCCGACCCCGAACGCTTCCCCGCGCTGGCTCACTTCGCCCGCGACGTCCGCCCCCTCGGGACAGACCGCCGGGCCGCGTTCGACGAGATTCTCGCCGCCCAACTCGCCCACATCGACGCCGCAGTCCGGCCGAGCCAGACGGCCGGCTCGGAAGTGCCGCCACACGACGTCACCCTCAAGTGATCAATGCACCATGCACAGTTGATCAAGTGGTCGTGCGCGAGACTACGGGTCTTCGCCACCTCAGCAGGATGAGATCCGGAGACGCCGGCACGAGGTGCAGTCCTTCAGCTCGTCGGGGCCGGCGTTGGGGCGCCCATGCACGACGTCCGCCGGTTTCTGTGCGCCACCGGGCCTTGCCACTCCGCGCTCCGGGCACACCGCCACCGAATCACCCGAATCACGCGAATCGTCAATCGGGAGACGCCAGCTCATGAATACGCCGCCATCGCCACTGTCGCCACCTGGAACGGAGCGGACTGACGGATCATCCGTCCGGATCGGCGCTCTGGTTCCGCTCACTCGGCCCGGCTGGGTCGAGGCAGGCCAACACTTGCTCGCTGGACTTGAGTTGGCCGTAAGCGACGTCAATGACGCCGAGGGGATCGCCGGAAGACCAGTTGAGTTGGTGGTCCGGGACACCGCGGCCGATCCACAGAGGGCCGCGGCGGCCGTAGAGGAATTGGCTCGACTGGGTGTGGCTGCCTTGGCGGGGGAATATCACAGCGTCGTCGCTCGCGCCGCTGCCGCCAGGGCCGACGCCCTCGGCCTGCCGTTCCTCTGCTCGTCAGCGGTTCTCGACGCGCTCACCGAACAGCCGACGCAATGGGTCGCGCGCCTCGCCCCCGCGCAGTCCCATGGCTGGCGGGTCTACGCAGACTTCCTCCTCGGCATGGGCCACAGTCGAATCGCCGTAGCAGCCGAGTCGAGTGTCTACTGGGCATCCGGGACCCGCATTCTGCGGGACTGCCTCGCTCCACGCGGCGGCACCGTCATCGAACTCGACCTGCGCGCGCTCACCCCCACGGCCGTGTGCGACGAACTCGTCGACCATCGCGCGACAGCCCTCCTTCTGCTGGTCGGCCACCCGGAGCCGGCAGTGTCGATCGTCAAGTCCGTGCGCCGCGACCGGCGCCTCGCCGAGATCATGATCGGCGCTCCGGCCGGACAACCGGAGTTCACCGAATGGGCGACGCTGCTGGGCGATGACAGCGCCGCGATCCCGTTCTTGCGCTACCTGCCCGAGCGCCTCAGCCCACTCGGCGCACGAGTCGAGACGGCTCTCCGCGAGCGCCTGGCCGAAGCGCCCTCCTTCGTCGCCTTCGAGGGCTATGACACGGTCACCGTCCTCGCCGACGTGCTGCGTTCTCACGGCGCGGACCGGGCGCGCACTGCCGAATCCTGGCCGCGCGTGGCAGTCGAAGGCACCCGCGGTCGGATCCAGTTCTCCCGCACGCCAGGCATCAGCGTATGGCAGTGGGCTTGGCCGCCCATCCAAGTCGTCGATCGAGATCCGGTGCGACCCGATCACTTCCGGGTCCTCCACACCGGCTGAGAGAGCACGGAAGTGACTCAACATCAATCTCGGGGCCGACCACGGTCGCACTGATCCCCGACGCCGTGGAGTCCCGTGAGTTCAGGGGAGCTGAGGTTTTTCGACGGCGGCCCGCTCCAGCAGCGCCGGATGAATGTCCGCGCCCAAGGGATGCGGATCACAGTTGCCGGTACGAACCACTGCACCCGGGCCGCGGTGAGGCGCGTCCCCGGCCCGGGCGGCCTCCAGGGACACGGTCGCGGTCCGGACGCCCGCGTGAGGCCTTCCCGTTCGCCCCATAGACAGCGCTTTCCGTCCGCTGATAGGGCATGGCCTCGGGGCCGGAGTCACTGCCACGGACGGTGTGCCCGTCGAAACGATCGTCGACAACCGCAACCTCGGCGAGGGCGGCACCCGGGCCTTCACCGTCGACGACCGGCCGCGGCCCCGCTGGGCCCACCTCGAAGGGCACGGAGGCTGGGTCCTGCCGAGCGGCGCCGAACTGCGCACTCTGTGCGAGGACCGCACTGGCGCCTGGTCCGACATCAACACCACCAGCTCCACCGAGCGCCGCACCCGCCGCTGGCAGACCCTGTGGCTCGGCCATGGCACCGACCCGGTGGCGGGCTCGCACGCCTACGTCCTCATGCCGGGCGCCACCCGACGCGCCGTGACCGAGCGCGCGGCCGAGCGCGACTGGCTGCGGATCCTCGCGAACGACAGCACCTGCCAGGCCGTCAGCATCGACTGCCTCGGGCTGACCGCCGCCACCTTCTGGCAGGCCGGCACTGCGGGCCCGCTCACCGTCTCCGCCCCTGCCGCGGTCCTGTTGCGCCGTCGGGGTCGCAGCGCCACCCTGTGCGTCAGTGAGCCGCCCCGCTCCGGCGCCCCGGTGGAGATCGTCTGGAACCGGCCGGTGCGTCGCGTCGTCGAGAGCGACCCGTCCGTTCAGATCCTGGAAGCCGGCCGCAGGCTGCGGCTCAGGGGCACCCTGGGGACGGGATGCGTAAGCCATCGGTGCGAGCTGACTTTCAGCTGACGAACGGCAGGACGCGGTGCCGGCGAACGGCAGGAGCGCGGTCGTCACAGGTCGGCGGCGTGGCCCGGGGCCGGTGTGACGAGCGTCCGCTTCACCGCATGGCCCGAGCAGCCCCCGTTTCGCTGGGCTATCGGCACATCCGCCTTGGTGGCGGCCGGGGTGGAGGCGGAGCCGGTGGCCCCGTGCCGGAACGCCCATTCGGCGTATATTGAGAGGAAAGGCGGATGTATTGACATCAAAAGGTCGATCCCGCCTTTCATGACGCCTGACGAACCAACTCACCGGATCCGCCCCCCAGGAGGGGCTTGAGTCGTATCCGACCCGTCCGGAGGAGGACGCGATGAGGGACGTGGCGAGCAAACGGGACGTGGAGGAGCGCCCCGTGGTCACCGAGCGGGTCGTGACACTCACCGTGAACGGCCGGTCGTACACCCTGCGCCTGGACACCCGGGTCACTTTGCTGGACGCCCTGCGGGACCGGCTGGGCCTGGTGGGCACGAAGAAGGGCTGCGACCAGGGTGCCTGCGGCGCGTGCACGGTCCACCTGGACGGCAGGAGAGTGCTGTCCTGCCTGACCCTGGCGGCCCAGGCCGAGGACCGGGCGATCACCACCATCGAGGGCGTCTCCGGCGCCGACGGGCCGCATCCGGTGCAGCAGGCGTTCATGGACCACGACGGCTTCCAGTGCGGCTTCTGCACGCCGGGGCAGATCATGTCCGCGGTGGCGCTGATGGCCGAGGGCCGGACCGGCTCCGACGAGGAGATCCGGGAGTTCATGAGCGGAAACCTGTGCCGCTGCGGCGCCTATCCCAACATCGTGGCCGCGATACGCGAGGCGGCGTCCGGGGGAGGTCCCGATGCGCGGCTTTGACTACGTACGGGCCAACGACACCCGGGAGGCGGTACGGCTGCTGGCGGACGACCCGGCTGCGGCCTGCCTGGCGGGCGGCACGACGCAGCTCGACCTGATGAAGGACGGGGTCCTGGAGCCGCCGCGGTTGATCGACATCACCCGGCTCCCGCTGCACGGCATCGAGCGCCGCGGCGAGTCCCTCCACGTGGGGGCGCTCGCCACGATGGAGGAGCTGGCCGCCGACGCCACGGTGATCGAGCGGCTGCCCATGGTGCGGGAGTCCCTGCTGCTGGGCGCGTCGGTGCAGCTGCGGAACATGGCCACCATCGGGGGCAACCTGCTGCAGCGCACCCGCTGCCGCTACTTCCGCGACCCGACGGTCGTCGAGTGCAACAAGCGCACGCCGGGCTCCGGCTGTGCCGCGGTGGAGGGCGTGGCGCGTATGCACGCCGTACTCGGGGTGAGCGAGCGGTGCATCGCGCTGCACGCCTCCGACCTCGCCGTCGCCTTGGTGGCGCTCGACGCGGTCGTGCACATCCAGGGGGTGTCGGGGCGTCGGACGGTCCCGCTGACGGAGTTCTACCTGACGGCCGACGAGAGCCCCGAGCGCGAGAACGTCCTGGAGCACGCCGAGCTGATCACCGAGGTCGAGATCCCGCTGCCGCCGCCGGCCGCCCGGTCGGGCTACCTCAAGGTCCGCGACCGGATGTCGTACGAGTTCGCCCTCACCTCGGCCGCGGTGCTGCTCGTCGTGGACGACGGCACGATCCGCCGGGCCCGGGTCGGGCTGGGCGGGGTGGGGTCGAAGCCCTGGCGGGCCTACGAGGCCGAGCACGTGCTGACCGACGCGCCGGCCACCACGGCCACGTTCCAGGAGGCGGCCGAGGCCACGATGCGCGACGCCTGGACCGTCCCGGGTACGGCGTTCAAGGTGCCGCTCGCCCGGCGCACACTGGTGCGCCAGCTGGAGACAGTGTCAGGAGTGAGCGCATGAGCACCGTCGAGAGCAGGCCGCTGGTCGGCGCGGGCATCAACCGGGTCGACGGCCCGCGCAAGGTCACCGGCACCGCCCCGTACCCCATGGACTTCAGCGTCCCCGGCCAGGCCTACGGTGCCGTGGTGCAGAGCACCATCGCCGCGGGCCGGATCGTCCGCGTGCACACCGAGGCCGCCGAGAGCTCCCCGGGCGTGATCTCCGTACTCACCCACGAGAACGCCCCGGAGGTCGCGGCGGGACCGACGACGGTGCTCGGTGAGCCGACGCCCGCACCGCTGCGGAGCGACCGGATCATCCACCACGGACAGCACATCGCCTTCGTGGTGGCCGAGACCCCGGAGCAGGCCGCCGCCGCGGCGCGCCTGGTGCGGGCCGACTACGAGGCCTCGGAGCCGCTGCTGGACCTCCAGGACCCCCGGGCCGAGCAACTCGTCGACCCGTGGGGGATGGACCACGCGCGCGGCGACGCCGCCGCGGCGCTGGAGACCGCGGAGGTGACCCTCCGGGCCACGTACACCACGGCGGACAACACCCACAACCCGCTCGGGCTGTTCGCCACCCTCGCCGTGTGGGAGGGCGACACCCTCACCGTCCACGACACCAGCCAGTGGCCGTCGATGGTCCGCACCACCCTCGCCATGGTCTTCGGTATCCCCGAGAGCTCGGTACGGGTCCTGGTGCCCTATGTCGGCGGGGGCTTCGGCGCCGGACTGCGCGTATGGCCGCACGTGATCCTGACCGCCATGGCTGCCCGGGCGCTCAACCGCCCGGTCAAGCTGGTCCTGACGCGACCGCAGATGTTCACCTCGGTCGGGCACCGCCCCAGCGGTGTGCAGTGGCTCGGTGTCGGTGCCAAGCGCGACGGCGAACTGGTCGCCCTCGACCACCGCAGCCTCAGCTCCCTGAGCATGGAGGGCGACGACTTCGAGCCGTTCGCCTCGGCAACCGCCTTCGCCTACCGGTGCCCCAACGTGATCACGCGGGACCGGCAGGCGCGGATCAACGTCGCCGTGCCGACGTCCATGCGCGCCCCGGCCGAGGCGCAGGGAAACTTCGCGCTGGAGTCGGCGCTCGACGAACTGGCCTGTACCCTGCGCATGGACCCCCTGGAGTTGCGGCTGCGGAACCATACGGACGTCGATCCGCGCAACGGGCTGCCCTGGTCCGGCAAGGCGCTCCTGGAGTGCTACGAGGTGGGCGCCCGGCGCTTCGGCTGGTCCGACCGGAACCCCGAGCCGCGCTCCATGCGCGACGGGAACTGGCTCGTCGGTTACGGCATGGCGAGCGCGCTGTTCCCGTACTTCGCGCAGCCCTGCGCGGCGCAGGCCACCGTCAACAGCGACGGCAGCGCGCTGGTGCGCAGTGCGGCGACCGACATCGGCACCGGCACGTACACCGTGATGACCCAACTGGCCGCCGAGGAACTGGGCCTGCCCCTGGACCTGGTCCGCTTCGACCTGGGCGACTCGGACATGCCCAACTCGATGATGGCGGGCGGCTCCGGCCTGACCGGTGCGCTGGGCAACGCCGTGCACGACGCCTGCCGGCGGCTGGTGCGCTCCGTCGTGGAACTCGCGCGTGGCGACGCCGACTCGCCCCTGCTGGGCGCGTCCCCGGACGACGTGGAGTCCACCGGAGGGCGGGTCCACCTCGCGGGCCGCCCGGACCGCGGGGAGTCGTACGTCGACATCCTCGCCCGGCACGGGCTGTCCGAACTCACGGCGAACGGGACCAGCACTCCCCCGGTCGCCACCGAGCTGGGCATGTCCCTCGCCGGCGCGTACGGCGCGAAGTTCGTGGAGGTCCAGGTCGACGCGGACCTCGGCCTCATCCGGGTCGCGCGGGTGGTCTCCGCGATCGACGGCGGCCGCATCCTCAACGCGAAGACGGCCAGGAGCCAGATCATCGGCGGGACGGTCGGCGGCATCGGCATGGCCCTGTACGAGGACACCGTCACCGACCCGCGCACCGGGCGCGTCGCCAACGGTACGTTCGCCGACTACCTGGTCGCCGTGAACGCCGACGTACCCGAGCTCGACGTGGTCTTCGTCGGCGAGCCCGACCGCGGCACCGCGACCGGCACCAAGGGGGTGGGCGAGGTCGGCCTGGTCGGCATCGCGCCCGCGATCTCCAACGCCGTGTACCACGCCACCGGAAAACGCCTCCGCGAACTGCCGATCACCCTCGACGCCCTCCTCTGAGCCGGCGTCGCCGGCTGCCGGTACGTCGCGGCGCAGAGCCTGGAATGACCCGCTGCGGCAGAGACCGTCACCCGGACGGGACCGGAGTCTCCGGCGGAGCGGGAAGTGTCCGTCCCAGGCGGGCGAGTGGGGACAGGGCCATCAGTGCCGGCGACAGCAGCATGCCTGCGGCTGTCACCAGGAGGCTGGTGCGCGTCCCCCACACTTCCGCGACAAGGCCGCCGAGCAGCGAGCCGAGCGGGGTCAGCCCCATGCCGACAAAGTTGATCGTCGCGGCCGCGCGGCCCTGCATCCCGTCCGGAGTGACGGTCTGCCGGACGGCCATGATCGTCACATTCACCAGCTGGCTGAAGGTCCCGAAGACGAAGTTGACCGTAAGGAGCGCGGGAACCGTCACCACGGAGGAGCCGTGCAGTGCGGGCACAAACAGGAACACGCCGTCACCGAGTGCCGCCGCGGACACGAGCACAGCGCCGTGTCCGAAGCGGCTCGGCAGGCGGGCGGCCAGCAGCGAGCCCAGGAGCGCGCCCGGCCCCGTCGCCGCGAGTGCCAGCCCGACGGCGGTGCCCGACAGGTGCAGGTCCCGGGGCAGGAACAGCAGATAGACGGTCATCACAGCCGCGAAGAAGAACTGGAAGGCGGCTGATGCGAGGCACACGGTCCGCAGCGACGTGTCGCCGGCGACGAAGCGGAGGCCCTCATGGATCCGCCGCCAGACCCGAGGAGGACGTTCCGAGCGCTCCGGGATGGATTCGCGGCGACCGATCCGTCGGATCGACAGGAACGACAGCGCGAAGAACACTGCGCTGGAGGCGGCGGCGATCGGCGCCGACAGCACAGACACCAACGCACCGCCGAGGGCGGGACCGCCGATCTGCGCCGCGGACCGACTGCCCTCCAGCGCGCTGTTGGCCCGCACCAACTGATCGCGTTTCACCAGCCGTACCAAAGACGCCTGGTACGCCACGTCGAAGAACACGGACAGAGCCCCGACGGCGAAGGCAACCACGAGCAGCGCCGGCAGGCCGAGCCCACCGAGGAGGCCGGCCACGGCGGCGGCGCCCAGCGCCAGGGCCCGGCCGGCGTCCGTCAGCACCATCAGCGTGCGGGTCCGCCACCTGTCCACCCACGCGCCGGCGAAGAGCGACAGCAGCAGGATCGGCGCCTGCCCCACCGCGCGCAGCGCGCCCAACTGGCCGGGGCCGGCGTCGAGCGTCAGGACGGCGAAGAGCGGCAGAACCACCAGACTTGCGTGCTCGCCCAGTTGGGAGGCCGTCTGGCCCGCCCAGAGCCTGCGGAAGTCGCCGTCCCGCCACAGGCTTGACGGAACGGGTCGACCGGAATCGGATACAGCGGAGGAAGAGGACGGCACAGGGACCCCTTGGACAACCGAAGACGAGACCCGCCAACCGGCGCACGACGGGTGCACCGACCATTTCAGGCAGCGGGAAAGGCAGGCTCGCTGTGCCGCGCATCAAAGGCAGCACGCGATGACAGGCCGCTCACGGCCTCCCACGTCAACGCGTGCTCGGACGACCGACCATGTCTTCGCTCCTCGTGAGTCACTCGCTGCGCGAACACTAGCTCCTGCTCGGCAGGGCACGAAAGGCGATTAAGGACCGGGCAGACGGCCGGGCGAGAACATCGACATGTCCCACCGGGCCGTGTGCTGCGTACCCTCCGTCAGCGCCGTCGCCGTCCGCGACCTGGACCGCCAGGAGGACCTCTGTGCCAACATCGACGACCTGCCCCGGACGAGTCCGATCTCGACGATTTCCTGCTCTCGGCGGACAACGGCCCGCACGCTGCCATGACGGCCGACATCGGGGAGTGGGTCCTCGACCGACTCCCCGACTGACCGGACGGCAGCACCCGCGCCCGACGGCTGGCGGGGCGGCACGGAACAGCGGCCGGTGCGGTCCGTCCCGGGTGGGACGGCCGCACCGGCCACGGTGTGTCGGCGGTCGCCGGGCGGGCCCTACTGCGCCGCGGTGAGCGCCTCCAGGGCGCCGGCCTGGGTACGCCAGTCCGACTGGTTCGGGCTGGTGCCCGCCCAGCGCTGGCCGAGCCGGTTCAGCGGATCCCGGTCGGTGCGCCACAGGGAGTCGGCCTGCCTGGCGATGTACGCCCGGTAGGCCGCCGAGCCGGTGGCGTCCGCCAGGTCGGCCAGGTGCCGGACGAAGATGCCCTTGAACTGCTTCTGGTTGTCGTCGCACGCGCGGGTGCCGGTGTCGCAGGACTCGGTCAGCACCCCGTCGCGCGTCAGCTCCGGCGCCGACAGCGCGGCGTCGGCCAGGCGCTGCGCGGTCGTCAGGTACCGGGCCCCGCCGGTGCTGCGCCACAGCTGGGTGAAGGCGCCGATCGCCAGGCCCTGGTTGTAACTCCACACGGTCTGGCCGTTGTTGGCGCAGTCCGTGGTCAGCCCGTCGTTGACGAGACCGGAGGCGTTGATCAGCCCGCTGTTCAGGTACCAGTCGGCGGCCGTTCGCGCCCGGCCGCCCCACAGCGTGTCACCGGTGAGCCGCTGGTGCAGTGCCGTCGTCAGCCACAGGTACAGGCCGTTGGTCACCGCGTTCTTGTAGGTGCGCTCCCGGTCCCACCAGACACCGCCGCCGCAGGTTCCCGGGTCCCAGTACTGCTGGACGTAGGAGGTGATGGTGACCGCCTCGTCCAGATAGCGCCGCTCATGGGTGTGGTCGTAGGCCGCCACCCAGGCCACCGCCCACCACGCCGCGTCGTCGACGGCCCGGCTGACGAAGTGCCCCTCGACCGGGTCCGAGCTGCGCCCTCCCGCCGGGAAGACACCGTTGTTCTGCTC
The DNA here is from genome assembly GCF_006540305.1 of Streptomyces sp. 6-11-2. Classification (GTDB taxonomy): domain Bacteria; phylum Actinomycetota; class Actinomycetes; order Streptomycetales; family Streptomycetaceae; genus Streptomyces. The sequence goes on along the minus strand of NZ_BJOR01000001.1, from coordinate 7,544,803 downwards.
GAAGGTGCGCGCGACGGCCCAGTCGTAGTCGTGCCGCCCGGTGCGCTGGGCGAAGTCCACCAGCGCGGTGAGCGCCACCGCCGAGTTCCACCAACTGCTCCGCCACCAGCCCTCGTTGGTCTGATACGAGGCCATGAGCACATCGGCCGCCGCGCCGGCCCGGGTGGGCACCGGCCTGGCCCACGCCGTGCAACTGCCCTCCTGGTGCGCCGCCTCACGGCCGCAGGCGCGGACCGCCCCGCCGTAGAGCAGGCCGCGCGGGTCGCGGGTGGCGAACATGGCCGTCCGGGTGCCCGTCCGCCCCGACGGCACCGAGGCGCGGCCCAGGGAGGAGCCCTCGGACCAGGTCGCGCCCTCGTCCCAGGAGCGGTCCAGCCAGATCTCGTCGCCCGCGCCGCCGTTGCCGATGACGCCCCAGGCCATGCCGCCCCGCTGGTCCATGTGCAGGCTGATGGCACGCCCGAACAGGGTCGTCGCCGGCACCGGCTGCTCGTCGCCGGCCGCGGTGGCCGGGTCGGCGCCGTCGCAGGAGGCTCCGTCGCAGACCTGCGGGCGGAACCAGTCGGTGCAGGTGACCGCGTTCGCGTCGCCGCAGGCCCGGATCCAGCCGCGCCGGTGTCCCACCGGGTCGGTGACGTTGTACATGAGGGTGCGTGTGCCGGTCCAGGCGCCGGGGATGGCGGCCTTGCCCAGCAGTCCCTCCCAGGTGGCGCCCCGGTCCCAGGAGCGGTCCAGCCAGACCGCGTCACCGGTGACACCGTTGTCGATGCTGGCCCAGGCCATGCTGTCGGCCTCGGAGACGTGCAGCCGCAGGATCCGGCCGTTGATGTTCCGGTCGGGAACCGGGAAGGCCTCCTGGGCCGCCTTGGAGGGGTCGAGAGTGTCGCAGGCCAGCGCGCACACCGGCGTCGCGGCCCGCGCTTGGGAGGGCAGGGCGAGCAGCCCGGACAGGGCGAGCACCAGGGCCACCAGCCCGCTCAGTATGCGATGTTGACGTACTGACATGTCGGGTCCGTCCTCTTCGCGTCGGGGCGGTGGCCGGGCTCAGGGAGCCCAGGGCGCCTCGATCGCCCAGGTGGTGTCCTCGGTGAAGGTGGCCGGGTTGTCCCAGGCGTGCGAGCCGCCGGCCTGGGCCAGCCACAGTTCGGCGTTGATGTGCCGCAGGTATTGCCCGGGGAAGTTGGACGCCGCCAGCCGGATGCCACTGTCGTTCCGGACGGGGCACCAGGTGGCGTCCTCCCGGTAGACGGTGTCGCCACCGCCCTCGCGCCGGACACGGAAGTCGCGGTGGCGCAGGTACTGGCCCGGGTAGTTGCGGGACTCGAAGGAGTAGCAGAGCTTGTTCGCCAGCCCCGGTGTCACCTTCCAGGTGGCGTCCTGCTTGAGCACGGTCCCGCCGGCCGCGTCCACCACCTCCGTGTAGCCGAGCCCGTCGTAGTGCCTGATGTAGCGGTTGGTGTAGCCGCTGGTGGTGACGCGGATCGACACGTACTGCCCCACCGGCAGCCCGACCGGCGGGCCCGCCGTGCGGGAGGCCGCGATGAGCGCCTGGTTGGCGGCGCGGACGCGGGCCTGGTCGACCTTGACGACCTGCCGGTCGTACGTCATCAGGCCGTTGGTCTCGTTCTCGACGTCGGTGATCTGCGTGTAGACGGCCGCCGAGAGCCCGGCCGCGGGCATGGAGTTCTCCCGCATGCCGTCCAGCAGCCCGACCAGCCGGTCGTTGAGGGCGGCCTGGCTCGGCTGGTCCTCGTAGCCCCAGCCGCCGCCGGGGTACCACTCGTGGCCGGAAACCCGGTAGCCGAGGCCCCCGTACTCGCCGAGCACCGAGGCGCGCACCGGTTCGGTCGGGGTGTTGCCGGGGCCGACGTAGTTGTGGTTGTCGATGACGTCGCCGTTGCCGCCGTCCTGGGCGGCGCAGCAGTTGACGCCGCTCATGTTGTCGACCAGGCGGGAGGGGTCGTAGGCCTTGACCATGTCGGCGATGCGGGCCTGGTCGTACTGGCCCCAGCCTTCGTTCTGGTCCACCCACTGGATGAGCGAGGGGGAACTGCGGTGCTGGTCGACGATCGCGCGGTACTCGCTCTCCCACTGGGTACGGGCCGCACCGTCCGGGCTCTTGGAACTGTCCATGGAGGGCATGTCCTGCCACACCAGCAGCCCGAGCCGGTCCGCCCAGTAGAACCAGCGCTGCGGCTCGACCTTGATGTGCTTGCGGACCATGTTGAAGCCGAGATCCTTGTGTTTCTGGAGGTCGAACCGGAGGGCGTCGTCCGTGGGCGCGGTCTGGATGCCGTCCGGCCAGAAGCCCTGGTCCAGGGTGCCCGTCTGGAAGACGAACCGGCCGTTGAGGACCGGCCGGCGCACGCCGTTCACGTCCTTGACGGCGATGGACCGCATACCGGTGTAACTGCCGACCCGGTCACCGCCGGTGCTGCCGATCAGCTCGGCGGTGACGTCGTAGAGGAAGGGGTCCTCGGGCGTCCACAGGTGGGCGGCGGGCACCGGCACCGCGAACTCGGCGCCGACCGTGCCGGTGGCGCTGCCGAAGGGCGTTCCGCCGGAGGAGACGGTGACCTTGACGCTCGCCCCGTCGGCTCCGGCGGCGCGCACGGTCACCCGCAGGGTGTTGTCCTCCAGGCGCGGCACCATGTCGAGCCGGGTGATGCGGGCCGTCGCGGTGGGCTCCAGCCAGACGGTCTGCCAGATCCCCGACGAGGCGGTGTAGACGATGCTGTGCCCGGCGTGCGGGGTGACGTCCTGGATGCGCTGCTTGCCGATGGCCTGGCCGCCGGTCTCGGTCGGGTCGTACGCGGAGACGACGATCGTGTTGGTGCCGCCGTTGAGCAGGGGGGTGATGTCGTAGGAGAAGGCGTCGTAGCCACCGCGGTGGACGGACCCGGCCTGCTGTCCGTTCACCCGGACGGTGGTCTCCCAGTCGGAGGCGCCGAAGTTGAGCTGGACGCGTCGGCCGCTCCAGCCCGTGGGCACCGTGAAGGTGCGCCGGTACCAGAGCCGGTCGTTCTGGGTGATCTTGCGCTGGATGCCGGAGAGCGCGGACTCGGGGACGAAGGGCACCCGGATCTGTTCACCGAAGACGGCGGGCTGCCCAGCGTCGCGGGAGGTGACCGCGAAGTCCCAGATGCCGTTGAGGTTGAGCCAGTCGGGGCGGGTGAGCTGCGGCCGGGGGTATTCCGGCAGCGGCGCGTCGACCGGGACCTGGTTGGTCCAGGGCGTCGTCATCGGCGCGGACTTGGGGGCCCAGGCCGCGGTGACGGCGCGGCTCGGCGCCGCGCCGTCCACGACCAGCACGGCGGCGGCCGCCACCAGCGCCGCGCCGCAGGCCATCAGGCGCCGCAGGGCCTGCCGCGGTCGGGGAAGGGGGAACCTCCAGGGGGTTGGGCGTCTCGCCACGGTCGTCACTCCCGTTGTGTCCTGTGAAAGGCTGATGTCCTGTGCATGTCATTCGTGCGCGACAGGTCAGCCCGCTCCCGCGCGACGGCGAAGGCCCGGACTCGCCGGAGGGGGTTTCCCTGTCTGGGTCGTGATCCCGCCCGGTGCGGTGCAGGTACAGATGGAGGGGGCTTGGGCAGACGGGGTGTGAGAGCGCTCTCAAAACGGTAGTGCTGAGCACAAGGGGCGTCAACGGAGCGTGCATGTACCGGAGTTGAGGACCAGACCGCGGCCGGCACGGCCAGTCGGAACGCTGACCGTCGACGGCGGCCAGGGCGCTCGCCGCACTCCCGGCCCCGCCGACGACCGCCTCGGACGGACGTAGATTTCATGGGCATGACACCTATGTGACAGCCCCTCAACTCCCTTGCCTCTGCGGCTCGTTTGCCACACGCTTATCTCGTCCCTGGGCGGAACGCAACGCTCCAGGGGCGAGTGCGCCTTGGCGTGCGCACCCCCCACAACGCGCGCCACACCCCGGCGCGCCTGCCTGAGGAGGACTCCCTCACATGGCACCACCGCGTAGCAGGAAGATCCGCTTCGCCGCCCTCACCGGCGTCACAACCGCCGCTCTCCTGGGCGGACTCACCGCGCTTCCCGCCCAGGCCGCCCCGGCGGAGGGCAGAGTGCTCGCCGCCGGCTCACCCACGGCGGTCAAGGACAGCTACATCGTCACCCTCAAGAAGAACGCGGGCTTCACGTCCGCTTCGAGCCAGGGCAAGGGCCTGATCACCAAGTACGGCGGCAGCGTGAAGAAGACGTTCGGCAGCGCGCTGAACGGCTACACCGCGCACCTCTCGGCGACCGAGGCCAGGAGGCTCGCTGCCGACCCGGCGGTCGCCGCGGTGGAGCAGGACCAGACGGTCCATCTCAACGACACCACCCAGACCAACGCGCCCTGGGGCCTGGACCGGATCGACCAGGCGTCACTGCCGCTCTCCGGCACCTACACCTATCCGGACTCGGCGGGCAGCGGCGTGACCGCGTACGTCATCGACACCGGTGTCCGCATCACGCACAGCCAAATCAGCGGGCGGGCCACCTACGGCTACGACGCCGTCAGCGGCGGCACACCGTCGGACGGCAACGGCCATGGCACCCATGTCGCCACCACCATCGCGGGCTCGACCTACGGCGTCGCCAAGAACGCCAGGATCGTGGCGGTCCGCGTGCTCAACTCCAGCGGCTCGGGCACCACCGCCGGTGTCATAGCCGGCGTCGACTGGGTCACCAAGAACCACACCGGTCCCTCGGTCGCCAACATGTCGCTGGGCGGCGGGGCCTCCGCCTCCCTGGACACGGCCGTACGCAACTCGATCGCCAGCGGCGTGACCTACGCGATCGCCGCGGGCAACTCCAGCGCAGACGCCTCCACCTCGTCCCCCGCGCGGGTCACGGAGGCGATCACCGTCGGCGCCACCACCAGTACGGACGCCAGGGCCAGCTACTCCAACTACGGCTCGGTCCTCGACCTCTTCGCCCCCGGCTCCTCGATCACGGCGGGCTGGAACACCAGCGACACCGCCACCAACACCATCTCAGGTACGTCGATGGCGACGCCGCACGTAGCGGGCGCGGCCGCGATCTACCTCGCGAGCCACACCTCGGCCACCCCGGCGCAGGTCTCCACGGCCCTGGTGAACGGCGCCACCTCGGGCGTGGTCACCAGCCCGGGCACCGGCTCGCCGAACAAGCTCCTGCGGATCGTGCCCTGAGCCTCTGAGCCTCTGAGCCTCTGAGGCTCTGGCCGAGTGTTTCCCGGAGCCGTCCGTGGCTCCGGGAAACACTTGTCCGCCGCGACCGGGCCGCTCTTGGCCAGGAGCGGCCCCGGGCGCGGTCACACTCCGGCGTGCCGGTCCCGCCCCGGATCGCCTGTGACGCATACGCTGCGAAGACGCCCGGCCGGGCCTCCCTGATACCGCGTACACACAGGGGAATGCCGCTCAGTGGCGGCTCTCCCCGTCGGCCCGGACGGCGCAACTGCCGGATGCAGGAAGGGTGTGGCATGAGGTCCCCAGGCGTGCACCTACGGGAGATCACCGACGACAACCGGGATGTCGTTCGTGCCCTCCGCGTCCGCCGTGACCAGAAGCAGTTCGTCGCCTCCGTGTCCAAGTCGCTCAAGCAGGCGGCAAAGACGCCGGAGGCCAATCCCTGGTACCGCGCCGTATACCGTGGCGACGAGCCAGTGGGCTTCGTGATGCTGTCCTGGAAGCCGCCGACCGGTCTTTTCAAAGGGCGGCACTTCCTCTGGCGCCTGCTCATCGACAAGCGGTACCAGAAGCGAGGAATCGGCCGGGAGGTGCTCACACAGATCGCCGACCTGGTTCGCACGGACGGCGCCACCGAACTGCTGACCAGCTACGACCCCGGCGACGGCGAACCGTGGCCCTTCTACCAGAAGTTCGGGTTCCAGCCCACCGGGGAGATCGACGACGGCGAGATCGTTCTGCGGCTCACCTTCCCCGCTCGGTGAGATCACGCGGGAAGCGGTGGACGGAAGCGACCTCCACTGGTCGGATGACGAAGCACTTCAGAAATCCAGGTCGAGGTAATCAATTTCGTTGATCGCCACGTCCGACAGTCCCATGGCGCGTACTCCGCCGTCCTGGAAATAGACCTCTTTGAATCCTTCGGCGATGATGTGGCGCATCTGCGGTTCGCCGGCTCCCGTTTCGCGGGCGTCGAACAGACGCTGCGCGTACGACGGGGGGAGGTGCACGGTGAGGCGGCGGAAGCGTCCGTCGTCGGTCGTGCCGACCGGCGCGGTGTACCCGAAGCGCGCCCGCGTCTCCACCGTGATCCCGCCGGTGGCGGCGGCCTGCTGGCGCCGCCGCTTGCGGACCTGCGGCTGCCAGCGCGACCGCACGGCCGCGTCGATCTTCTGCTGGATCTCCTTCGGCGGGTGCTTGCGGGCGCCACGCCGGTAGCGGTTGACGGAGTCGGCGGTGACGCCGAGTTCCGCGGCGACGGCCTTCGCGGACTTCAACTGCTTGAGCAGGAAACCGATCTGGCCCTTCAACGTCTTGGGCGGCTTCCGCGTGAAAGCCTCCCGCTCGGCACGCTCGATCGCGTCCTCGATCTCTCTCACAGCGTCAGTTCCCTTCGGAGGCATAGTCCTTGCCGTTGGGGTGGTTCAGCGTCCGCTCCAGGCCGGTGTCGGCTTCGAGGTGCGGGGCGATGATGCTCGTGTCTGCCACGGCCTATTCGCCTTCGTCCAGGACGGCGTCGCCACCCTTGATGTGCCGGGCGGGGTTGAGGCCCTGCTCCATCAGGTCGACGGCCCACGCCATCTCCCGCACTCCTTCGACCTTGGCCAGGCCCGGGGTGGATCCGAGGCGGAAGGCGCCGGGGATCGGCTTGCCGCTGGTGCTGTAGGGCAGGAAGTCCAGCGGGCTGCGGCCCGGCGAGGGGTAGACGACGCAGTCGGACAGCACCGCGAGCGGGTACAGGCCGGTGAACTCCGCCATCCTGAGCATCTTGCGGTGCATGTTGACCCGGGCCTTGCTGATGACGGCGGCGCGGAGGTCCGGTCGCCAGGTCGGGCGTTCCAGGGCCGGCCAGCGGTCGCCGTCCTTGTAGTGCCGCCCCTGCGGGCGCTCGCGCAGCTTGCCCACACCGCCCTTGACGGTCGCCTTGATGGCCGCGAGGACGGCCGCCGAACCGGGGTCGGCCTGCTTGTGCCGCTCCATTGCCGCAAGGAATTCGGTGTCGCTGAGGTCCTTGGTGACGCCCAGGTCGGCGAGGGTGTCGACGTAGGCGGTCCTGAGCCGGTCGTGCCACGGGTCCAGGTACGCGCCGGTCTCGCGCCGCAGGAACGCCTCGGTGGGCCGGACATTGTGGCCGAGCTCCTGGGCGTAGGCGACAGTGTGGGTCTGGTACCAGGCGGGTCCCGTGGGCCGGAGGCCAGAGGGGGTGAACGGCGAGGGCAGGCGGGGGTCCAGCTCGATGTGGGACAAGTCCACGAACCATGCGCCGGGGATGCGCTTGTCGAAGTGCGGATGCTGGACCTGCTCCGGGCCGGACAGGCCGACCATCAGGCGGGACGCGGCCGCCAGGAAGGCGGTGTTCAGGTCCAGGCCGACCACCCACGGAAGGGCTGCCTCCTCGCCGGTGAGCAGATCGAGGTCGCGCGCCCACTGGTACGCCTCCTCATCCAGGAAGCCGCCCTCCCAGCCGGAGTTGACGACGACGGGGTGCTCCTGGGTGGCCTCCGGCGGCGCCGGGTCGACCGGCTCCGTCCCGAGCGACCCGGGGTTGTGGCCGGAGACCCAGTTACCGGTCGCGCGGTCCTGCACCGCCCTCGTGGGCGGGCGCAGCGCAGTCATCAGCTCCAGCCCGGACACGGCTGTAGAGCCGCGAGGGGTGATCACGCGCTGGGCGTAGATGCCCAGGACGCGTGCGATGTCGGCAGGCTCCATGTCCGTGACTCCCGGCCAGGCCCGGGTGTCGAGCGCGTCCCACGACAGGACGGCGAGCTGCACGCACTGCCGCTGCCCGGCCTGCGCGGGGCGGTAGATCCGCGCCCACGGCCCGAACCCGCGCTGCGTCAGCTTCCACTTCGCGCGGGTGACCTGCTTGACCACGGGATGGTCGTCGGGCAGACGCAGGGAGCGGCGCTGCTCGTGGCCCTCCAGACGCTCCGGCAGCCCGAGCTTCACGGCGGCCGCCGCGGTGAGCACGATCAGCGGGTCGCTTTCCTTCCCGTTGCGATGCAGCTTCGGCGCACCGAGCCCGGACTCGCGCAGCGTCCACTCCACCAACTGAGGGATGGTGGTCGCCGGACAGTCCCATACGATCCCGTTCACGCCGTAGGCGGAGCCGTCACCGTCGAGCACGGCGAGCGGCCCGTGCGGGAACCGCGGGTCCAGCTCGGGCTGGGTGGTCTTCTTAGCGACCGGGCGGCGTGACGATGTGACCGGGCGGCGGACGGCCGGACGTTCCGGCGCGGCCGGGGCAGCGGGTGCCTGCATTGGTGCGGTGGTCTCCGCCTCGGGCTCGGCCGGGGCGGAGAACGCCTCCAGAAACGGTGCCGACTGGGGCGAGGAGGCCGGGGCGGGCGTGGCAGTGGGAGTGGGAGTGGCGCTGCTGGCGGGGTGGGCCGGGTGGGCGGAGTGCTTCGCCGCCCAGCCCTTCAGCAGCCGCTGGTAGGCGGACAGGCGCGGCTCCTTCGGCTCGGAGCGGCCGTTCTCCCAGTTCTTGACCGTCTGCGTCGACGTCTTCAACGCGACCGCGAGGCGGGCCTGCGTGATCCCGGCGGCCTCACGCAGCCGGGCGCGCTCAGACGGAGGCGGGAGCTGTGGCTCCTCCTCCAGCAGCGCGTCGACCGACGCGAACAGCTCTTCCTCGGTTGCCATCTCCATACCTCCACCCCGACGCTAGCATCATTTAGCCTTGTTATTAGCCAAGTTGTTTAACTCGATCTGATGATGCTGGTGGGTGATCGCAAGCGACGAGGTGTCGGCGCGCGATGTCGTGTGACGGCGAATACTGGGCCCGTGCCATCGAACGTCGAGCGTGGCAACTCCGCTCCCCACACAATGGCCGTATGGCATTCGTCTTCTTCATGACCCTGCCCGGGCTGGTCGTTGCCCTGACCTTGGTCGCCTTTGTCGACCAGCTGCTGTTGCGCGCGGGGTGGGCCGGGGTGTTGCCGTGGCGGAACGGCGCGCGACAGGGCCAGATTTCGGCGACCGGGTTCGAGCAGCTCCACGCGAGTCTTTCGCCGGGCAAGCAGAACGAGCTGAAGGAGCGGCAGTCGGCACTGGTCATGCCCGACAACGAGGATGACGGGGCACCGCCGAACAGGACAACGGTGGACCTGGACGGAGGAACTGCGGTCGTCCGGATGCCTCGCCTCGGTCACTAGTGCTCTGACCGGGAAGGTTCGCCGGGTTGGCGGTTGGAGCGGTTGGATGGGCGGTGACGTCCGGTCCGACCGCTGGAGGTGTGGCGGCTGAGCCTGTGCGGGTACGCAGACTGACCGACCAGGAGGGGCAGAAGCTGCAGCAGATCGTGCGCCGGGGCAGTACCAGCTCGGTGCGCTCTCGGCGGGCGATGATGCTGCTCGCGTCCGCCGGCGGGAACCGTGTCCCGGTGATCGCCCAGCTGGTCCAGGCCGACGAGGACACAGTGCGGGACGTGATCCACCGGTTCAACGAGATCGGCCTGGCCTGCCTGGACCCTCAATGGGCGGGAGGCCGTCCCCGCCTGCTCACCCCTGACGACGAGGACTTCGTCGTCCAGACGGCCACCACCCGCCCCACCAAGCTCGGCCAGCCCTTCACCCGCTGGTCGATCCGCAAACTCGCCGCCTACCTGCGCCGCGTGCACGGACGCATCATCCGTATCGGCCGCGAAGCCTTACGGTGCCTGCTCCGGCGCCGCGGCATCACCTTCCAGCGCACCAAGACATGGAAGGAGTCGCCCGACCCCGAGCGCGACGCCAAGCTCGACCGCATCGAGCACGTGCTGGAGCACTTCCCAGACCGGGTCTTCGCCTTCGACGAGTTCGGGCCCCTGGGGATCCGGCCCACCGCGGGCTCCTGCTGGGCGAAGCAGGGCAAGCCCAACCGCCTGCCGGCGACCTACCGCCGCACCCACGGCGTCACCTGCTTCCACGGCTGCTACTCCGTCGGCGACAACCGGCTGTGGGGCGTCAACCGGCGCCGCAAAGGCACCGCCAACACGCTGTCCGCGCTGAAGTCGATCCGCGCCGCCCGGCCCGACGGCGCCCCGATCTACATCATTCTGGACAACCTCTCCGCCCACACCGGCGCGGACATCCGCCGCTGGGCGAAGAAGAACAAGGCCGAGCTGTGCTTCACCCCGACCTACGCCTCCTGGGCCAACCCGATCGAAGCCCACTTCGGCCCGCTGCGGCAGTTCACCCTGGCCAACTCCCACCACCGCAGCCATCCCGCGCAGACCCAGGCCCTGCACCGCTACCTGCGCTGGTGCAACGCCAACACCCGCCACCCCGACGTACTCACCGCCCAACGCAAGGAACGCGCCCGCATCCGCAGCGAGAAGGGCATCCGCTGGGGCGGACGCCCCCTCGCCACCGCAGCCTGAGCACGTGGGGGATCCCGCCGTGCCCGGATGTGGAGATCAGACAGCGGCCAGGCTCTTCGCCATGACCCGCTCCCTGCCCACGCCATCGGGCAGAAGATCACCGGGCTCACCCGTGTCCGTGAAACCGTGCCGCTCATAGAGCGCGGTCGCCTTGCAGTTGTCCGGCATGACGGACAACCGCAGCGTCGTGGCACCGCGCTCCGCCGCCCACCGCTCGACCGCCTGGATCAGGCAGTTACCCACGCCCCTGCCCCGAGCCGTGGGGCTGACCCACATCGAGATCAACTCCACATTCCCTGCTCCCTCGCCCGGCACTCCGCTGGCCATGCCCACCGGGAGGCCGTCCAGGAGCGCGACGAGATCATGCGCGCCAGGAATCGACAGACGGGCACGCCAGCGTTCCTCTCGGTCGCCGGGGCCCTGCCACTGGGCCAGCGTCGATCCGAACGCGTAGGGCGCTTCAGCAAGCGCGGCCAGTCGCAAATCCCGCCAAAGGGGCCAGTCGTCTGATTCCAAGGTGCGTAGTTCAAGCATGATCCAGACCCTGCCCGCCCACCAAGGTGGTCAGCAAGTTGATTACAGCCATGCAAACGAGGTCGTTCCGCCCTGCGACCAGCCGAAACTGGGGAGCAGCGGGACTCGCGCACCCGCAGGCCACGAGACCTCGGTGAACCTATCCGGTCACGGCACTAGGAGGCTCGCTCGAACGCAAGCCGGCTCGGTCCTTTTGGAGTGGGACGCCCGTATGGCCGGCGTCGCGCCGGCTCTCGGGCGCCCAGGCATCTCCCGTACGGCGCCGGTGGTCTCACCCGGTGAAGAGCTGCTTGGCCTTCAGGACAAGTTCGTAGAGGCCGTAGCACAGGGGCGCCCCCACCCACAGCCAGGAGAGGGTGATCAGTGCTCGCCGGTCAGGCGGGCTGCTCGCGTCGGCCATCGGCGGCCTCCTTCGGTGCGGGAATGTGGTGGCGGGGATGGACGGGCCGTACGAACTCGTTGGCGATGCACCCGATGACGAGCAGTCCGATCATGATCATGAAGGACAGACCGTAGAGGGACGACCCGTGCTTGCCGGCCTCCTCCTGGCGGTCGGCGATCCAGTTCACGATCAGCGGGCCGAGGACGCCGGCGGTCGACCACGCGGTGAGCAGCCGGCCGTGGATCGCGCCGACCTCGTAGCTCCCGAACAGGTCCTTCAGATAAGCGGGGATCGTCGCGAACCCGCCCCCGTAGAAGGAGAGGATCACGAGTGCGCACAGGATGAACAGCGGCTTGGACGAGTCGCCGAACGACGCGATGAGCAGGTACATGAGCGCGCCGACGCCCAGGTAGACGCGGTAGATGTTCTTGCGTCCGATCAGGTCCGAGGTCGAGGACCAGCCGATGCGGCCCGCCATGTTGGCCGCCGACAGCAGGGCGACGAAGCCGGCGGCCGCGAACGCCGACACCGGGGTGGAGCTGTCCGCGAAGAAGTCCGTGATCATCGGAGCGGCCTTCTCGAGGATGCCGATGCCGGCGGTCACGTTCATGCAGAGCACGAGCCACAGGCACCAGAACTGCGGGGTGCGCACGGCACTGCGGGCGGAGACCTGGGCCCCGGCAAGGGCACTCGGCCCGGCCTCGGCCGGCTTCCTGGCGGGCGGAACCCTCACCAACAGGACACCCAGGGACATGAAGACGGCGTACACCAGCCCGTGCACGAGGAAGGCGAGGGCGATGCCCGAGTGATCGGTGCCGAACGAGTCCAGCATCTGCGCCGACCAGGGCGAGGCGATCAGCGCGCCGCCGCCGAAGCCCATGATGGCGATGCCGGTGGCCATGCCGGGCCGGTCCGGGAACCACTTGATCAAGGTGGAGACGGGCGAGATGTAACCGATGCCCAGTCCGATGCCGCCGACGAACCCGTAGCCGAAGACGATCAGCCAGTACTGCTCGGTCTGCGCCCCCAGGGCGGCCAGTAGGAATCCGGAGGAGAAGCAGACCAGGGCGACGGTCATCGCCCAGCGCGGTCCGTGCGCTCCACGAGCGTGCCGCCGAACGCGGCGGACAGACCGAGCATCACGATGGCCAGTTGGAACGGCAGCGCGCTTTCGGTGCCGTCGAGGTGGAGGGCGGACTCCAGGGGCGGTTTGAACACGCTCCAGGCGTAGGCCTGGCCGATGGAGAGGTGGACGGACAGAGCGGCAGGCGGAACCAGCCAGCGACTCCATCCCGGGGGAGCAACAGGAGGACTCATGATCCCGGACGGTACGAACCCCGCACCTGGTTGAACACCATCCGGTCACCGTATGCGGTAAGCGGTATCCATCGTGCGACGAACGGTTCTTGAGGGCCAGGGGGAACTGATCGAGTGATCGGACATAGGCGGAGATGCGGTCGTTCGATCAAATAGCGATCGAGGTGTCCATATGGCTTGACCGAGATCAGTCAGTCGGCCACCCTACGGGGAGGCACCACTCGGGGCGGAGACCCGTCGCACGACGCGCGCGTGGCCTGCCCCACCCCATGCCGCTCCCTCCTCAGAGAGGACCCACATGCCCCACCGCCCCTCCGGCGCCCGTCTCGGCGCCGTGCTCACCTGCGCGGTGGGAGTCGCGCTGGTCGCCACCGCCACCGCGTCCCCCGCCCTCGCCGACAGTGCCCCGCACGGACATCGCTACTACCTCGACTGCTCCGCGGACGGCGGACCGGGCGACGGCAGTCACGCGCACCCCTGGACCTCCCTGGCTCAGGCCGGAGCGCATCGCTACGGCCCTGGCGACCAGTTGCGCATCGCGCGCGGCACGACCTGCACCGGCACCCTCGCCCCGACCGGCGCCGGCTCCGCCGCCGCGCCCATCCGGATCGGCGCCTACGGCACCGGTGCGCTGCCGCATCTGGAGGGCGGTGGCCTGCACGACACAGTGCTGCTGCGCAACATGGAGTACGTCGAGGTCCGCGACCTGGAGATCACCAACTCGGGCGGCACGCCCGGCACCGAGCGCAACGGCGTCCGGCTGGAGCTGGCCGACCACGGCATCGGCCACCACTACGTGCTCTCCGGCCTGGACGTGCACGCGGTGCGCGGCGGCGACTTCAAGACCCTCACCGGCTCCAGCGGCATCCAGATCGACGTCGCCGGCACGACGACCGCGAGCGCCTTCGACGACGTGCGGATCACGGGGAACCACATCCGGGACGTGGACCGGGAGGGCATCTACTTCAAGTCGACGTTCTCCCGTCGTGACCTGGTGGGCGACCAGCAGGACCCCAAGGTCTACCCGGGCCCGTGGACGCCGAGCACCCGTGTCCGCATCGACCACAACACGCTGACGTCGATCGCCGGTGACGCGATGAAGCTCGACACCACCTCGGGGGCGGTCGTCGAGCACAACCGGGTGGACGGCTTCCAGCTGCGCTCCAAAGTCGCCAACGCCGGCATCTGGACCTTCAACACCGACGACACCCTCATCCAGTACAACGAGGTGTCCGGCGGCGGCAACAGCCTGGACGGCATGTCCTTCGACGCCGACGGCGCCTCCAACCACACCGTGTTCCAGTACAACTACAGCCATGACAACAAGGGCGGCTTCCTGCTGAACTGCCCGTACAGCGGCGCGAAGACCGTCGACGTCGTCGCCCGCTACAACATCAGCCACAACGACGGCGCCCGGCTGCTGCAGAACTGCTGGGGCCCGATCCTGAACACGCAGATCTACAACAACACCTTCCTCAACAAGGAAGCCGTTCCCACCTACCTGGTGCAGGACGACGCCGGTTCGCCTGCCACCACCCGGCACGAACTGACGATCCGCAACAACATCTTCGCCGGTCCGGGGGACACCACCGCCGACTCCTACCGCTTCAAGAACCCGACGCCGGACCTGCACTTCGACCACAACGTCCTGTACGGCATCCCGGGCGGCGTGCCCGCCAACACCGACGGGAGCGGCACGAACCCCGGCGGCAGCACCGCGGACCCGAAGCTGATCGCCTCCCTGGCGGGCTCCGACACCTCCGACCCCGGCTCCTTCCGCGTCGCCAGGGAATCCTCCGCACTCGGCCTGGGCGTGCCCGTGCCCGACTCGGGCCGCCACGACTACTTCGGCTTCCCGATCCCGAAGCAACACCCCGCCGCCGGCGCGTACCAGGGACCGCCCGTCCGCTGACCCCCGGAGGGCGCAGAGCCCACGGGTCCGCAGACCCGGAAGGGCGGGCTCGCGGGCCGGTTCGCAGGCACAGCAGGCTCTCCAGGCGAGTCCGCCATGGGCGGCGCGGGGGCGGAGCCCGGCGATGAACTCGTGACGTCCGGCAACCTGCGTCTTCTCTCCACCCGGTGTACGGGCGACATACCTGAGGCGTCCACACACCGCTCCCGCCCGGGCGGGAGTGAACAATGCGAGACAAGTCGGCAATGTGTCTTGCCAGGTTGGCCGGGCTGTCGGAAAGCTGCAGGCGCCATCGATCAGTTGCCGCCACCACGCTCCCCCACCGCAGGCGGACCTCCACCCGCTCGTTCCCACCGCGATCTCGGACCTTCCCGCTGTGCGTCCGATGGCTGCCGCTACCGGTCACCCCTGCCCCGAGGGGCCGCCGGCCCGTGCTGCTGCCGTGCTCCGGTCCGAGTGCCACATCGAAAGGATCATTCGCATGTCGCATGCCGACGAGCCCACCGAACACCTTCCCGAGACCAACCCCGACGGCTCGCTGGCCGGCACAACCGGCCGCATCCCGCGAGGCGTTCCCGCGTCCCTCTTCCGCTCGGGCATGAGCCGGCGCCGGCTGCTGCAGGCGGCCGCGGCGACGGCGACGGCCGTGGCGACCACCGGCCTCACCACGGCGGGCACCGGCAAGGCCGCGGCCGCGCCGGCCGATTCGGCAGCGGTCGCCACCGGATTCACCGGCACGATCGCCGATCTCAAGCACGTGGTGATCCTGATGCAGGAGAACCGTTCCTTCGACCACTACTTCGGCATGCTCCCGGGTGTCCGCGGCTTCGGCGACAAGCAGGCCCTGCGGTACCCGGACGGCACCACCGTCTTCCAGCAGCCGGACGCCAAGCGGACCGACGGCGGCCATCTGCTGCCCTTCCGTCTGGAGACGGGCAAGTACAACGCGCAGAACGCGGGTGGCCTGCCGCATGGTTGGTCGGACGGCCACAACGCCTGGGCGACGGGCAAGAACAACGGCTGGGTCGCCGCCAAGGGCGAGCAGACCATGGGCTACTTCACGGGCGAGGACATTCCCTGGCAGTACGCCCTGGCGTCCGCATACATGGTCTGCGACCACAACCACTGTTCGATCGCCACCAGCACCAGCCCCAACCGCATCTACATGTGGTCCGGCGGCATCGACCCGACCGGCGCGAACCAAGGACCGGCCATCAACAACGGCGGGGACTACGGCTACCGGTACACCTGGGAGACCTACCCCGAGGCCCTCCAGAAGGCCGGGGTGTCCTGGCAGATCTACGTCAACAACGACACCGACAGCAACTGGCTCGGTGACTACACCGACAACACCGTACGCTCCTTCGCGTCGTTCAACCCGGCGCAGTCCGGTGCCGACACCTCCCCCGACGGGCTGCTCGCGCGCGGCAACGTGCTGCGGACTCACACCAAGCCGACCGGGCCCAACTCCAACCAGAACGTCGACTACGTCCTCAAGGACTTCATCGACGCCTG
The DNA here is from genome assembly GCF_006540305.1 of Streptomyces sp. 6-11-2. Taxonomy (GTDB): domain Bacteria; phylum Actinomycetota; class Actinomycetes; order Streptomycetales; family Streptomycetaceae; genus Streptomyces. Next base: position 7,528,616 of record NZ_BJOR01000001.1, on the reverse strand, counting down.
CGAGCCCGGCGCGGAGCGGCCGCTGCCGGAGGTCTCCTGGGTCGTCGCCCCGTACCTGTGGTCGGAGCACCCGGCCGGCGCTCCCGACTACGGCGCCGTGTACGCCGACCGGGTCATCCGGGCGCTGCACGAGAACGAGGAACTGTGGAAGTCCACTCTGCTGATCCTCACCTTCGACGAGAACGACGGCTACTTCGACCATGTGCAGGCGCCGCTGCCGGAGCCCGGCACGGAGGGCGAATTCGTGCAGGGGCTGCCGATCGGTCCGGGCGCTCGGGTGCCGATGATCCTGGTCTCGCCGTGGACGCGCGGCGGCTGGGTGTCCTCGGAGGTGTTCGACCACACCTCGCTCGTCCAGTTCCTGGAGCACTGGACCACGAGCCTGGGCAAGCCGGCGCTCTGTGAGAACGTCAGCGAATGGCGCCGGACGGTGTGCGGTGACCTGACCTCGGCGATCGACTTCTCCTCGGCCGACACTTCACTGCCCGAGCTGCCGTCGGTCGATGTACTGGTCGCTGCCGCGGAGCACGACCGGACGCTGCCGTCGATCGCCAAGGCGATACCGGCCACGGGGCAGCAGTCGATGCCGGTGCCGCCGTCCGGCCGGCTGAAGGCGAGGCCCGTGCCCTACCAGCAGCACGCCACCGTGGCCGTCGACCGCTCCAGCGGCAAGGTCACCGCGACCCTCACCAACGTGGGTGCGCGGGGTGTGAGCATGCAGGTGTTCCCGGACGCCTACCGCGACTTCGAGGCGACGCCGTTCACCGTCACCAAGGACGGCGCCAAGCGCTACGTGTGGGACACCGCGACGACGGACGGGAAGTACGCCTTCAGCGTCTACGGCCCCGACCGGTTCGTGCGGTCCTTCGCCGGAAGCGTCGTCCCGGGCGGCCGGAACGCCGGCGCCGTCCCGCAGGTCGAGGCCGAACTCGTGCCCGGACACCGTACGCTGCGGCTCCAGTTGTCCAGCGGTGGACGCGACCAGGTCCGCTTCGCCCTGGCGGCCAACGACTACGAGGGCGGCCACAGGACGGTGTACGTCGGTCAGGGCAAGCCCGCGGTCGTGGAATGGCCGACCGACCAGGACGGCTACTACGACGTGGTCGTCACCGCGGCCGACGGCTTCCGCTACCGCTTCGCGGGCCGGATCGGCTGACCCGCAGCCCACAGACCCGGCGGGCTCTCCCACGTCGCGTGAGCTCGCCGGGGCAGCGGACGGTCTGACCTCAGAAGTCATGTGCTCCGGGTGATGCAGGCGCTCAGGCGGTGCCCTGACGGCCGCAGGAGGCACGTACCTTCAGTTCGGGGAGCAGTTCCAGCCGGTGGATCGGGAGGGCCGAGCCGTGGCGCAGCCGCCTCAGCAGCAGGTCGACGGCGGCGGCGCCGACGGCCCGCTTGGGCGGGGCCACGGCGGTCAGCGGCGGGGCACCGAGGGCCGCGAAGACGTCGTCGTAGCTGATCAGCGCCAGGTCCTCGGGGACGGACAGGCCGCGTGCGCGCAGCAGTGCCGGAAGCTGGATGGCGTCCTGGTCGTTGTGCACGAGCGCGGCTCGCACGCCCCGGCCGACGGCCTCGGCCAGTTGGCCCGCCACCCGCTCGGGGGCCGTGGCGGGATCGTCGATGTCGATCACCGGCTGCGGTGTCAGGCCGAGGGTGGCGCAGCCTTCGGCGTAACCGCTGCGTACTTTCAGCGCCGTCCAGGTGTCGCGGCGGGCGGCGAGGGCGACGGTGTCGTGGCCGAGCGCGGCCAGGTGGCGCAGGGCGAGCAGCACGCCGTGATGGTGGTCGGAGCTGACCGAGTCGAGTTCCGCGGCGGCCGTGCCGACGGCGGCCCGGCGTTCGACGAGCACGGTCGGGACCGGCAGTTCGTTGAGCCAGAGGCGGTCGTCCGGGTTGCTCGTGGACATCCAGTTGGGTGTGAGCATGAGTCCCTCGGCGCCCGACTTGAGCAGTTGTTCCGCTTGGCCGCGGTCCGCGCCGGGGTCGTAGGACGAGATGCCGAGCACCAGGTGGGCTCCGGCGTCGGCGGCTGCGGCGCGCGCGCCGGCGATCACCTCGTCGAAGTACTGGCTGACGGTGTGGCTCACCGTGGGCACGATCAGGCCGAGAGTGCGGGCGTCGGCGCCTGCTCGCTCGTCCGGTACCGAGACCGAGCCGTGCGAGCGGCGCAACAGGCCTGTCTCGGCGAGGGTCGCCACGTCCCGGCGCACGGTGACCGCCGGGAGGTCCAGACGGGCCGCGAGGTCTGTCACCCGAACCGTGCCGAGCTTGCGCACGATCTCGAGGATCCGCGTCCGGCGCTCGTCAGCCGCGATCGACATGACGGTCCCCTTCTCCCTGATCTGACTCATCACGAGTCTAGCGTTCGATACATTACTGATCTATTGCTCATTAATTTGATCAGTCCTCGTCGGAGGTGACGGTCACCCCGTCCGCGCGGATGAGGGCCTCGCTGTGGCTGCCGTCCGGCCAGTGGACGCGCAGCCGGTGGCCCGTCGGGGCGGCCTCCACCGCGACCCGCGCGGCCGGCGGCGCGGTCCCGGCTCCGCTCAGCCGGACCGCCGAGACGAACAGGCACTCCTCCCCCGTGACCGTGCCGGTCAGCACCGGGACCGCCGCCGCGGGCCCGAACGCGGTGCCCGCAGGCACGGGCTCGGTCGTGGCGGCGTCCAGGCCGTGCAGGGCGACTGCCTCGGAGACCAGTGCGGACCCGGTGACCCGTACCCGTGCTCCGCCGCCGGTCACAGCCGTCTCCACCGCGCTCCCGGCCACGGCCCATCCCGTGTGCCGTACCCCGGTCCCGCCGGGGGCGCCGGTGACCAGGTGCGCGTGGATCTCCTCGGCTCCGGCGGCGAGCACCAGGGAGGTGACGCCGACGCCCGGCAGTGCGGCCCCTCCGATGCGGGGCCGGTGGGCGGAGGCCGCCCAGCCGGGTCCCGCGCCGAGCGGGACGATCGGGCCGCGCTCGCTCGCCTCGCCGCCGTCCAGCAGCGCGAAGTGGTTGTCGGCGGTGCCCTCGAAGGCCGGTCCGGTGGCGGTGGAGTACGCCAGGCGCGCGTACAGCGGGTCGTCCGGCAGGAGTTCGTCGGCCGGCTGGTTGTCGCTGCCGTGGTTGTGCACGCGTACGAGTCCGTCGGCGGCCGTGGACTGGATCAGCCAGCCCGCTCCGCGCACCGGGACCACGGCGTCGCCGCGCTCGGCCGGTGCGGGTTCCTCCACGGCCGTCCACACGGGGTGGCCGGGCGGCAGCAGCAGGCCGAGGAAGCCCTTGCTCGCCCAGTACGGCGAGGCGGGGCCCGAGTACGGCTGCACCAGCGCAGGCCAGGAACCGAACCAGCCGAGCGTGAGCAGGCCGTCGTCGTCCAGGGCGCCGTGGTCGAGGAAGTGGCGCAGGGTGCCGGAGGCCAGCCGTCGTGTGGTGCCCGGACTCAGCGGGGTGTGGCCGGTCAAGGCGCCGGCCCACGGTGCGGCGGCGGAGGCGAACCGGTAGATGAGCGAACGGCCCTGGTGCAGCGGGGCGCCGTCGCCGCCGAAGGTGTGCGCGTACTGCCCGAGGTGGGCGGCGAGCCGGGTGCCGTAGCGGTCGAGCAGCCGTCTGTCGTCCGTCAGGTGGGCGTGCAGGACGGGGTAGAGGTGGAAGGCCCACCCGTTGTAGTGGTCGACGGCGCGCGGCCGTCCGTCGGTGTACCAGCCGTCGCCCAGGTACCACTGCTCGATCCTGGACAGCCCCTGGGCGACGGCGTGTTCGGCGGCCTCGGTGTGGTGGCCGGTCTCGGCGAGGAATCCTCCGACGGTGACCTGGAAGAGCCACCAGTTGTTGTCGACGGGGGTGTGGCGCAGCGCGCCCGCGAGCCAGTCGGCGGCGCGGGTGCGGGTCCGTGCGGGGAGGCGGTCCCACAGCCAGGGCCGGGTCAGACGGAGGGCGAGTGCGACGGAGGCCGCCTCCACCATGGCCTGTCCCCGGTCGGTGACCGCCGACCAGGCGACCGGATCACGACCGGTCAGTTCCCTTTCCCCGGTGGGGCACCGCGTTCCCGCGGCCAGCCCCTCGGCGTACCGGTCCAGCAGTCGCAGCGGGTCCTGCCCGCCGGCGCCCGCGACTCGGAGGGCGGCCAGCAGGAAGGTACGGGCGTAGCCCTCCAGCGCGTCCGACCGCGGGCCGGACCAGCTCGGGCGCGGGCCGGGCAGCGCGATCAGGGCGTGGTCGGGCCCGGCGTGCCGCAACGCCGCGGTGAGCAGCCTGTCCGCGACGGCCTCCCAGTGGGCGCGGGTCCAGCCCGTGTACGGGCTGAGCGAGCGGTCCTCGGGTGGGAGGGACGTGCGCGGCATGGCGGGGCTCCTTGCTCGGGGTGCCGAATCTAGAAGTCGCCCGATCGATCGTCAATGCAATCGATCGAATGATCTGAACAAGGGACGCCCACACCTCGCCAACGCCACAAATCCGCAGAACATCCAGGTTCCTCACCCCCTGCCCCTCTGATCATATGAGATCGTTCGATCGAAAGGTATTGACTTCGATCTGAAGCGTTCCCAAGATGTGCGGTACCCGGGCCCGACGGCCCCGGAGCCCGGCCGTCCTCGCCGCCGCCGGCTCCGCACCGGGCACACTTCACCCGTCCCGTCTCCCAGGAGCCGAGCCATGTCCGCTGCCCCCACCCGCAGTCGCACAGCCCTCCGCGCCGCCGCCGCGCTCACCGCCGCCGCGCTGTCCGCCACCCTCCTCGCCGCCTGCGGCAGCGACGACGACCGCCCGGCGTCCGGCTCGGGCAAGCCCGTCGACATCACGTTCTGGGGCTGGGCGAAGGGCACCCAGCAGGTGGTGGATGCTTTCAACGCCTCCCACAAGGACGTGCACGTCAGCTACGAGGAGATCCCCTCCGGTTCGGCCGGCGGCTATGCGAAGCTCTCCAACGCGGTCAAGGCCCACAACGCCCCCGACGTGTTCAACGTCGAGTACCCGCAGCTGCCGGACTTCGTCAGCCAGGGGGCCGTCCAGGACATCGGCAAGTACGTCGGCGCCGACCTGAAGGCGAAGTACCTGCCGCAGGCGGTGCAGCTGACCACTCTCGGCGGTGCCACGTACGCGCTGCCGCTGGACGCCGCCCCGCAGGCCTTCTACTACCGCAAGGACCTGTTCGACAAGGCGGGCATCGAAGTGCCCACGACCTGGGGCGAGTTCCGCACGGCCGCCGAGAAGCTGAAGAAGGCGGAACCCGGCAGCCGTATCGCCACGTTCTTCCCCGACGACCCGACCACCTTCGAGGCGATGGCCTGGCAGGCGGGCGCGCAGTGGTTCGGCACCGCCGGGGACACCTGGCAGGTGAACCTGGAGGCGCCCGAGACGAAGAAGGTCGCCGACTACTGGCAGAAGATGATCAACGACGACCTGGTCCGGGTCGAGCCCTCGTTCAGCCAGCAGTGGACCGCCTCGCTGCAGAAGGGCCAGACGGCCGGCTACCTGGGGGCGTCCTGGGGCGGGGGCGTGCTGAAGGGCACCCTTCCGAAGGACCAGGCCGGAAAGTGGGCCGTGGCCCCGCTGCCGTCCTGGAACGGCACCCCCGCGAGCGGCATGCTCGGCGGCACCACCTTCGCCGTCTCCAAGGACAGCAAGAAGGCGGAGGCCGCCGTCGAGTTCGCCACGTGGGCCACCACCACCGCCCAGGGCATCCAGGCCCGGATCTCCTCCGGTGACTCCTCCGCCTTCCCGGCCGACCCCGCGCTGGTGCCGGTGGCCGCGAAGGCGTTCAAGGCCGACTTCTACGGCGGGCAGGACATCTACGGTGTCTACAAGAGCGCCGCCGGGTCCATCGAGCAGAAGTGGACCTGGGGTCCGGCGATGGGCGTCACCAACAACTCCCTGAAGGACTCCTTCGGCAAGCTCTCCTCCGGATCCGGCACCATCGCCCAGGCCCTCGCGGCCGCTCAGAAGGACACCGTCTCCGAGCTGAAGAACCGCGGTCTGAAGGTCTCCGCGCCGTGACCCCGACCGCTCCCACGGCCACCCGCACGGCCTCCGCCGCGCCCTCGCGTACCGCCGCCGCCGTCCGGCGGCGGCGGTACGGGGCGCCCGCCGTGCTGCTCGCGCCGTTCTTCGTGCTCTTCACCGGCGCCACGCTGGTGCCGGTGGGCTACGCCGTCTACCTCAGCCTCTACGCCGAGCACCGCTCCGGCCTCGGCTTCGGCGGCAGCGAGACCGTCTTCACGGGCCTCGGGAACTACACCCGGGCGCTGGGCGACGCGGCCTTCCGCGGCGGCTTCCTCAACCTGGCGCAGTACTGCCTGCTCTACATCCCGCTGATGATGATCCTGGCGCTGGTGCTGGCCCTGCTGCTGGACTCCGCCCTGGTCAAGGCCCGCCGGTTCTTCCAGCTCGCCCTGTTCCTGCCGCACGCGGTGCCGGGCACCATCGCCACCCTGGTCTGGATCTACCTCTACACGCCGGGCATCAGCCCGGTGATCGGCGCCCTGGACTCGCTCGGCACCCACGCCGACCTGCTGGGCCACCCGCTGCCGGCCGTCGTCAACATGGCGGTGTGGGAGTGGACCGGCTACAACATGGTGATCTTCTTCGCCGCGTTGCAGGCCATCCCGCGCGAGGTCCTGGAGGCCGCCGTGGTCGACGGTGCCGGGCCGCTGCGCACGGCGCTCAGCGTCAAGATCCCGCTGATCCGCTCCTCGCTCGCGGTCGTCGGCCTGTTCACCGTCATCGGCTCCCTCCAGCTGTTCACCGAGCCGATGATCCTGCACGGCACCACCCCCAGCGTCGTCTCCACCTGGTCCCCCAACATGTACGCCTACACCGCGGCCTTCGAGCGGCACGACTACGGCCTGGCCGCGGCCTCCTCGGTCCTGCTGGCGCTGGCCGCCGCCGCGCTCTCCTTCGTCGTCACCCGGGCCACCCGCGCCCGGGGCGAGGACCGGCCCCAGCCCGCCACGGAGGCCGCCGCATGACCACCGCCACCGCACAGCGCGGCGCCGCACGCGTGAAGGGCCGTCCCTGGTCGCTGTCCAGGTCCGCCGTCAACGGCGCCCTGGTACTGGCCACCGCCTACACCCTGCTGCCGCTCGCCTGGCTGCTCACCGCCGCCGCCAAGAACACCGGGGACCTGCTCGGCGGCCGTACCCTCACCCCCTCCACCTGGCACCTCGGCGCCAACCTCCACGCCCTGGCCACGGCCGGCGACGGCATCTACTTCCGCTGGTACGTCAACTCCCTGCTGTACGCCGGGATCGGCGCCCTGCTGTGCGCGCTCGTGTGCGTCTGCGCGGGATACGCCTTCCACGTCTACAGCTTCCCCGGCAAGGAGAAGCTGTTCGGGCTCGTCCTGCTCGGCGTGCTGGTGCCCACCACCGCGCTCGCGCTGCCGATGTACCTGCTGGCCTCCAAGCTGGGCGTCGTCAACACCTTCTGGGCCGTGTTCGTCCCCAGCCTCGTCAATCCCTTCGGCGTCTACCTGGCGCGCGTCTTCTGCGCCGGATACGTACCGGGCGAGGTGCTGGAGGCCGCCCGCATGGACGGCGCCGGCGAGCTGCGGACGTTCTGGTCGGTGGGGCTGCGGATGGTGATGCCCGGACTCGTCACCGTCTTCCTGTTCCAGTTCACCGCCATCTGGAACAACTTCTTCCTGCCCCTGGTGATGCTCTCCGACAACCGGCTGTTCCCCCTCAGTCTCGGCCTGTACAGCTGGAACACCCAGACCCACGCCTTCCCCGAGTACTACCCGCTGGTCGTCACCGGCTCCCTGCTCGGCATCGTCCCGCTGGTCATCGCCTTCGTCGCCCTGCAGCGCCACTGGAAGGCCGGCCTGACCGCGGGAAGCGTCAAGTGACGTCCTCCCCTGCCACACCCGTACCGGAGAACCGAGTGTCCAACCCCCCGACCGCACCAGCCGCGTCGCCGAACCCGGCCGCCTCCGGACGGCGGCGTCCACGCACCCTGCTGGCCATGCACGCCGATCTCGCCGGCCGGCTGATCGACCGCGCCACCCTGGACCGGCTCACCGAGCTCGCCGACCTCGACCCGGCCCTCGTCGTCGACGACTTCGGCGACCCGCGGGCCGCCGCTGCCCTGCGCGACACCGAGGTCATCGTCAGCAGCTGGGGCTGCCCGCCGCTGGACGAGGACGTCCTCGCCCGGGCGCCCGCGCTGCGAGCCGTCATCCACGCAGCCGGATCGGTCAAGCACCACATCACCGACGCCTGCTGGCGGCGCGGGATCCAGGTCACCTCGGCGGCCGGGGCCAACGCCCTGCCCGTCGCCGAGTACACCGTGGCGGTGATCCTCCTCGCCAACAAGCAGCTGCTGCGCATGCGGGACGACTACCGCGCCCGGCGCGGCCTCGAGCACGACTGGCTGGCCGCCTACCCCCACGTCGGGAACTACCGGCGTACGGTCGGCGTCGTCGGCGCCTCACGCATCGGCCGCCGCGTTCTGGAACTCCTCCGCCCGCACGATCTCGACCTGCTCCTGCACGATCCGTACGTGGACGCGGCGGAGGCCCAACTCCTCGGCGCCCGCCCGGTGGAGCTGGACGAGCTGTGCGCGGCCAGCGACGTGGTCACCGTCCACGCCCCCGAACTCCCCGCCACCCAGCACCTCATCGACCGCCGCCGGCTCGCCCTGTTCCGCGACGACGCGACCTTGGTGAACACCTCCCGTGGCTCCCTCGTCGACCAGGACGCCCTGGTCGACGAACTCCTCACCGGCCGCCTCAACGCGGTTCTCGACGTCACGGTCCCCGAAGTCCTGCCCCCCGACTCCCCGTTGTACGACCTGCCCAACGTCCTCCTCACCCCGCACGTCGCCGGCTCCCTCGGCGGCGAACTCCACCGCATGGCGGCAGCCGCCGCGGACGAACTCGCCCGCTACACCGCCGGCCTCCCCTTCGCCCACCCCGTGCTCCACGAGGAGACCACCCGCTCGGCCTGACGAGGCCGCGCCTTCACGACCCGCCCCGGCCCGGCCGCGGTTCCGTGCCGTCGCCGGGAAGCCGCACCATCACAGCGGGGGCGCCTCCCGGGACGCCCCCGCTCCCGGCTTCACCGACGACCACGAAGACGGATACCACCTCGCGAAGCTGCCGCGGATGGACGGCGTCGCCCGACGGCGCCCCCGAGCAGCGGTCGCACGGCTTGATCCTCGACCTCGATTTCCGCAGCCGTAAGGCGACCGTGCACCGCAGCTACTACCACCAGCCGCCGCTGGAGTCACCGACCCAGGGGAACACCCAGGCCCTTTCCAACGGCAACGAGTTCATCGGGTGGGGCCAGAGCCCGTACTACTCGGAGTAAGCGGGTGCGGGGAACACCGAGGGCAACGCCTCACGGAACCTGCTCCACGACGCGAAGCTGCCCGGGGCCGACATCTCGTACCGAGCGTTTCGGAACGAGTGGATCGGCACGCCGTACTACCCACCGAGCGCGGCCGCACGGTCCGCCGGCGGGCGCAGCGTCGTCCACGCCTCCTGGAACGGCTCGACGCAGACCCGAGCATGGCGGGTACTGGCCCGGACGTACCCCCGGCTCCCTGTCGGTCGTCGCCCGACGCGTCCCTCGGTCCGGATTCGAGACCGCCGTCACGACGCACAACCGCGGGCCGTACTTCCAGGTAAAGGCGCTGGACAGTCGGGGGCAAGGTCCTTCGGTCCTCCCCCGTCGTGACTCTCTCCGGGCGACCCCCGACAGCGCTTCGTCACCGATGAGAACCTCCGGTGGCTCAACGCCCATCGCGCGACACACGCCGACGGTGCCCCGCGCCCCCGCCGTGGCGCTCACGGCACGGCGGGTTCCATAACGGCGGCGGTCGGACCGGCCCGGGCCGTTTTCGGCCGGCGGCACGCCGAAGCGGGCCGGACGCGACCTGAACGTAAGAGCGCCGCTCCCACGACTTCGTACGACCACTGCCTTCCCCAAGCCGGTTGCTCATCTGTTGACATTCCGCAGAAGTCGTGACATTCAGAGGGCATGGATTTTCGCCAACTCGAGTACTTCGAAGCCGTCGTCGAGGCCGGCTCGGTTTCACAGGCCGCCAAGAATCTGCACATGACGCAGCCGCCGCTGAGTCACGCCATCGCGAAGCTGGAGCGCGAGCTCGGAGTGAGCCTCCTCGAGCGAACCGCGAAAGGCGTGCACCCCACCCAGGCCGGCCTCCACCTCCTCTCCAGGGGCGAACGTCTGATAGCGGACCGGAACCGAGTCGTGGAAACGCTGAAATTGATGGGAGGGGGCGCAATCGGCGATCTGCACATCGGTGTGGAACCCATGGTCATCAACGAAATCATCGCGGACGTACTGGCGGAGTTCCTCGATCAGGCCCCCAAGGCGCGCGTCACGCTGGCCGATGTCACTCCCGACCTCATTGTTCAGGGCGTTCTGTCCGGCGATCTGGACATGGGCTGCGTCCCGTTCGGATCCACGCAATTCGCCAGATTCGTCGCCGAGGGCTGTGACTGGTGCCCCATTATCGACATCAACGTCAAGCTCGCTGTGCCAAGGTATCGCGCCATGGAATCCCGTCCTGACGGCAAGGGCTGGGGCCGGTGGATCCTGCCGTCCCGGCTTTCCGCGTTCTGGGGTATGCCGGACGCCGCGGAGAAAGCCTTGTCGGGCGACGACTCCTTCGAGGTCATCGAGGTTTCCACGCCGCAGACGGCAGTAGCCTTCGTTGCCGCCGGGCTGGGTGTCGCGCTCGTGACCGAGCGCATTGCCGGATCGAGTGATTCTGTGGCGCTTCTCGACCCCCCGGAATGGCTCCGGTCCATGCAGGCGACCCTGCTGTGGAAGCGCGGAGGAGAGATTACCCCGCTCATGGATCGCTGGCTCCAGGCCACTCGGACCGTTGCCGAGCATCGCCGCGCGCTCGGACGGTGAGAGCAGCCATACGCGGGACTATGCACCCCCCTGCTGCGCCCTATATGGAAAGGGAGGGTGAAATCAAGAACACATCCCCGCGATCGACCACCGAATCCATGTGACGTGCACCACATGCGAGCCGGTATCCGCCCTGCGACGGAACCCGTGCCAGCACTTGAAATGCCTGCTCAGAGGCAGTTTCTGGCTCGAGTGCCGATCGGACCGGAGGCCGGTGGCCGACGCACTCGAGCCTCGTTGGGCCCTTCCGCGTTCTATTGCCCGTGCCGTGCGGCCGTGTCAGTCTTCCCGGCAATTCGACGGCGCGGGCCGTATCGATGAGAGAAAACACCTCGTGCGATTGCTGCCCGCGCCTTGACTGCACGAACCGATGGCTCGGCCCGGTTCCGTGAACGACAAGAAGGGGCCGGTCAATGACGACGGGAAACACGAATCAGTCGGCACAGCGTCCTGCCGGCCGTGAGCATCTCCCCTTTACCGGAGATGAATATCTCGAAAGCCTCAACGACGGCCGCGAGGTCTGGATCTACGGGGAGCGGGTGGAGAATGTCGCCGAACACCCCGCCTTCCGCAACTCCGCTCGCATGATCGCTCGCATGTACGACGCCCTGCACGACCCCGCGCGCAAGGACATCCTCACCGCGCCCACGGAGTGGGGAGGTTTCACCCACCGCTTCTACCAGGCGCCCAAGAGCGTCGAGGAGCAGGTGGCCTCCCGCGACGCCATCGCCGAGTGGCAGCGGATCACCTGGGGCTGGATGGGTCGCTCTCCCGACTACAAGGGCTGTTTCCTCGGCACGCTCGGCGCCAACGCCGAGTTCTACCGGGGGTTCGAGGACAACGCGCGCAACTGGTACCGCAAGGCCCAGGAGAAAACCTGGTACATCAACCACGCCATCATGAACCCGCCGGTGGACCGCGGCCTCGGTCCCGACGCGGGCAAGGACGTGTTCATCCGGGTCACCAAGGAGACCGACGCGGGCTTCCACGTCACCGGCGCCAAGGTGGTGGCCACCGGGTCCGCCCTGACACACCACACCTTCGTCGGTCACGTGGGCCAGGTCGCCGTGCAGGACCCGGCCTTCTCCCCGGTGTTCATCACGCCCACCAACGCTCCCGGCGTGAAGCTGCTCTGCCGCACCTCGAACGAGTACCGGGCCTCGGTGCTGGGCAGCCCGTTCGACTACCCGCTGTCGAGCCGACTGGACGAGAACGACGCGATCCTGGTCCTCGACAACGTGTTCATCCCCTGGGAGAACACGTTCATCCACAACGACCTGGAACAGGCGAACAAGTACAACATCCACTCGGGCTACCTGGAGCGCGCCTCCCTGCACGGGTGCACCCGGTTCGCCGTCAAGATGGACTTCCTCGTCGGCATGCTGTCGCGCGCCCTCGATGTCACCGGGGCCGGCTCGTTCCACGGCGTCATGTCCCAGCTCGGCGAGGTCATCGCCTGGCGCAACACCTTCTGGGCGCTGTCGGACGCGATGGCGAAGAGCGCGGTGCCGTGGAAGGGCGGCATGATCCAGCCCGACCCGCAGTTCGCCGGCGCCTACCGCGTGATGAACCAGCTGGCCATGCCGAAGATCAAGAACATCATCGAGCAGGTCGTGGCCAGTGGACTGATCTACCTCAACTCCCACGCCAACGACTTCAAGACCGCGGAGATCCGGGGCTATCTGGACACCTACCTGCGCGGTACCGGGGGCATCGACGCCGAGGAGCGCGTCAAGGTCATGAAGATGCTCTGGGACTCCATCGGTACGGAGTTCGGAGCCCGTCACGAGCTGTACGAGATCAACTACATCGGCAGCAACGACGTGACGCGTCAGACCAACCTGTTCGGCGCACGGGGCAGTGGTCTGCTCGACTACTGCAAGGAATTCGCGCAGAGCGCCATGGACGAGTACGACCTGAACGGCTGGACGGTTCCGGACCTGCGCAACCCCGACGACGTCAGCATTCTCAAGGGCTGACGGCCCCGTGCGGCTCCCTACCGAGAGGGAGCCCCGGCCGTTCGGCGACGCCGGAGCGTACGCGTCGCCGTGCTCTCACCCACCCCAGGAGGACCCGTGGCTACGGCTATCGATGCTGCCCAAGTCACCTACGAGGCACCGGATCTCGAGGTGATGGAGAAGTTCCTGACCGCCTTCGGCATGGTGCCGGCCGAGGGCAGCGACGACCGGACCCTGTACATGCGGGGTACGGGCACCCAGCATCACATCCATGTGACCCGCAAGGCCGGCAAACAGCGCTTCGTCGGCGCATCGATCGAGGTCGCCACCTACGACGACCTCGTCGAGCTCGCCGCGATGCCGGGGTCGTCCCCGGTCCGCGAGTCGACGGAGCCCGGCGGCGGCCACGAGGTCGCGATGACCACGCCCGACGGCTTCGAGATCCGGGCGGTCCAGGGCCGGCGCGAGGCCGAGCCGATCCCGGACCGGGAACCCTTCGCGATGAACAACATCCGCGACAAGAACCGGGTGAACGCCGCCGTCCGCCAGCCCGTCGCGCCGTGCACCATCGCCCGCCTGGGTCACTTCGTGCTTCATGTGAAGAACCACGACGAGACCATGGCCTGGCTCAACGAACGCTTCAACTTCCTTCCCTCCGACCACTTCGTCCCGCCGGGCGAGGAGGGGCCTGTCGTCGGCACCTTCGTCCGGCTGGACCTGGGCGAGCAGCTCGTGGACCACCACTTCATGCTCGTCCTGCAGTCGGACTGGGCGGGAATCCACCACAGCGCGTTCGAGGTCACCGACATGGACGCCGTCATGTCGTCGCACGACTACCTCATCCAGCAGGGATACTCCCTCGACGTCGGAGTCGGCCGCCACCTGCTCGGCAGCCAGATCTTCGACTACTGGAAGGACCCCTTCGGCTTCCGCATCGAGCACTACACCGACGGCGACATCGTCGACCACACCCACCGGCCGACCAAGTTCAACGGCACCGCCAGTGACACCACCCAGTGGGGGAACCGCCCGCCCCTGGAGTTCTTCCAGTGACCGCCGCAGCGAGCGCGGACCTCGCCGGACCACTGCCCGGACCGCTCCGGGCGCAGCTGACGCGGGCGGGCTCGGCCACCGTGGCCAACATGCTGCTCCGGCGCGGCCTGCGGAACACGGTCATGGCCGGTGTGCGGCCGCTGGCGGCCGGCCAGCCACCGCTGGTGGGCCCCGCCTACACCTTGAGGTTCATCCCCGCACGCGAGGATCTCGACAGCCTCGCCACCTACTCGAGCAGCGACAACCTGCACCGGCGGGCGATCGAGGAGTGCCCGCCCGGCGCGGTGCTCGTGATCGACGCGTTCGGCTGCACGGCTGCCGCGTCCATGGGCGACATGATGGCGGCGCGGCTGAAGCACCGCGGTGTGTCCGGCGTGGTCACCGACGGCGGCTACCGGGACTCGGAGGCCGTCAGGGGGACGGGCCTGCCGTGCTATCAGCGGGACAACGCGCCCCGGGCGACCCCCATCGCCCTGCATCCGGTCGCACTCGACGAACCCGTCGGATGCGGCGGAGTGGCGGTCTACCCCGGCGATGTGCTGCTCGGTGACGGCGACGGCGTCGTGGTCATTCCCCGTGAACTGGCCCCGGAGGTCGCCGCGGAAGCCGCCGACGCCACCGCGTACGAGGAGTTCGCGGCTCGTGAACTCGAGCGGGGCCGGTCCCTCTTCGGCCTGTTCCCCGCCACACCCGAGAGCCGCCAGGAATACGAGACGTGGGTGGCAGCAGGCCGCCCCGGATGGGAGTGAACAGTGGACATCAACCCCGCGACCATGAAGTCGCTCGAGGTCCTGATCCATGCCGCCGACCTCAAGGACGAGGACTGGATCGACTATCCCGACTACGGGTTCCGTCAGTACTTCCTCCACAAGAACCCCGACACCGGCGCCAGCATCGCCCTCCTCGAGTACCAGCGGGGCGGCACCATCCCGACCAAGCACACGCACGCCTCGAACCAGTTCATGTACTGCCTCGAGGGCGACTACGAGTACACCGACTCCGGCCTCCGGCTGCGTCCCGGGTCGTTCTACATGAACCCGAAGGACCATCCGCACGGTCCGACCCTGGCGCACGAGCGCAGCGTGCTGATCGAGATCTACGACGGCCCGCACTACTACGAGAAGCCCGAGTACCACACGGACGAGACGATCGGCGACTTCCTTGCCAAGGGGTGAGGTGCGGAGCCGTCCGACGTATTCCTGCCGAACTCGCGACGTTGATGGAAGGCGATGATGAACGAAACCACCAAGACTCTGTTCGACGCCGGCAAGGTGCTGGCTGAATTCGGCCTGGACCAGGTGCACTCCGGCACCTACGCGGACTCGCTCGGCTGGGGAGCCGTCGAGTTCCGCCCGGTCATCGAGGCGCAGTGTCCCGCAGACGGCGAGGTCGTGGGCCGGATCGCGACCTCGGACGCACAGGACTACGAGACGCTCGTGGCCGCCGCCGTCGAGACACAGAAGAAGTGGCGGATGGTGCCGCCGCCGCGACGAGGTGAATTCGTGCGCCGGATCGGCCAGTTGATCGAGGAGAATCTGGAAAGTCTGGCCGCTGTCGTCTCGCTGGACACCGGCAAGTCGACGATGGAGGCCAAGGGCGAGCTCCGCGAGGCGGTCGACATGTCGACGCTGGCCGCCGGCCAGGCGCGGATGCTGTACGGCTTCACCCAGCAGTCCCAGCGTGCCGAGCACCGCATGTACGACCAGTGGCTGCCGCTGGGCGTCGTCGGGCTGATCAGCGCGTACAACTTCCCGGCCGCCGTCTGGGCGCAGAACGGGTTCCTCTCCGCGATCGCCGGCAACACGGTGATCTGGAAGCCGAGCCCCAAGGTGCCGTTGACCGCCATCGCCGTGCAGAAGCTGGTCAACAAGGCGGCGGCGGAGATGGGTTGCGAGGGGGTGTTCTCCCTGTTCATCCCCGACGACAACGCCGTCGCCGAGAAGATGGTCTCCGACACCCGTGTCGCCATGATCTCGTTCACCGGTTCCACGCCGGTGGGGCGCAAGGTCGCCGAGATCGTCGGCTCGACGCTGGGCCGCCGGTACCAGTTGGAGTGCTCGGGCAACAACGGCTGCATCGTCGACGAGACCGCCGACCTGGAACTCGCCGCCAAGGCACTGACGTTCGGCGTGGTCGGCACGACCGGCCAGCGCTGCACGAGCACCCGCCGTGTCATCGCGCACGCGAGCATCGCGGACGAGTTGGTCGAGCTGCTGAAGAAGGCCTTCGACCAGATCGCCATCGGTGACCCGCGCGACCCGGACACCGTGGTCGGCCCGCTGATCGACCGGCGTGCGCTGGAGGACTACAAGCAGGTCCTCGCCGGTGCCGAACGTGAGGGCGCCACCGTGGCGTACGGCGGCAACGTGATCGACCGCCCGGGTCTGTACGTCGAGCCGGCCATCGTCACGGGTGTCGAACCGCACTTCGAGATCGCCCAGTCGGAGACCTTCGTGCCCATCGTCTCCGTGCTGACCTACGACGATCTCGAGGAGGCCATCGAGATCCACAACGGTGTCGCCCAGGGTCTCGCCTCGGGCATGCACAGCACGAACCTGACCAACATCGAGACGTTCCTGTCGGCTCGGGGCAGTGACTGCGGAATCGTGCGCGTCAACATGGGCACGACGGGTGCCGACGTCGGTTCCGCCTTCGGCGGCGAAAAGGAGACCGGCGGTGGTCGTACAGCCGGTTCGGACGCCTGGAAGGGATTCATGCGCCGCCAGAGCGTATGCGTGAACTGGGGCGGAACGTCCGCGTGGGACAACCGCATCGACCTGTGAGGACAACAGCGATGAAGAAGCAGCGTATCCACTCCGCCGCCGTGCGGGAGCCGGCGGACAAGATGTGGTCGAACTGCCTGAGGATCGACGAACTCATCATGGTCTCCGGAATGACCGCCCGCGGGCAGGACAGGGAGACCGTCCTCGGCGAGACCTCCTACGAACAGGCCAAGGTCGTCTTCCAGAAGATCAAGGACCTGGTCGAGGCGGCCGGCGCGGTCATGGACGACATCGTCAAAATGACCATCTACGTCACGGACATCGGTGACAACGCCGAGGTGTGGAAGGCCCGTCAGGAGTTCTTCTCCGGCGACTTCCCCGCCTGCACGCTGGTCGAGGTCTCCGCCCTCGCCAAGCCGGAGATCCTCCTCGAAATCGAGGCCATCGCCGTAGCGGGTTGCAGCGCGGACTGATCCCTCGCGGCCACATCGGGCGGGTCCGGCCATGGAAGTTCCGCCGCAGGTGCCGCATTTCTCACTAGGACAGGAACCACCGTGTCTTCATACACCAGGAATCCCAGACCGGCTGATTCGGCACTGGCGGCTGCGGCGGAAGACCATGCCCTGGTCAGCGTGCCGTTGGCAGAGCGCAGGAGCGGCTACCAACTCGCCCTCAGCCCGGTCAGCGTCGCCACCGCTCTCGTCGTCTTCGCCATCGCCGGCTTCACCGTGGTACTCGCCGGCTTCACCGTGGGCCTGATCGTCGGTGTCCTCGTCGCGGCCTTCGCGGTGGGTCTCGGCAAGGCCCTGGGGCGGATGGCCTTCGAAACCGGTATGTCGAGCACCATCACCTCCCGGTTCTTCGGATTCGGCTTCAAGGGCTCGGCGATCGGCTCCATCGTCTTCGCGTTCATGATTCTCGGCTTCCTCGCCGTCGAGGCCGCCCTCCTGTACCAGGGCACGCTGCTGATGTTCGGCCTGCCCGATTCGTGGGGCTGGCGCGTCCTGATCTACGGCGGCATGACGCTGCTGTGGATCGCGCTCGCCGTCTTCGGCATCAAACTCGCCCTGCGAGCCACCGGCGTCCTGATCGCCGTCACACTGCTCGTCACGATCTACATGATCGTGGACATCTATGTGATCCAGGGCGCCGACCCCATGGACGTCTTCGCCTACGCGGGAGTCGTCCCCGGAGGCCTGTGGCCGCGATTCGAGTCCGCGGTCTCGGTCATGGGCGCCACGGCGGGAACCATCGCTCTGGTCACGACGGACTTCGCCCGTTACTGCCGCACGCGGCGCGACGTGACGGTCCTGGCCGTGGCCGGCCCGGTCACCCAGAACATCGTCATGACCGTGCTGGGCTCCCTCGTCGTGATCGGCGGCATGCCCCAGGTCATCGGCTACCTGCTGGCTCACGACAAGGGCATGAGCCCGGAGGCGGCCGCTGTCGCGGGCAACACGTACGTCATGCAGAACACAGGTGCCTTCTTCGTCATCTTCGCGGGCTGGATGGGTTTCGTCACGATCTACGCGGCCCAGGCCAAGGCGCAGGCGATCAACGCCTACTCCGGATCGCTCTCGCTGGTCAACCTGATCGACTCCCTCACCGGCAGAAAGCCGGGCCGGGCGGCGATGGTGGTCGTCGGCAACATCATCGCCCTGGTGATGATCGCCGCCGGAATCCTGGAGAAGTTCACCCAGTACCTGGCGTACCTGGGCGCCATGACGCTCGGCATGTGCGGCGTGATGATCGCGGACTACTACCTGGTGCGCCGGGCGCGGTTCGACAGCGCCACCCACCGGGTCGAGAAGTGGAACTGGGCCGGAGTCGTCACGCTGGTCCTGTCCGCCGCGGTCGGCATCGTCCTGATGGCCACGGACGTCTTCGCCCTCGGTTTCCTGGTGTCCTTCGTGCTGGCGCTCGCCGTCTACCCGGTGCTGCGGAACTGGCTGCCCGAAGGCACCGGCACCACGTTCGTCGCGGGCGAGGAAGCCCTCGAAGAGGCCCATTGACCCCGCAGCCGGCAGCCACGGCCCACGGTACGTGGCTGCCGGCCCCCTACCCCGGCCCTGTCCCAGGACGGGACCCACGATTCATCCAGGAGGATTCGGGATGACCGAGATCATGTGGGACTCGGAGATCTACGAGAAAGCCGCTGACGCCAGGACCCTCGCGTCGAGCGCGGCGGTACCACCGCTCGCCGATCCTCGTCAGCTGCGCAACACGCTGGGGAACTTCGCCACCGGAGTCGTCGTCCTCACGTATCAGTCCGGCGACAGCTACTACGGGGTCACCGTGAACTCCTTCACCTCGGTGTCCCTGGACCCACCCCTGGTGCTCGTCTCCATGCAGCGGACCTCGCGCGCACTGACCTACCTGCTCGAGCGGCCCTTCGCGGTCAACGTGCTCGGGGACAACCAACTCGCCACCGCGCTGCAGTTCGCGGGCAAGCCGCAGGACACCCACCGCATCGAGTGGGTCGGCGACGACGTGGCGCCACGGATCAACGGCTCGCTGGCGTACTTCCAGTGCACGCCGTGGGCGGGGTACGACGGCGGCGACCACGTCCTCGTGCTCGGGCGTGTGCTGTCCTACGGCCAGCAGGACGACACCCGGCCCCTGCTCTTCTACCGCGGTCAGTGGGGCGCTCTGGCCGAGGACGCCGAGCGCGGCGCCGGTGAGGGTGCACAGTCCGAGAGGGGCCGACGATGACGGTCGATACGCAGGTGAACGAGGAAACGGGCAGCCTGCTCGCGGAGTTGACGGACATCTACCCACTCCTGCAGAGCGAGGCCGAGGACAGCGAACGTCTGCGGCGGCCGACACCGGTGGTACAGGACGCACTGCGCGACAGCGGCGTCTTCAAGCTGATGGTGCCGGCCGAACTCGGTGGCCTGGAGGCTTCCCCCCTGCAGATCCTGGAGGTGATCGAGAAGCTGTCGCACGCCGACGCCTCGCTGGGATGGCTGGTGCGCGCCCTGACGAGTGAAACGGCGACGGCGGCCGCCTACTTGAGTGACGAGGCGGTCCCCGAGCTCTTCGCCGACGACACGTACCCGCTGGTGGCGGGACAGTCGACCGCCTTCACCGGCCGGGCCGTACGGGAGGGCGGCGGCTACCGGGTGAGCGGTGTCTGGAAGTTCGCCCCAGGGGTGTCGATGGCCACCCACCTCAATCTGGCGGTGACGGTCGAGGGCACGGGAGAGCGGCTGGTCTGCCTTGTTCCCCGGACCGCCATGCGGATCAGTGACAACTGGGACATGCTGGGGCTGCGCGCGACCGCGAGCCTCGACTACCGGGCCGAGGAAGTGCGGGTCGAGGACAAGTACGTCTTCGGCATCGGCCCGGAGAACGCCCGACGAGGACGCTGCATGAGCCGGGTGAGCCCTGCCCTGCTGGCCGGCCTGCACCAGGCGGCCTGGTCCCAGGGTGTCGCGCGGCGCATGCTCGACGAACTGCGTGACCTGACCCGGCGCAAGGACCCTTCCGAGAGCTCCCCGGTCACCAGCGACGAGTTCTTCGCGGAGTTCGCACGTCACTTCTCGCATGTCCGGGGCACGATGGCCCTGCTGCGTGAGACCTGGCGCGACAACGAGTCGACCCTCGCGACGGGAGCTCAGCTGAACGACGAGCAGGAGACGATGTCACGGCTCGCCTGCAGCCTGGCCACCCGGACCGCGCTGGAGATCAGTCAGCTCGTGCACCGTTTCGCGGGCGCGCAGGTCATGCGGAACGGCACGTTGCAGCGGTTCTTCCGCGACAGCCATGCCGGAAGCCAGCACCGGGGCTCTTCGCACATCGTGACGCAGAAGTGCGGCCGGATGCTGTCGGGCACCCTGCCCGCCGGGTCGCACTGGGGGTTCTTCGATCTGGTGATTCCCGACCCGGCGTCCGTCGGCGTCCGAGGCATCGGACCGAGCGCGAGTTCCGGCGCGGGCAAGGGCGTCGGCGCAACAGGAAAGGAATGAAGTGAGACTGGCAACCGTGCGCACCCGCCAGGGGACATGCGCAGCCCGCCTGGACGGTGATGAGTTCACCGAACTCCCCGGTCATGCCGACGTCGGTTCCCTGCTGGCGGACGTGGACTGGCAGCGGATCGCGAGGAACGCCACCGGGCGCCGGCACCGCAGGGGCGACGTCGATGTGCGGACCGTCGTACCGCGTCCGTCGAAGGTGCTCTGCGCCGGCCTCAACTACACAAGCCACATTCAGGAAATGGGCCGGGAACTCCCCGCCCATCCCACCCTCTTCGCGAAGTTCGCCGACACCTTGACCGGCCCCGCTGACGCGGTGCCGGCCGTGGCGGAGGATCCGGAGATGGACTGGGAGGGGGAGCTCGCCGTCGTCATCGGACGGACCGCGTACAAGGTGCGTGAGGAAGAGGCGGGCCAGTACATCGCCGGTTTCACGGTGGCCAACGACATCTCCATGCGGGGATGGCAGTACCGCACGACGGAGTGGCTGCAGGGCAAGATCTGGGCACGTTCCACTCCGGTCGGCCCGGTCCTGACCACGCCCGACGAGTTCGATCCCGCAACCGCCGTTCTCCGCACCACTCTCAACGGCACCCCGGTCCAGGAGCACACGATCGCGGACCTGTTGTTCACTCCGGCTCACTTGGTCGCGTACGTGTCGACCATGGTGCCCCTGCACCCCGGAGACCTGATTCTCACCGGCACCCCCGGTGGAGTGGGGAGGGCTCGCACGCCGCAGAGGTATCTGAAGCCCGGGGACCTGGTCGAGGTGACCATCGACGGTATCGGCACGGTGTCCACCCCGATCATCTGAGCCCCTGTGCCGCCCGGCCCGGTGCGCCCGATCAACGGTCGCACCGGGCCGGGCCCGACGAGTCGGGAGTCGTGGGCCGGCCGATGACCTCGGCAGGCCGGATCAGGCCAGCTTGATCCGCTGAAGGTCCTCGCCGACGACCACCTTGCCGCCGTACCCCCGCTGTGCCCACTTCTTCCACTTCCGGGCGTCGATCGGGTTGTGGGCGACCTCGGAGATGTGCGAGAGCACGAGCATGTCGACCTCGGCCCGCTGTGCGATCGGACCGACCTTCTGGACCTCGACGTGGGACTGCAGCAAGTGGTCCACGAAGACCGCCGGGGCGTCGAGCCCCTCGACGCTGATCGCCTCGTGGACCAGCACGTCCGAGCCCTTGGCCAGGGCGATCAGATTGTCGCTGTACGTCGTGTCGCCGGAGAACGTGACCGAGCCGTGGTCGGTGTCGAAGCGGAACGCGAAGGAGGGGAACACCGGTCCGTGCGGCACCAGGATCGCGGAGACCTTGACGCGGTCGTCCTCCATCACGACGAACGGCTTCATCGCGGGCGCGGTGTTCTCGTACGTGGCACCGACCCTCGGAAGCTCGATCTCGTGCACATCGGCAAGGGCCCGGATGTCCTGGATACCCATGTCACGCAGGAAGACGTTCGTGCTGTAGGCGTACGCCGCGTGGCAGTCGTCGGTCAGTGCCTTCAGGCCCGGCGTCGGGCTGTCCGGGTTGACCGTCGGCGCCTGTCCGCCACCGAACTTCGGCGGGAGCCCGCCGGCCGGTCCGGGACCGTAGACGGGGACGGGGCGGGTGAGGTTGTCGTGCTCCTGGTTGGGGACGCTGCCCCCGAGCAGGAAGAAGTTGTAGTAGTCGGCGACGTGGTCGGCGTGGAGATGCGTGATGAAAATACCGCTCAGGGACGCCAGTGTGAGGCCGGACCGCACGTACTGGGTGGCGGCCGAGCGCCCGCAGTCGATCACGTACGTCGCGCCGTCGACGACGAGCGCGGTGGAGATCCCAGCCCGCAGCGGGTCGATCGGAGGGCCCGCCTTGGTGCCCAGCAGCACCAGTTCGAGCGCACTCGGCGAGCTCTTGCCGGGCTCCCGGCCCGAGGGCTCGGTACGGGTTTCCGCCGCCGCCGCTGTCGCGCCGGGGAGGCTGAGGACCACCGGAGAGATACCGAGGGCGGTCAGCACGGAGCGCCGAGCGACCCCGCTTCCGGCATCGGCAGGAGATTCAGGACCGCACAGGTTGCACATGATCATCCGCCTTGGTGTGGAGTGGGCTGGCTGAGGTTGTGCACTGCCATGGACAGTGCGCAATAGGGGCGTTGCGAGATTGCAGTAGCCGGAAGCGCTCATTCGCCGAGCGGCGATCCGGGTCCGAAACAGCCTGCGGCGTCGAATTGCCGGGAAGACTCGCATGACCGTTTGACGCAGAGCAATAGGTGCCAGAAGCCTTGATGTGCCGTCTGCGCGTCGGCCGGTGTTGCTCCAGGAAACCGCAATGCAATCCGAAGAGCGCCTCTGACCAGCCGCTTCAGTTCGCGATGGAAGAGTGAAACAAGGCGAGATCCAACCCTCATGTGATGCAGGTCACGTCAATTCCCCATCGCTCCGCGAAACCTGCTCCGGACTTCCCCTCCCACTCCCATACAGAAACCGATAGGGGGCGGCAAAGAATTCTGTATGGCTCGGCTCGGGAAGGGGTCGACGCGGGCGCGTGCGACCTTGAGCGGGCGCGTGCCACCTCAAGAGCGAGTAGTCACTCCGTCATTCTCTCAGGCGCCTTTACGGAAGGGTTCGACGGCGTGGCTCAGCCGTTGCCCGTCGGCGGCGTGGCGGTGTCCGAACACGGACGCCGCCACGGCGAGCACGGTGAACAGCGCGCCCGGCAGGACCAGCATGCCCACCCAGCGTCGACCCGCCGCCGACCGGAGTGCGCGGTGGCGTCGGCGGGATGAAGACCGTGTCCTGGACTCCGGATCGGAGTGCGCGGGGGCGTTCGTCGCCGCGGGCGCGGGCGGACTTCCGGTCCGGGCCGGTCAGGTTGTGGAGCCGGGGCCGGGCGGGATGTGAACGGTCATGATGAGGTGGCAGGTCTCGGTGCCCGAGCCGCGGTAGGTGTGGGTGGTGTCAGCGTCGAAGGTGGCGGTCTGTCCGGCCTCGACAGGATGCTCGGCGCCGTCGACGATCAGTGTCATCCGGCCGGACGTGACGCTGACGGTTTCCACGACGCCGGCCTGGTGGGGGTGGCTGGGGTATTCCTCGCCGGGCTCCAGTTTCCAGCGCCAGACCTCGACCGGAGCCGGTCCCGAGGTGGTCAGCATGAGCCGGGCCTCGCTGCCCTGCTCCCCGGCCCACAGGGGCATGACGGCGTCGGCGGACACCACGCGGACACGGCCTTCGGCCGGTCCTTCCATCAGTGCGGACACCGAGATGCCGAGAGTGTCGGCGAGGCGGACCAGAGTGGCGAAGTTCGGGTTGCCCTGGGCTTTCTCCAGCCCGACCAGAGCACCCTTGCTGACCTTGGCCCGGCGCCCCAGTTCGTCCAGGGACAGGCCCGCTCGTGTGCGTGCGGCTCTGACGTTGTGCGCGAGCGTGCGCAGGGCTGCTTCTGCCTCGGGCACTTGATCACCGTCCTGACGAGTGGAGCACTGGAATGGACCGTCCGGTCATTTGGTTGACAACAGGCGGTCGTTTCATTGTACGGTCGGGTCGTTCCATTGTGAAAGTTAGGGAAGTGCCGTGCTCGCTCTGCTGCTGGCCCTGGGCAGCTCTCTCGCCTACGGATGCGCCGACTTCCTCGGAGGCCTCGGTGCCCGTAAGGCGCATGTGCTGCGCACCGTACTGGTCGCGGCCCCGGCCAGTCTCGCCGTCGAGCTGCTGCTGTGGCCCGTCCTGGGCGCCACGTTCACCTGGGCGAGCGTCGGGTGGGGCGCAGCCTCCGGGGTCGCGTCCGCCGCCGCGTTCGCCCTGCTGTACAAGACCCTCGCGATCGGCCCGATGAACGTGCTCTCGCCCATCACCGCGCTGGTCTCCGCCGCGCTTCCGGTCGCGGTCGGACTGCTCCAGGGCGAGCGCCTGGGCGTGGCCGGGCTTGCGGGTCTGCCGCTGGCGCTGGTGGCGGTGGTCATGGTGAGCGCCGGGCACGGAGAAAGCTCGTCGCGTCCGTCCCGGACGGCGCTGCTGCTGGCCTTCGGCGCGGGTGCCGCCATCGCCCTTCAGCTCGTCTTCCTGCACCAGGCGCCCTCCGACAGCGGTGTGGCCCCTCTGATCATCGGCAGAGCGGTCTCCTCGGCCGTCACCCTGGCCGCGGCCGCGGTGATGCGCCGCCGGCTGGGCCCGGAGAAGCCCGCCTACACGATCTCCGCGGCCTCGGGCGTGCTGGACTCGCTGGCGAACCTGCTGTTCCTGCTCGCCGCGCGCAGCGGGGACCTCACCGTCGTCGCCGTGATCACCGCCCTGTATCCGGCGGGCACGGTGCTGCTCGCCCGCGCCGTGCTCGCCGAACGCGTCCACCGTGGCCAGCTCGTCGGCCTGGGCACCGCCGCCGTCGCGGTCAGCCTCCTCGCCCTCACCTGAACCGCCCTGTCCGTTCTACCGCCACCAAGGAGAATCACATGTTCATCCAGCCCTGGGATGCCGGCCTGGACGATGCCGAATGGCAGACATGGATCGCCGACGGCCACGACTTCGGCCAGCTCAGCGTCAACGGCCTGCTCGGCCAGGCGCCCGTCGTCGTCCCCACCCACTTCACCACCGACAACGGCCAACTGCTGATCCACCTCGCCCGGCCCAACCCGGTCTGGAAGGCGATCGAGCACGACCCGCACGTCACCTTCACCGTCATCGGCGACTACGCCTTCGTCCCCGGACCCTGGCGCGCCAAGCCCGGCATCCCGCCCACCGATGGCGTGCCCACCAGCTACTACGCGGCCGTCCAGTTCACCTGCCGCGCCCACATCGTCGACGCCCCCGAGGCCAAGGCCGACCTGCTGCGCCGCCAGTTGGCCCACTTCCAGCCCGACGGCGACCACGCCCCCATCGACGTCGACCAGCCGCCCTACGGGCGGATGCTCCCCGGCATCCGCGGACTGCGCCTGGAGGTCATCGAGGTGCGGGCCAAGTTCAAGTACGACGACCACAAACCCGTCGAGCACCGCACCGCCGTCGCCGGCCGACTCACCGCGCGCGGCCGGGGTCTGGACGGACCAGCCGCACGCCAGCAGCTGCGCCGCCTGGACCGCATCGGCCCATGGAAGCCCTGAAGCCCGCCGCCGGCACACACACGAGAGGAGGACCTCGCACATGACCGCCTTCCGCATCAACCCCGCCGTCACCGACGCCTTCCCGGACACCCTCGTCGCCCTGGTCACCGCCACCGGCCTGCTCGGCCATGAACCCTGGCCCGACACCACCACCGCTCTCGAAGACCTGGAGCAGCAACTCGCCCTCGGCATATGGCAGCCCGCCGACGAGAACGACCCGCGCATCGAGGCGTGGCACACCGCGTACCGTTCCTTCGGCACCAACCCCCGCCGCATCCGCCCCAGTGTCGACGCCCTCGGCCGGCGTATGACCAAGAAGGGTGTGCTGCCCCGTATCAACCCGGCGGTCGACTCCTACAACTCCGTCTCCGTCCGCCACGGGCTGCCGGCCGGGGCCTTCGACCTCGACCACGTCACCGGCGACGTCGACGTCCGCTACGCCGACGGAAGCGAGGAGTTCACCCCGCTCGGCGAACCCGGCACCGTCGAACGCCCCAGGCCCGGCGAGATCATCTACGCCGACGCCGCCGGTGTCCTCACCCGCCACTGGAACCACCGCGACGCCCACCGCACCCGCGTCACCGAGGACTCCGTCCACGTCGCCTTCGTCCTGGAAACCCTCCACGCCACCCGGGACGGCGACATCCTCAAGGTCGCGGCTGACGAACTGCAGGGCCTGCTCGTCCCGCACGCCGAGCGGACCGCGGTGCACTATCTGAGCCCCGCCCACCCCAAGGCCGACGCCTGACCCCTTCCGCTCGGCGCGGCGGGCGTACAGGCGCGGAGGCGAGGAGGTCTCACCGCGGGTGGGGCAAGGTGTTCACCGGATGCGGTGGGTCTTCCAGAACGACGTCAGGTCCTTGCCGGTCATGGACTGGGCGGTCTTCTTGAAGTCGGCGGTGGTGGAGACGCCGTACCAGTGGTCGTGGGCGTAGCGCTTGAGGAGTCGTGCCATGGTGGCGGAGCCGAGGGTGCGCTCCAGGTCTGCCAGGGCGCAGGGGCCGGCGGTGTAGATGAGGTGGTATGTGCCGGGGTGCGTCGACCAGTAGGCCATCGAGCTGGTGAGCGCGGCGTTCCGGTCGGGCCACTCGTCCGGGTCCCAGCAGTCACGGGTGTCCAAGCCGTAGAAGCGGAAGTTGGCGTACTGGGCGAAGCTCTCGTCCAGCCAGGGCGCACGGTACTGGTCGTTGCCGACGATGCCGTACCACCACTGGTGGGCCAGTTCGTGGACGACGGCGTTGCCTTCCTCGGTGGTGCCGAGCAGGACCAGGCCGGGGTATTCCATGCCGCCGCCGAACTGCGGGGTCATCACCAGGTCGAGCTCGCCGTACGGGTAGCGGCCGTACTCCGTGCTGAACCGGTCGACGGCGGCGGCGCCGTCCTGGCGGGCGAGCCGCACGCCCTCGGCCGGCGTGTCGGGTGCCCAGTACGATCTGACCCGCACGCCGCCGGGAGTGGTCTGGTCCGCGGTGCGGAACGGGCCTGCCGCCCACGCGAAGTCCCGTACCCGGTGCGCGAGGCTGCGCGTGAGAGTGCGCCCCTGCGTGCCGGGGCTGGTGCGGGTGCGGCCGGTCGCCGGGACCTTGAGGGCCGACGGGTGGTCGAGCGTGACCTGGAAGTCGCCGGCCAGGGTGTAGAAGCTCTCGCCGGTCGACACGTACGGGTCGAGGTGCCATCCCGCCGCGTCGTGCACGGCCAGCACGGGCAGCGCGTTGCCGAGGAAACGGAACGCACCCTCACGGCCGAAGCGGTCGTTGCGCCCGGGCACGGTGAGGGACACGTCGAAGGAGACAGTCGCGCGCCAGCCGCGCGCGAGAGGTGCGGGCAGGGTGATACGCAGCGCCGTGCAGTCGACGCTGAGCCGCCCTGCCGTGCCGCCGCGTACCCGGGACACGGTGAGGGGGGAAGGGCTGCCGGCAGTGCCGCAGGCGTCCACGCCGTTGCCCCACAGCCGCAGGTACACCTCGCGCAGGGGCCGGTCGGCGGCGTTGCGGAACGACACGCGCTGGCGGCCCTTCCAGTGGGTGCCGTCGGCGTCGGCGCGCAGGGTCACGTCGTAGCGCGGGTGATCGGGTGTCGCGGCCTGGGCGCTCTTGGCCCCGGCCGTACGTCCGGGGGCTGCGTCGGCAACACCGGCACCGGCTCCGACGAGCAGCGCGAGCAGAGCAACGAGCAGACGGCGAGGGGTTGTTGACGGCCACGCGGAGAGAAACGACATGGCAGCCGATCGTGCCACAGCGCTCTCCGGGACACGCCCTGCCGTGCGGGAAGTAAGCGGGCCGGTTCCGTTTGCCGCGACCGAGCACGACAACAGGCACGGCTGCTGGACAACGTTCACGGTGTCTGCCTGGACGGCAAGGGGAGGACCGGGCAGCCCGGCCCTCCCCCTGTGTTGAGCGGGAGTTACTCGGTGACCTCGTGGTCGTGGCCCTCGTGCAGGCCACCACCGCTGCCCGCCGAGCCCTTGGTGTTCTGCGGCGCCACCGGCTTGCTCAGGATGCTGGTGTCCCAGGCGTACTGGCCCACCGCGTTGGCGATGACGTCGATGTTGACGTCGAACGCCTTCATGTTGATGTTCTTCAGGGTGTCGCAAGCGGCGTGGTAGCAGGCGTCGTACGCGACACCGGCCTTACCGCCGTACGTCTTTGCCTGCGCGGCCGTCTTGATGCCCTCGGCGCCGGTGAAGGTGCCGCCCGAGGGGATACCCACCTCGATGAACGGCCCGTAGTCCGACCGGCCGGTGAAGTCGGTGCCCTCGTGCGGGATGCGCCGGCTGTCCAGGTAGTCGGTGATCTGCCGCTCCAGCTGCGCCGAGCCCTCCGGGCCGGGCCCGGCACCGACCTGGTCGGAGTCGTCACCGTCGTAGACGAACTGGGCGTAGTTCGGCGAGGCGATCATGTCGAAGTTCAGGTACAGCTTGACCTTCGCGCGGTCCGCCGCCGAGAGGCCGTCGACGTACGCCTCCGAGCCCAGCAGGCCGAACTCCTCAGCCGACCACCAGGCGAAACGCACCTTGTTCTTGACCTTCTCGTGGGCGAGGTTCAGCGCCACATCGAGGATGCCGGCGGAGCCGGAGCCGTTGTCGTTGATGCCCGGGCCGGCCGCCACCGAGTCCAGGTGGGCGCCGAACATCACCACGTTGCCGGCGTCGCCACTCTTGGTCTCGGCGATGACGTTGTAGGTGCGCCGCATCTCCGCGAAGGTGCGGATCTCCAGGTTGACGGTCACTGCGCCGGAAGCGGCCTTGGCCGCCAAGGCCTCACCGTCCGCCTGCGTGACGCCACCGGTCGGGATCTTCGCGACGTTCGGGTCTCCCAGGGTGCCGTTGAGCGCGCCGTCGGTGTTGTTGTAGATGATCGCGCCGACCGCGCCCGCACCGGCGGCGGCCGCCTGCTTCTCCGCAAAGGTGCAGCCGCCGCGCTTGATCAGCGCGATCTTGCCGGTGAACGTCCCGGACGCGTAGTCACCCGGCTCGCAGCCGGTGGTGTCGTCGACCGGCACCGCCGCGACCGGGGCGGTGATGCCGCCGGTGGGGCTGTTGGCGGAGTACGTCATGGCGATCAACGGGACGTCCTGCTGCTGCGGCGACACCACCCGCAGGCTCTCCGCCAGCGTCTGGCTGAACTGGTAGTCGAACTCGTTCCGGGTCACCGAGTACCCGGCCTTCCGCAACAGGCCCTCGACGTACTCGGCCGACTGCCGGTGCCCCTCCGACCCGGCCACCCGGGTGTTCCCGTTCTTGTCAGCGATCCGCTGGAACTTCTTCAGATGCTCGTACGCATCCTCGGCGTTGCTCTTCTTGACGAGCTTCTGTGCGAGCTTGGCAGCCTCCTTGGCAGGGT
Organism: Streptomyces sp. 6-11-2; assembly: GCF_006540305.1. Classification (GTDB taxonomy): domain Bacteria; phylum Actinomycetota; class Actinomycetes; order Streptomycetales; family Streptomycetaceae; genus Streptomyces. The sequence goes on along the minus strand of NZ_BJOR01000001.1, from coordinate 7,499,124 downwards.
CGCTGTGGGCGGAGGCGGTGCCTGATCCGATCAGCAGCAGCGGCGCTATGAGCCCTGCGGCGGATACGGCGGCTACCGTGGTGCGGCGGTTCCGAGCGTTCAAGACGCTTCCTTCCGGCAGTCCATGAAAAATGGGCGTAATGGCCGAAAACAGGCCGAACGGCGTGTGGCGGTACGCCGGGGCAGGCAGGGACGGCCGGATCGCTCCGCCGCCCTGCCACCGGCAAGGAGAAAGGTATCTGCTCAGTAAACGCTTGGTAATGGGTTGCAAGAAATCTTCAACGCCAGCGCCACCCGTGCGCGCGTGCCGAGCGCTCCGACCGACCCGTGATTCAACCGAAGTTGACTGGATGTCATCGATGCTGACTAGAGTTCAGGGCATGTCGAAGGTGGATGTCGGCCGCTACCTGGAGCGACTGGGTGTCGCGGCTCCCGACGCGCCGTCAGTGGCGGGGCTGCGGGCGCTGCACGCCGCGCATGTGGCCCGGGTGCCGTACGAGACGCTGGAGATCCATCTGGGGCGGGCGACCACGGTGGATCCCGCGCAGTCGGTGGCACGGATCCTCCGGGGGCGCGGCGGCTACTGCTTCCACCTCAACGGAGCCTTCGCCACCCTGCTCCACGCCCTGGGGTACGCCGTGACATGGCACCGCGGCGGAGTCCAGGGCAGTCGGACCGCCCGGCCTCCCGGAGCGAACGCCAACCATCTGGCCCTCACGGTGGTCTGCGAGGGCGAGACCTGGTTTGTCGACGTCGGGCTCGGTGATGCCCTGTACGAGCCGCTGCCGCTCCGTTCCGGGGAGTACCGACAGGGGCCCTTCGCCTATCGGCTCTCGCCCTCGGCGGTCGAGCCCGGCGGGTGGCGCTTCGACCACGACCCCCGTGGCTCCTTCGCCGGGATGGACTTCACCATGGCGACCGCCGGGCCGGACGACTTCGCGGCACAGCACCGGGAGTTGTCCACCTCGCCGGATTCGGGGTTTGTCCGGGTCGTCTCCGCGATCCGCAGGGACGCGGCCGGCACGGACGAGCTCCGCGGCTGCGTACTGGTCCGGACCGACGGTGACGGGCGGTCGGAGCGGGAACTGACCACCGAGGCCGCCTGGTTCGGAGCCCTCGCGGAGGTCTTCGGGCTCACCCTCACCGACGTCGGCGAGGAGGAGCGTTCCGCGCTCTGGGAGAGGGTGCTGTCGGCCCACCGGACGTGGCTCGCCGCCCGCACCGGCTGACCGGATGAGCATGCGGGCCGGTGGGACGCCGCTCCGAGCCGTTCCGGGCCGCTGCGGACTGCTCCGGACTGGGTCCACGCCGAGCTCGACCGGCTGGGCGGGATGCTGCCGCACGGCGCTCGGATCGCCGGGCAGCGGCTGCGGTCCAGGGCAGGGGTTGTCCACCGCTTGGCGATGGACCGGGAGTCGGGTGTCCCGCCGGGCGACGAGCCGCCCGGCGGGACCGGTGCCTTGGCGCTTGAGCGCCAGGGCCTCTCGTTTGGATCATGCCGGGCTCGCGGGCCCTGGCACCGCTCCTCGCCGCGTTGTCGTCGGTTGGCAGGGCTCCGCCCTGCCGCCCTCCTCCGCCTTGCGATCCACGGCACCAGACCCCGCTCCCTGATCCGGCCTGATCCAAACGAAAGACCCTAGCCGACGTTTCCGGGTGGTTCGCTGACCCGGAGTTCGGCGGGCGTTTGCCGGGTCAGTCGAAGTACTCCGGCTGGCTCTGGACGTTCAGCTGGTCCAGGTGGACCTTTCGGGCCGAGTCGGTGCGCCGGTCGTTGAGCTTGAGCACATCGAAGCCCTTGGCGATGTCGTTCGAGTAGATGTAGCCGTTGTAGTAGTACGCGGACCAGGAGCCGCCCACGGTCAGCCGGTCCGTGGTGAGCGGGCCGCGCTCGAAGTACCCGATCTCCTTCGGCTTCGTCGAGTCGGTGAAGTCCCAGACCGAGACGCCGCCCTGGTACCAGGCCTGGACCATGATGTCGCGGCCCTTGACCGGAATCAGCGAGCCGTTGTGGGCGACGCAGTTCTCGGTGTCCGCCTGGTGCCGGGGGATCTTGAAGTAACCGCGGAAGACGAGCTTGCGGTTGTCGCCCTTGCCGACGATGTCGTAGATGCCGTCGGCTCCGCGGTTCGGGCCGATGGCCTCGTTGCAGGTCGCGGCGCCTCCGCCGCCGAGCTCGTCGGTGAAGACGACCTTCTTCGCGGTCTGGTTGAAGGTCGCCGAGTGCCAGAACGCGAAGTTGACGTTGTCCTGGACCTGGTCGATGACCTTCGGGTGCTCCGGGTCCTTGATGGACATCAGGATGCCGTCGCCCATGCAGGCACCGGCGGCCAGGTCCTTCGACGGCAGCACGGTGATGTCGTGGCAGCCGGTCGTCTTGGAGACACCCGGGTTGGTGGGCGCGCCGGGGTTGCCGCCCCCGTCGGGGCCGTCACCCGGGAAGAGCACCGTGAAGTTGACGAGCGCGGCCTTCTGGGGAGCGTCGCGCGGCACCTTGACGATCGAGATGCCGTCGTGCGGGGGCTGACAGTCGGGGAACGAGGGGCTCGGGGAGTACGAGGACACGTAGATGTAGACGTTGCGGCCATGGGGAACGATGGAATGCGTGTGTGAGCCGCAGTTGGTCTCGACGGCCGCGACGTACTTCGGGTTCTTCTTGTTGCTGATGTCGAAGACCTTCATGCCCTCCCACGACGACTTCTCGGTCGCGGGCTGCGGCGTGCTCGAGCAGGAGTTGTCGCTGCGTGAGGAGTCGGTCGACAGGAACAGCAGGTTCCCGGAGACGGATATGTCGTTCTGCGACCCCGGGCACAGCACCTGGGAGACCGTCTTGGGAGCCTTCGGGTTGCTGACGTCGAAGATGCGGAAGCCGTCGTAGTTGCCGGCGAACGCGTACTTGCCCTGGAAGGCCAGGTCGGAGTTCAGGTCCGTCAGGGCGTCCTTGGGGACGTTGGCGAGGTGTTGGATGTTGTCGGAGTGGACGATCTCGTCCTGCGCCGGTATCTCACCCTTGGCGATGGCCGTTCTGGTCTCGGCCTCCTCGCTCTTCGACACACGCTGAGTCGCGGTGGTGGCGTCGCCGGGGTCGGGCGTCGCCATGGCCGGTGCTGCCGTGAGCAGCGCCGCCAGCAGGCCGGTGGCGGCTGCCACAACCCCGAGGTGTCTGAGCCGTGTTCGGGGACTGTGCAACAGGTTCACTGTTTCCTCCCTGGTCTCCGTTCACAAGGGAACGGTTCACGGACAACGGCAGTATCGTATTTTTTCATGTACAGATCAAAGGATGGCAACACACTCACCGTGAATGTCTTTGATCGTGCCAAGTGGCTGGGGGTCACCGCTCTCGCCCTTGTCGCCCTCACTGTCAGCGGGTGCGACTCGGGCACGGACGCCTCGGCGAAGAGCAGCGCGCCCGGCCCCTCGGTGATCGCGCCCGGCAAGCCCGGTGAGCCCGCCCGGACCCTGTCCGCCGAGGACGCCGCGAAGGAGATCCCCGACGGGTCCCCCAACGGGGCGGACTTCGAGTACGTCCAGATGATGATCATCCACCACGGCCAGGCCCTCGAAATGACCGAACTCGCCGAACACCAGGCGAAGTCGAGCGGCGTGAAGCGGATCGCCTCACGTATCGCCGCAGGTCAAGGGCCTGAAATCGACGCCATGAAGGGGTGGTTGAAGAACCACGGCGGGGCACGGCGCACGAGTGGCGGCGCCGGCTCGGGGCACAACCACGACCATGCCACGATGCCCGGCATGGCGACCGAGGCACAGCTGAAGCAGCTGCGCGCGGCGCGGGGCGCGGCCTTCGACGAGCTGTTCCTGAAACTCATGATCATGCACCACAACGGCGCGATCATCATGGCCACATCGGCGCTCTCGAACGGCAACAACGTACAGGTCGAGGAGATGGCGAACGAAGTGATCGCACAGCAGACCAGCGAGATCAGCCGGATGCGTGCGATGCCCTGACGATCGGCGTGGCGTTCCGCAGGCGTCTCCCCCGGGCGCGCCCGGCGGCGCGATGCAGAAGGCGGCAACCGCAGTCGCCCCGCGCCCGCCGGGCAGCCCCGCGGAACGCCTCCTGAACCCTGTTGTCGAGGCGGCCGGGCAAGACCACTGAGTGCTCGAGGACGGTCTCTTATCCCAAGGCCGCCAGAAGTGCGCGCTCTGTGTCCGTGGCGAGTCCGGCGCGGCGCGACCGGTGGAGCCCCTGCTCGCGTTCCCAGCGCAGCGTGTCGGCAAGGAGGTCGGTGCGGGAACGGTGGCGCAGGCCCGCGGCGGTGGCGGCGGACGCGTCGCGTGCCGCCCAGCCCTCCCAGCCCGGTTCGACCACCCACATGGGCAGTGAGTCGGCGCCCATGTACTCGGTCACTCCGTGCGCGAGGAGTTGTTCGGACGCGACGGAGACGACCGGTCCGGTGTGCCCGCCGACGCTCCGAGACAGCTCGATCCACTCGGCGAAGGGCACCATCGGGCCAACCGCGTTGTATGTGCCCGTGGTTCGGCGTTCCGCCGTATCGAGGAGCCACGTCGCCAGGTCGCGCACGTCGATGGTCTGCGTCGGTGCCTTCGGGGTGTCGGGGACGAGCAGCGGCGCCTGCGGGGCACGGGCGGCGCGGGCGACCCAGTAGCCGGAACGATCGCTGTGGTCACCGGGCCCGCCGATGAGTCCGGCACGCGCGACCAGGACCCGGTCGGCCAGGGCTGTCCGGGTGAGCGTTTCGCAGGCGGACTTGGCCTCGCCGTACAGCTCACGACCGACCTCTTCGTGTTCTGTGGCGCCCAACAGGGCGGCGGACTCGTCCGCGCCGGGCTCGCCATGGGAGGCGTACGCGCTGATCGAGGAGACATAGATCCAGTGACGTGCCCGCGCGCCCAGGGCCGCAAGAGCTCCCCGTGCGAAGCCGGGTTGCCAGGAAACCTCGAGCACAGCGTCCCATTCCCGGTCGGGCAGAGACGCGTACGCGGCGGGGTCGCGCCGGTCCGCGGTCACCAGACGCGCGCCTTCCGCGACGGGCCCGCTGTCACCACGCGCCAGGCACGTCACCCGGTGGCCACGACCGAGTGCCTGCCGGGAAACTTCACGGCCCAGCCAGGCCGTACCACCGAGGACCAGGATCTCCATGCGCTCCATGACGGCACTCAATCAGCATGTCCCGACCGAGCCAAGAGGCCTCTGCCGTCGGCAGAACCGCAGAACCCGCATGGGCGGTCGGTCACTCGGCGGAGACCGGCGCCGTCCTGCGGTCAGCCCGCCGATTCGGCCGCGTGCGGGCTGAGGACACCGGCCATGACCAGCCCGATGATGACGATGCCGAGGACGATCCGGTACCAGACGAACGGCATGAAGCTCTTCGTGGAGATGTACTTCATGAACCAGGCAATGACGGCGTACCCGGAGACGAAGGCAACCCCCGTGGCGAACAGCGTCGGCCCCCACGCCACGTGGCCGCTCTCCATCGCGTCCTTCAACTCGAAGACACCGGAGGCCAGTACGGCGGGAATGGCCAGCAGGAAGGAGTAACGGGCCGCCGCCTCGCGCCGGTAGCCCATGAACAGCCCGCCGCTGATGGTGGCGCCCGAGCGGGAGACACCCGGGATCAGGGCCATGGCCTGGCAACAACCGTAGATGAGGCCGTCCTTGACGCCCAGGTCCCGCAGCACCTTGCCCTGCTGGGGCGCCCGGTGCCGGCCGCCCCTCTCGTCGCGCGCCGCCAGCCGGTCGGCGACACCGATGACCACACCCACGACGACCAGCATGGTCGCGGTCACCCGCAGATCACGGAACGGCCCCTCGATCTGGTCCTTGAGAGTCAGCCCGAGCACCCCGATCGGTATCGATCCGACGATCACCAGCCAGCCCATGCGAGCGTCCGGATCACGGCGCATCGCCCTGCTCCCCAGCGAACGGGACCAGGCCGACAGGATCCGGCCGATGTCCTTGCGGAAGTAGATCAGCACCGCCGCCTCCGTGCCGATCTGGGTGATCGCCGTGAAGGCGGCGCCGGGGTCCTGCCACCCGGAGAAGGCCGCCGTCAGCCGCAGATGCGCGCTGGAGGAGACGGGAAGGAACTCGGTCAGCCCCTGGACGAGTCCGAGGATGAGGGATTCAAACCAAGACATGAAGGTACGGAGTCCAAGGAGCCGATCCGGAAAGGGCGATGGACACACCGGTCCACCGTGCCTGGTGATCGGGTGCGCCGCGGGGGCAAGGTAACGCCCGCAAGTGACGGGACCACGAACAACGCCTTCACACAAGGCCACGCGCTCCTGACGACACCGTCGACCAGTTGCGCCCGGTCCCGTACCTACCGCTTGGTCATGATGCGGCTGACGTGGGACTTCACCGGCGTTTTGCTCTGCCTCGGCCCAGCGGGACCGGCTCGCTGTCCGCCCGGTGCGGCAGCCCGGACACGGTGCTGTGAGCTGCCGTGTCACGGAACCAGGCAAGGAATGCGATGACGAAGAGTCCTTCAACGAGCAGAGAAAGTACGCCGTAAGGCGGCTCCCAGCCGGGTTCGTGATAGCCGTCCGGCAGACCGACGGTGCGCGACAGCAGAAAGCCGGTGATCATGCCGAGGCTGACGAGTGCCCCGGTCAGCCAAGCGGCCAGGGAACGTTTCATGAGGACGAGCGCCAGAGCGACGGCAAGCATGACGGCGCTGCCTACAGCGAACAGGACGCCGATGTAGAACTTTTCCTCAAGGTGATCAGGAATGAGGAGTGTGTGCAGCACCGCGTTGGCGACAGCACAGCATGCTCCCATTCCTCTCAGGGAGGCTTTGGCTGCATGGGTGGAGTTCATCGTGCCTCCAGCTGTTCACGTGCCTGGAGCACAAGGCCTCGGGGGAAGCCTCGGCAGCGGAAAGCCGGAGCGGGACCTCGGCTCACCGCTCGCAGACGGGGAGGGCGTGCGCTCACGGCCTTCCGGCCCGGTCGAGTGATCGCTGTGGTCAGCGGGAGGCACCCCCCGCTGACGGGGGCTCGGCCGCCCGGCAGGCCGGGCAGATGATCTGCGCATGTTTCCCGTATCGCCGGGTCAGTCCCTGACAGCGCGGGCAGTAACCGACCTCTTCAGGTGTGCACCCCAGCAGGCGTGCGGCGGCCGTCCGGTCGGTCGCCGGGTCGATACGCTGAGCCATCTCGTCCACATGTACGAAGATATCCGGCCATATCGGACAACCGCATGCGCAGGCCCGGTGAGCCCCGCGCCGGGACGGCCTCCGCGAGCACGGCGCCGTTCCATGCAGCGCGCCTTATGACCGGCCACCTCCGACGAGGCCCTTGGACTCCATACCGCGACGCCGGAGCGCCGGCCACCGGCCCAACGGTGACCGCGCCTACACTCCCCCGCCCTTGCCGGCAGCCGCTCGCAGGGCGTGCCGGAGCTGGTCGACCCCGGGCGCACCAGCCAAGCCATGCGGGGTGCGGTAGATCCGGCACGCCACCGAGGGCGAGGAGCCCGGCTCGGCGAACGGATCGCGGCCGTCGATCAGGATCGTCGGGGAGCCAGTGAAACCCGACCGCTCGGCCTCAGCCTGATCCGTGATCACCCTGGTGGTGAAGGTTTCGCCGGACAGTCCGACGCCGTCCAGGGCCTCCCGCAGCTGCTCCTCGGCAAGCCTCTGGTTGGGGCATCCTGGCACCACGAAAACCTCGATCTCCATACCTCCAGAATCCCGCATCACCTCCAGGACCCCGCATCCGGGCATGTTTCAGACCACCTACCCGCCCAGCGCTCAGGTGGAGGTGGTCACGTCGACGGGCCCCGGCGAACGCTTCACTGGCGACGTCTGCCTCAACCTGATCGAGGCCCCCACCGCACCGGGCCGCCTGGCCATCGGTCACATCGCCATCGTCGTCGGCGACGGTGATGGCGACGGCACCGCCTGGCTCGAACCCGTAACCGACGAGCAGTACGTCGCGGCCCCCGCCGCGGTCGACGGCTGACCAAACGGAACGCTGCCGCACGCCCGGGGTCGAGCGCGGCCGCCGCGCGCAGGACGAGAAGTGCTGCCGCAGCGCGCCCGACGTGGTGGTGACACGTATCGACGATGGCGGGAATACGGCGGCACGGTATGTTCTCGCCATGCACACCATCGCCGTTCTGGCGCTGGATCAGGTGATCCCCTTCGACCTGTCCACGCCGATCGAGGTCTTCTCCCGTACGCGGCTTCCCGACGGGCGTCCCGGTTACCAGGTCCGCGTGTGCGCCGAGCGACCCGAGGTCGACGCCGGCACGTTCACCCTCCGCGCGCACCGCGGACTCGACGGGCTCGACGGCGCGGACACGGTCATCGTGCCGGGCACGGCCGCCCCCACCGCACCGCTCACGCCCGCGGTCCGCGACGCGCTGCTGGCGGCCGCCGCGGACGGCACCCGGATCGCGTCCATCTGCACGGGCACCTTCCCGCTGGCCGCCACCGGACTCCTCGACGGGCTGCGCGCCACGACGCACTGGATCGCGGCGGACCTGCTGGCCGCACTGCATCCGAAGGTGACGGTCGACCCCGACGTGCTGTACGTCGACAACGGCCAGTTCCTCACCTCCGCGGGCGCCGCCGCAGGCCTCGACCTGTGTCTGCACATGATCCGCGGCGACTACGGCTCGGCGGTGGCCGCCGACGCGGCCCGACTCTCCGTCATGCCGCTGGAACGGGAGGGCGGACAGGCGCAGTTCATCGTCCACGACCACGCGCCCACACCGCAGGGATCCTCCTTCGAGCCCCTGCTCACCTGGCTCCAGGAAAACCTGGGCCGGAACCTGACCCTCGCCGACATGGCCGTGCACGCGGGCGTCAGCACCCGCACCCTCATGCGTCGCTTCCGCGAGCAGACCGGCACCACCCCGCTGCAATGGCTGCATCGGGCGCGCATCCGGCAGGCCCAGCACCTCCTGGAGACCACACGGCACCCGGTGGAGCGGATCGCGGGACAGGTCGGGTTCGGCTCGCCCACGGCGTTCCGCGACCGCTTCAAGCGGATGACGGGTGTCAGCCCACAGACGTACCGCCGCACCTTCAGCTGAACCCCTCCTGCCGGGCCCGCGGCCACGCGCACGGTGGGGCCGCATCCGCTCCTCCACCCAGGCCCTGGAATAGCCGCGGACCCGCCCGCGTTGCCGCGCACATGACGACGAATGCGCCGCGGCCCGAGGTGCTGCGATACACCGCCTTCTCCAGCGCCCCCGACGGCGGAAACCCCGCCGGCGTCGTTCTGGACGCCACCGCCCTGGACGACGGCGACATGCTGGCCATCGCCGCCGACCTCGGATACTCGGAGTCCGCGTTCCTGACCGCGCCCCCGGAGGGCCTCGGTGGCCAGGAGGGGTGGGCGTACGGCATCCGTTACTTCAGCCCCAAGGCCGAGGTGCCGTTCTGCGGGCACGCCACCATCGCGACCGCCGTCGCGCTCGCCGAACGGATGGGCCCCGGGGAGCTGGTGTTCGCGACGCGCGCCGGCACCGTGCCGGTGGAGGTGACGGCGGAGGGCGGGACGGTCAGGGCCACACTCACCAGTGTCGAGCCGCACATCGAGGACATCGCCGACACCGACCTCGCGGAGGCGCTTGCGGCCCTCGGCTGGCCGGGCGCCGATCTCGACCCGGCCTTCCCGCCCCGCATCGCGTTCGCCGGCGCCCGCCATCTCGTACTGGCGGCGGCGACTCGCGCGCGCCTGGCGGATCTCGCGTACGACTTCGCACGCCTCGAAGCCCTGATGCACCGCTTGGACCTGACCACGGTCCAGCTGGTGTGGCGGGAGTCGGCCACCGTCTTCCATGTCCGTGACCCGTTCCCCGTCGGCGGCGTCGTCGAGGACCCGGCGACCGGCGCCGCGGCCGCCGCGTTCGGTGCGTACGCCCGTGAGCTCGGCCTGGTCCCCGAGGACGCCGTACTGACCCTGCATCAGGGCGAGGACATGGGCCGCCCCGGCGAACTCACGGTGACGCTGCGCGCGGGTGACCCGCGCGTCCGGGTCAGCGGCACGGGAGCACGCATCGGCTAGTCGGTCCTTGCCGACCGGGCGGCGGCGCCCGTACCGGTGACGGCGGTGCGGGCGGACTCGTCGACGTGGAGCGTGAAGACGTCGGGGCGCGCGTAGTGGCCGGTGGGATCGAAGTCGAAGCGGGCACGTGTGAGGTCGTCGAGGTCGAGTTCGGCGGTCAGGATGCCCTCGCTGTCGCGCAGCGGGCCTGCGAGGACCTCGCCGAGCGGGGAGACGATGACGGAGCCGCCGCCGATCAGGACGGTGTCGGGGGCGTCGCCCTGGACGGGGTGGAGGTCGGCGGGCAGGGCTTCGCGGCGCAGGTACTGGCCGGCACTGAGGACGAAGCAGCGGCCCTCCAGGGCGATGTGCCGCATGGTGGCCTGCCAGGCGTCGCGGTCGTCCACGGTCGGAGCGCACCACAGGTCGATGCCCTTGGCGTACATGGCCGTGCGGAACAGCGGCATGTAGTTCTCCCAGCAGATGGCCGCGCCGAGGCGGGCCGTGCCGGTGTCGACCACCGGGAGGGTGGAACCGTCGCCCTGACCCCACAGGTAGCGTTCGGCGGCGGTCGGCATGAGCTTGCGGTGCAGGCCCAGGTAGCCGTCGGGGCCGAAGAAGAGGGCGACGCAGTAGAGGGTGCCGCCCTGGCGTTCGACGGCGCCGACGACGGCGTGGCAGCCGAGGTCCCGGGTGAGGGCGGCCAGGGTGTCGGTCTCGGGGCCGGGGACGTCGATGGCGGCGGCGTGGTAGCGGCGGAACAGTTCGCGGCCGGCCGGGGTGCGGCTGCCGACGGTGATGTCGAAGCCCAGGCCCTTGGGATAGCCGCCGAGGAACGCCTCGGGCAGGACGACGACCTCTGCGCCTCGGTCGCTGACGGCCTCCCGGACGAGCTCCGTGGCGCGGTTCAGCGCGGCCTGTGTGTCGAACAGCGGGGCGGCCGCCTGGACGACGGCAGCGGTCACGGTACGACGGGACTCGGGGGCCGCGGCAGCGGCGTGGGGCAGCGAAGTCATGGCAGCGAGGCTAAAAGGAGGGAGCTGACTCCGGGTGACTGGCACCGGTCGGGGCGATCTCTGTCGGCCCGTCCGTTCCCAGGGGGCTCCCCCCGGCAAGGGAACGGGCGACCGCTGTTCAGGGTGCGAGTTCGGGGACCGCCCGGTCCCGCGGTCCTGTCGAGGCACAGGGCACTGCCATGCCAGAGCTCAGGACGAAGCTGCGCGCCGCTGGATTCTGTATGGGTGCCACGTCAGCCGGTTGAGTCCGGATCGACCTCTACCATCCGACAGCAGGGGTGACGCTCGGGCGCTGGCGGCTGTGCCGGGCCAGAGTCCGGGCGGCGGGAAGTCACAGAACCCGCTGCTCCGGGGTGCCGAACCTTACGGCGGCGCCAGAGTCACCGACGGAGCCAGGACCGGCATGACGTCGGCACGGACGGACTTCGGTCGGTGGGGCCGGTGTCGCTCCCCATGCTGGGCGAGAAGCTTTTCGCGGTTCTGGAGCAGGAACTGACCAAGGGCCCGGTCGCGCCGGGTTGACCGGACCAGCCCTGCAGGCCGGCCCGGATCGAGACCCTGTCCGCTTCCGTCAAGGCTTGCGGCCGACCCCGCACCACATCGGCAACGCGCCGGGAGACAGGCCATCCGCAGGATCGGGATGCCATTCGGGCAGTTGGACGACGCCCGGCTCCAGGAGATCCGTGTCGTCGAAGAACCGGGTGACGTCGGCATGCGTGCGGGGCGTGGCTCCCGCGTGTTCGGCGGCCCGATCGTTGTACACGCGCATCGACTCAGCGACCTCCTCGGCCCCGATGTCCGCGGCCGGGTGGGAGAGGACAATGTGGCTGCCGGGCGCGAGCGCGTCGAGGAGCCGTCGGGCGATGCCGTACGGGTCGTCGGCGTCCGGAACGTACTGCAGGACCGCCACGAGCATCAGGCCCACGGGCTGCGCCAGATCCAGCATCTCCCGAGCCGCCGTCAGGACGCTGTCCACGTCACGCAGATCCGCCTCGAGATAGTCCGTCGCTCCTTCCGGGGTGCTGACCAGAAGCGCACGGGCGTGAGCCAGGACGATGGGGTCGTTGTCGACGTATACAACCCGGGCGCCTGGGTCGACCCCCTGCGCCACCTCGTGCGTGTTGTTGGCCGTTGGGATCCCGGTGCCGATGTCGAGGAACTGCCGGATTCCCGCCTTCCCTGCCAACTCCCGCACCGCCCGCCCCAGGAAGGCCCGGTTGGCCCGGACCGCCGGAACGATCTGCGGGTTGGCCGCAGCCGCCAGTTCGGCCGCCTCCTGGTCGGCGGGGTAGTGGTCCTTGCCGCCCAGCCAGACGTTGTACACCCGCGCGGGATGCGCCACCGAAGAGTTGATCGGCACCGTTCCACCTGCCGCACGCTCGTTCATCCCAACTCGCTCCCCTCACCTGCCTGGCCGGATGCCTACCCTAGCCAACACGTCAACTCCCTTACAGGCGAGTGATGTTAGGGAAGCAAAGGACCTGTCGACGTGCTCCCTGGCCTAAAGTCCAGGGATTCCGGCCTGGGTCGTCTGACCCTTCCGGGGGCTTCCTGCTTCATCAGTGGCCCAATGAGATGACCTGTCAGCAATACCTGGCTGATCCTGGCCCCAGCCTGCGAGCACCGCCGCAGGGGCGCGGGCGAAGGCTTCCGGACCGTATGCACTCACCCAGGCCGCGACAGAGGAGTTCAACCTGCTGGAGGCGGAGTTCGAGGCGGCCGGAAGTGAGATCGAGTCGGTTGCGCGGGAGGAGATCGCAGAGGACTTCTGGTGTGTCGCGTCGGCCTCGGGTTCACGGACGCGGATGTAGAGAAGCAGATCGCCGCCCGGGTTTGGTGCGCGACGACCGGACCCGTCCACAGGCGGCCAGACGCCGTCGACGTCGACGACCTTCGGGCGGGAGGCGGCGGGTCGGCAGCCGTGCCGAGGCCGGTGATCAGGCCGCCGGTGACGGCGACCCAGCCGCCGGCCAGGTCGCCCTGGGGTTCATCCACGGTGACGATCGGGTCGGCGTCGCGGATCAGCTGATCGGCGGTGGTCACGCCTCCGCCTCCGGGTAGTCGTCCAGGATGGCGAGCGCCGCGGCGGTCGCGGCGACCGGGTCGCCGGCGCGTACGGCTTCGAACAGTGCCGTGTGGAACGGGTCGTCTCCGGCGTCGTCCATGCACTGGTTCGCCTTGACGGTCTCCCACAGGACGTCGCTCATGTTCCGGTAGAGGTCGCTGAGCACCGGGTTGTGGGACGCCTCGGCGATGCGCAGGTGGAAGTCGACGTCGGCATCGGTGAAGGCGTCCAGGTCCCGGGCCCGGCCTGCGGATTCCCTGCGTTCCATGGCTTCGCGGATCACGGCGAGGTCGTCATCGGTGCGCGTCGTGCTGGCGAGGCGGGCGGCGACTATGTCCAGGCCGCGGCGGACAACGAGGATGTCGGCGGTCCTCGCCCGGTCGAAGTGCCGGCGCAGTGCGACCTGGCCCTCGTCGGTGGCGATGACGTAGGTGCCGTCGCCTTGACGGGTGGTGAGCAGTCCCGCGTGGACGAGCACCCGGACCGCCTCGCGGATGGACAGCCGGCTCACAGCGAGGGTCGCGGCGAGCTGGTCCTCCGGCGGTATCCGGTCGCCCACCTGCCATGTGCCTCGCGCGAGTTCTGCCCGCAACTCGTTGATCACAGCGTCGACGATCGACATTCGTGCGACGGGTTTCATGCAACCCTCTTCCCTGATCATCAGATGACTTGATAACCATATGACTCTCCCGGGACGGAGTTCCAGCCCTTTCACCGACTCGAAGGGGGCCGCTGGCATGACCCACGCCCTGTTCACCCACATTCGCCCTCATGGCGGAGATCCTCACGACGTGCTGGTGGCCGACGGCCGCATCGCGGCCATCGATCCCGCGACGCGGCCCGGGAACTGCGTCGTCGTCGACGGCGGCGGTGCTTTTGCCCTGCCTTCCCCCGTCGACGCGCACATCCATCCCGACAAGTCGGCCTGGGGCCGGCCGTGGCTGAGCCGCGAACCCGCCGACACGCTCCGCGAACTGATCACGAACGACGTCGCCACCCAGCGCGCCATGACCTCTCCGGTGCACGAACGCGCCGGCGCCCTGATCGCCCGGGCGGTCGGCCGCGGCACCCGGGCGATGCGCGCGCACGTCGATGTCGCACCGGTCCACGGGCTCTCCCACCTGCACGGAATCCGCGCCGCCGCCGCTCCGTTCGCGTCGGCGATGGACCTGCAGGTCGTGGCCTTCCCCCAGCTCGGCCTCCTCACCGAGCCCGGCACCGCCGAGCTGCTGGAGCAGGCCGTCAAGGAGGGCGCCGACATCGTCGGCGGCCTGGATCCGGTCGGCATCGACGGTGACCTCGACGGGCATCTGGACGTCCTGTTCGGCATCGCCGAGCGCACCGGCGCACCGATCGACATCCACCTGCACGACCGCGGCCGAGCGGGCCTGGACCAGATCGCCGAGATCGCCCGCCGTACCCTGGCCGCCGACATGCGGGGAAAGGTCACGATCAGCCACGCGTTCTGCCTGTCCGACTGCGACGCCACCGAGTTGGAGCACACCGCCGAGTTCCTGGCCGACGCGGACGTGGCGGTGACCACGTGCGCGCTCGGCAGCGAGCCGGTCGTGCCCTTCCGGCCGCTGGTGGAACGGGGCGTGCGGGTCGGCGCCGGTTCGGACGGCGTGCGGGACGCCTGGACCCCGTTCGGCGACGGCGACATGTTCACGCGGGCGCATCTGCTCGCGTACCGCACCGATGCCCGCACCGACGAGGAACTGGCGGCGTGCTACGCCGTGGCGGCGCACGGCGGCGCGGACGTCATGGGCCTGGAACGGTCCGACCTGCGGATCGGCGACCCCGCCGACTTCGTTCTGCTGGCCGGGGAGTCCGTCGCGCAGGTACTCGTCGACCGGCCGCTGCCCGCGATGGTCGTCCGGGCCGGGAACGTCGTCGCCCGTGACGGGCGCCTCGAGAGGACCACCCGGTGAAGCGCCGCAGGCCGGCCCTGCTCACCGGCGGACTCGCGCTCGCCCTGACCGCCTGCGGCAACACCGCGCCGGGCGGGCAAGGATCGGCGCTCACGACGGCGGACCTCGCCACCACCACCGCGTCGGCCGCCCACGGCGTGGACCGGATCACCTGGAACCTGCCCTACGAGCCACAGACGCTGGACCCGATCCGCTCCTTCAACTACGCCGAGAACACCGCGCTCGCGAACATGTGCGAGAGTCTGATGCGGCTCACCCCCGACCTGAAGATCCGCCCCGGTCTCGCTGTGAAGGCGGAGAATCCGACCCCGACCCGGTGGGTCTACACGCTGCGCAAGAACGTCAGGTTCTGGGACGGCGAGCAGATGACCGCCGACGACGTGGCGGCCAGCCTCAACCGCCACCTCGACCCGACGCTGGGCACCTGGTGGAGCGACTACTTCGAGACCGTCGCCTCCATCAAGGCGACCGGGCCGTACCAGGTCACGGTGGACCTCAAGCAGCCCGACGTGCTCTTCAACCAGGCCATGGCGACCGCCGCCGGCGCCGTCGTGGAGAAATCGTTCCTGGACAAGGCCGGAAAGAACCTCGGCTCTCCCACAGGCGGAGTCATGTGCACCGGACCCTTCAAGTTCGCCGGCTGGAAGCCCGGCGACTCCCTTCGGCTGACTCGCAATGACGACTACTGGAACGCCGAACTCAAGGCGAAATCAAAGACGTTGGTGTTCCGGTTCATCGCCGACGAGACCACCGCGGTCAACGCACTGCGGTCCGGCGAGGTCGACGGGCAGTACTTCTACCTCCCCCCTGCCGGACTCAGTCAACTCGTCGACTCCCCCACCGGCTCGGTCACCCTCGGCCGCTCCCTCACCTTCTGGGCCCTGCTCGGCGCCGCCAAGTCCGGCCCGTACGCCGACCCACGCGTGCGTGAGGCACTGTCGGCCGCCCTCGACCGCCCGGGAATCGCCCGGGTGATCTTCCAGGGGGCCGCGGCCCCGGAGAGCACGTTGGCCAACTCCGACTACTGGGGCTACGCCGCGGACACCTTCCGCGCCGCACACGACGCTCTGCCCGCGGCGAAGCCCGACCTCGCCCGCGCCAAGCGGCTCCTGAAGGCCGCCGGCAAGCCGTCCCGCCCCCTCACCATCGGCATCCAGGGAAGTTCGGCGGTGCACGAACAGACAGCGAGCATCATCAAGGCCGCCGGCGAGGACCTCGGGCTCGACGTCAGGATCAAGGTCATCCCGGTCGAGCAGTACGGCAACCTCTACAGCGACCCCAAGGCCCGCGAAGGCATCGACGCCTTCCTGAGCACCTGGTACGGCAACATGCCCGATCCCCTGGACGTCTACCGCGTGTTCACCAAGGGCGGCCGGTCCAACTTCGACGACTACGCATCGGTGGACGGCGCCGTCAGACAGGCCCAGGCCGCCTACGACCCGCAGCAGCGGGCCGAGTTGGTCGGCGGAATCCAGACCGCCGTCAGCCGGGACGTGCCCTGGACGCCGATCTCCTCCCTGCCCGTCATCCTCTACATGAACAAGCGGATCACCGGAGCGGTCGCCTCGTTCTCGTACCTGTACTACCCCTGGGCCGCCGGGATCGGTGCGCGATGAGGTGGCTGACATTCCTGGCGCGACGGCTGGCCGCGCTCGCGGCGGTCCTCCTCGTGGCCTCGTTCCTGGTGTACGGGCTGCTCTACACGGTTCCCGGCGGACCGATGGCGTTCCTGCTGGGCAACCGCAGCGGCAGCCCCGAGCAGATCGCGGCGATCCGTCATCAGTACCACCTCGACGAGCCGTTCCTGGTCCGCTACTTCAGCTGGCTGGGCGACGCGCTGCACGGTGACTTCGGTCAGTCCCTGGTCTACCGACAGGACGTGTCCGCCCTGATGTCCACCCGGCTGGCGACGACGGGGCTGCTGGTGCTGTACGCCACGGTGATCATCGTCGTGGTGGGCATCGCCCTCGGACTGCTCGGAGCGCTGCGCCGGGGCCCGGTCGACGCGGCCGTCTCCGTGGTCAACAGCGTCTTCCTGGCCACTCCCACCTTCGTCGTGGGCGTGGTGCTGGTCGTCGTCTTCGCCCTGGGGCTGGGCTGGTTCCCGGTCTTCGGCCCGGGATCGGGCCTGGACGACCGGCTGTATCACCTGACGCTGCCCGCCATCGCCCTCAGCCTCGGCAGCGCCGGCTTCCTGGCCCGCATCACCCGCGCCTCGGTGGGCGCGGAGTTGAGCCGCGAACACGTGGAGACGGCACGCAGCCGCGGATTCTCCGAGTCCCACATCGTCCGCCGGCACGTGCTGCGCAACGCGTCGATCCCGGTCGTGACCGTCATGGGCCTCACCGTGGCCGGACTGATCGCGGGCTCCGTGGTCGTCGAGAACATCTTCGCGCTGGACGGTCTCGGCTCGCTGCTCGTACGGGCCATTCTCCAGCGGGACTTCGCCGTGGTGCAGGGCGTCGTTCTCGTCCTGGTCTCCGCGTTCGTCATCGTCAACCTGGTGGTCGACCTGTGCTACTCGCTCATCGACCCCCGTCTGTCTCCCGGGGAGGCGTCATGAAGGCACGCCTGGGCCCGACGGGCCTCACCGCACTGGCAGTTCTCGCGGTCGTCGCCGTGGTCAGCGCCTGTGCGCCGCTGCTGGCGCCCTACGATCCGAATCGGCCCGACCTCTTCAACGCGCTGTCCGGAAGCACCGGCAGCCACCTGCTCGGTGGTGACGCGCTCGGCCGGGACATTCTGTCGCGGCTGATGTTCGGGGCCCGTACGACGCTGCTGGGCCCGCTGGTCACCATCGCGCTGTCCACCGTGGTGGGCACCACGCTCGCGATCGTCGCCGCGTGGTCCGGAGGCCGGGTCGACGCCGTCATCTCCCGGCTGCTCGACGTGCTGTTCGCGGTGCCCGGCATCGTGTTCGCCCTGGTGACCGTGGCCGTGGTCGGTCCCGGTATGACGGGAGTGGTCATCGGCCTGGCCGTGGCGTACACGCCGTACGTGGCCCGCGTCGTCCGCAGCGCCGCGCTGCGGGAACGCGGCCTCCCCTACGTCTCGGCCGCCTGGCTCCAGGGCAGATCGGCCGTCGCCATCTGCGGGCGCCACCTGCTGCCCAACCTGCGCCCGCTGATCGTCGCCCAGTCGGTGTCGGCCCTCGGCTTCGCGATCATCGACCTGGCCGCGATCTCGTTCCTCGGACTCGGCGTTCAGCCGCCGGCCGCCGACTGGGGCCTGATGGTCAAGAGCGGACTGGACGGCGCGATGCGCGGCCAGCCGATGGAGGCCATCAGCGCGGGCGTGCTGATCGTGGTCGTGGTGGTCGCGGTGACGGTGCTCGGCGACCGGATGGGTGCTGAGCAAGGGAGTGCGCGATGAGCAACGATATCCTGGTCCTGGACCAGTTGCGGCTGGAGGTTCCGGCCGGCCGCGGGCAATGGCGGACACTCGTCGACGACGTCGGCCTCACCGTCGCCCCGGGCGAAGCCGTCGGCCTCGTCGGTGAATCCGGCTCGGGCAAGTCGATGACCGCGCGGTCCGTCCTTCGGCTGACCCCGCCCGGCGCACGGCTGAGCGGCCGGATCCAGTTCGACGGCACACCGGTTCTCGATCTCGGGGCGCGGGAGCTGCGCGCCCTGCGGTCGCGGCGGATCGCGATGATCTTCCAGGACCCCCGGGCGCACATCAACCCGGTCCGCAGCATCGGTGACTTCCTCACCGAGGCGCTGGTCTCCAACCTGTCGGTGCTCCCGAAGGAGGCACACGCCAAGGCCGTCCGTCTCCTCGCCGATGTCGGCATCACCGACGGCGAACGCCGGATGCGGCAGCATCCGCACGAGTTGTCCGGCGGACTGCTCCAGCGCGTCATGATCGCGTCGGTGCTGGCCGTGGAACCCGACCTGGTGCTCGCGGACGAGCCCACGACCGCTCTGGACGTGACCACCCAGTCGGAGGTGATGGCCATCCTGGACGAACTGCGCCGGGACCGCGGTATGGCCATGTTGCTGATCACCCACGACCTCGAACTCGCCGCGGCGACCTGCGACCGCATCGGCGTCATGTACGCCGGACGGATCGTGGAGGTGCAGTCCGCCGAGGCACTCACCGGATCCCCCCTGCATCCCTACAGCAGTGGCCTGTTGACATCCCGACCGAGTATCGACCAGGTCGTCCATCCGCTGCCCGTGGTCCCCGGCCGGGCGGTCGCCGCCTTCGAGGCGGGCGAAGGCTGCGCCTTCGCACCCCGCTGCGCCGTCGCCACACCGGAGTGCTCCACCGCCCGCCCGGCGCTGCGCGCGGTGGGCAACGCCCACGTCGCCTGCATACGAGCGGAGGAACCGTGACCGAGATCCTGGTCAGGGCGGAAGGTCTGCGCAAGGTCTACGGGAAGGGCGCGGTCGCCGTCGACGACCTGTCCTTCACCCTCGCCCGCGGTGAATCACTGGCCGTCGTGGGCGAGTCCGGCTCGGGCAAGACCACCGTCGCCCGCATGCTGCTGGGCCTGGAAACCCCCACGGCCGGCACGATCAGCGTCTGCGGACGACCGCGGACGGGCCGAACCGGCTCGGCCGAACGGCGCCGCCGGGCCCGGGAGATCCAGATGGTCTTCCAGGACCCGTACTCGTCACTGGACCCGTTGCAGCGCATCGGGGACGTCATCGAGACCAGCCTCGCCCTGCACTTCCCGCTGAGCGCGAAGGAGCGGCGCGGCCGGTCCCTGGAGCTGCTGGAGGCCGTGGGGCTGAGCGACCGGCACGCCACGATGCTGCCCCGCCAGCTCTCCGGCGGGCAGCGGCAACGCGTCGCCATCGCCCGTGCGATCGCCGTCGAACCGCAGGTTCTGGTGCTGGACGAGGCGGTCGCGGCGCTGGACGTCTCCGTGCAGGCGCAGATCCTCAACCTGCTCACCGACATCCGCGGACGCAGCGGCATCAGCTACGTGTTCATCTCGCACGACCTGGCGGTCGTCAACCAGATCAGCGACACGGCGATCGTGATGTCCGCCGGCCGCGTGGTCGAGCGCGGGCCGACCCGGCAACTGCTGCGCGCCCCGCAGGAGGAGTACACCAAAGCCCTCCTGGACGCGGTTCCCCGACCCGGCTGGAAGCCCCGCCGTCGCGCGGCCGGCTCCCACCCTTCCCCACACCCCGCCTCCCCCCGTCCCCACCACTGAGAGGCCATCACCATGTGTCTGGACCACCATCAGCCGCCGCCCTCACACGTCGCCCGGCGCGGCGTCCTCGCCACCGCGATGGCACTGGCCGGCGCGTCCCTGCTCGCCGGCACCGCCGAGGCGGCCGACCGTACGCCCACGCCGGACCGGAAGGCGCCCGGCACCGGCCCGGCGCCGTCCGGAGGCACCCTCGTCATCGACGGCGGCACCCTCCTCGATCCGCTGACCGGGGAGGTGACCGCCGACTCCGTGGTCGTCATCGTGGACGGCACCGTGCGGGCCGCGGGCAGCCGGGACGCCACCCGGCGCGCCCGCGCGGCGCTGCGAGCGGGCGTGAGCGTGGTCGGCGCCCACGGCCGATGGGTACTCCCCGGCCTGGTCGACGCGCACATCCACATCACCTCCCTCAGCGAGGCCGGAACGGCCCTGCGTCAGGGGGCGACCAGCGTGCGCAGCGGATCCACCACCTTCTACCAGGACATCGCCGTGCGCGAACTGGCCCGGTGGGCCCCGGACCGGGCGCCGCGGACGCGGGCCGCCGGCCTCTTCGTCACCCCCGACCTCGGCGACACGATCCTGGCCGACCCCGACCTCGCCCCGCTGGCCCGCCTCAAGGACGGCGTCCGCTCGTCCGAGGCGCTGCGCCGGGTGGTCGACGTGAACCTGAACCGGGGCGCGGACGTCATCAAGACGCGGGTCAACGACCGTGCGGGCCTGCCGGACCAGGACCCGCTGCGCCAGGTGTACAACCGTGACCAACTCGCCACGGTAGTGGCGGCGGCGCGGCGCCGCGGCGCCGGCGTCCTCTGCCACAGCTACAGCGAACAAGGCTGCCGAGACGCCGTCCTGGCGGGCATCCGCAGTCTGGAGCACGGGGTCTTCGTCGCCGAGGACACGCTGCACGAAATGCGGCGCCGCGGCACGTACTTCACGCCCACCCTGACCGCCATCGCCGGGCTGGCCGAATCCGACGACCCCGTACTCGCCGCGCGCGGGCGCGAGTTCCTCCCCGTACTGCGGCAAGCCGTGTGCACGGCG
This sequence comes from Streptomyces sp. 6-11-2, assembly GCF_006540305.1. Taxonomy (GTDB): domain Bacteria; phylum Actinomycetota; class Actinomycetes; order Streptomycetales; family Streptomycetaceae; genus Streptomyces. The sequence goes on along the minus strand of NZ_BJOR01000001.1, from coordinate 7,477,929 downwards.
CACGACATGGGCGTTCCGCTGGCGGCGGGCACCGATTCCGCCGGGGGACAGATCGATCCGATCGGCGGCGAGGTGGTGCTGATGCAGCAGGCCGGCCTGCCGGCCCTGGACGCCATCCGCACCGCCACGACGGCGGCGGCGCGGCTGACCGGACTGAGCGGCAGCGCGGGGCGGCTGGCGCAGGGCTTCCGTGGGGACGCGGTGCTGCTCGCCGGTAATCCGCTGGAGGACATCACAGCAGTGAGGACGCCGAGCGCGGTGATCAGCAACGGCGTCGTCGTCGGTACCTGACGGCCCCCCGCGCGGGCGGTGCGCACTGATCTCGGCGCGACCGGGCGTGCTCTTCGGTCACGGTGACCGAAGAGGTGACCGAAGAGCACGCCCGGTCACGAGGCAGGGCCTGGGGCGCCCTGACAAGATTTCTCCGGTCGTCCTGTCGATTCTCCCCGCGGCCATTCGTCATATCCGCGTATCCGCGCAACCAACCCCAGGCACGAGGAGCGCCCCGTGAAGTACCTGCTGCTGATCAACACCCTGTCGCCCGACTCCACCGAGGAACGACCGGCCGAGGGACCGACCGTGGAAGAGTTCATGGCGTTCGAGAAGGCCGTCTCCGATGCCGGCGTCAAGCTGGACGGCAACGCCCTGGACCTCTCGAACGCGACCACCGTACGCGTCCGCGTGAATGGGGAGCGCGTCGTGACCGACGGGCCGTTCGCCGAGACCCGGGAGATCGTCGGCGGCTATTACCTGATCGATGTTCCCGACCTCGACGCGGCGCTCGACTGGGCGGCCCGGTGCCCCGGTGCCCGGTACGGCACCGTCGAGGTCCGCACGGTCTGGGAGCCGGATCAGTCGTGAACGAGCGGCGAGCGGCCCGCTCCGTGGAGGCGGTGTTCCGCGAGGACCGGAGCCGGCTGCTCGCCCTGCTCGCGGCACGGTTCGGAGATCTCGATCTTGCCGAGGAGACCGCCTCCGACGCGATCGAGGCCGCGCTGGAGCGGTGGCCGGTCGACGGAGTGCCGGACAAGCCACTGGCCTGGTTGCTCACCACGGCACGCCGCAAGGCCATCGACCGGATCCGGCGCGACCGCGCGTACGCGGAGCGGCTGGCGGTCCTCCAGGTGGAGAGCGACCGGGCCGCCGCCGTGGTACCCGCCGAGCCCGGCTTCGACGACATCCCCGACGAGCGGCTGCAACTGTTCTTCACCTGCTGCCACCCCGCGCTCTCTCCGGAGGCACAGACCGCGCTGACGCTGCGCTTTCTCGCCGGCCTGACCACACCCGAGGTCGCCCGGGCATTCCTGGTGCCCACCGCGACGATGGCCCAGCGCATCGTGCGCGCGAAACGCAAGATCCGCAGTGCGCGCATCCCGTTCCGCGTCCCGGGGCCGGACGAACTGCCCGCGCGGCTGCCCAGCGTGCTCCGAGTCGTCTACCTCGTCTTCACCGAGGGGTACGCCGCCAGCTCCGGCGACGACCTCGTCCGCCCCGATCTGGCCGACGAAGCCATCCGGCTCGCCCGTATCCTGCACCGGCTGCTTCCCGGAGAACGAGAGGTGACGGGGCTGCTCGCGCTGCTCCTCCTCACCGACGCGCGGCGCGCGGCCAGGACCGACGCCGCGGGAGGCCAGGTGCTGCTCGAAGACCAGGACCGCGCTCTGTGGGACGCCGGCCTCATCGCCGAGGGGCGACGGCTCGTCGTACCGGCCCTGACGGGTCCCGGTGTCGGACCGTACGCGGTGCAAGCGGCGATCGCGGCACTGCACGACGAGGCGACCGGCTTCGAAGCGACCGACTGGCCGCAGATCGTCGCGCTCTACGACGTGCTGCTTCAGATCGAGCCATTCCCGCTGGTCGCGCTGAACCGGGCCGTGGCCGTTGCCATGCGCGACGGCCCCGAGGCGGGGCTTGCCCTGCTGGACGCCCTCACCGAGGCCGAGGAACTGCGCGGCTACCACCTGCTTCCCGCAGCGCGGGCCGACCTGCTGAGAAGGCTGGGCCGCACCTCCGAGGCCGCCGCTGCCTACCGGGTCGCCCTCGACCTCGTCGGCAACGAACCAGAACGAGCCATGCTCGCCCGCAGACTCGCGGAACTCTCCGACCGGTGACGGGCCGGCCCGGTGACGGCCCGCAGCCGACGCGGGCGGGCGCACTGGCGCATCGCCGCTTCGAGCTCGTACGGGTCGGACAGGGCCGGGTCGACGGCGTCCTCGACGGTGGCGTCGAGCGGCGGAACCGGCGTCTGCGCCGGGTGCCGAACTATAGACGCGCGACAAAAGGACCGGCAAGGTCAACCGGGCCCCGCCGGACTCCGGTTCCTCCGCCGCCCTCCTCGCACCAGCGCGCTCACCTCGCCGGATGGCCGCTCACGCGCAGGCGCCCGGCGTGCGGGACGTACCGGGCCTCCATCGTGCCGCCGTAAAAGGCAGATGATCACAATGCGGCAGCAACAAGCCACGACAGGTCGCCGATCACTTGACTACCGGGCGTCACACGCGGTTGGCTCCGGCTCAACGAGAGCCACCCGCCCGGTCGTACGTCCGTCGGCCCTCCGCCCCAGTCCCTCCCCCCGTTTGCTCCATGCTCGGCTGCACAGTGAGGTGCCGCACCCTCATGAAGACTCCTCCTTCGCACAAGTACCGCAGATCCGCCCCCGGCACCGCGCTGACGGCCGCCGCCGCCGTCTGCCTGCTCATTTCCGGCTGCTCCGGCTCCGGAGACGCGCAGTCCGAATCAAGCGCGCGGGTATCCGGTGCGTCCGGGCTCAAGGTCGCCATGGTCACCCATGGGGCCGAGGGAGACGCCTTCTGGCAACTGGTCCGCAAGGGCGCCGAGGTGGCCGCGGCCAAGGACGGCGTCGAGCTGACCTACGCGAGCGACGCCGATGCCGCCGGGCAGGCGAAGTTGGTGCGGGACGCGATCCGGGAGGGGGTCGACGGCATCGCGCTGACGCTGGCCAAGCCGGATGCGATGAAGGGGCCGATCGCGGAGGCCAAGGCGGCGGGCATAGCCGTGGTCGGGCTCAACTCCGGTATCGGGTCCTGGCGTTCCAGCGGTGTGCTGCAGTACTTCGGCCAGGACGAGAGTGTCGCGGGCCGGGCCGTCGGGGACAAGCTGGACGACCTGGGGGCCAAGCACGCCCTGTGCGTCATCCACGAGCGGGGCAACATCTCGCTGGAGGCGCGCTGCGCCGGTGTGAAGAAGGCCTTCGGCGGCAGGACCGACATGCTCTACAGCGACGGCACCGACATGGACGCCCTGACCGAGTCGGTCGCGGCCCGACTGCGGTTGGACCACGACATCGACGAAGTGGTCACCAACGGAGCGCAGTTCGCGCTGGCCGCGGTCAAGTCCGTGCACAAGGCAGGCAGCAGGGCGCACATCGCCACCTTCGACCTGAACAAGGAACTGGTCAAGGCGGTTCAGGACGGAGATGTGCAGTTCGCGGTGGACCAACAGCCCTACCTCCAGGGCTATCTGGCCGTGGACGCGCTCTGGCTCTACAGGTCCAACGGCAATGTGAGCGGTGGCGGCGTCGCTCCGGTGCTCACCGGTCCTGCCTTCGTGACCAAGACGAACGTCGCGTCGGTGGCCAAGCTGGCCGCCGGCGGCACGCGCTGAGGACATGCCGGGTACGGGGCGCCGGTGACATGACGACACGGTCCTTCTCCCGATCGCCCGTCACCTGCGCCGACGGCGTCCCACGCGTCTCCCGGCCCGTACCGGACGCGCCGTCACCCCGCCCGCTCGTTCTTCCCTTCCCCGTCTTCCCGCAGATCGCTCTAGGACGATGATGTCTCCACGGACACCGACAGGTTCCCGGCGCCGTCTCGGTTCGATACGGCTCTCACTGGTCCTCCTGGCCCTGGTCCCCACCGTCGCGCTCGCCGCCATGTGGGGTGTGACCACGACCCAGATGTTCTCCGAGGGCCTCCGGCTGCGCTCACAGACAGCGCTGAGCAGGTCGACCGGCGCCATGGGAACCGACGCGGCGCTCGCCCTCCAGCAGGAGCGCGGGCTGTCGGCGGCGTGGCTGGCGTCCCCGCACGGCTCCCGGGCCGCCCTGGACGCGCAGCGCCTGACCACGGACAAGGCGGTCGCCGAACTGGTCGGCCAGGCCGACTCGATCAGGCAGGCCCCCGCCCGCATCAAGAACCGGATGTACTCGGTCGTCGCGTCGGTGGGCAGCCTGGAGTACTACCGGGGCCAGGTGGACAAACCGACGGACATCACCGGTGAACAGGCCCTGGACCAGTACACCGCGATCATCGACGACCAGATCCATGCCTTCCAGGAGCTCTCGCAGGTCGACGACGGCGACCTCACCTCCCAGGCCGGTCCGCTCGTGGCGCTGGAGCACGCCGCGGAGCTGGTCTCCCAGGAGGACGCGCAGCTCACCCTGGCGTGGTCGTCCAAACGCATGGACCAGGAGGCGTGGGACAGGTTCGCCCAACTGGTCCACACCCGCCGCTGGCTCGTCGAGGACCAGATCGTTCCCTCGCTCCAGGGCAGCACGAAGACGCAGACCGAGCGGATCCTGCAGTCGGCGGAGTGGCGCACGCTGGAAGTCGTCGAGGACCAGGTGCTCTCGGCCCGGGGCAAGGCCACCGGCGCGCGCGGGTTCGCGCTGCCTGACGCGCGCGCGAGATGGGGCGCCGCGATCGACAAGCTGTCCGTCCAGTACTCGACGCTGATCCGGCAGCAGACGGTCGCGCTGCTCGACCGCAGTGCCGACCGAGCGCACGGGCTGCTGCTGAAGTCCGCCGTCCTGAGCGCGGCCGGCCTGGCCGCCCTGGTCCTGTGCGTCGGCATGTCCTGGCGGATCACCCGGTCCCTGTCCCGGCGGCTGCTGGGGCTGAGGATCGCCACGCTCCGCCTGGCGGAGGAGCGGCTGCCCGACGTGGTGGCCCGGCTGGAGCGGGGCGAGAAGGTGGACGTGGACTCCGCGACGCCGCCGCTGGACTACGGCACCGACGAACTCGGCCAGGTCGCCCAGGCCTTCAACACCGCGCAGCGTACGGCCGTGCACACCGCGGTCGAACTCGCCGACACCCGACGCGGTTTCCAGAAGGTGATCCTCGGAATCGCCCGGCAGAGCCAGAACCTGATCAACCTTCAGCTCAGCAAGCTCGACGCGCTGGAACGGCGGCACCAGGACCCGGAGGTCCTCCAGGGCCTGTACGAACTGGACTCCACGGCGAGCCAGTTGCGCCGCTACGAGGAGAACCTCGTCATCATCAGCGGCGAGCAGCCACGGCGCAGCTGGACCGAACCGGTCGCGCTGATCGACATCCTGCGCGGCGCCGTCGGCGAGGTCGCCGAGTACCAGAGGGTGGAGGTGCACACCGACGAGGAGGTGTACGTCGCCCCGCCCGCGGTGGCCGACGTCATCCATCTGCTGGCCGAGCTCATCGACAACGCGACCGCGTACTCCGCCGCCCCGAGCCCCGTCGGAGTGCGGGCCGCGATGGTGGCCAAGGGCCTCGTCATCGAGGTCGAGGACCGCGGCCTCGGTATGTCCGAGGAGGACTACGCCCAGCTCAACGCTCATCTGGCCGTGTCCCCGCAGTTCGACGTGGTGGCGCTCGCCGACGACCTGCGGCTCGGCATGTTCGTCATCGCCCGCCTGGCCACCCGGCACGGCATCACCGTGACCCTGCGCTCCTCGCCTTACGGCGGGACCACCGCGATCGTGCTCGTCCCGCACGACATCGTGGTGCCCGAGGCCGCCAGCTCCCCGCAGACGCGGCCGCAGCCGTCCGAGCCCGTGCGGGTGCCCGGACCGGGGCGTCCGGAACTGACCGGGAAGGGCTCGACCCCCGCCGTCGACGCCCGGCGGAGGAAGCCGTCCGCGGGGCAGAACGCCTTCCGTGCGGGTGACAGCGGACACAGGGCGGAACGGACACGTGAGCCGGGGCTCTCCCCGCTGCCGCGTCGGGTGCCGCAGACCAGTCTGGCCGCCGAGCTGCGTGGAGAGGCCGTACCCGTCGTCGAGGACGACCCCCTCGACGACTTCACCGCCGAACGCGCCGCCTCCTCCCTGGCCGGCTTCCAGCGCGGCACACGCGAGGCCCGGCACGACGACACCCAGGAAAGGGCCGACGACCCGGAGGAGGCCGCCGCAACGGACGGCGCCACACCGGATGGCTCCGGACCGAACGGCTCCGGACCGAACGGCTCCGGACCGAACGGCTCCGATGCGCGCGTTCCCGCCGCAGGCACCGCCACCCCCAAGGCCTCGACCGTGTTCGAGCCGGGGGGACATCCACCCTCGACTTCGCCCGCCGACCGCACATGAAGGACAGCCATATGACACGCCCCACCCCCGCCACGCACACGCAGCTCGACCAGCTGCTGACCGGTCTCGTGGAACGGGTCGCCGACGTCAACCACGCCGTCGTGCTCTCCGAGGACGGACTGGTCGTCAGCAAGTCCACCGGATTCCCGCGTGACGACGCCGAGCGGCTGGCGGCGACCGCGTCCGGCCTGATGAGCCTCAGCAAGGGCGTCAGCATGGACTTCGGCGGCGGCCCGGTGCGGCAGGCGCTCATCGAACTGGCCCACACCTATCTGATTCTCACCTCGGCCGGACCGGGCGCCCATCTCGTCGTTCTCACCGGCCCCGGCGCCGACGTCGGTGTGGTGGCGTACCAGATGAACATGCTGGTGAAGAAGATCGGCGAGCACCTGAGTGCGCCCCCGCGTCCGGGTGCCGACGCGTCCGGCAACGGCGAGTGAGGTGAACGGAGGCGACGCGGCGGGCCGGCTCGTTCGGCCGTTCACCCTGACCGGTGGACGGACCCGTCCCAGCCGCGCCGACTTCACCCTCATCACGATGGTGACGGCAGTGGATCCGCCGCCCGAGCGGGCCGTCCGGCTCCAGCCCGAACACGCACGGATCCTGAAGCGGTGCGCGGAGCCGATCACCGTGGCGGAGCTCGCCGCCCATCTCGATCTTCCGGTGAGCGTGGTGGTGATCATGCTCTGCGATCTGCTGGAGGCCGGACGGATCACCGTCAACCGGCCGTCCCCGGTCTCCCGCACCCCGGACCTGGACCTTCTGCAGAAAGTGAGGGACGGCCTTGGCCGGCTCTGACACCACCGCTCGGTCGTCTTCAGCCCCCGACACAGCGAAGATCCTGATCGCCGGGGGTTTCGGGGTCGGCAAGACCACCATGGTCGGGTCGGTCAGCGAGATCGCCCCGCTGCGCACCGAGGAACCGCTGACCGCCGCGGGCCTGGACGTCGACGACCTCCACGGCATCGAGCACAAGCAAGCCACCACCGTGGCCCTGGACTTCGGCCGGATCACGGTCAGCTCGGATCTCGTGCTGTACCTCTTCGGTACACCCGGTCAGCAGCGGTTCTGGTTCATGTGGAACGACCTGGCCGTGGGCGCGCTCGGCGCCGTCGTCCTGATCGACGTCCGCCGGCCGGAGACCAGCTTCGCCGCCATCGACTTCTTCGAGAACCGGGGCATCCCCTTCGTCGTCGGTGTCAACGGCTTCCATGGGCGGCACCCCTACCCGCCGGACGAGATCCGGGAGTCCCTGGCGCTGCCCGCACACGCCCAGGTACTGCTGTGCGACGCGCGTGACCGCGAGTCGTGCCGGGACGTTCTGATCGCCCTGGTCGACCAGTTGATCGCCTCGGCCACCGAGGCGGACGAGGCCCGGCCTCGTCCACTCCGGGGCGGCTGAGGTCCGGCGAGGCGGAGCGGCGGGCGACCACGGCTACGACCACGTAACGCCGCCTGGTCTTCCGGAGTCCTCCTTGGACCGACGACCGAGACACGGGTCACTTTGGCATACAGGCACTGGACGACATACCGACCAGTCGGCATGATGGTCGGTCACGTGCTGTCGTCTCGTCTCCCAGGAGCAATGATGAGCCCCGACCACCCGCCCGGACTCGATCTCGACCGGCTGCGCGGACTGCTCGACCGGGAGCGGCCAGGTCTGGTGCGGGGCCCTCTGACCGGCCGGCTGATCGAGGGCGGACGGTCGAACCTCACGTACACGGTCTCGGACGGCGCCTCGCGGTGGGTCGTGCGGCGCCCCCCGCTGGGCCATGTCCTGGCCACCGCGCACGACATGGGTCGCGAGCACCGGGTGATCAGCGCCCTGCACCCGACGGAGGTGCCGGTGCCGCGCCCGGTGCTGCTGTGCGAGGACGAGGACGTGCTCGGCGCGCCGTTCTACGTGATGGAGTTCGTCGAGGGCACCCCGTACCGCACCGCGGACCAGCTCGCCCCGCTGGGCGAGGAGCGCACTCGGAACGCGGTGCTGTCGCTGGTGGACACCCTCGTCGAGCTGCACGCCGTGGATCCGGCCGAAGTGGGCCTCGAGGGCTTCGGCCGCCCCGAGGGCTTCCTGGAGCGGCAGCTGCGACGCTGGGGCAAGCAGCTGGCGGCCTCCCGCAACCGCGAACTGGCCGGCGTCGACGAGCTGCACGCGGCGCTCGGGCGCGCGCTGCCCGTCTCCCCAGCCCCGGCCGTCGTGCACGGCGACTACCGCCTCGACAACGTGCTGCTCGGACCGGACGACCGGATCACGGCGGTCCTCGACTGGGAGATGTCCACGCTCGGCGACCCGCTGACCGACCTGGGCCTGCTGGTGATGTACAGCACGCCGCTGGGCATGCCCGACTCGCCGGTGTCCACCACCGCCGAGGCGCCGGGGCACCCGTCCGCGTCGGAGCTGGTCGAGCGGTACGCCGCGCGCTCGGGGCGGGACGTTTCGGCCGTGTCCTGGTACACGGCGTTCGCCTGGTTCAAGCTCGCCGTGATCCTGGAGGGCATCCACTACCGGTACACGCTCGGCCAGACGGTCGGGCGGGGCTTCGACCGCATCGGCGACCTCGTCCCCGTCTTCCTCGACCACGGACTGACGACTCTTCAGAAAGGCTGACCGGACATGGACTTCGCGTTCGACGCGCGCACCGAGGAGCTGCGTGCCAAGCTCCTGGCCTTCATGGACGAGTACGTGTACCCGGCCGAAGCGGTGGCCGAGGAGCAGCGGGCCGCGCTGTCCTCCCCGTGGGACACCCCGGCGGTGGTGGAGGAGCTGAAGGCGGAGGCGCGCAGGCAGGGCCTGTGGAACCTCTTCCTGCCGGACGCCGAGTACGGCGCCGGGCTGACCAACCTCCAGTACGCCCCGCTCGCCGAGGTCACCGGCCGCTCCCCGCACCTGGCACCCACCGCGCTGAACTGCGCGGCGCCCGACACGGGCAACATGGAGGTGCTCGCGCAGTTCGGCGACGAGTGGCAGAAGAAGCAGTGGCTCCAGCCGTTGCTCGCGGGCGAGATCCGTTCGGCGTTCGCGATGACCGAGCCGGAGGTGGCCTCCTCGGACGCCACCAACGTCACCACGCGCATCGAGCGCGCCTCCGACGGTTCGGACGAGTACGTCATCACCGGGCACAAGTGGTACATCTCCGGCGCGATGAACCCGGACTGCAAGATCTTCATCGTGATGGGCAAGACCGACCCGGACGGCCCGGACATCCGCCGCCAGCAGTCCATGGTGCTCGTGCCGCGCGACACGCCCGGCGTCACCGTCCGGCGCGCGATGCGGGTCTTCGGGTACGAGGACCACTCCCACGGCGGCCACGCCGAGGTGGTGTTCGACCACGCGCGCGTGCCCGCCTCCCACCTGATCGGCGACGAGGGAAGCGGCTTCGCCATCGCCCAGGCCCGGCTCGGACCGGGGCGCATCCACCACTGCATGCGGCTGATCGGCATGGCCGAGCGGGCGATCGAGCTGATGTGCCGGCGAGCCGTCTCCCGCACCGCCTTCGGTAAGGCACTGGCCCAGCAGGGCGTGGTCCACAACTGGATCGCGGACGCGCGGGTCACCGTCGAGCAGCTGCGGCTGCTGGTGCTGAAGACGGCCTGGCTGATGGACACCGTCGGCAACAAGGGGGCGCACACCGAGATCCAGGCCATCAAGATCGCCACACCCCGCGCCGTGGTCGGCATCCTCGACCGCGCGATCCAGCTGCACGGCGCGGGCGGTTTCAGCCAGGACCTCCCGCTCGCCGAGCTGTACGCGGGCGCGCGCACGCTGATGATCGCCGACGGGCCGGACGAGGTCCACCAGCGGTCGCTGGCACGGCGGGAGTTGAAGAAGTACCTGTGACCCGTGAGGTGAGCACCGGCGGCTCCTCCTCACCCTGACCACCGCGCGCAGAACGCGACTCCTGGCGCTGCCCCCAGCGCCAGGAGTCGCTTGTCAGGCGGTTTCGCTTGTGTCGCCGGTCCGTGACCGCATCAGAGCGGGGCGACCCAGGGGCGTTCCGGGAACCCCAGGACGCCGCCGGCCGCACCTCCTGACCTGGTGACCTGGTGACCTGGTGACCTGCCCAGAATCAACTACCGGTGATAGGTCGAAGAGGGCGCGTCCTGTCTGCCGAGCACTTCCATCGCCTGATGCTGCGTGTGTTCTGCTGCCAGTTGAGCCTCGGCGACGACGTCACCACGTTCGCGTATCAGATCGTCGTAGATCAGCAATTGGATCTGTTCAGTGGGACTGGGGGTCACAGTCGGTCCCTGCGCTTTCAGGCCCGGTTGAGCCGGGCTGCGATTCCGTGTCCGATCAGCAAATACATCACTGCGGGAAGACCATAATTAAGGACGACGCGTAGGCTCTCCGTGTCCATGGTGAAGATATCCTGCGACCACCAGGCCAGCCAGTCCGCCGTTCCCTGCACGAACTTGACGAATACATTCGCCTGGTTCGCGTCGAGCAGGAACAACAGGATCCACAGGGCCAGCAGACCTGCCGCGGTGTCGGCGATCGTGCAGATTGTCAGCGCCGCGCGCCGTCCAGCCGCCTGGCGGCGCACGGAGCCGTCCGGGCCTGTGGGCCGGTGGTACGCGGGGTATCCGGAAGCCGGATCTGTGTTGCTCACAAGAAATTCCGATCTGGGGAGGTGTTGTGTTGGCGCGGTCGCCCGGAGCATTGAAATTCAGTCCGGGGTGTCGCCCGCTTCTCTTTTCTTCTGCGTCTTGCCGACGCGGTCGCGTTACACCTCGATCGCGATGCCACATCCATGGCCGCCTTTCCGGCACTTACCCAAATGTTCAGGCGCGGCGGAACATTTGAGGATGGCACGGCAGAAGCACCGGCACGATCGGGTGCGGGGCCACCCCGGGCGCGGCAGCACGCTGACGCTCTGGCGTCCCGGAAGCCGGGCTCGTCCGCGTCCGGTGTTCGGGCCGGGACCCGACCGGGTCATCGCAGACGGCTACTTCAACCGAGATCGAGGGTCTGGTCAACTTGGGAGCGGCAGGGCTCGGGAGGGGTGTTACCGTCGGCAGCCAAGCATCGGCAGTTCCGGCCGGCCATTCGGCCACGCGGCCTGCCGCACTTCCGCAAGCTCCGTCAGTTCAACTGCCGTCACTGCTCCGACGGTCGGCACGAGCGAGGCCGGTCAGGTATCTGAGCAGGCCCAGGGTTGCGGCGGCGAGGAGCCCGCCGACGGCTGACCGGGCGGTGCTTCCCAGGGTGGAGTCCGCGGCCGTCAACCCCACCGCATAGAGGCTGAGCAGCGCCAGGGTGGTGAAGGAGAGGACGGCCACAAGTGCTTTGGCCAGTCGAGAGCCGGTCATCGCGGTTCCTCCGGTGCTGCTCGTGGGTCTCGAGGCCCTGTCAGGCCTCACCGGTGGACCTTGAGGAGTTCGGCGTCTGTTTCGCCGGGCCTCGGCGCGCATCATCATATGTGGATCATTTCGATCGCGCTGTTTGAACGCGCCTGACTGCCGTGCCGCCGACCAAGCGCGCCACAGGTACTGGGCGACTACATGTGATCAGAAAGCAGCACCCGAGCCACGGCCCGCGCCCAGCCGCAGTCGCGTGGCTTCCCGGGCGGCCGCAGGTCAGAGTTGGGGCTCCCGGGCCACCCAGCCCCGTTCGTACGCGTGCCAGCCCAGTTGGAGCCGGGTCGACACTCCGGTCAGTTCCATCAGGCCCTTCACCCGCCGCTGCACGGTCCGCAGACCCAGGTCCAGTTGCTTCGCCACGCTCGCGTCCGTCAACCCGGCCAGCAGCAGCGACAGGACCTCCAGGTCCATGGCGTCCGGCCCGTTGGACTCCTCCTCCTCCGGCCGGCCGCTCCCGCCGAGCCGGATCGGCATCGCCTCCCGCCACACCGCCTCGAACAGACCCATCAGGGACTCCAGCAGTCCGGAGGCGTGGACGACCAGGGCCGCGGGCTCCGCGCCCCGGCCGGTCAGAGGCACCATCGCCAGGGCCCCGTCGGCGACGACCAGCTTGGTGGGCACCCGGTCGACGACCCGGCAGTGCTCGTCACGGCTCAGGGCCGCCGACAGCTCCGTGATCCCGGACGGCAGTGAGAGCACCTCGCGCTCCACCACCACCCGGTACGACACCCCGCGCGTGGCGGCCCGCTCCTCGGCCTCGTTCTCCATACCGCTCACCGCGACCGGCTTCCCGGTGACCAGGGCGCACACCTCGCTGGTCGCCCCCAGTTGCAACTGGAAGAAGCGGTGCGCCACCGCGCGCGCACCCGTCACCACCTCGACCAGGTCGTGCACGGCGGAATCGGTCGCCTCCGCCCGGTACTCCTCGGCGAGCATCGCCGCCGCCAGTTCGGCCTGCTCCAGTTCATGGCGTTGCTGGGTCAGCAGGGCTCCCAGCGCCACCGCGGGCAGCGCCGCCACCCAGCGGTCGACGCGGGACGAGGACTGGGCGGCCAGACCGGTCTGTTCCAGCCGGCGCAGGGCCCGTTCGGTGTCCGGCTCGGGGAGCGCCAGCCGGTGGGCGAGGTCGGAGACCTCCGCGGCGCCCACCGCCACGAGGGCGCGGTACACCGACTCCTGTATCTCGTCGAGGCCTATGGCTCCCAGCATCCCTCGCTCCCCTCCCGGAAGTCCTGACTCCGCACGTCGTCGGTGTCCTCGGGCTTCCGGCCGCGGCGAAAAGCGGCCACGGCGTAAACCCGCCGTGGTCATCATCCCTGCATCACCCGTCGCTCTGCCAATGTGGCGCCACGGCGGTACCGACAACTTCCGTAATGCCGCTGTTGGTTCAGAGTTAACCGGTTTTACTTAGGGAGAGCGATGCGTCCGATATCGCGCACGGCGCTGGGGGCGGCCACCGCCGCCGTCCTGGCCGTCACCGCGATCGCACCGTCCGCGGCTGCGCCGCAGGACGACCCGACCGCGAAGAGACCACTGACCGGCAGCACGACCGCTGCCAAGGCAGGCACACCGGTCACCGTCACCCTGGTCACCGGCGACAAGGTCCTGGTACGCACGGACGGTTCGGGGGCCGCGTCGGTCACCGCACTGCCCCGCGAGGACGGCTCCGTGCCCCTCCTGCAGACCCGGCAGTCCGGCAAGGACCTCTACGTCTACCCCAACACCGCCGCTCGGGCGCTGGCCGCGGGCAAGGTCGATGAGGAACTCTTCAATGTCACGGGACTCATACGGCAGGGCTACGACGACGCGCACACCACCGCGCTGCCGCTGATCGCCGTCTACGGCGACGCCGCGGGCCGCACCGAGCCCGCCACGCCGCGCGGCGCGAAGCGCGGCCCCGAACTGGACGCCATCGACGGCGTCGCGCTGAAGACGGACAAGGCGAAGACCGCCGACTTCTGGGCGGACATCACCAACACCCGTTCCCGTTCCGCCTCCGGTCTGAAGAAGATCTGGCTCGACCGCAAGGTCCAGGCCACCCTCGACCGGTCCACCAAGCAGATCGGCGCCGATCTCGCCTGGGCCGCCGGATACACGGGCAAGGGCACCAAGGTCGCCGTACTCGACACGGGCGCCGACGCGGAACACCCCGACCTCAAGGGGCGGATCACCGCCTCGGAGAACTTCACCGACTCCAGCAGCACCGACGACCGGCAGGGCCACGGCACCCACACCATCTCCACCGTCGGCGGCTCCGGTGCCGCGAGCGACGGCAAGAAGAAGGGTGTCGCCCCCGACGCCGATCTGCTCAACGGCAAGGTCCTCAACGACAGTGGCTACGGCGCCGAATCCTGGATCATCGCCGGAATGCAGTGGGCCGTCGACCAGAAGGCCGACGTCGTCTCCATGAGCCTCGGCAGCCCGGAGCCGACCGACTGCACCGACCCGATGAGCGTCGCTGCCGAGAAACTCGCCCGGAGCAAGGACACGCTGTTCGTCGTCGCGGCAGGCAATTCGGGCCCGACCCTCAACACCGTCTCCTCGCCCGGCTGCGCCCCGAGCGTGCTGACCGTCGGCGCCGTCGACCGCGACGACTCCACCGCCTGGTTCTCCAGCCTCGGGCCCGTGGTCGGCGCGCACACCCTCAAGCCGGAGATCGCCGCCCCCGGCGTCGGTATCTCCGCCGCGGCCGCAGGAGGCCGGGGCCTCTACGCCTACCAGTCGATGTCCGGTACGTCGATGGCCACCCCGCATGTGGCGGGAGCCGCCGCCCTCGTGAAGCAGCGTCACCCGGACTGGACCGCGCAGCAGGTCAAGACCGCTCTGGTGTCGTCCGCGAAGAGCGACATCCCCGGCGATGTGCGCGAGACCGGCGCCGGCCGTCTCGACGTGAAGGCCGCCATCGACACCACCGTCGTGGGCGCTCCCGCCGTCCAGGCCGGCACCTTCGCATGGCCGCAGAACAAGGGCGACCGCACCACCGTCGACCTCCCCTACACCAACTCCGGTACCAAGCCGGTGAAGCTGTCGCTGAAGGTCCAGGGCGTCACCGGCAACGACGGCTCCGAGGTCCGCTCCCCCGTCGCCGCGCTCGACGCGAACACCGTCACCGTCCCGGCCGGGGCCACCGCGAAGGTCCCGCTGCGCATCGACCCGGCCGCGAACCTGAAGGCCGCCCAGTACGGCGACGTCACCGGGCGCGTACTCGCCACCGGCCCGGACGGTGTGAAGGTCTCCACCCCGTTCTCCCTGTATGTCGAGCCGGAGACCGTCACCCTGCGCGTCAAGCTGATCGACCGCGCCGGCAAGCCCGCCACGGGCTCCTCCTCGCTGGACGTCATCGGCACCGATGCCTCCAGCGGTGAGCGCCGCTACAACGCCGGTGCCGCCGAGCAGGTCTACCAGGTCCGCCCCGGCGCGTACTTCGTCTCCGGCTTCGTCATCACGCAGGACGCCGCGGACGCCACGGGCAGCATGACCGAGTCCGTCGGCTACCTCGCCCGGCCCCAGGTCGACGTCGCCAAGGACACCACCCTGGTGCTCGACGCCCGCAAGGCGCACCGGCTCCAGGTGGAGACCGCGGACCGCGCCTCCGAGAGCCGCTCCACGACCCTGTCCTTCGGCCGTACCTGGGACGGGACCTGGCTGCACTCCGGCTCCATCACCGGAAACCGGAGCGTCCGGACCTACCTGGCGGACGTGCAGGGCAAGGCGCGCGACGGCGACTTCGAGTTCGCCAGCCTCTGGCGCGCGTACGCCCCGCAGATCGAGCAGTTGTCGGTCGTCGGCGGTGCCGAACTGCACCCGAGGGTGGCGAGCACCGGTTCCGTCAACCTCGACGGAACGGGCGAGGCCGCGCTGGTCGACGCGGGCACCGGCACCCCCGATGAGCTGAGGGCCGCGGGCGTCGCCGGGAAGATCGTGCTGGTCGAGGCCGGCGACGACGGCTACCTGTACAACCTGGCACGTGACGCGAAGGCCGCGGGCGCGAAGGCGGTCATCGCCCACCGCCGCGCCGCGGGCCCCTGGCAGCCGTCGATCGGCTTCGGCCAGGCGCCGGTGCCCTCGCTCGGCATCGAGGCGGACGAGGCCGCTCAGCTGAAGGCCGCCCTGGCCAAGGGCCCGGTGACGCTGCGCTGGAAGGCCACCGCCGTCAGCCCGTTCGTCTACAACCTCGCCTTCCCCGAGACCGGCCCGGTCACCTCGGACCGCACCTACCAGGTCCGGGACAAGAAGCTCGGCACGGTCACCGCGACGTACGAGGCGATGGGCGCCGCGGCGGACTACGTCGACACGATGATCATGGGTCGGCCGTACGGCGGGGTGTTCTCCGCCGCCACCGACTCCGTCGCCGTCCCCGGCAAGCGCACCGAGTACTACTCGGCGGGCGACACCGCCTGGACCCGCTACCTCTCCTCCAGCTTCCCCTGGGGCGAGCTCATGGCCGACCAGGCGCGCACGTACACCGCCGGCTCGAAGCGGGCGGAGAACTGGTACCGGGGCATCCCGGCCCCGACCGCTCCGCGCGACGCCGACGGCAAGCTGCAGCTGGCCGCCGAACGGCAGGACAACATGATCGGCGTGGCACCCGCCTTCTGGGGCGACACCGAGCACATGGGCATCCAGGGCTCCTTCGGGGACATCGGGGGCATGAAGCTCACCAGCGGTGGCAGGGTGATCGGCGAGACCGGGTGGCCGTCCGGGGTGTTCACGGTCCCGGCCGAGGACGCCGCGTACGAACTCTCCCTGGAGACCATGAAGTTCGGGTCGCCCGCCGCCGTGTGGAAGCGGTCCACCCACACCCAGACGGTGTGGAAGTTCCGCTCGCACCGGGACGAGAACGCCTACTCCCAGGGCATTCCGCTGCTCTTCCCGAACTACGACCTGGACGCGGACGGGCTCAAGACCCTTCCGGCGAAGGACGGTCAGACGATCGGCCTGAGCGTCACCGGTCACGCGGGCTACGCGCCCGGCGAGTTGGTCGCCGCCAGGGTCTCGTACTCCTACGACGGCGGTACGACCTGGACCGAGGGCACCACCTCGCAGAGCGGTGGCCGCTGGACCGCGACGGTGAACCACGCGGGCGCGGCCGGCAAGCCGGTCACGCTGAAGACCGAACTGACGGACTCCAACGGCAACTCCGTCATCCAGACCGTGACCGACGCGTACGCCGTGCGCTGATCACGATCACATCCTGACCGGTCCGCCGGGCGGCTTTCCCGTGGGGGGAGTCCGTCCGGCGGGCCGTTTTCCTCGTCGGCCTCGGCGACGCCACCGGTGGGAGCGGGTCGCGCCCAGCCGATGCGGTTCAGTCGATGCAGCCGGTCAGACGCTCGTAGGTGTGGTGGGCGTCCGACAGGAACTCCTCGGCGCCGGCTGCTCCCTCGCAGCGGACGACCTGCCAGGCGCAGCCATGTCCCAGCCGTCGCAGCAAGGCCTCCAAAGCTGCGTCGTCGCAGTGCCAGGCCTGCAGTCCCGGCAGGTCCGTGATCTCCTCGAAGCGCGGATCGCGGGCTGTCACGCAGACGACTTCGTCGACGGGCTGTCCGTCCACGCTGGCGTGGAGCAGGGCGACCGGCCGGGCCCGTACGGTGCCCGGCAGCGCCGGTTCCTCCATCAGGACCAGCACGTCGGCCGGTTCCCCGTTCGGGGTCAGGCTGTCGCCGACGAACCCCTCTCCGACCGGAAACCCGTCGAGCACAGGGTGGGCCGACGGCCAGGCTGCCGGCCCCGGCTCGTGGTCTGGTGCGACGCGGGAGCCCACGGTCGCTTCCACCTGCACGGTGACCTCCATCATGGCGACCTCCAGTCCTTGCGGATCAGGTACCGGGCAGAGGCCATCAGCGGTGCACGTCCGCGATCGAAGGCGAGCCTCATCGCCTTCCACCATGGTGGGACGCGGGCCTGGATCCCGTCAAAGGGACTGTCCTTGGACCGCCTGAGGAATCGTGAACCACAGGGCCGCGCGACTGGCCGTGCGCACCACCTGCGGGGCGGTCGGCCGGCCGTACCCGACCCTCCGTCCGCCGACGACGTCGGTGGGCCAGCGCACACGCAGGGCGATGCGTCGGAGGCCGACAGCCACGGCCTCGGGAGCTATGGCTCCGGACCGATGGCCGACCCGGTTGCGCCCCCTGCCGCCGCGGTGTGCCGGGAAGAAGGACCGATGCATGCGCAGGGCGCGAACCACTACGCCATCGGGCTGGTGACCGCCGTGCTGACCGGAAGACCGTCCGCAAGCCCAGGCCCGCTGACGTACGCCGTCCGGCGCAGCTCGGGCCGACCGCTCGACCGGTCCGGCGCCGCCGGCCTCGGCGCCCGCGTCGACGAACTCTCCGCCGGAAACCAATGCCGCCAAAGCGCGCTGGAGCAGGCCCGGGCCCGCGACGGGGAACCGGCCGGCCGGCTCCGAGAAGCCCGGCACGACCTTGTCGGCGCCCTGACCAGCATCCGCGGATGATCACCAAATCGGGTGGTGACCTGCGTGGTTGCGCGTTCCTTCAGGAGGCCTGCCTCATGCTGAGGAGGCCGCGAGACAAGATCACGGAAAGGGTTCGGCCCATGACCACGACGGTGCAGGACATCATCACCACCAAGCTGGAGCGTCAATTCGACAGCATCGACGCGAACCACGACGGCTATCTCGACTGGTCGGACTACCAGAAACTCGCGGACCGCTACATCCAGGCCTACCGGCTCGACAAGGACGACCGCCGGGCCAGGGCACTCCAGATCTTCTGCCAGATCTACTGGCTGGAGCTGCTGCGTCACGCGGGTGTGGACGGGGACCGGCTCACGAAGGAGCAGTTCGTCACGGCCAACCGTCTCGCGGTCATCGACACCAGCCGCCTCAACGTGACCGAGGGCGGCGGCCATGCGATCTTCGACGTCATCGACGTCAACGGCGACAACGAGATCAGCAAGGACGAGTTCGCCCGCTTCCTGAGGGACGTCTGGAAGAGCGACGCGCCCGACGCGATGGACAGCTTCACCAAGCTGGACGTCGACGGGGACGGTGCGATCTCGCGCTACGAATTCATCCGCGCGGTGCGTGAGCACTTCCTCTCGAACGACCCGGACGCACCCGGCAGCATGTTCTTCGGGCACGTCTGACCCACCCGGCTTCCGGGCGGTCAGTCACCGCCCCGGAGCCTCCCACGGCCGCCCCTGGAGTCCGGTCCCGGCGGGCGGCCGTCGCCATGCGCACATCCTCCCGTCGAGTCGTCGTAGGCACGAGCCTCCGCGGGCATCACCTGCGTGTGGCACGCGGCCACCCGCGCTGTAGCCGGACAGCCGCGGCTGCGCCACGGTGGATGAGCGGGCTGCGCGCCGCCCATGCCATTTCAGGTTGTGAACAAGGTGAGGCAGGTGAGGTGCCCATGGCCACCCTCGACATCCGCGACCTGCACTGTTCGGTCCACACCGACGCAGGGCCTCGCGAGATCCTGCATGGCGTCGACCTGGCCGTACGGCAGGGCGAGACCCACGCCATCATGGGCCCCAACGGCTCCGGCAAGACCACCCTCGCCTACGCGCTCGCCGGGCACCCGAAATATCTGGTCACCTCCGGCAGCGTCACCCTGGACGGCGAGGACGTCCTCGCGATGAAGGTCGACGAGCGGGCGCGGGCCGGGATCTTCCTCGCGATGCAGTACCCCGTCGAGGTCCCCGGCGTATCCATGTCCAACTTCCTGCGCTCCGCCGCCACCGCCGTCCGCGGCGAGGCCCCCAGGCTGCGCGCCTGGCTCAAGGAGGTGCGCGAGGCGATGGAACGCCTCCAGATCGATCCCGCCTTCGCCGAGCGCAACGTCAACGAGGGCTTCTCCGGAGGGGAGAAGAAGCGCCACGAGATCCTCCAGCTCGAACTGCTCAAGCCGAAGATCGCGATCCTGGACGAGACCGACTCCGGTCTGGACGTCGACGCGCTGCGCGTCGTCGCCGAGGGCGTCAACCGCGTCCAGGTCACGGGACAGGTCGCCACCCTGCTGATCACGCACTACACACGCATCCTGCGCTACGTCCGCCCCGACCACGTCCACGTCTTCGCCGACGGTCGCATCGCCGACTCCGGAGGCCCCGAACTCGCCGACCGGCTGGAGGACGAAGGCTATGAGGCATACGTGAAGGGCACGGCGCGAGACTGAACGGCCCATCCAGCCGTGTGCCCGCGGCGGTGGCCCCGGAAGGGGGCAACCCCGGCGACCCAGCGCACGGCATCGGCGGTCCCGGCGCTGGCCCGTGCCGGCCCTCTACTGGAAGTCTGCGAAGACCGCTCGTACGGTGAACAGGAGACGGACGGTGGTGGGGCCCACCGCCAACCGCGGCCACGTCGCCGCCGACGGTCTCTGCCGACAGGTGGGGAGACGTGGAATGACCGCACTCACCACCCGAAGCAGGGGCACTTCGCCGCCCGCCTAGCCGCCGGACGGACCCGTCGTTGTGATCAACGGCCCGCGCATCGTCCGCCGCTCCGACCTGCCCCGGCCAACCGCCGGGGACGCCCCGGTCGCCCTGCTCGGGCCTCTGGCCGGCAGACGCCGCGCACCGACGTCCGCGAGGTCCACGCCGTGCGCGGCGTCTCCCCGGTAACCCACCGGGGCGAGGCGATCGGCACAAGGAGGCGGAAATGCCCGACCGGCTGGTGGTCCACGGGGCGCGGGAGCACAACCTGCGCGACATCGATCTCGACCTGCCCCGCGACAGCCTGATCGTCTTCACCGGGCTGTCCGGCTCCGGCAAGTCCAGCCTGGCCTTCGACACGATCTTCGCGGAGGGGCAGCGGCGCTACGTCGAGTCCCTGTCCGCGTACGCGCGCCAGTTCCTCGGCCAACTCGACCGGCCGGACGTGGACTTCATCGAAGGCCTGTCCCCGGCGGTGTCGATCGACCAGAAGACCACCACCCGCAACCCGCGCTCCACGGTAGGTACGATCACCGAGGTTTACGACCACCTGCGGTTGTTGTACGCCCGTGCGGGCGTCCCGCACTGCCCTACCTGCGGCGCGCGCGTCGACCGGCGGACCCCGCAGCAGATCGTCGACCAGATCCTCGCCCTGCCCGTCGGCACCCGCTTCCAGGTCCTCGCCCCTTTGGTCCGTGGCCGCAAGGGCGAGTACAACGAACTGTTCAGCAACCTGCGCGGCCAGGGCTTCTCGCGGGTGCGGGTCGACGGAGCGGTGCACCGGCTCACCGAGACGCCGGCCCTGACGAAGCAGCGCCGGCACCGCATCGAGTGCGTGGTCGACCGGCTGGCCGTCAAGCCGGGCGTCGCACGCCGCCTCACCGATTCGGTGGCAACCGGCCTGCGGCTGGCCGAGGGGCAGGTGATCGTCGAGTTCCTCGACGAGCCGGAGGAGTCGGCGGTCCGGGAACGGATCTTCAGCGAGTATCTGGCCTGTCCCAACAGTCATCCGCTGACGGTGACGGAGCTGGAGCCGCGGACGTTCTCGTTCAACTCGCCCTACGGGGCCTGCCCGCGCTGCACCGGACTGGGCGTACGCACCGAGGTCGACCAGGACCTGGTGGTGCCGGACGACACGCTGTCCCTGGCCGACGGGGCGATCGCGCCGTGGGCGGGCCGGCAGACCGAATACTTCCAACGGCTGCTGGAGTCCGTGGCCGTCGCCTGCGACCTGCCGCTGGACACGCCATGGCGAAGGCTGTCGGCCGGGCAGCGCACGGTGGTGCTGTACGGCACGGACGAGCCGGTCCACATCAGCTACCACAACCGGTTCGGCCGGGAGCGCAGCTACTGGACGCGGTACGAAGGTGTGATCCCGTTCCTGGAACGCCGCGTCGCCGAGGCCGACTCGGACTCGGCCTACGGCCGCAGGCGGTACGAGGGCTACCTGCGGGAGGCCCCGTGTCCCGCCTGCCAGGGCACCCGGCTCAAGCCGGAGATCCTCGCGGTCACCCTCGAACACCGCGAGCTGGGCGAGCGGTCCATCGCCCAGGTGGCGGCCCTGTCCGTACGGGACTGCGCGGACTTCCTGGCCGGACTCGTGCTGGACCGTCGCCGGCGCCTGATCGTCGGCCGGGTCCTGAAGGAGCTTCAGGCGCGATTGGGCTTCCTGCTCTCCGTCGGCCTGGACTACCTGGCGCTGGACCGGGCCGCGGCCACCCTGTCGGGCGGGGAGGCGCAGCGCACCCGGCTGGCCACACAGATCGGCTCCGGCCTGACCGGGATGCTGTACGTGCTGGACGAGCCGACCATCGGGCTCCACGCACGCGACCACCAGCGCCTGCTGGACACCCTGCTGAGACTGCGCGACCTGGACAACACGTTGATCGTCGTCGAGCACGACGAGGACACGATCCGGGCCGCCGACTGGATCGTCGACCTCGGCCCCGGTGCCGGCGAGCACGGAGGCCGCGTCGTGCACAGTGGCCCGCTCCCCCAACTCCTGGCGGGCGAACGGTCGCTGACCGGGGCCTACTTGTCCGGGCACAGGCAGATCCGCGTTCCTCCGGTACGCCGCCCGGCCTCGCCCGACCGGCAGCTGACGGTGGTCGGCGCCCGGGAGCACAACCTGTGCGGCATCGACGTGTCCTTCCCGCTCGGCTGCCTGATCGCGGTCACCGGCGTGTCCGGCTCCGGCAAGTCCACGCTCGTGAACGACATCCTCCACCCGGCCCTCGCCCGTCACCTGCACGGCGGCCGCACCGTACCGGGGCATCACCGCAGGCTGCTCGGCGCCGATCTGGTGGACGCCGTCGTCCACGTCGACCAGTCACCGATCGGCCGCACCCCGCGCTCCAACCCGGCCACCTACACCGGTGTGTGGGACCCCATCCGCAAGCTGTTCGCCGCCACCACCGAGGCGAAGGTCCGCGGCTGGCAGGCCGGACGGTTCTCCTTCAACGTCAAGGGCGGCCGCTGCGAGGCGTGCGCGGGTGAGGGCACCCTCCGTATCGAGATGAACTTCCTGCCCGACGTGTACGTCCCCTGCGAGGTCTGTCACGGCACCCGCTACAACCGTGAAACCCTCGAGGTGCGCTACAAGGGCAGGAACGTCGCCGAAGTGCTGGACATGCCGATCGAGCAGGCCGCCGAGTTCTTCCACCCCAGTACCTCGATCCACCGGCACCTGCGCACTCTGGTCGACGTGGGCCTCGGCTACGTACGCCTCGGCCAGCCCGCTCCGACCCTGTCGGGCGGCGAGGCCCAACGCGTCAAGCTCGCCGCCGAACTGCACAAGCGGTTCACCGGCCACACGCTGTACATCCTCGACGAGCCCACCACCGGCCTGCATGTCCACGACATCGCCAAGCTCCTCGATGTGCTCGGCCACCTGGTCGACAAGGGCAACACGGCCGTCGTCATCGAACACAACCTGGACGTGATCAAGACCGCGGACTGGGTCATCGACCTCGGCCCCGAAGGGGGCATGGCCGGCGGGCGGGTCGTCACCGAGGGCACCCCCGAACACGTGGTCACCGTGGAGCACAGCCACACCGGCCGCGCGCTGCGCCACGTGCTTCCGCCTCGGCAGCCTGTACGGCGGCAGACGGCCAGGACGCGATCGGCCACGGCAGGCGTCTGGCAGTAGGCGGTGCTCCGGCGCACCATGGAGGTGGGCGATGAGGCTCGCCCTCGACCGCACGTCCCGTGCTGATGGCCTCTGGGAACACCAGCCGCCGCCCGGCGGCCCGGCCACGGAGGCATCGGGGATGTACGTGTACACGATGCGCAAGGCCCGCATGGCCCATGGTGACAAGGTCATTCTCGACGACGTCACCCTCGCCTTCCTCCCCGGCGCCAAGATCGGCGTGGTCGGGCCGAACGGCATGGGCAAGTCGACCGTTCTGCGGATCATGGCCGGACTCGAGCGGCCGACCCACGGTGACGCGTTCCCAGCGCCCGGGACCAGCGTCGGCATCCTGGAGCAGGAGCCACGGCTCGACGACACCACCACCGTCCAGGTCAATGTCGATCAGGGCGTGGCGGAGATCCGCGGCATGCTGCGTCGCTACGAGGAGGTCACCGGCCGCCTCGGCGAGACCGAGGGCGACGAGACGCAGCGGCTTCTGGACGAACTCGGCGGCCTTCAGGAAGCCCTGGACCACGCCGGTGCCTGGGACCTCGACTCCCGCCTGGAGCAGGCCATGGACGCCCTGCGCTGCCCTCCGCCCGACACCCCCGTGCGCGAACTCTCCGGCGGTGAGCGGCGCCGCGTCGCGCTGTGCCGGCTGCTGCTGTCCCAGCCCGGCCTGCTCCTGCTGGACGAGCCCACCAACCACCTGGACGCCGAATCCGTGGCCTGGCTGGAACAGCACCTCGCGGACTACCCCGGCACGGTCGTCGCCGTCACCCACGACCGCTACTTCCTGGACAACGTCGCCCAGTGGATTCTGGAGATCGACCGCGGCCACGCCTACCCCTATGAAGGCAACTACTCCACCTACCTCCAGGCCAAGGCGGCCCGCCTGCGGGTCGAGGGCCGCAAGGACGCCAAACGCCAGAAGCGGCTGGCCGAGGAGCTGGCGTGGATACGCTCCGGCGCCAAGGGGCGGCAGGCCAGGTCCAAGGCACGCGTGCAGCGTTACGAGGAACTGGCGAACGAGGCTGCCAGGACGCGCAAGCTGGACTTCGAGGAGATCCAGATCCCGCCCGGTCCGCGCCTGGGCAGCCTGGTCCTGGAGGCCGACCACGTCGCCAAGGGCTACGGCGACCGGCTGCTGATGGAGGACCTGTCGTTCTCCCTGCCGCGCGGCGGCCTGGTCGGGGTGCTCGGCCCCAACGGCGTCGGCAAGACGACCCTGTTCCGGATGATCGTCGGCGAGGAGCGGCCCGACACGGGCACACTGCGGATCGGCGACACGGTGCAGATCTCCTACGTCGACCAGAACCGCGCTGGACTGGACCCCGGCAAGGCGGTGTGGGAAGCCGTCTCGGGCGGCCTGGACCACATCCACGTCGGCAGCATCGACATGCCCTCACGCGCCTACGTCGCCGCCTTCGGCTTCAAGGGCGCCGACCAGCAAAAACCGGTGGGCGTGATGTCCGGCGGCGAACGCAACCGGCTCAACCTCGCGCTCACCCTCAAGCAGGGCGGGAACCTGCTGCTGCTGGACGAGCCGACCAACGACCTCGACGTGGAGACGCTGGCGTCACTGGAGAACGCACTGCTCGACTTCCCGGGCTGCGCGGTCATCACCGCGCACGACCGCTGGTTCCTCGACCGCATCGCCACCCACGTCCTCGCCTGGGAGGGCGGCGCCCACTGGTTCTGGTTCGAGGGCAACTTCGCCGACTACGAGGCCAACAAGCTCGAACGGCTGGGTCCGGAGGCGGCCCGGCCGCACCGGGTCACCCGCCGCCGCCTGGTCCGCGGCTGACGACCGCGATCGACTGGAGCCCCGCAATGACAGAACTCGATCGCGAGGCGGTCGCCGCGATCCGCATGGCCCGGATCACCGTCCTCAACGCGAAATGGCACATCTGCGAGGAGCAGGCCGTGGAACGGTTGGCCCGGGTGTACGGCCTGGCCTGTACCCCGCTGTTCCCCGGACACCCGGTCATCCAGGTCGTCGCCTGCGACGGACGGCTCCTCGGCCGGGCCCGACGGCACCACGGCGGCCATACTGCCCGCTGGGTCGCCGTCCCGGTGGGCAGCGCCCGCGAGACCGGCACCTACCGCACCCTGCACGGAGCCGCCCGCGCGCTGGCCCGCCACCACGGCATACGCCGCCACCGGGTCACCGACTGCCGCGCCTTCGTCGGCAGTGCCACGGCCACTGTGCCCTCGCCTTGGTTCACCTGACGAGGGCGGGGCGCGACTCCCCGCGTGCCCGGCTCACACCGAACCCCCGGTTCCGCTGCCACTTCTCCGAGGACGTCGGGCAGAGCGAACTCCTCGCCGGATGGATCCGCCGCAACCTGCCGGGTACCGCCGGCCGGGAACGCGCCCGCGCTCACCTGACGGGCGAGGCTGCCTCCCTCGTCCTCCTGCAGGTCGGCCGCGTCCGGGCCGACCTGCAGGAACGGCTCACGGAGAGCCTTCGTCAGGACCTCTGAGCGACTCCGCCGGGGCCGTGGCCGTTGCCCGGAGGGCCTACGCGGATCGTGCGGAAGTAGTCGTAGGACACGTGGGCGGTGCGGACCGGGTCGGGCTGCTGGTCCCTCTCGATGATGTAGTGGTGATGGGGCAGCTGCCGCAGGTTGGCGAGAATGCCGGCGAAGTCGATCTCGCCCTCTCCCAGGTCGGTCTCGATGTTGTTCCACGGTGCGCCGTCCTTGACGTGCAGCATCGGGAACCGCTTCTCGTACGACCTGAGGTAGGGGGCCGGGTCCGCGCCTGCCCGCAGGATCCAGTAGAGGTCCATCTCGAACCAGACCAGATCCGGGTCGGTCTCCTCCAGCCATACGTCGAAGAGAGTCTGGCCGGTCTGCGGATCCGCGTGGAACTCGTTGTCGTGCAGGTGGGCGTACCAGCGCAGTCCACGGGCCCGGGCAGCCTCGCCCCACTGGTTCATCTCCCGCGCCATCGCGCGGTAGCCCTGGGCGGTCTGCGCACCGTCCATGTAGGAGACGCCGACGTACTCCTGTCCGAGCGCCATGGCGTTGTCGAAGGTCTGCTGCGCGCGGGCGCCCCGGAAGTCGCCGGGATTGTGGTGACTGCCGATCACCCGCAGCCCGTTCGCATCGGCGATCCTCCGGAACCGCTCGGCACTGCGGCCGCCGTAGGTGTAGGCGGGCTCGATCTCGGCGTAGCCCGCGTCGGCGATCATCTCGAGTGTGCCCTCGGGATCGACGGCGAGCATGTCGCGCACGGTGTAGAGCTGGAGACCGATACGGCCTGCCGGAACTCGTCTGCCCGCTCCGGGAGACGGAGCCGCCTGCGCCGACCAGGCCTGCGATCCGACGGCCAGAACGGCGGCGGAGACCGCTGCTCCACGGAGGAATTGACGGCGACCGTGTGACTTTCCTTGAGCGGAGTTCATCTTTGTCCCTCTCTCAGCGAAAGTTGAGAGGATGCTAGGGACATATCAACCGCTTACACAAGGTCTTTGACATCGCCCGCTCATAAGTCGCGGTGGGCTCACTGCGTGCGCAGCTGACCGTCAGTGATGCCCAGGTGCTCAGGACCTGACGGTCAGCGGGCCAACCGCCCCGTACGAGACGTCACTCCGCCTCGCTTCGCGGTCGGCGGCGGCGGACGTCGCGGACCAACTGCCAGACGGTGGTGACTTGCAGCAGGCATGCCAGCGCGACCAACCATGCCGGCTCATCTCCAGCCAGATACGCCTGCAACGCACCGATGACGAACATGAGGCAGACCAGAGCGCCCAAAGCCGATACAGCCAAGCTGACTCGATCGATCATCTGAAAATTGTCATGGACCAGTCGCCTCGATGCCAAATCCGCACTCCAGCCCAGAGCGCGGCACATGACGTCCTCGCCTGTATCGCCGGCGACAGCAGTGAGGCATGCTCGGCACTGACCGCTTCGGTCATCGGTGAGCACGTGTGAACCGCGGCCGGGCAACGTCGCCGGGCCCTGGCGGCGTTGCCCGTCCGGGGGTCAGATCCGTGTGGCAAGCGGGACGGTGATCTGCTTCATCCAGTTGCCGGTCGCGAAGTCACGTGCCTTGATGACGACGCGGTCGCGGTACACGTCCACCTGGAGTCCCTGGTTGAAGTGACCGGGGACCGTGACCTCGCCGCCCTGACCGTTGTCGGCGAAACCGGTCTGCACCGCACCGGTGTTGATCACCGAGAAGCCGTCGAGGTTGGCGGTGCCGGGCACGATCCGGCGCACGTACCAGTCGGACAGGGTCAGGTCCCAGTGGGTGTGGCCGCTGAAGAGGAACACATCGCGGTAACGCCCGAGGAGGCCGAGGAGGCGGTCGGGCTGGAGGTAGTCGCTCGTGTAGATCTTGCTGCGGGTACCGGAGACGGTGTTGGGCAGCGGATGGTGGGTGATCACCATGACCGGCTTGCGGCGCCGCGACCAGTACTGCAGTCGGTCCTCGAGCCACTGGAACTGCGCCTCGCTGATCCACACCTCGTCCCACAGGGAGTTGTCGTGGTACTTCATGTAGCGCTCGGTGCCGATGGTCAGGACCGGGATGCCGCCGAACGTCGTCTCGGCATAGATCGTGGACCGTTTGGCGAAGTTGTAGAAGCTGCGGAAGAGGGATTCCTCGGTGGTGCCGTTGGGCCAGGTGCTCTGGGCGAGGGTGTCCGGGTCGGCCCACTTGGGGACGTAGAACTCGTGGTTGCCGATGGCCCAGGCGACCTCACGCGGCTTCGGGCCCTGGTCCAGGATCTTCTGCACCTCGGCGTATTCGAAGTCGTAGCCGCGCGGGGTGATGTCCCCGGCGACGGCCATGCCCGAGGAGTGCGGGTTGGTGGCCTTGATGTCCTTGAGCGCTTCGGCGAAGTCGCCGAGGTCGCCCTGAATGTCGCTGATGACGTTGAACGTGGTGACAAGCCCGCCACCGCCACCGTTACCGCCGGCGGCCGGCGCGGCCTCGGCGGGCACCTGGGCGAGGCCTCCGAGCACCAGGGCTCCTGCGGTGGCGCCCAGCAGGGATCTGCGTTCCACGGTCTTTCCTTTCGGCTGACGCGCGGGACACGGGACACCAGTCCCACGCGATGGACTAGACCCGTTATCCATACGCGATCAAGCGGGCAGGCAGGTGAACGCCCCTCGACATTTCGCCCGTTGCCGCCAGTCACGCGGATCCGGCCGAGGTCGGGGTGGTGGGGCACCACGGCCACGACGTCGAGGTCGAGTTCACCGATCGAGTTCCGGAACAGCAGGTCGCTCAGGCAGTGCGCGAACTTACTCACCATGATGAGGGCCGACGGCCGGCGCGCGCTGTCGGTGAGCTGCCAGGTCATGTCGGATTCGCCGGCGACAAGCCCGACCCTCCGCCGCAGGGCGTCCAGGTCGAGGACCGTGCCGTCGGCGTGGGCGAACTCGACCCGCATGAGGGCCCTGCGCGCCGAATCCGGTGGGATGTGCGACCCGAGTCAGGACAGACGGGCCAGCCAGGCCTGCCGCCAGGCCTCGGTGCTGTCGAGGTCGTTGAACGTGAACACGTGGAAGCCCTGCAGGCGGTTGCCGGACATGCCGAAGGCGGGCGTCAGCCGCTCGATCAGCTTGTTCGGGCTGTAGCCCCCGGGCAGGAAGAAGCGCCAGAGCATGTTCTGCTGCTTCTTCAGGAAGCGGGCCGACTGGCCCAGGCCGAGCCCGGCCGAGACACGGATCAGCTTCTGGCGGCTGATCGCGCCGGGAATGCCGACCCGGACGGGCAGATCGACCCCGGATGCCTGCGCTGTGCGTGCCCAACGGATCGTGGTGTCGGCATCGAAGCACAACTGGGTGATGACATGGCTCGCGTAAGGCGCCTTGGCTTGGAGCGCCTTCTCGATCAGCTCGTCGCTGATTCTGCCGTGCCCCTCGGGGTAGCCACCGATCCCGATGGACGCGAAAGTCCGCCCGACGGACTGAAGGCCCTCAAGCAGGCTCAGTGCGTCCGGGAAGGCACCGGCCGGTTCGGGGGCGTCGCCGGCGATGACGAAGAGCCGATCGACACCGGAGTCCCGCAGTCGCGACACGATGTCGGTGAGGTGTGCCTCATCACGCACCAGGCGCGCCGCTATGTGTGGGGCGACGCTGTAGCCGTGCCCGCTGAGCCGAGCGGCCAGCCCGATCGTGGGCCCCAGGCCTTTGGCCTCGGTCGTCGTCACCGTGAGCGCCACGTCCTTCGGGACATGGGCCAGTACCTTCACCTCCGCGCTTTTGAACGGCAGGATCTCGTACGAGGCGTTCCGCAGCGCGTCCGCCAACGCCGCTTTCGCCGGGCGGGCGAAGAAGCCGCCGGCGGTTCGGGAGGCCGGGTCCTGCGCGGTTCTCGCGGGCGTCATCACATGCTCCGTTGGTTGGTGCGGCGAAGTGGACATGAAGGGGCTGCGCGACCCTGCCTTCTTTGCGTGTGCCTGTGCGTGCGGCGCATTCCGTGCAGGTCTGGCTCAGAAGCTCCCGCAACGCTGGAAGTCCACACCTCACGGCGGCTCACGCGGATGACTTCATCCACCCTCGGCGACCGTCGCGACCGGACCGGGACATGTGACGTAGAAGAAAGCAACATAGGGGCAATGCGGGCGTAGCGGACATTCGCAGCCCGGATGTTCCGTGGGGCTGCCGAGGCGGACTCTAATTCCTTTGCCGCGCCGAACGCGAAACCGCAGGATGCCAGCGCCGATCACGTCAGAGGTGACCGTTGGATCACCTAACGTTTGGCAGCAGTGATGTCGACGCACCGTGCCGGAAGGAAGGCTGTGGGCACCTACCGACAGACCATCGTGGACTTGGACGCCTCAGCGGAAGAGGCCGTCGCGTGGGGCCGACGCGGCAGGAGTTGGCTGGAGGCGGAAGGGTTCATCCGCCCGGTGCCGTGGCGGGGCGGTGTGGCCCATCTGGCCGGACCGCGGTGGAGGGAGGCCGCCGATCCAGTTTCTTGGGACTGGCGTGCCAGGATCAAGGAGTTGGAGGAGGAGCCGGGCGACGAGCTGCGGGTCATCACGGGGCGTACGGTCTTCGTCGCCGGTCAGGGCGATTCGCCTGCCGCGGTCTGCCCTCGCTGTCAGAGCGCCACCTCCGCGTGGTCCGGCGCGGTCATCGACACCTGGTGCGCCACGGGCGCCGCCGACCTCGACTGCCCGGCTTGAAGATCACGGTCTGCGGCTCATGTGTCAGCAGCCCCAATCCTTGTCGAGATCGAGCTGCTCACGGCGCTGGGTGAAGGAGAACCAGTTGCCGGAATCGTCACGGAAGATGGCCTCGGTGCCGTACGGCCGTTCCTGCGGCTCCTGCAGGAACTCCACGCCGCGCGCCTTCATCGCCCGGTAGTCGGCATGGATGTCGTCGGTGGCGAATACGCCCGCGCCCAGTACGCCCTTGGCGATCAGCTTCTTCAGTTCCTCGGCGGACTCGGGGTCGAGCGCGGGCGGGCCCGGGACCATCAGCGTGAGTTCGAGATCCGGCTGGTCTTTGGCGCCGACGGTGAGCCAGCGCATCCCGGCCTCGCCCATCGTCATGTCGACACGGACCTCGAGCCCCAGCTTCTCGGTGTAGAACGCCCTGGCCCGGTCGTGGTCGAGGACCCAGACGTTGGCGATCGACAAACCCTTGATCATGGTTGACTCCCTGTGCTCGGCGGGGCGCCACTCACCCACGCGTCGCAACCAACGTAGTCACCGCCGCCTCACGGGGCTTCTCCAAAGTTGCGCTCTTCGGTGCCGCGCTCCACTAGTCCCTTGAAACTTCCGTGCCAGAGCAGCGCATAACACCCGGGAATCAGCGCCGCTCCCTGCCCGATATGCCGGGCACGGTACTCACTCGGGGTGAGGCCGGTGTGCTTCTTGAAGCTCGACGAGAAGGATCCCAGGCTGGTGAAGCCCACCAGCGTGCAGATCTCGGTGACCGACAGGTCGGCGGTGCGCAGCAGGTCCTCCGCGCGCTCGATGCGGCGGCGGCTCAGATACTGCCCCGGTGTCTGCCCGTACACATCCCGGAAGACGCGGACGAAGTGGTAGCGCGAGTACCCGGCGTGTGCGGCGAGCGCGTCCAGGTCGATGGGTTCGGCCCAATCACGGTCCATGGCGTCCTTGGCCAGACGGAGCCGCCGCACCTGCGAAAGCTGGGCGTCGGACGGCGAGGCCGGCGTGGTACTCACCCGGCGATGGTGACACATCCCCCCATGCCCGCCCCGCACGGGCTGATTCACAGGTCGACCACCGGCACTGCGTGCAGCGCTTGCTCACCGGCGCGCGTTGAGCCGGGCGGCCTGGCGTGTCAGGTGGTCGCGTTCGGCGAGGTTGGGGGCCTTGTGGGCCGCCTCGGCGTACAGCCGGGCCGCCGTTGTCAGGTCGCCGTCGCGTTCGTGCAGGTACGCCGCGACCGCCGCGTGGCGGGGCAGTGAGTCGTCCAGCGCCGCGAGTGCCGCGAGGCCGGCGCGCGGACCGTCGGCCTCGCCGACGGCGACGGCGCGGTTGAGCCGGACGACCGGGCTGTCTGTCAGACGCGTGAGCTCGTCGTACCACTCGACGATCTGGACCCAGTCGGTCTCCTCGGCGGTGGGCGCGTCGGCGTGGAGTGCGGCGATGGCGGCCTGGGCCTGGAACTCGCCCAGCCGGTCGCGAGCGAGGGCCGTCTGCAGGATCTCGATGCCCTCGGCGATGGACTCGGTGTCCCACCGGCCGCGGTCCTGCTCGGCGAGCGGCACCAGGCTGCCGTCGGGCGCGGTGCGGCCGGCGCGCCGGGCGTGGTGGAGCAGCATGAGGGCGAGCAGCCCCGCCACCTCGGGGTGGTCGATCGCGGTCGCGAGCTGCCGGGTGAGCCGGATGGCCTCGGCGGCGAGGTCGACGTCGCCGGAGTAGCCCTCGTTGAAGACCAGGTAGAGGACGCGCAGCACGGTGGCGACGTCGCCGGGCTGGTCGAACCGTACGCGGGAGACGGTGCGCTTGGCGCGGCTGATGCGCTGCGCCATGGTCGCCTCGGGCACCAGGTAGGCCTGGGCGATCTGCCGGGTGGTCAGCCCGCCGACGGCGCGCAGCGTGAGCGCGACCGCCGACGAAGGCGTCAGCGACGGGTGGGCGCACAGGAAGTAGAGCTGGAGCGTGTCGTCCACCGCGGGCGCGGGCCCGGGCGCCGGCTCCTCGTCGACGAGGTCCTCCCGTCGGCGGCGGGCGGCGTCCGCGCGGGTCGCGTCGAGGAAGCGGCGCCAGGCCACGGTGACCAGCCAGCCCTTGGGGTCCCTCGGAGGGCCGGCCGGCCAGACGCGGACGGCCTCGACCAGCGCGTCCTGCACGGCGTCCTCGGCCGCCGCGAAGTCGGCTCCGCGGCGGACGAGGATCCCGAGCACGCTCGGCGTGAGGCTCCGGAGCAGGGCCTCGTTCACTGGTGAGGTCACTCCGTGATGGTGGGCGGCGTGGTCAGGAACGGGCGCACCTCGAGCCACTCGTGGATCGGCTTCCCGCCCGCTCCGGGGGCGGCCGACAGTTCTCCGGCCAGCTCGACGGCGCGCTCGTAGCTGTCGACGTCGATCACCATCCAGCCGGCGATGAGGTCCTTCGTCTCGGCGAACGGGCCGTCGGTGACCGGCGGGCGCCCCTCACCGTCGTACCGGACCCACGCCCCCTCGGGGGCGAGCGCCTGACCGTCGACGAACTCGCCGGTCTCCTCGAGCCGGGCCGCGAAGTCGTTCATGTACTGCACGTGGGCCGAGATCTCCTGCGGCGTCCACTGGTCCATCGGCACGTCGTTGACCGCGGCCGGAGCGCCTCGGTAGTGCTTGAGCAGCAGGTACTTCGCCATGGTGGTTCTCCTCGGTACTGATGCGACCCATTGTCGTCGCACTCACCCCGGGGACGGAGCCGGTCACGGGTTCTCGACATCGTCGTCGGAACTTTTTCGGGTTCTCATGGACGAGCCCCGTGTGGAGCTCCCGGTGCTGCTGGAACCCGTCGAGCCCGTCCTCGCCCTGGACGTGGCACCCAGGCCACAGGCTTGATCACGCCCGGGCGCCGGGCTCAGGGCAGGATGGAGTCGACGTAGCCGCCGTCGACCCGCAGGGCACCTCCGGTGGTGGCGGAGGCGTGGGGCGAGGCGAGGTAGACGACCATGTTGGCGATCTCCTCGGGCTCGATGAGCCGCTGCAGCAGGGACTGGGGGCGGTGCTTGACCATGAACTCGTGCTGCGCCTCGTCCCAGGGCAGCTCGTCGCCGACGAGCTCGCGGACGAATCGCTCGACGCCGCCGGTGTGGGTCGGTCCGGCGATGACGGAGTTGACGGTGACGCCGGTACCGGCGGCGTCCTTGGCGAACCCACGGGTGACGGCGAGCAGCGAGGTCTTCGTCATGCCGTAGTGGATCATCTCGGCGGGGATGACCACGGCCGAGTCGCTGGCGAGGTTGAGGACGCGCCCCCAGCCCCGTTCCTTCATGCCGGGCAGGAAGGCGCGGATGAGCCGGACGGCGGAGAGGACGTTGACCTCGAAGAAGCGGCGCCACTCGGCGTCGTCGATCTCAAGAGGAGCGGCGGAGCCGAAGATGCCGAGGTTGTTGACGAGGATGTCGACCGCGGGCACGGCCTCCAGTACGGCGGCGGCGCCCTGCTCCGTCGCCAGGTCGCCCGCGGCGCCGGTGACGTCGTCGCTGCCGGAGTCGGCGCGTACGGTGCGGACGGCCGCCGCGACGCGCTCCTCGCCGCGGCCGTTGACGACGACGCGGGCGCCCGCGCGGGCGAGGCCGGTGGCGATGGCGTGGCCGATGCCCTGGGTGGAGCCGGTGACCAGGGCAGTGCGGCCGGAGAGATCGATCTGCATGACGCGTTCCCGTCGTTGAGGCTGTGAAGCTGCTGCGGCGGTGTCGATGCCCGCGGATCCCCGGGTACCCGTCCGCGGCGGACGGGTACCCGGGGACGTACGGGGTCAGTTGAGGGTGTCGGGGTCCGGGCCGGTGCGCAGACCGCGGTCGAGGTCCGTGAGGGCGGCCATGTCGGTGTCGGTGAGCTCGAAGCCGAAGACGTCGAGGTTCTGCCGGATGCGGTCGGGGGTGACGGACTTGGGGATCACGATGTTGCCGGTCTGGAGGTGCCAGCGCAGCACGACCTGCGCCGGGGTTACGCCATACGCCTCGGCGACTCGCACGATCGCCTGGTCCCCGAGGACCGCGCCCTGGGCCAGGGGGCTCCAGGCTTCGGTGGCGATCCCGTGCTCGGCGTGGAAGGCGCGCAGCGCGGTCTGCTGGAGGCCGGGGTGCAGCTCCACCTGGTTGACCGCCGGGGTGATCCCGGTGTGCTCCATGAGCCGCCGCAGGTGGGGGATCTGGAAGTTCGAGACGCCGATGGCGCGGGCACGCCCGTCGGCGAGGATCTTCTCCAGCGCCTTGTAGGTCTCCACGTACAGGTCGCGGGCCGGGGTGGGCCAGTGGATGAGGTAGAGGTCGACGTGGTCGAGGCCGAGCCTGTCCAGGGAGTCGTCGAAAGCGGCCAGGGCCCGGTCGTGGCCCTGGTCCTCGTTCCACAGCTTGGTCGTGACGAAGAGCTCCTCGCGGGGCAGGCCGGAGGCGGCGATGGCCTTGCCGACGCCGCGCTCGTTGCCGTAGACCGCCGCGGTGTCGATGCTGCGGTAGCCGGCCTCCAAGGCGCTGGTGACCGCGGCGGTGGTCTCCTCGTCGGGGACCTGGAAGACACCGAAGCCCAACTGGGGCATGATCACACCGTTGTTGAGCGTCACGTTCGGCACGGAAGTCATGAGGGGTTCCTTTCCTCGGTACTGCTGGGTGGGGGGATCAGGAGCGGACGGCTCGCGCGGCTGCGGGAGCGGCGGGGTGGGCGGCCGTGGGGTCCGTGGCCGCGGCGAGGTCGGCGTTCGCCGGGGCGGAAACCACGGTGATGCGGGTGGGCCGCGGTTCGAGCCGGTGCGAGATGACGGCCAGGACCAGGGCGGCGGCGGCCAGTACGGCCCCGACGGCGTTGGGCGCGGTGTAGCCGAGGCCGGCGGAGATCACCAGGCCGCCGAGCCAGGCGGACAGGGCGTTGCCCAGGTTGAAGGCGCCGATGTTGGCCGCCGAGGCCAGCGTCGGCGCGCCGTGGGCGTGGTCGAGGACGCGCTTCTGGAGCGGCGGGACGGTGGCGAAGCCGAGAGCGCCGATGAGGAAGACGGCCACGACGGACGCCGTCTTGCTGGAGGCCAGGAAGGTGAGCAGCAGCAGGACCAGTGCCAGGCCGCCCAGCGCGGTGTAGAGCATGGGCATGAGCTTGCGGTCCGCGAAACGGCCGCCGATCAGGTTGCCTGCCACCATGCCGAGCCCGAAGACCACCATCAGCCAGGTGACGGAGGATCCGGCGAAGCCGCCGACCTCGGTCATCATCGGAGCGATGTAGGTGATCGCGGCGAACACGCCTCCGAAGCCGAGGACCGTCATGGCCATGGCCAAGATGACCTGGGTGTTCCTGAAGGCGGCGACCTCGTGCCGCAGCCGCGTTCCCTCCGGCTTGGGCAGGTCGGGTACGAGCTTGGCCACGCCGGCCAGGCCGAGTACGCCCAGGGCGGCGACGAGCAGGAAGGTCACGCGCCAGCCGGCGTTCTGGCCCACGTACGTGCCCAGGGGTACGCCGACGACGTTGGCCACGGTCAGGCCGGTGAACATCATGGAGATGGCGCCGGCCTTCCTCTCGGGGGCCACCAGTTCGGCGGCGACGACGGAGCCGATGCCGAAGAAGGCGCCATGGGCCAGCGAGGCCACCACGCGGCCGATCAGCATGACGGCGAAGACCGGGGCGACGGCGGAGATGAAGTTGCCGAGGATGAACAGGCCCATGAGCAGCATGAGCATGTTCTTGCGGGAGATCCTGGTGCCGAGGACGGTCATGATCGGTGCGCCGATCATGACGCCGAGGGCGTAGCCGGTGACCAGGAAGCCGGCCGTCGGTACGGACACGCCGAGGTCCGCGCCGACCTGGGGCAGCAGCCCCATGATCACGAATTCCGTGGTGCCGATTCCGAAGGCCCCTATGGCCAGGGCCAGCAGTGCGAGCGGCATGACGAGGGTCCTTTGACGTACAAAGTCAGATTGCGCAAGCGCCTTACGCGCGCAAACAATAATTGCACACGCTGGCTAACGGCAAACGCAGGTAGAGTGAGTGGCTGGTCGGAGCCAGAGCGCCACCACGTGGCAGGTGACCCGGCTGGAGGACCACGGGGCGCCCTCGCGCCACCTGTGCCCCGTCGACCGCCGCGACATCTGCACCGAGGTCACCGACGACGGCCTGCGTCTGCTGGAGGAGGCCCGCCCCACCCGCGACGCGGCCCCGCGCGAGGCCCTCGACCAGGCGGCCACCGACCCCGTGCTCGCACCCCTGGTCCACGCCGTTCAGCGACGCAGGGCGGCGTCCGGCCGGTATGACCTGGCGCCGCCTGCGATGACGCTACGAAGGGGTCCCGTACCCGATCCGGCTCAGGGCCTCTGTTCGAGGACGTCCACAGCCAGCTTCCGCACCGCGGTGTCGTCGACCTCGACGCCGAGCCCCGGACCGTCGGGTACCCGCGCCGTCCCGTTCTCGATCGTCACCGTCGGCCCGGCGTAGGGCGATTCGACGAACTGACGGCCGTTCAGATCAACGGGTGTGTCGAGCCCGTAGGCCGCGAAGAGGTGCAGCGAGGCGGCGAGGCCGACGTCCGAGTCGGTGAGCCCCGACCCCATGAGCTGCACGCCGCAGTCCTCGGCCAGCGCGCACAGCCGCCGAGAGAGCGTGAGCCCGCCGCTGCGCTGCACCTTGGCGATGGCGATGTCGACAGCTTCGAGGCGGACGAACGTCGCCAGGTCGGTGGGATGGCGCAGACTCTCGTCGAGCGCGACCGGGATCGGTGAGGAGTCCCGGAGCCTGCGCAGTCCGGCGATGTCGTTGGCGGGCAGCGGCTGTTCGAAGGCGGTCACCCCGAGGCCGGCCAGGCGGGCGGACATGCGCAGCGCGGCCGGCACGGTGTACGCCTGGTTGGCGTCCACCCACAACGGGGCTCCGGCCGGGGCGTGTTCGCGCACGGCCGCCACCACGGCCGCGTCCGTCTCCTCGTCGTGCAGCCCCACCTTCACCTTGAACGCCCGGTAGCCCTCGTCCACGCCCTCCGCCACGCTGTCGCCGACCTCCGCCGGCGACTGGCCGGAGACGACCCAGCCCAGCTCGATCGTCTCCCGGCGCCGCTGCCCCCACAACGTCCCCAGCGGCACGCCGGCCGCCCGGCCGAGCAGGTCGTGCAGCGCGACGTCGACCGCTCCCTTGGCCAGCGGGGCACCGATGGTGAAGCCCCGGTTGACGGCCCGGTCGAACGCGGCGTCCACGCCGCCGAGGTCCCAGGCCGGACGCCCGAGGATCGCCAGCGCGAGGTAGCGGTCGACGGTCGTGACGATCGACTCCGCGGTCTCGTAGGTCCACGCGGGGATCGGCGTCGCCTCGCCCCAGCCGTGCACACCGTCGGCGTCGACCCGTACCAGGACGCGGATGCTGGGCCGGCCGGCCACGGCCACCGCGCCGCCGGAGACTCCGAAGGAGCGCCGGGTGGGCAGGGCGACGGCGTACGTGGTGACGCGGTCGATGGTCAGGTCGCCGAGCGGGAGCCGAAGCGGTGTCATGGGCGGTCCTTCCGTCTGAAGTGACTGAAGTGGTTTGCCATTACGAGCCGGGGCCGGCGTGCGACCGGGCAGTCGGTGGGCGGCTCTGGAGTACGTGCGCGGCCCAGCAGCCGGTCGGCGGCCGGGCGCGCGACGTCACCCCCGTCCCGGCGGCACCGTGCGACCCCGCCAGGGGGCTGTGCTGCCCCGCAGCAGGACCTCGCCCGCGATGCGCTCCACGCGCGAGCGCCGCCCCCGCGGCTCGCGCAGCGCCAGGTCCAGGACGGTCTCCCCCATCCGTGCGAGCGGCAGCGCGACCGTGGTCAGCGGCGGGGTGAGGTCCCGGACGATCGGTACGTCGTCGAAGCCCGCGAGCGACAGGTCCTCCGGTACCCGGAGCCCGCTTTCGCGCAGTGCCGCCAACGCTCCCACGGCCATCACGTCCGTGACGGCGAAGACGCAACTCGCCCTGAGGCCCCGGGCGAGCAGTTCGGCGGTCGCGGCGTACCCGCCCTCACGGGTGAACGCGCCTTCGACCACCTGGTCGGCGGCCAGCCGGATCGAATGCTCGGCCAGCGCGTCGCGGAAGCCCCGCAGCCGGTCGGCGACCGTCGTCAGTGACGGCGGCCCGGTCAGCACCGCGAACTCCCGGTGCCCCAGACCGATCAGGGCCCTGGCCAGTTCCGCCGCCCCGGCCCGGTTCTCCGGCAGCACGGTGTCCACCCGCAGGCTGCGGTGGCGGCTGACGGCGGCGACCCGGCCGCCGCCGGACACGTACGGCCCGAGTTCCGCGGCCATCGACCGCTCCCAGTCCGCGTCCTCGAAGCCGGAGCCGATGAGCAGGATGGCGCGGGCGCGGTGGGCGCGCAGCGTCGAGACGTAGGCGACCTCACGGGCGGGTTCGCGGAAGGTGCTCGCCAGCATCACCATGAGGTGCCGGGCGGCGGCGGCGCGCATCACGCCACTGGCGATGGCGGAGAAGTACGGGTCGCCGACGTCGTGGCAGATGACGCCGACGACGGAACTCTGGGCGCTCGCGAGCGCCTGCGCATGGGCGTTGGGGATGTAGCCGAGGTGCTCCGCGGCGAGCAGTACGCGTTCGCGCAGGTCCTCGCGCACCCGTGCGGTGCCGTTGAGTGCCCGCGAGGCGGTGGCCGCGGAGACCCCGGCGGTACGGGCGACGGAGTCCAGGGTCACGTGCGCCCGTGCCCGTTCGGGCCGGTCGGGTACAGGCGCGTTGTCTCGGCTTACGGGTCGGTTCACGGCACCCCCAGATCGCACAGGGCCACGGGCGCGCCGAGGTCCGGAAACCTCTTGACGCCCTATTGACCATTCGTACGCGCTGTCCCTAACGTGGCAGAGCATAGCAGAAAGCGCTTTCTGGAAGCGTTTTCCGATACTACCAGGCGTTTCACCAACCCCCTGCGACTCCTTCCCGGCACAACCCGACGTCAGAGGAGTTCACTCATGAGCCAGAGCGCCATCCGCCGAACTCCCGCTCCCCCGGCGGGAGTCAAAGAGCGCGCGCAGCGCGGCGCGGCCGAACGGCTCGGCGAAGCGGTCGAGCGGGCATGGCGGCCGTTCGCCCTGCTCCTCGTCTGCCTCGTCGCCTGGTGGGCCGTCTCGGCCGCCGACCTGGTCGAGTCCTACCTGGTGCCGTCGCCGGGCGCGACCCTGGACCTGATGGCCACCAAGAGCGGCTACCTCTGGCACCACAGCTGGGTGACCACGTACGAGACACTGCTGGGCTTTGTGATCGCGGTCGGCGTCGGCGTCCTCGCGGCCGTGGCGATGGTCTACTCGTCGACCGTCGAGAGGACGCTGTATCCCATCCTGCTGTTCGCCCAGGTGATCCCGAAGATCGCCATCGCGCCGCTGTTCGTGGTGTGGCTGGGCTTCGGTATCGCGCCGAAGATCCTCATCGCCGTGCTCATCGCCTTCTTCCCGGTGGTCATCTCCATGGTGACCGGCCTGAAGTCGGTGGACCCCGAAATGATCCAGCTCTCCCAGACCATGGGCGCGAGCGCGCTGCAGACCTTCGTCAAGATCCGCTTCCCGGCGTCGTTCCCGCACCTGTTCTCCGGTCTGAAGGTGGCCGTCACGCTGGCGGTCACCGGTGCGGTCGTCGGCGAGTTCGTCGGTGCCAACGAAGGTCTCGGCTATGTGATCCTCCAGGCCAACGGCAATCTCGACACCCCGATGCTCTTCGCCGGACTCCTGGTGATGTCGCTGATCGGTGTCGTCCTCTTCGTGATCGTGGAAATCGCCGAGAAGCTCCTGCTCCCCTGGCACGCCAGCCGCCGGGGCGACGCCGTCAGCACCGCGTACTGAGGCAACTTCCCGCTCCCGCTCCGAGAAGGGCCGAACCATGCACCTGCGCAGACTGCCCACCGTCCTCGTCCCGCTGCTGCTGTTCGCCACCGCCTGCGGCGGCGAGGGCTCGGACAAGACCACGAGCGCGTCGGGCAAGGAACTCGACAAGGTCACGCTCACGCTGAACTGGTATCCCTACGGCGAGCACGCGCCGTTCTACTACGGCAAGCAGCAGAAGATCTACGAGAAGCACGGCATCGACCTCCAGATCCGGGCCGGACAGGGCTCGCAGAAGACCGTGCAGGCCACTGCCGCCGGGCAGACCGACTTCGGCTGGGCGGACACCCCGGCCGTCCTCGCGGGCGTGGACCAGGGAGTCAAGGTCAAGAGCCTGGGCGTGTTCCTTCAAACCACCCCGGCGTCCGTGCAGTTCTTCGCCGACAAGGGCATCGACAAACCTTCGGACATCAAGGGCAGGACGATCGCGGGAACCGCCGGTGACGCCCTGTCCAGGACCTTCCCGGTCTTCCTCGAGAAGAACGGGATCGCCGAGTCCGACGTGAAGATCCAGAACACCGACCCGGCCGGCAAGATCGCCGCGGTGATCTCCGGCCAGACCGACGCCCTGCTCGGATACGCCAGCGACCAGGGCCCCACCATGCAGAACAAGGCCGGCAAGAAGGTCTCCTACCTGCGCTTCTCCGAGCATGGGCTCAACTTCTACTCCAACGGCCTGATCGCCGGGCAGCGCACCCTCACGAGCGATCCCGACCTGGCCAAGCGCATGGCCCAGGCCACCAGCGAGGCGTGGGCCGCGGCGGAGAAGAGTCCGGGTCCCGCCGTCGCCTCGATGGCGGGCGCATCCGGCCAACTGCCCCCCGAGAAGGTTCTGTCCGACCAGTTCGCCACCACGCTGACCCTGCTGCACACCGACGCCACCCAGGGCAGGGCCCCGGGCGTCAACACCGAGGCGGACTGGCAGAAGACCGTCGACCTCTTCGCCCAGGTCGGCATGGTCCGCAACGCCAAGCCGGTCTCGGAGTACTGGGACACCAGCGCGGCCCCGAAGGGATGACTGTGGCAGAGAAGACCATCCGCACGCCGCGGGCGGACGCCGGCCGGCAGCCGTCCGCCGCCGAGTCGTCCACGGCCGTCGAACTCGACGCGGTGCAGGTGCGGTTCCGTACGAAGAAGAGGGACGTCACCGCCTTGCGGGAAGTCTCGCTCGACGTCGCGCCAGGTGAGTTCGTCGCCATCGTCGGACCGTCCGGGTGCGGCAAGTCGACCCTGCTCAAGCTCGTCGCGGGCCTGCTGCGGCCGTCCTCGGGCGCCGTCCGGCTGCACGGCGAGGACGTCACCGCGCCCCGCCCCGACATCGGGTACGTCTTCCAGCGTGCCGCGCTGCTCGAATGGCGCACGGTCCGGCGGAACATCCTTCTCCAGGCCGAGATGCGGAAGATGTCCGCCGACCGGGCCCGCGCCCGTGCCGCCGAACTCATCGAGATGACCGGCCTGACCGGCTTCGAGGACGCCTACCCGCACGAACTGTCCGGCGGCATGCAGCAGCGCGTGGCGCTGTGCCGAGCGCTGCTGCACGAGCCACCGGTGCTGCTCATGGACGAGCCCTTCGGCGCCCTCGACGCGCTCACCCGCGAGCAGATGAACGTCGAACTGAACCGCATCTGGCGGGAGACCGGCACCACCGTCCTGCTGGTCACCCACTCGATCTCCGAAGCGGCCTACCTGGCGGACCGCGTGGCGGTGATGAGCGCACGGCCCGGCACGATCACCGAGGTCATCGACGTCGGTCTGCCGCCGGAACGTGACTACACCGACACCATGAGCCGCCCGGAGTTCCGCCGCGCCACGGCCCGTGTCCGAACCCTGCTGGGCGCGGCCTCGGCGGCCGACTGAGGGGCGCCGGGCGTCCGCCCCGGCACGACCCGGCGGTGCCTTCGGCCTCGGCTGCCGAAGGCACCGCCCCTTGTGCGACGGGGGACGCGACGGGCAGGCCGGACCGGTGCGGCACGTATGCACGGGCCGTCGGCGGTGTACGGGCCGCGGCCACGCGGGCGGCCCGGTCCGGAGCGGGCGTGACGGCTTGCGGTCCCCGGCCGGGTCGTCGTCGACGAGCGGGGTGAGCCGATCCGTTCCGGCGCACGCGCCGCAGGTGTGGACCGAGCCGCCCGGGCCGGAGCCGGCTTCGGTTCCGGCCCGGCTCTCGCGGCGAGCAGCCCTCGGGACCGCTGGGGCCAAGGTCCGGCGCACCGCGGAATCCACACCATGGTGAGACCAGCCGTGGCACCCCGGCCGGGCTCGTCGTCCCGACGGCCCCCGCCGACGGGCTCTTCGGCCGTGAGGACGGCCGGCCGGTCGTACGACGAGCGGGCACCGGCCGCGGCGACACCGGCCCGTCGCCGGGCTCCGTCTCGCAGCCGGGCGGGGAAGCGAACCCTCTGCGGCCGGAACGGCGACGCCCCGTGGTCCGCCGGGAGTTGGACCGGACAGGCCACGGGGTCGCGGGCCGCGGGTCAGAAGCGCACGTTCCGCAGGTATTCGTAGCTGGTGCGGGCCGAGGCGAAGGGGTCGACCGGGTTGTCGTGTTCGACCAGCCACTGCTTGACGCCGCCTCGTCGCGCCGAGCCGAACATGTGGGGGAAGTCCAGGACGCCGGAGCCGACGTCGGCGAAGTCGCCGTCCGGGGCCATGTCCTTGACGTGCAGGGCAGGGAAGCGGTGCCGGTTCTCGGTGAAGTAGTCGGCCGGGTCCTTGGCACCGCCCTTCGCCGCCCAGTACAGGTCCAGTTCGAAGCCGACGAGGTGCGGATCGGTCTCCGCGAGCAGGATGTCGTACAGCGTCTGCCCGTTGACCGTCCTGTGGTCCGGCTCGTGATTGTGGAAGAGCACCTTCAGCCCGGCCCCGCGGGCCGTCAGCCCCGCCTGGTTCAGCTTGCGCGCGGCCTCCCGGTAGCCATCCGGAGAGAGCAGGGAGTTCGGCAGGCTCGGTACGACGATCCACTTCCCGCCGAGCGTACGGATGTCCTCCAGGGCCTGTGGCAGACCGCTGCCGGTGACCGTTTCGTATCCGACGTGTTCGAGGACCGCCTTCAGGCCCGTCGCGTCCAGCATCCGCCGTATGTCGGCGGCGCTGTGCCCGTGGCGGCCGCTGACTCCGACGGTCGCGTAGCCGATGGCCGCCAACTCCTCGAGGGTGCCCTCGAAGTCCCGCGCCAGCGGGTCGCGCATGGTGTACAGGTGCATGCCGATCGCGCTCGGCGGGATCCGCCGCGTCTGCCCGGTCCCGGCCGAGGCGCTCGCGGCGGGGCCGGTCGCCGCCCTCGCCGTGCCGGCCGTCGCCGCTGCCGCCGCGGCGCCGAGCAGGCCGCCGAGGAACAACCGCCGGCCGGGTCCGGGCGCGTGCGCGGACGTCGATCCCATGGTGCGCGTTGCGTGCCGTTGTGCGCCGTCCATGTCCTGTCGCCTCCGATGAGCGGTGGGTTGGTGGGGAGCGAAGAAGGTTGGTTGCCGTGTGGCCTTGTGCGGTGGGGGCCGTACGGGCCGCACGCTCCGGACCGTCAGCTCACGCTGATCCGGAGCGCTCCTGTTGTCGTGTGTCCCTTGTCGTCGGTGACGGTGAGGTGGGCGGTGTAGCTGCCCTTGCGGGCGTAGGTGTGCTGGACCGTCGCCGTCTCCGCCGTCTTGCTGCCGTCACCGAAGTCCCAGTGGTAGGACTTCACGGTCCGCCCGGCCTGAAGGCTCGCCGTGCCCTTGAACGACACGGCCAGCGGCGCGGCGCCCTGCGACGGCGAGGCCGTGACCGCCACGCTGCCCGCGGGCCGCCGCTGGACGCCGGGACCGTTGAAGTGCAGCCAGTCCAGAGCCAGCAGGTCCGCCTTGTCGGCCGTCCACTCCGGGTTGCGGAAGACGACGTACAGCTTCGTCGTCCCGCCCGGGTCGGCCAGATCGACCGTCGGCGAGACGAGGTTGCCCCAGCCACCGGTGCTCGGGATGTGGGCCGTGCCGAGGAGCTTGCCGGTGGGCGAGCCCGCCCGGAACTCCACGTCACCGCCGATGCCGCCGGACGCCGCGCCGACGGTCACCGAGTCGATGCCCTTCAGGTGAACCGGGTCGAGGCTGATCCAGTCGCCGTCCTCGACCTCGACGAGCCGCTTGCCGCCGGAGGCGTCGGCCCGGTCCCCGATCTGCACGCCGCCGTTGGCGCCGCCGGTGGCGGTGTAGTGCTCGGCCTCGCGGAACGTGGGACGCAGCGTCAGCGCCGCGGAGCCGGTGAGGGCCGGTGCTCCCGGGGCGCCCTTGTCCTCGTACTGCGCGCTGACCCCGGCGTACAGGTTCTGGCCCGGGCCGTGGCTGTCACCGGTGTCGGTCACGATCTCGCCCTCGCACCCGGTGTAGTTGTCCAGCGGGTGCAGGTGCGTGTCGTGGCCGAGCTGGGACTGCACGACCACACGCTCGCA
The DNA here is from genome assembly GCF_006540305.1 of Streptomyces sp. 6-11-2. GTDB lineage: Bacteria > Actinomycetota > Actinomycetes > Streptomycetales > Streptomycetaceae > Streptomyces. The sequence goes on along the minus strand of NZ_BJOR01000001.1, from coordinate 7,433,353 downwards.
GTCGATCGTGCCGTCCTCCGGGTCCTTGACCTTGACCCGGAAGGGAATGGTGTCACCGAAGGCGAACATCCCGCCGTTCGGCGGCTGTTGGATCGTCACCTCGGGCCGGGTGTTGCCGACGGTGATCTCCCTCACCGCCGCGGCCTCCAGCCCGCCGGGCCCGGTGACCGTGAGGCGGGCGGTGAACACGCCCTTGTCGCGGTAGGTGTGCGTGGGGTTGGCCTCGGTCGAGTCGACGGTCCCGTTCCCGTCGAAGTCCCAGGCGTACGTCACGGGCTTCCCGTCCGGCACGCCCGACCCCTCGCTGGAGAACTTCACCGTCAGCGGCGCGGGACCGTTGTCCGGGCCGGCCGCCGCCTTCGCGGTCGGCAGCCGTCCGTCCTGGACGTAGTCGATGCGGTAGATGCCCGACCCCTCGTTGCTGCCGCCGCGTCCGGTTCCGCTGCCGAGACCGAAGTCGATCACGTAGAGGGCGCCGTCGGGGCCGAACTCCGCCTCGAAGGGCTGGTTCCACTTCATGTCGGCGAAGACGGAATTGATCGACAGCAGGTCGCCCTTCTCGGCGTCCGGGAAGCGGGAATTCTCGAAGGACTGGTCCTGCTGCTGGAACGAGAAGGTCTTGAACCACTGACGCGTCAGCTCGTAGGTGAACCACTTCTTGTCGAAGTAGGCAGGGAACTTGGCCTTGTACGGGTTGTCCTTGTCGTACGCGTAGACGGGCCCGCCCATCGGGCCGCCGCCGCCCGCGCCGAGCTCGGGGAAGTCCTTCGAGGCGGAGTACGCGTACGACACCACCGCCGGCTGGGCGGGCGGCAGTTCGCGCAGGCCGGTGTTGTTCGGCGAGTCGTTCACGAGCGCGCCGCAGTCGAACTTCGGGCCGGACGTCTTCGTCGCGAAGTCGTAGTCGTTGAACGGGATGTTGTCGCCGATGCAGTACGGCCAGCCGAGGTTGCCGGCCTCGGTGACCCGGTTGAACTCGACCGTGCCCTCGGGGCCGCGGTCGGGCACCTCCGCCTTGGCGTCCGGACCGTAGTCGCCGATCATCAGCGCGTCGTCGTGCGGATCGATCGTGATCCGGAACGGGTTGCGCATACCCATCACGTAGATCTCCGGGCGGGTCTTGTCCGTCCCGGGCGCGAAGAGGTTGCCTTCGGGCACGGTGTACGTGCCGTCGTCCTCCGGGTGGATGCGCAGCACCTTGCCACGGAGGTCGTTGGTGTTGCCCGCGGTGCCCTGCGCGTCCCAGGCGCGGCGGCCCTCGCGCTCGTCGATCGGGGCGAAGGCATCGGACTCGAACGGGTCGGTGTTGTCGCCCGTCGCCGCGTACAGGTTGCCCTTGGTGTCCATGGCGAGTGAGCCCGCCATGTGCGAGTTGGCCCGGCCCTCGCCGCGCCAGGTCGGGATCGTCAGCAGCCGCTTCTCGGACGCCGGGTCGACGGTGGAGCCGGACACGGTGAAGCGGGAGAGGTTGAGGTGCTTCTCGGTCTTGTCCGAGTAGAGCAGGTACAGCCGGTTGTTGTCGGCGAAGTGGCGGTCCAGGGTGAGGCCGAGCAGTCCGTCGGACTGGCTGGTCATCTCGGGGGTGTACTCGAAGTCCAGGGCGGTGGTGACCTTCAGGTTCTCCTGGTCGACGACCTTCAGCTTGCCGGTGCGCTCGATGAAGAAGACCCTGCGGTCGGGCGCGACGGCCAGCTCGAACGGGTCGGCCAGGCCGTCGGTGACCAGCGGGCTGCGCTGGAAACTGCCGGTCTTGGTGGCGGAGCAGTCGCCCGGCCTGGCCCCGGCCGCCCACTCGATGCCGCCGAGGAGGTGCTTGACGAACAGCGGCTCGGAGAAGGCGGAGGGGTCGTGGCCGCCGGCGGTGAACCAGGACCGGCCGCCGTCGTAGTTCTGGCACCAGGACCACGGATGGTCGACGCCCTGGGTCAGGCCGGTGATGCCGTCACGTTGCTTGATCTGCGCGAGCGTGTGGACCTTGCCGGTGGGGTTGAGGCGCCAGTTGTACCACTCCTCGGTGCGCTCCCACAGGTCGGGGAGTCCCTCGGTGGAGGGGTGCGCCTGGTCGAGCACCTTGATCCGGCCGGTCTGGACGGCCGGGTGCTGGTCGAAGACCGCGCCGACCAGGTCCCCGTACCAGTCCCAGTCGCGCTCGCTGGCGGAGGCCGAGTGCAGGCCGACCCAGCCGCCACCACCGCGGATGTACGTCTGGAGAGCGGCGCGCTGGTCGGCGTCGAGCAGGTCGCCGGACTCCGGCGTGGAGTTGGTGTTGTTGAACACGATCGCCTGGAAGCGGGAGAGGTTGGCGGCGGTGAAGGCAGCCGAGTCGTCGGTCGCCTCGACCTCGAAGTTGTTCTCCGCTCCCATCTTCTTGATCGCCTCGACACCGGCGGGGATCGAGTCGTGACGGAAGTTGGTCACCTTGGAGAAGACCAGGACCCGGAACTGCGGGTCGGCGTGCGCCGGTGGCGACGCGGCCACGGCCCAGGCGAGAAGGAGAGCGAGGAGTACGGCGAGGACGGGAAGGGGGGACCGAGTGCTGCGGACCAGTGGACTCATGGCGCTCCCGGTGCGAGTGAGAAAACTGCCTACGGGACATGGAAAGCGCTTACTGAGTTGCGCCGCTCAGAGTAGGTTCCCTTCGCGGGGCGGTCAACGGGGCCGGACGGTACGTGTGTTGTGTGCGAGCAGAGACGCCGGGACGGCGGGAGCGTGCGTGAGGGCGGACAGCGGCACCATCCGTGCCCGCCGCCAGGTCACCGCCGCCCCAGTACCCCTGCGGAGGGTCCGCGGCAGGCGCCTGCCCTCGTCGTCCTCGATCTCGCGGACGCGTACTCGTTCTGCCAGCCACTGAGCCCGGCGACACCGCGCCGCCTGGACCGGCATCCGAACGGCGCATCATTTCTCAAGGGGGGTATCGGCGCTCGGGTCACTGTGCGTTGAGGTCACGGAGGCCGACTGCGTCATGCCGCCGGAACGGCTCCGCATGGACCAGCGTCCCCGTCATCCATGGCTCGTACTCAGGGTGCCTGATGGCCGGGAAGGCACCGTCCGGGATTCGCAGGGACGGCTCTCGGAAGCCCGGGCCACCACCGGACGCGAAGCCGAAACGCGAGCAACAGCCCGGATCACCCTCCAGGAGGACGAGGGGAACAGCTCGCCCGCCGAGAATCCCCGGTCCGTGTCGGACCAGGAACGGCCGAAGGCCCACGGCGGGGCCCGGGACCTCGTCACACACGGTCAGGGGAGTTCGCGGTATTCAGTGACGTAGTAGTCGGCCTCGTCGTCGACGGCGTTCTTCCGCCAGTCGATGTGGACCTCGGTGGGGTGGCCGTCTGCGGCGAATACCGTGTGCGCGACTTCGGCGTGATCTGCGCGCGCCTCCTGGACCTGGGTGAGGAGACCGCCCAGGGTCGGGACGTTGTGTGGATTGTCCTTGACGGTACGCCGCGCCGACTCGTCGAGGCCGATCGCCTTGACGACCTTGCCGTTCTCCACCGTGATCCGGTAGTCCCCGAGGTCACCCCGTTCTCCGGACTCGGAGAGAAGCCGGAAGGAGTACCGGTCCGGTTCGGACCATCGGACCGGCTCTACCTGGGGAGCCCCTTCGGCGGTCGGTGCCGGCCCTGTCCCGCAGCCGACCGCGGCGAGGACAAGCCCAGCGGACGCGACGAGCAGGTGCGTGCGGATTCTCGTCATGCAGGGGCCTCTCCGTAGCTCAGTCGGCCCTTCGACGGTGTCACCGTTGATTCGGTTCCAGCCCCGGAGCGGGCACGACGGTCGGTCCAGGCCGCCCGGAGACATTCCGATGCCCGAGCCGGCGGACACCACCGGCCGTCCGGGACGCGGCGGGTCATTCGCCGTCGCCGGAAGGGCGCGGATCCTCCATGCGGGCGAGCCAGGTGGTGAGCAGCGTTTCGAGCGCCTCGGCCTCGGTGGGCGTCAGCAGATCCAGCAGCCGGCGTTCGTTGCGCATGTGGTCGGTGAAGGCGCGGTCGATCAGCTCGCGTCCGGCGCAGGTGAGGGCGACGATCCGGCCGCGCTGGTCGTCGCCGGAACGGCGGCGGGTGACGAGTCCGGCCTGTTCGAGACGGTCGACTCTCTTCGTGATCGCGCCGGTGGTGACCATGGTGTACGCGGCGAGTTCACCGGGTGCCCTTGCGTAGGGCTCGCCGGCGCGGCGCAGTGCGCACAGGACGTCGAACTCTCCCTCGCCGAGACCGTAGCGGCCGTAGACGAGACAGAGCTCCTCGGTGAGCCGGTCGGCCAGGCGGTGCAGCCGGCCGATCACTCCTTGCGGGGTGACGTCGACGTCGGGCCGTTCGCGGCGCCAGTCGGCCTGGATGCGGGCCACGCGGTCCAGCGGTTGCGGATCGTCCATGGACACCATACTAGCTTCCATGGAAGCTATATTGCCTTCCATGGAAACTAATCTTCGCTGGGTGGCACTGACCGCGGTCGCTCCGGTGGCCTGGGGTACCAACTACTTCGTCACCCGCGAGTTCCTGCCGGCCGACCGCCCGCTCTTCGGGGCCGCCCTGCGGGCACTGCCCGCCGGCCTCGCCCTGCTGGCCCTGTGCCGGCAGCGGCCACACGGCGCCTGGTGGTGGCGGTCCGCCCTGCTCGGGCTGCTCAACGTGAGCGTGTTCTTCGTGCTCGTCTACGCCGCCTCCCAGCTGCTGCCGACGAGCGTCGCCTCGACCGTCATGGCGGTGTCCCCGCTGGCGATGATGCTCATCGCCTGGGCCCTGGTCTCCGAGCGGCCCGGCATCTCACACCTGGCCGGCGCCGCGATCGGGCTCGGCGGAGTCTGTCTCATGCTGCTCACGGGGGTGGGAGGGATGAGCGTGCCCGGGATCCTCGCCTCGGCCGCCGCCATGCTCGTGTCGGCCTTCGGCCACATCCTGGCCAAGCGGTGGAGCGCCAGTGCCGACGTGCTCGCCTCGACCGCCTGGCAGCTCACCGCCGGAGGCCTGTTCCTGCTGCCGGTCGCCGCGGTTGCGGAGGGCCCTCCGCCCGCGCTCCACACACCGGCACTCCTGGCCTTCGGCTACGTCGCCCTGGTCTCCACCGCTCTGGCCTTCACCGCCTGGTTCACCGGGTTGCGGCACCTGCCCGCGGGAACAGTGGGACTGATCGGACTGCTCAACCCCGTCACGGGTGTACTGCTCGGCACAGCGGTCGCCGGGGAAGTGCTGACGGTCCAGCAACTGTGCGGGCTGGTACTCGTCCTGGTCGGAGTCGTCCTGGGCCGGCCCACGCGCGCGGGTCGACGCGGCAGCGGTCAGGCGCCTCCCCGACCGGACGATCGGCATGACGCGGGCGGCCACCGCTCGCAGCGGTGGCCGCCCTCAGCGCCGTACTGCCACAGAGGCTAGGCGCAGGTGTTGGCGAACGTCTCGCGGGTCACGACGTCCGTCGTGGCGGCCGTGGTGTCCAGCCAGACGACGCGTCGGCCGTCACCGAGGGACGGGGCCAGTTGCGAGCCGGAGGAGCAGGAGACGCGGCTGAAGTCGTTCAGGCCGGCCAGCACGTCGGAGGTCTTGGCGACCTTCACCTTGGTGGGGCCGTCCCAGGAGCCGAGGGCGCCCCAGATGCTGTACGTCGAGTACGCCAGGTAGTTGTCGTTCACGGAGAACTGGGCGGCGTAGAGGCTCGACGGGTAGCGCAGGTTCGCCATCTGGGTCACGTCGTTGACCGGCGCCGAGCCCAGCGTGGTGCTCGGGATCAGGAAGCCGTTCGTCACACGGTAGAAGACACGGTCCGAGGTGAGCTGGATGTCCGAGATGTAGTTGAACAGGAAGCCGCCGATCCGCTTGTTCTGCGTGGTGCCGGTGGCGATGTCGTAGAGGTAGAGGTACGTGCCGTCGCCGCCGGCCCAGGCGATGGTGCCGTTCTTCATGGCGAGGTGGGAGGCCTGGGTGCCGGGCTCGGGCGTCACGTTGACCGTGGTGCCGTCGGCCTTGCGGAGCATGACGTCCTGCTCGCCGTCGGAGGTGGTGCGGATGTAGGCGAGGGCGCCGTTCTCGGTGACCGGCTCGGTCTCGTCCACGCCCGGCTCGTCGACCAGCTTCTTGATCTCACCCTGACCCTTGTCGCCGGACTGGTAGATGCCGACGCCGTCGGCGGCGATCCGGGTGAAGACGACGCGGTCGCTGTCGAGGGACGGGTCGAGCAGGTAGGTGTCCTTCTGGGCCAGCTCGTGCTGCGGGTGCTTGGAGAAGCGGCCCACGGTGATGCCGAACGCGGCGCCGCCCTGGTCCCAGGCGATGGCGTCGCCGTGGCTGATGGCGTAGACGTCGCCCTTGATCTGGGCGGCCTGCTCGTCGACGCCGCCGTAGACCTCGTAGGCGGGCAGGACGTTGGCGCCGATGGTGGTGGCGTCGTGCGTGCCGCCCTTGCGCTCCCAGCCCTGCTCGATGCCGTGGGTGTCGAAGGCCTTGTCGATCGCGGCGAGGTCGGCCGTGGAGACCTTCATGGACTTGGCGGCGAGGGTGACCGCGTTGCGCATGTCGGTGAAGCCGGACAGCGGGGTGAGGTAGTTCTCCGCGGCCCGGTAGATGATCTGGTCCGCGAGCTTGGTGTCGATGTTCTTGCGGATGTCCCACAGCGCGCCGCCGACGATGGTGGAGTTGGAGTGCACTCCCCCGTTGTCGATGTCGAGCGTGATGGGCAGGAAGTCCTTCTGCGCGTTGCGGCCGTCGTTCAGGTCGCGCAGGGCGCAGTCCGCGAGCGGCTTGGTGCCGTTGCAGAGGTACTCGCCGACGAGGCCGGACGTGGGGTCGCTCATGGCGATGCCCTTGTCGGCGGTCTCCATGGCATTGCCGAAGTAGTCGGAGATGGCCTCGTTGAGGGCTCCCGACTGGTTGAGGTAGACGAGTCCGGCGGCGTGCTCGGTCACGCCGTGCGTCATCTCGTGGCCGACCACGTCCAGGCCCACCGACAGCGGCACGCCGTTCATGTGGCCGTACACCATCTTGGAGCCGTCCCAGAAGGCGTTGGCGTAGTCCGAGCCGTTGCTGGCGACGTTGACGACCGAGTGGATGCTGCCGCCCTTGCCGTCGACGCCGTCGCGGCCGAGCTGGTTCTTGAGGTATTCGTAGACCTTGGCGGCGTTGACGTGGGCGTCGACCGCGCCGGAGGTGGTGTTCGCGCCGTCGAAGCGGCCGGTGGAGGACTTCACCAGCGGGACGTCGTCGGTGACCGGGCCACCCGCGACGAGCGTGTAGTTCTTGCGCTGCGCGTCGTAGGTGCGTATCTGGCCGCCGGTCCGCGCGTACATGTCGCGGGTGGAGTCGGCCAGGGTGTACGAGCCGTCCGCCTCCTGGTTGGCGTTCAGCTGCACCTCGCTGCCGTCCACGCGCACGCCCGTCGCCGTCACGGGCGCGGCGTCGGCCGCGTCGATGTTGTTGTACGACAGGGTGATGCCGCCGACGTTCGCGTCGACATACACCTCCTGGCGCACCGGGCTGCCGTCAGCCCTGGCGCCGGTCACGGTGAAGTGCCAGGTCAGCGTGCCGCCATGGGAGTTGGGCAGGACGACGAGGCCGTGCTCGGCGGTCTTGGCGCCCCGGACGGTGCCCAGGCGCGAGTCCAGCGAGAACATCCGCTGCCTGGCGGTGGCCTCGGTGACCTTCGGGGTGGTGGAGACGGTGAGGCCGGTGTACAGCGTGCCGGTGGCGGAGAGGACCTTCTGGCCGCCGTCGGCCGGCTCGGTCTGCACCGCGTACTCGGCGCCGAAGACCGGCACCCCGTCGTGCTTCTGCCGGAAGCGGACCGTGGACTGCTTGCCGACCTTGGTGGTCTTCAGGGTCTGCAGGTCGGAGACCGGGACCCTGTACTTGTCCTGATGGGCCTTGAGGTGCGCGCGGGCCGCCTCGGCGGGCGTCCCCTTGCGGGTGGCCTTGTCCAGGCCCTCGGTCATGGCCGGCGCCACCGGTACCCGGCCGGCGGTGACGTTCGCGGGCTGCGGTGCCCCGTCCTCGGCCCAGGCCGGTGTGACCAGCAGCGACGCTCCGGTGGCCGCGACGACCACTCCGGTGGCCAGAGCCCGGCGGAGACCTCTTGTCCTCATGGGGAACACGGGAACCTCTCCATCTTGCACGGATACGTGAAATCGCACCTGTACGCGGGGTGCACGGTCCCACGCGTTCGGTGAGCTCGATGGTTCGGTACGGCCCGTTCCGCGTACAAGGGATCAGCCCCGACGCAAATATGCCGTGGCGCAAACGCGCCTCAACCGTGGTGGGATTCCAATGGATTCGCGGGTGTCTCGTCCAGCCAGCCGGACCGGGCGGCGTGCCAGCCCAGTTGGAAGCGGGTGGCGGCGCCGACCTCCACCATGAGGGCGTGCAGGCGGCGTTGGACGGTACGGTGGCCCATGCCGAGCTGGCGGGCGATGGCCGCGTCGGTGAGGCCGACGTGCAACAGGGCGACGATCTGCCGGTCGACGGCGTCGAGCAGGGACTTGCCGGGACCCTCCGGGCCGGGGCCGGTGCCGGAGGCGCGCAGGCGCCAGCCCTTCTCGAAGTACTCGTCGAAGAGCGAACCGAGCGCGGTGAGCAGCCCGGTGCGGTGCACGACGAGCGCCACGGGTTCGCCCTCGCGCTCCGGGTCGAGGGGCAGCAGGGCGATGCGCCTGTCGACGATGATCAGCTTGACGGGCACCTTGTCGGCGACGACGATGTGCTGGCCCTCGGCCACGTAGGAGGCCAACACGGAAGCGGTTTCGGGACTTTCGAGCCAGTCACGCTCGATGACGCTGCGCATGACGACCCCGCGCCGGGCCATCTCGTGCTCGACCTCGTTGTGGTTGTCCTCGAAGGTGAGGACCGCGGGCACCCGTCGCAGCGGCAGCATGGTGCACACCTCGCCGACGGCCTGGCCCTGCATCAGCAGGAGTCTGCGCCGGATCGCCGCGGCACCCGACAGCACCTCGATGGGCGCGCCCGTGGCATGGGCCTGGGCGGAGCGGTGCCGCTCGGCGAGGTCGGCGACGAGGGCTCGACGCGGTGCAGGGCGGTGCGGCGGGATTCGAGGAGCGGGCCGAGGGCGAGCACCGGCGAGGCGGCGCGGTAGCGCGGGGGGCTCTCGTCGGTGCGGTCGGCGTTGGCCAGGCCGCGCTCGACCAGGATGTCGAGGGCGCGCGCCACCTCGGCGGGCCGCCCCGTCGACAGGTCTGCCAGCGCGTCGGGATCACTGTCGGGCCGGTCGACGAGGAGCCGGTAGACGGCGCTCTCCCGGGGGCTCAGGCCGAGTTGGGTGAGCAGGGACGCGTCCGTGGGGTCCGGTCCGGCAAAGGCGCCGCCCGGCGGATGTACGCCGTCGTTCCTCAACGCCCGTCCCTTGTCGGGGCGTTCCCGGAACTCGCCGCACGAGGGCGGTCCGCTCCGGCCGGCATCCCGTCGGCGATTCCAGCGAACGCCCTGCCTGGTTCCTTGCCCGCCACCACCGTGTCCCGCCCCACCCCTGTTGTCCTGCTTCGTCGTTGACGGTGGTCAGGGTATCCACCCGGACCGGGCAGCCCGCCGCCCGGCTGGGTCGCACAGGAGCAGGACCGTGAAACGGCCGACACCACACAGAGAACACACCGACGACCGCCGGGTGCGGAACGTCCGTTCCGCACCCGGCGGTGCCGTCCGCCGTCCCGGCCGCGGCCGGCCCGGCACAGCCCCCGCCCCCGGATCCGGCTGCTTCTTACGCGACCGCGTCCATCGCCCGGGTGTCCACGATCGACTCGTAGGCGACCGGCGCCGACGTCAGTCCGGCGTCGTGCAGGATCCCTGTCCACCGGTCGCAGGCGTCACGGTCCACCCGGACCGTGGCCCAGGTCCCGTTCTCCACCAGTTCCGCGGTGACCTCGGCGAGGACCTTGGGGTCCGCTCCGGGCCACTCGCTGCTGAACAGCGAACCCAGGTCGCCGGCTTCCCCGGTACGCAGCAGACCCATGGCCCGGTCGATCGACCGGACGAACGGGATGAGCTTCGGGGTGAGTTCCTCCAGACGTTCCCGCAGGACGTAGTAGACGCTGTTCGGCATCCGTCCGCCGCGCTCCGCGTGCCGGTAGACGATGTGGCCCTGACCGGCGTGCTCCAGTTCGGTGGCGGTGCCGAGGTCGGCGATGAACGCGTCGCCCAGCCCGCCGAGGAACAGCTCACGCAGCATCTGCGTGGACAGGTCGTGCGCGAAGCGCGTCCGCCACGGATCGAGCCCGGCCTCACGCATCAGTCCTCGGGTGAACTCCGCCGGCGCGGTGCCTCCCTGCCCCGGCGCGAGAACGGTCTTGCCGGTGAGCCAGGACAGCTCGAAGCCCGCGATCGGTTCCCGGGTCACGATGCTCATCGGGAAGCGGTCGTTCAGCTGGCAGACCGCCACGAAGTCACGGCCGTTGCCCGCGTACATCGCCGGCACCCACAGGCCGCCGAGCGCGACGTCCGCGGTGCCGTCCGCGAGGTCGTGCATGACACCGTCCCACGGGCTGCGCGGCTGGGAGGGGACCTTCAGCCCGTGGTCGGCGAAGATGCCGTGCTCGCGGGCGACGTACTCGGGCAGGTAGTTGGAGCCGTGGGCGGTCGCGCTGACGTTCAGGATTTCCACTGATTCGCTCCGTGTTGGTTGTTGGTGTGCGGGGAGTGGCGGGCCGAACTACGCGGTGACCCGGTACGGTTCGACACTGGTGCGGCAGGTGAGGTTCTCGAAGCCGTCGTTCGTCACGACGTAGAGGTCACCGAGGTTGGAGCCGGCGACGAGCGGGTCGACCCACTGCGCGTGGAGGACGAAGACCATCCCCGGTTCCATCCGGTCGGTGTTGTGGGACGCCACGTTGTACTGCGGCAGCTTCGGCATCCCGATGGCGTGACCGAGGTTCGGGTTGTGCGGCCCCGGAGCCGCGGGATAGACGTGCATCAGCCGGCGGCCCTGGGCCTCCCAGTCCGCGTCCGGCACGTATTCGCGCCGCACGCGCCGGGGGGAACCGTCCGGCATGGCCTCCCAGTTGAACGGCATCGTCCTGGTCTCCTTGGAGGCCAGGTAGCCGCGCTCGACGTAGGCGTCGAACGCCGCGTCGTGCAGGTCGCTGAACCTGACGCCCGGCTTGATGAGTTGCTCGGCACGGCGAACGGCGTCGACCGTCATCTCGAGCACTTCCTCCTGCTTCGCCGTGGCGGAGCCGATCACCATCATCCGGGCGGCCTGGGCGCAGTAGCCGAGATAGGTGACGTTGGAGATGTAGAGGTTGAGCAGGTCTCCGTTCTGTACGACGTGGCCGTAGGGCTTTCCGCAGTGCGTCCCGTACCGGTTGACGCCGATCTGGTAGCCGTCGCCGGTCTCCCCGCCTCTGGCCATCTGCGCGTAGGAGAAGGCCGCGTAGACCTCGTAGTCGGTGACGCCCGGGCGGGTGACGTGGCAGGCGGCCTCGTAACCGATGTCGATCAGCTGGCCGGCCGACCTGATGATCGCGATCTCGGCGGCCGAGCGGACGCGCTGCATCCTGAGCACGATGTCGGTCGCGTCCTGGAAGCCGGTCGTCGGCATGGCCTCGCCGAGCGCGGTCCAGAAGGTCCGTGCGGTGTCGTCGCCCACGGTGCCGATCCGGCCGCCCTCGGCTCCGAGACGGCGGAGGACCGCGGCGCAGGCCTCCACCGTCTTGCCGAGGGGCGAACCGGGCCGGTTGACGCTCTCGCGGCCGAACGGTGAGATCTGCCAGATCTCACCCACCAGCAGCGGTTCGCCACCCGGCGGTACGACGGCCGACTCCGTCCAGAACGACAGCAGTTCGAGCGGCTGGTCGGCGTCGGTCGGTATGACCAGCACTCCCTCGCGCATCCAGTCGCAGATGTAGCGCAGGAACGGGTTGGACGTGTGGTACCAGCCCACCAGGCTGCTGTGCACCAAAGTCGCGTCGTATCCGGCGACAGTGGCGTCCCGCCGGATCCGTTCGATGCGGTCGGCGTACTCGCCTTCGGTGATCTGCTCGGCCGGTTCGAACTCGAAGCTGGGTTCGAAGTCGCGCAGGAGCGACTCCATGCGACGGTAGTCGACCGGGACGCTGTACTGTCTCATCTCTTTCCTCCCTTGTTGTGGCTCCAACGGCGTCGAGCGCGGTGGGCTCACATGGGTCAGACCTGGCTGCGGTTGATCTGCTCCAGCGACAGCCGGTACGTCTCCGGTGCGAACCGGGCCGAGATCGCCAGCACGACGTACATCGAGGCGAGCATCAGGAAGACGCCGGACATGCCGTAGGCGTGGAGGACCGGAACCGCGATCAGGGGCATCACCGCGCCGGAGACGTTGCCGATGCCGTTGACGATCGAGGTGCCCAGTGCGCGGACCTCGGTCGGGTAGACCTCGGGCGACCAGGCCGCGAGCGTGCTGTTGAGCAGCAGCGCGAAGAACTGGAAGGTGGCCCCGAGGATCAGGATCAGCGCGACGCCCTTCGCGAAGAGCGCGAACGCCACGGCTGCCGCGCAGCCGAGTACGGCGGCCCCGATGACCGTGGTCCGCCGGCCGAGCCGCTGCGCGAAGTAGGCCGCGGCACAGGCACCGAGCAGGCTGCCGAAGTTCATCGTCATCGTGAACGCCAGGCTGTCGCTGATGCTGTAGCCCTGGGAGACCAGGATCGTGGGCATCAGCACGAGCAGGGTGATCTGGCCGCCGAAGGACATCCAGGACGCGGCCCCGATCGCGGCGGTGCGCTTCAGCGAGGTGCTGGAGAGCAACGACTTGAGCGGCACCGACTCGCCGACGACGTCCGGGACGTCCGCCTCGGTGAGGTACGGCGTCGGAGGGCCCTGCGGCGTGCGGGTCAGCCGGCCCGAGGCCATGACGGTCAGGGCCGCGTTGGCCTCGTCCACTCGGCCCTTCGACAGCAGGAACCGCGGGGACTCGGGCATGTATCTGCGGATGAAGACGACCAGCAGCGCGGGCACGGCGAGAAGCACGTAGAGCCAGCGCCAGCTCATCGAGGTGCCGCCGAGCGTGTCGTTGAGGGGGCCGAGGACGACCAGGAAGAGGCCGAAGGCGACGAAGTTGCCCACGCCGCCGGAGCCGATGTTCAGCGACGCGGCCACCGTGCCCCGGTACTTCGTGGAGACCATCTCGGCCACGAGCGCCAGGCCGACGGTGAACTCGCCACCGAGTCCGATCCCCACGATGAACCGTGACACCTCGAGCAGGAACTGGTTCGGCGCCGCGGCGCTGAGGAGTCCGCCGAGGGTGTACAGCAACAGGTTGAACGAGAGCGCGTACCGCCGGCCCTTGCGGTCGGCGAGGTATCCGGTGCCGAGCCGGCCGACGAGACCGCCGATGATCATGATGGTGTTCAGGAACGCCAGATCGGACGTGTCCATCCCGAAACTGGCCTTGAGGCCTTCGGTGATCGCCCCGGTGGTGTCCTGCTCCAGCGCGTCGAAGAACATCCCGGCGAGGACCATGATCACCACTGCCCAGTGGGCGCGGGTCCAGCCGATGCGTTCCATCACCGCGGAGAGGCCCCCCTGCGAGGGTGCCGTGGTGTCGTAGCTTTCCATGCTCATGTGAGGCTCCGTGAAGGTCGGGCCAAACCCCGGCGCGGTGTGGATCACGGCGTCGGGATGATGAGGGCTAGCAGCGTTCTGATCGACGTGTTCGCGATGAGGGGCTTCGGCGGGTGGTCCGCGGTCGGCGTGACCGCCCTGAGGTGCCGTAGCGTCCGGACGCCAGGACAGTTGTCCTGCCTGTGCGTTTGTGTGGAACCGATGTGGTGGGGCTGGTGGGGTGGAGCTGAAGTGGTGGTTCGTCGGGCCGGAGGCCTACCTCCTGGCGACGCCCTCCGCGCGGGCCGCCCCGGCGACCGCCGCGGTGACCGCCGGCGCGACCCGCTCGTCGAACGGCGACGGGATCACCTTGTCCGCGCTCAGTTCGTCGGCCACGACCGCGGCCAGCGCCTCGGCTGCCGCCAGCTTCATCCCCTCGGTGATCCGCGAGGCGCGCACCTGAAGGGCGCCCGCGAAGATGCCCGGGAAGGCCAGCACGTTGTTGATCTGGTTCGGGAAGTCGCTGCGGCCGGTGGCCACCACGGCGGCGTACCGGTGCGCCACAGCCGGGTGGATCTCCGGGTCCGGGTTGGCCATGGCGAAGATCAGGCAGTCCTTCGCCATCGACGCGACCGCGGGCTCGGGCACGGTGCCGCCCGAGACGCCGATGAAGACATCGGCGCCCTTGAGTGCGTTCGCCAGGGGGCCGGACAGTCCCGCCTTGTTGGTGAGACCCGCCATCTCGCGCTTGACGTCGGTCAGGTCCTCGCGGTCGTGGCCGATGATGCCCTTGCGGTCGCACACCGCGACATCGCCGATGCCGGCCTCGACCAGGATCTTGGCGATGGCGACTCCTGCCGCGCCCGCACCGGAGATCACGGCTCGCAGCTCGCCGAGCGAACGCCCCGTCAGCTTCGCCGCGTTGCGGAGTGCGGCGAGCGTGACGACCGCCGTGCCGTGCTGGTCGTCGTGAAAGATCGGAATGTCCAGGCGTTCCTGAAGCCTGCGCTCGATCTCGAAGCAGCGGGGGGCGGAGATGTCCTCCAGGTTCACCCCGCCGAAGGACGGCGCGAGCCGGGCGACGGTCTCGACGATCTCGTCGGCCTCCCGGCAGTCCAGCGCGATGGGCACCGCGTTCACCCCGCCGAACTGCCTGAAGAGGATGGACTTGCCCTCCATCACTGGCAGCGAAGCCTCCGGCCCGATGTCGCCGAGCCCGAGCACCGCGCTGCCGTCCGTGACCACCGCCACCACTTGGGACTTCCAGGTGTAATCGTGGACGAGCTCGGGCTGTTCCGCGATCGCGGAGCACACCTTGGCCACGCCCGGTGTGTAGGCCAGGGACAGGTCGTCCTTGTCCCGCACCGGCACGGTCGGTTCGACGGCCATCTTTCCGCCGCGGTGCAACGCGAGGGCCGCATCGATGAGTTGTGCTTCGCTCCCTGCGACGTCGCCGTCGTTGAGAGGATTCACGGTATCCGCTGACACTGTTTTCTGCTCCTTTGTCGCAGTCGTCATGGCGACATTCCGCCGTGGGTCCCCTGACGACTCGGGTTGTGGTGCGATGTGGTTGGCGGTGACGCCTGACGTCGAGGTGGCCTCGGGAGACGGGCCGCTCGGCCGCGGTGGAGGCCTGGAGAAACCCGCTGGTGACCGCCGGCCGGTCAGGGGTCCGCGGCACGGCCCGGTCAGTGGTGGTGACGGCCGTGCGGGATCAGCGAGTTGTACTGGCCGCAGTGTGGGTGGGTGATGCCTCGCGGCGTCCGTTCGCCATGCGTGTGGTCTCATGGCGGCGGGCGGGCCGCCGCCATGAGATCCGTTCACCGGGTCGGGCGGCGTTGATCCGTCCCCCCGGACCGCCGCCCGGCCCATGCGGGTCGGTGCCCGCTGGGTCCGCCCCGGGTCAGGGCAGGTGTACTCCGGTGCCGATGCCGTGGCGTCCGGCGCGGCGCCGTTGAGGACCGCCTCGCAGATGCCGGTGCCGCTTGAAACCGATCGAGCCCAGCGCCCGGCCGACCGCCGAACCCGCTGGAGACGAACCGTCGTCCACCACATCAACCGCCGCAGCGCCGGCCGAGTTGGCGGACATGTCGCCGGTGTCCGGGTTGACAGGATCCGATCTGTGCATAGGAGCCGACCTCCTTCAGAGGACGCTCAGGCCTCGGAGAGGAGCCGAGGCATGGGACAACCCGGGGGGCGTGAGGGGTCGGGCTGTGACGAGGCCCACTACCGGGCCTCTGGTGACATAATTAGCAGTCATCTGATGACTTCGAGAAGGGGTGGGAGGGAGAAAATTGAGCGGGCCTCTCCGGTCGACGCTGTCAGCGGGTAGCCACAGGAACAGATCACCGGTGGACACTGACCCGCCGGCCGGCGACTTCCCTCCTGGAGCGAGCCGACCGAACGGCCCGACGACGCCCACGACGGCGAGATCCTCGAAGTCCGCCGCGGCCTGGACGCCCTCGCCACCGGACTCACACCGCTCCGTTTGGTATCCCATTCTGCTTTTTTGGTATACAGAAAGGTATGCGGCCCACACCGACCCCCATCCCCGTTCCTCAGCCACAGCTTCCCGACCCCCGGCGCTGGTGGGCGCTGTGCGTCCTCGGACTAGCGCAGTTGATGATCCTGCTGGACAGCACCATCGTGAACGTGGCGCTGCCGTCCATGCAGAGGCAGTTGGGGATGGCGGACGGGGACCGGCCGTGGGTGGTCACCTCGTACACCGTCGCGTTCGGCGGGCTGCTCCTGCTCGCCGGGCGCATCGCCGACCACGCGGGGCGCAAGCGGGTGTTCATGTCGGGGCTGCTGGGCTTCGCGCTGGCCTCGGCCGCCGGAGGCGTCGCGCCCACCGCTCAGGTCCTGTTCGCCGCTCGGGCCGTGCAAGGCGCCTTCGCGGCCCTGCTCGCCGCCTCGGCGCTCGCCCTGGTCGCCACCACCTTCACCGACCCGCGTGAGCGTCGTAAGGCCATCGCCGTCTTCGGCGCTCTCGGCGGCGCCGGAGGCTCCCTCGGAGTGGTGCTCGGCGGGCTGCTCACCCAGTGGGCGGGCTGGCGCTGGTGCCTGCTGGTCAATGTGCCCATCGCCCTTCTGGCGCTGCTCGGCAGCATATGGACACCCCGCGACCGGGCGCGGCGCCCGTCCGGACGTGTGGATGTCGCCGGGGCCGTACTGGGCTGTGGCGGGCTGACGACCGTGGTGTACGGCTGCAGCCGGGCCGAGGCCCAGGGCTGGACCTCGCCGTCCGTGCTCGGGGCACTGGCCGGGGGAATGGCGCTGCTCATGGCGTTCGCCTGGTGGCAGACCCGTGCCGCCACCCCGCTGCTGCCGCCGCGGCTGCTGCGCGACCGCCGCCGCGTCGCCGCGCTGCTGGCCGGTGGCGCCCTGATGATGGCGCAGCTGTCCGTCTCGCTCTTCCTCACCTACTACTTGCAGACCGTGCTGGACTGGTCCGCGATGGCGAGCGGACTGGGCTTCCTGCCGATCAGCGTCGTCACCACCGCGACCGCCACCCAGCTCGGCACGCGCCTGCTGCCCAGGCTCGGCCCCCGCGTCATGATGACGGCGGGCCTTTCCCTCGCCGCCTGCGGGCTGTTCCAGTTCACGCTGCTGACGCCGGACTCCAGTTACGCCGCGAACGTCCTCCCCGCGCTGGTCACGTTCAGCGTCGGCAACGGCGGCAGCTTCCTGGCCATCATGACCAGCGCCACCGCCGACGTGCCGGCCCAGGACTCGGGGATCGCCTCGGCCTCGGTCAACTCCGCTCAGCAGATGGGGGGTTCCATCGGCTCGGCCGCCTTCAACACCGTGGCCGCCAGTGCCGCCGCGGCGTTTCACGGCGGCACACGGGCCGCTGCGGTGCACGGCTTCACCACGGCGATCTGGGTTCCCCTGGCCGTGCTGCTGCTGGCGGCCGCCGCTACGGCCACCCTGGCGGGCACCAGGTCGTCCCGCCGCACGAGGCCGGGCGCGCCGACCGAGGTTCCCGCCACGTAAGGCAGGCCACGCCGACCGAGATTCCCACCGCACGCCGACCGAGGTTCCCGCCACGTAAGGCAGGCCACGCCGACCGAGATTCCCACCGCACGCCGACCGAGGTTCCCGCCGCGTAAGGCCGGGCACACCGACCGAGATTCCCGCCGCACGCCGACCGAGGTTCCCGCCGCGTAAGGCCGGGCACGTCGCCCCCGGCTCTCCGTCGCGTGAGAGCGTCGGGCCGTCGAGCCGTTCGGGACGAGGCTCAGCGTCCCGCGCCGCGGCTCCGCCACCACGCGCCCGCCCAGCAGGCGCCCACAAGAGCGGTGGCGGCGGCGAGAACCGCGTACGCGACCGTGTAGGAACTCACGGTGACGACCGCTCCCGCGGCGAAGGCGCCGAGCCCGGTACCGGCGTCGAAGCCGACGTTCCAGGCGACGCTGACGGAGGAGCGGGCCCGCTCTCCGGCGGCGGCGAAGGCCTGCACCAGCGTCAGGTTCTGCAGGCCGCCGTAGGCGACGCCCACGACGAGCATGCCGGCCACGACCAGAACCGGCCCGGCCGCACCGGCCCGGCCTGCCGTGCCCGCGCCGATCACGGCGAGCCCGGCAGCGCCGGCGATCAGCAGCGGGGCGATCGCCGGGGCGGCGCCCCTGCGGTCCGCGACGTGTCCGAACCCCCATCGGCTCAGCGCGGCCGTAGCGGTGAACGCCAGGAGCGCGAGGTAGACGGCGACCGGGTCGGACAGCAGGCGGGGGGTGAAGGTGAGGATGGCGCCGCCGGCCGCGGTGATGGCGAGCAGCGCCGCGATCGGACCGATCAGGACGCGGCGCAGCCGGCTCGTGTCCCGCGCTTCGGCGGGGGCGGTGGATATGTCGCCGCTGTCGTGCAGGGCGCGAGCCACGCGCGGTGCCAGCGGGATGGCGAGCAGCGGCACGGCCGCGCACGTGAACACCAGCCAGAATCCGACGCGTTCGGCCAGCCAGGGCGCGACCGGGATGAGCAGGCACTGAGGGGCCGCGATGGCGAGCCCGTAGGCGCCGACCGCCCGGCCGCGGCGGGCGGGTTCGACGAGCGCGGCCACTCCGGTGGCACCGCACACGGTGAGGATCCCGAACCCGAGGCCCCGCACCGCCGCGAGGCCCATGACGGCTGCCGCCTGGCTGGTGGCCAGATGCCCGAGGGCGGGGAGTCCGAGCAGGCACGAGCCGAGGGCCAGTGACCTCTGCCAGCCGAGGCGTTGGAGGATCCGCCCGACCAGCAGCTGGGCGATCACCGTGAAGAGCATCAGCACGGTGTTGACCAGGCCCGCGCCCAGTTCGTCCGCCCCGCCCTCGAGGGCCCACAAGGGGGCGACCGGCATCAGCAACGCCAGGCCGGCGAAGCCCAGCGCCGTCGAGGCCAGCAGGGGTCGCATCCCCGGCACGCGCCACACCGGTACCTCTTCCCGGCAGGCGGGACCGTCACCTTGTTGCTTCAACATTCCGTAGATGGTAGGCCGTTCGCACTGCCGTTCACGCTGCCTCCCCTTGTCAGGACGCCCGGTCGATCTCCTTCACGATCTCCTGGTAGCCGCGCCGTGCCGCGAGGTCGCGGGGCAGGACTCCCTGTTTGTCGGGGATCGACGGGTCCGCGCCCGCCGCGAGGAGCAGCCTGACCACCGTGACGTGGTCCCGGGAGCCGTTTCCGAGCACGATCGCTTCGTGCAGGGCGGTCCACGACAGGTTGTTGACGTGGTTGACGGGCACACCGGCCGCCAGCAGGATCCGGACGGTCTCGACGTGTCCGTGTTCGCTGGCGGGGATCAGAGCGGTCCCGCCGTAGCGATTGGTGCTGCGCACGTCCGCACCGTGCTCGAGGGTGAGTTTGAGGATCTCGTCGAGTCCCTCCGCGCCGGCGTACAGGAAGGCGGAGTCCTGGATCTTGTCCTTCGCGTTGGGATCCGCGCCGGACTCCAGCAGCAGGCGGGCCACCTTGACGTGGTTGGCCTTGGTGGCCACGACAAGCGGCGTCCGTCCCTGGCCGTCGCGCGCTTCGAGGTTCGCGCCGGCCCTGATGGCCCTGGCCGCGGAGCTCGTGTTGTTGTCTCCCACTGCCGCGAGGAGCTGCGCGGTCGCTTCCTCACTGCTCACGGTGCTGGGTGACCGGCTCGTCGCCGGGGCCGGCGCCGGAGGCGTCGAGGTACTGCTCGGCGGCACGGAGTCCGTTGTCGCCGAGCAGGCGGCAAGGGTCAGCGCCGCGGCGCCCGCCGCCAGCGCCCGGGCCGTCCACCGGCCGGCCGAGGAGATCTTGTCGCGTGGAGTGTCGGCCATGTGCGGGCCCTCCGTTTCCTTTGCCAATGGGACAGCGGTCCCCGCACACGGCCCGTCGCCGGCCGGGGAACCGCTGCGGCCGCAGGATCGGCCCCCGTCACACGTAGACGATGCCGGCGTCGACGTCCGCGCGGATCTCGGTGCCGACCTTGCGGGCCAGCAGGTCGTCGAGCCGGTCCAACGGCCCGATGAGGGCACGTCCGCCGGCCCTCGCGACGTGGATCGCGGCGTCGATCTTGGGCTGCATCGACCCCTCGGCGAAGGGGAGTTGGGAAATGGCTTCGGCGGACGCGGTCTTGATGTCCCGCTGCTGCGGGGTGCCCCAGTTCTCGCTGACGTAGTCACCGTCCGTCAGCATGACGAGGGTGTCGGCCTCCAGTTCGGCGGCCAGCGCCGCGCTGGCGAGGTCCTTGTCGACCACGGCCTGCATGCCGATCTCGCGGCCCTTGCCGTCGATCCTCACCGGCACCCCACCGCCGCCGACGCAGACCACGAGCCGCTGGTTCTCCAACAGCAGGCGCACGACCGGCGCCTGGACCACCCGGAGCGGGTTGGGCGAGGGCACGACACGGCGGAAGGAACCGCCGTCACGCGCGATCGTCCACCGGTACTCCGCGGCCGCCTCGGCAGCGTCCTGGGCCGAGTAGGTCGGGCCGATGAGCTTGGTCGGCCGCTCGAAAGCCGGGTCTTCCTCGTCGACCACCGTCGTGGTGAGCACGGCCGCCACCTCGCGCTCGCCGGCGAGCGCGTTGGACAGTTCCTGCTGGATGACATAGCCGATCATGCCCTGCGTCTCCGCCCCCAGGATGTCCAGGGGGTAGGCGGCGACGTCCTGGTAGGCCAGGTTCTGCAGCGCGAGCAGGCCGACCTGCGGCCCGTTCCCGTGTGTGATGACGACCTCGTGCTCGCGGGCGAGGCCCGCCAGGGCCTCGCAGGTCGACTTCACATTGGTGCGCAGCCGGTCGGCCGTCATCGGCTCTCCACGACGCGCCAGGGCGTTCCCACCCAGTGCCACGACGACTCGCATGCTCGTTCCCCTCTCCTTGACTCGCTGGGCGGACAACATGCCCAACGTTCCACAGCAAGACCAGATGGTATACCTTTTTGGCGACAGGGTTCCTCGGCTGGAAACGCCCGCACGATGGGGAGAGGTCATGACATCGCCCGCTCTGCCGACCTCGGCTCCGGCGCTCTCCATCGACGAAGAGCTGGCCGCGCGTCTGCGGCCCGGCCCCCTCACAGCACGCGTGGAGTCCATCTTCGGTCGCGCCGTAAACCTGCTGACCTGCGACAATGAACTCATCACGCTATGCGCGCGCATTCTCGACGACGCACCCTGGAGCATCCGTGTCGACCTCGCGGAGTGGTCGGCCTGGCGCCTCACCGTGGGCGACCACGTCACACTGACCGCCGATGCGATCACCTTCGGGGAGCCGGCGAAACACTCCGTGACACTCAACGAGTCCGACACATGGTATGCCGAATCGATCGTGCTGGGACTCGGTACGCAGGAGCTGCTCGCCCGGGCACGGGTGCTGGCGGAGCTGCTGCACGCGCACGGAGTGGCCGGGGGCATGCTCACCCCGCGAGGACCGGTGAACGTCTTCGACACCGAGATCGGCGCCCGGCTGCGCCGGGGACGCAACGCGCTGGAACGGGCCGTGCGGGCCGGAGACCTCCCGGGCATGGCGTCGGCGATCACGCAGCTGCTCGGCCTCGGGCCGGGGCTCACCCCGGCCGGTGACGACTTCCTGACCGGGATGGCTCTGCCGGCGGCCCAGCCGGGCAGCCGTCTGTCCGCGTACGTCGAGGCCGTCCGCGGTGTGCTGGACCGTCACCCGGACCGTACGACGCCGCTGAGCCGCATCACACTGCGCGAGGCCCTCCGGGGGCGTGCCCGCCAGAGCCTGCTCGACCTTCTGCACCGTCTCCTCGTCCCGGACGGACGGGACGCCGCGCAGCAGGCCGAGCACCTTCGAGTCCCGGTCTGCCGTGTGCTCGGCATCGGCCACACCTCCGGGACCGACCTCCTGTCCGGCCTGCTGACCGGACTCCGCCTGGAAGCAGAACTGAGAGGTTCCATGTGAACGTCACAGCAGTGGTCAAGAAGAACACCTATTTCGACTCGGTGTCCCTGATGTCGATCTCGACGAAGGCGAACCAGTTCGAGGGCGTCGACCAGGCCTTCGTCGCGATGGCCACCGAGATGAACAAGGGAGTGCTGAAGAACCTCGACCTCCTCACGCCGGAGGTCGAGGGGGCGGGCAACGGCGACCTCATGATCGTCATCGTGACGGCCGACGGCGTCGACGCCGACACCGTCATCGCCGGGGTCGAGGAGCTCCTGGTGCGCAAGGCGCCGGCCGGCGGCGAGGCGAAGATCGTCCACCGCACCATCGCCTCCGCGGCCCAGGCGGACCCGACGGCGAACCTCGCGGTCATCGCCGTCAACGGCGCGTACGCGGCCCGCGAGGCCCGCAAGGCGCTGGAGAACGACCTGCACGTCCTGATGTTCAGCGACAACGTCGCACTCGCCGACGAGATCGCGCTGAAGACGCTCGCCCATGACAAGGGCCTGCTGATGATGGGTCCGGACTGCGGAACCGCGATCATCAACAACGTCGGTCTCTGCTTCGCCAACGCGGTCCGTCCCGGATCGATCGGCATCGTCGCGGCCTCCGGCACCGGCTCGCAGGAAGTCAGCGTGCGCGTCCACGCCCTCGGCGGCGGAGTCTCGCAGCTCATCGGCACCGGCGGACGCGATCTGAGCGCCGAGGTCGGTGGCGTCATGATGATCGACGGCATCCGCGCCCTGGCCGCCGACCCGCGGACGGAGGCGATCCTGCTCGTCTCCAAGCCGCCCGCCCCGGAGGTCGAGCGGAAGGTCCTCGCCGAGATCGCCACCGCGGGCAAGCCCGTCGTCGTGTACTTCATCGGCGGATCCGAGCAGGCCGTCACCGAGGCCGGCGGACACTTCGCCGCGAGCAGCCAGGACGCCGCCGTCCAGGCCGTACGCCTGACCAGCGACCCGGAGTCGGCCGTTCCGGGTCTCGACGCCGACCGCGTCGAGGCCGTGCGCGCCCAGCTGAACGCAGAACAGCGCCACGTCCGCGGGCTGTTCTGCGGCGGCACCCTGTGCGACGAGTCGATGTACGCGCTGCTCGACGCCGGGGAGGAGGTCTGGAGCAACATCCAGAAGGACCCCGCCCACGTCCTGCACGCCGCGGACGCCAGCCGGGGCCACACCTTCCTCGACTTCGGTGACGACGAGTTCACCAACGGCCGTCCGCACCCGATGATCGACCCGTCCCCGCGGCTGGAGCGCCTGGTGCGGGAGGCGCAGGACCCGACGGTCGGCGTCATCGTCATGGACTTCGTCCTCGGGTTCGGCGCGCACGAGGACCCGGTCGGGGTCACGCTGCCGGCGATCGCCGAGGCGAAGAGCATCGCCGCCGCGACCGGACGTCATCTGGAGATCGTCGGCTACGTCCTCGGTACCGACCTCGACAAGCCGTCGCTGGCCGAGCAGGTCGCCGCGCTCGAGTCCGCGGGGGTCACCGTCACCCGCAGCAGCACCGAAACCGGGCAGTACGCCCGCGCCATCGTCCGGGAGGGAACCCGCGCATGACCAGCCCCACCACCCAGCTCTTCGACGGCGAGCTGAACGTCGTCAACGTCGGCCTGGCGATGTTCGACGACGACATCTCCGCCCAGGGCGCGAAGGTCACCACCCTCGACTGGACGCCCCCGGGCGGCGGCGACCCCGAGGTGATCGCCGCGCTCGACCTTCTGGCCCGGCCGGACATCGCCGCGCGGATCGAGGCGGCCAACGCCGAGGCGATCGAGCGGATCACCAGCGCCAAGCCCATGCTGGTGGGCTTCGGCCGGGCGATCGACGTCGTCCCCGGCATGACCCCGACCACGATCATCCATGCCGGACCGCCCATCACCTGGGAGCGGATGTCCGGCCCGATGAAGGGCGCCGTGCTCGGCGCGATCGTCTTCGAGGGCCTCGCCGCCGACCTCGCCGAGGCCGAGAAGGTCGCCGCCTCCGGCGCCATCACCTTCTCGCCGTGCCACGAGCACGACTGCGTGGGTTCCATGGCGGGGGTCACCTCGGCGTCGATGTACATGCACATCCTGCACAACGAGACGCACGGCAACTACGCCTACACCAACCTGTCCGAGCAGATGGCGAAGATCCTTCGCATGGGCGCCAACGACCAGAGCGTCATCGACCGGCTGGTCTGGATGCGGGACGTCCTCGGTCCCATGCTGAAGGAGGCCATGGAGATCGGCGGACCGATCGACCTGCGCCTGCTGCTGGCCCAGGCGCTGCACATGGGCGACGAGGCGCACAACCGCAACATCGCGGGCACCCTGCTGCTCCTGCAGGCGCTCGCCCCCTCGCTGCTGCAGACGGGTTTCACGACCGAGCAGAAGAAGGAGGTCTTCGACTTCATCGCCAGCTCCGACTACTTCTCCGGGCCGACCTGGCTGGCCATGGCCAAGGCGGCGCTGGACGCCGCGCACGGCATCGAGGGCTCGACGATCGTGACGACGATGGCCCGCAACGGTGTCGAGTTCGGGATCCGGGTCAGCGGGCTGCCGGGCAACCACTGGCTGACCGGCCCGGCGCAGAAGGTCATCGGCCCCATGTTCGCCGGCTACAAGCCCGAGGACTCCGGGCTCGACATCGGTGACAGCGCCATCAGTGAGACGTACGGCTTCGGCGGCTTCGCCATGGCCGCGGCGCCCGCGATCGTGGCGCTCGTGGGCGGCACCGTCGAGGAGGCCGTCGCCTACACGCGGGACATGGGCGAGATCACCACCGCGCAGAACCCGAACATCACGATCCCCTCGCTCGGCTTCCAGGGCCTGCCGACCGGGATCGACGTCCGCAAGGTGCTCGACACCGGCATCCTGCCCGTCATCAACACCGCCATCGCGCACAAGGAGCCGGGCATCGGCATGATCGGCGCCGGGATCACCTACCCGCCCGCCGAGGTCTTCGAGAAGGCGGCTCTCGCCCTCGCCGAGAAGCTCGCCTGACCCCGCGGCGGACCGCCCCGGACCGCCCGGCGGTCACCGGGGCGGTCCGCCGCCTTCCTTCACACCATCTCAGGGGAGAATGGTTTGAACTTCTACCGGCTTGCCACGGCGGCGTTCACCGGCCTGCTCTGCGGTCTCTGGGGCGGATTCGCGGGCCTGATGGACCTTTCGGCATGGGCGGGCTTCGCCGGCTGCACGGCGTACTTCGCCTGCGGTATACGCCTGGTTCCCGGGGCGGCGCTCACCGTGTCGTCCTCGTTCGCCGGCGTGGGGTGCGCCTGGCTGATGCTCCAGGGCGCGGACCTGCTGGGCAGCGCCAACTCCGCCTTCGCGGTCTCCGTGGGCTTCTTCGTCATGTGCATCGTGCTGCTCGGACGGTTCAAGTGGACGTCGTTCGTCCCGGGCACCTTCGTGGGCTGCTACTCGCTCTTCGCCATCAAGGACAACGACTGGGTGGTACTGCTGGCCTCCCTGGCGGTGGGTGTCCTGCTCGGCCTGGTCTGCGACTGGGGCGGCAGCACGATCTTCGCGCGCTGGAAGCCCGGCACCGACGCCGAACCCGTCGGCCAGGAGAGCTGAAGCGGCGTCTCCGGCTTCCGCGGCCTCCGTGCCGCCGCACGCGTCATGGAGTACGGCGGCCGCTGAACGTCAGCAGCGCCGGCACGCGCAGCGCCAGAACCCCGAGCCCGCAGACAAGGAGGAGAGCCGCGCAGAACACCGTCCTGGCCACCCCTGCCCGCTCCGCCGTCGCGCCGAGGACAAGGGTGGCAACAGGCATGACGCCGATGCAGAGTTCCTGGAGTCCCAGCGCCCGGCCGTGGACGGCCGGGTCGGTGGTCAGCAGCAACAGGGTGGTCTGCAGCACCCCGAAGGCCGCGCTGGTGAGGCCGATGACGCACATGAGTGCGAACGACAACGACACCGTGCGGGACAGGGCGAACACCGCCCACAGGGCGGCCCAGGCCGTGGTGCCGAAGACGAACACCCCACCCTTGTAAGGGAAGTCACCCATACCGGCGATGACGAGTGAACCGACCAGTCCCCCGACACCGCCGCACGTCAGCAGAGCGCCGAGTCCCGCGGCGTCGAGCCCGAGTGACTCCTCGGCGAAGACCGGCATGAAGGCCTGGTACACCGGCCACAACAGGGTGTTCGCCGCCAGGGTGACGACGAGCACCGCCACCGCGAGCCGGCTGCGCGCGATGATCCGCAGTCCGCCGACGACCATCGCCCGCACCGACTGCGCCTGGTCGTGGACGACCTTCCCGTACCCGCGGAGAGGCAGCAGCAGCACGAGTGAGAGCCCGTACCAGGCGGTCGAGACCCACAGCGCGGCCGGAGCGCCCATCGCCGCGATCATGGCTCCGCCGAGCCCCGGCCCGATCACCTGCGTCATGTTCATCGCCATGGCGTTGAGCGCGTTGGCGTTGGAGAGTTTCTCCTGCCCCACGAGTTCGAGCACCACCGAGGCCCGGGCCGGCTGCGACGGGGACTGGGCGAGGCCGAGGGCCAGGCCGCCGACCACCAGTACCCAGTACGGCAGCAGGTCCGCCGTGGCCAGTGCCGCCACCGCGGTGCCCGCGCCCGTGGCCCAGGCGCAGGCGACGACGAGCAGCCGGACGCGGTTGTGCCGGTCGGCGAACGCGCCGGCCACCGGACCGAGGAACATCGGCGCCAGGCGCGCGGCGGTGAACACCGCGACAAGGAACTCGGAGTGCGTCAACTCGAACGCGAGCCAGCCGAGTACCAGGGTCTGGGTCCACACTCCGCCGAAGAAGAACACGTTGGAGAACCACAGCCACTGGAAGGGCCGGTTTCCCCGCAGGGAGTCCAACGCGCCGCGCAGGCCCGGCCGGTGACTGGAGGCGTCTGACGCCGACGGCACGTGGAGAACCTTTCGGGTGAAGGTGTTGCGGGACGGGTCCGGAGCAGGACGTGACCATCGCGGGCGACGACCTCGCCACCGCGCATCAGGAGCTTGCGCTCGGGGGCCCACGCCGGTGCGTCGGGGACGTTCTCCGCCTCGAAGTCACAGCCACGACAGAAATGGTATACCAATTGCTCCACGCCCGCCGAGGCCCGTGACCTCGGGCGCACCCGCGCGGCCCACCGCAAGGCTCTATGGTCTACAGCATATCGTATGCAATACTGCGGAGGTCGACACGGCGATTGCCATCCGTGCGCCAAGTACACGACCACGACAGCCAGATGGGCCACGCTCGGGGCCACGGAGAGCGCGAGGGTCCCCCGCCGTCCTGGTATGGACGGCGGCCAGCAGGCAGCAACACCAGTTTCCTCGTACGAGTGCCACACCACCGGATGACGGGAGACCTGCGTGTACCACAAGCTGACCGCCACCCCCGAGACCTGCCAATGGGGCTATTTCGACAACGCACTTGAACCGGCGCTGACGATCCGGTCCGGCGACGTCGTGGCGATGGAGTGCCTGACCCACCACGCCGGCGAGGCACCCGACCTCATGATGGACGACGGCGTACGAGAGGTGTACGAGAACATCGACAAGAACGACCGGGGCCCTGGACCGCACATCGTCACCGGCCCCATCGCCGTCGTCGGCGCCGAGCCCGGGGACGTCCTGGAGTGCCGCTTCCTCCAGGCGGAGCCGCGTCTGCCCTACGGCGTCAACTTCCAGGCCAACTGGGGACTGCTGTACGGACCGGTGCGCGCCCCGCTCGGCCACGCCACGACCACGGATCTGGAGTCCCACCAGCACGTGGTGGTCTACGAGGCCGACTGGCAACAGGGCACCGCCAAGGGCCTGTTCCAGTACGCGTACCCCTACGCCGACGAGTCGCCGTACCCCGGCACGTTCATCGAGCCGCACACCGTCGCCCGCCAGTCCGCGCTGCGCGGCGTCAGCGTGCCGTTGCGCCCCCACATGGGCACCGCCGGGGTGGCGCCGGCGCAGAGCGGCCGGATCCACACGGTGCCGCCGGGAGAGTTCGGCGGCAACGTCGACAACCGCAGCTTCGTACCGGGCACCCGAATGTTCTATCCCGTCCAGGTTCCGTCGGCGCTGTTCTGGGCCGGCGACACCCACTTCGCCGAAGGCGACGGCGAGATCTCGGGAACCGCGATCGAGGGGCATCTGAACGTGATGCTCCAGTTCGTCCTGCACAAGAACCTGCGCATCCGCACACCGCTGCTGGAGACCGACACGGAGGTGATGGTGCACGGCTTCCACGAGAACCTTGACGAAGCGGTCCGCATCGCCGCCGCGGAGACCGTCTACGAGATGGGGCGCCGGTGGGGGCTGTCCCAGCGGGAGTCCTACTCCCTGCTCAGCGTGGCCGGCGACCTCAGGGTGACGCAGGTGGTCAACGGTGTGAAGGGTGCGCACTTCGTGCTGAGCAAGAGCGTCGTCCGTGAGATGCGGTGAGCATCCCACAGGTCCTGCCCCGCGTCGCGGACACGCAAGTCAAACGATTGACTAAACGTGCCGCCGGGACGTAGGTTCCCCGTGGGGGCATGAGCCGGGGCGTCTTCTCCGCTCGTTGCCCCACTCATTTGTCAGAAGTCTGTCCAGTGCTGCCCGGCGGGTCACGGAATGCCGGTCGAGCGCTTGTCGGCCGGTGAGTTGGAGCAACACGTGGGTGATCGGCCGGGCATATGCGTCGTGGGCGGCTCCGTCGCCGGCACCGCGGCCGCACAGGCGCTGCGGACCAAGGGCTATGACGGGGAGATCCGGCTGATCGAGTCGGAGGCACAACTCCCCTACGACCGGCCGCCGTTGTCCAAGCAGGTCCTCCAGGGCGGGCTCGACCTCCCGGCGCTTCAGTTCCAGTCGACCGCGGACTGGTCCCGGCTGGGGATCACCCTCTCGCTGGGCGCGTCGGTGACCGAGCTGGACTCCGGGCAGCGGGTGCTGCGGCTGAGCGACGGTTCGGAGCTGCGGGCGTCCGGGGTCGTCCTGGCCCCGGGGACGGAGTCCAGGCCCCTGCCGTTCCCGGACGAGCAGGCCCGGGTGCGCCGGCTGCGCACCCTCGAGGACGCGCTCGTACTGCGCGGATCGCTGCGGACCGCCCGGTCGATCGTGCTCGTCGGCGCCGGCTTCATCGGCCTGGAGGTGGCCGCGACCGCCGTCCGGCTGGGGCTCGACGTCACCGTCGTCGAGCTGCTTCCGCTGCCGCTCGCCCCGGCGATCGGCGAGGTGGCCGCCCAGCGGGTGTGCGCCGCCCACCGGGACGGCGGAGTCACTTTGCTGACGTCGCGTTCGGTCGCGGAGGTCAGGGGCGACGGGCGGGTCTCCACCGTCGTCCTGGACGACGGCCGGGCGATCGAGGCGGACATCGTCGTCGCCGGTGTGGGGGTGCGCCCGGCCACCGGATGGCTGGCCGGATCCGGCCTGGAACTGGGCGACGGCATCGAGGCCGACGCCTACTGCCGGACCTCGGCGGATCTGGTCTACGCCGCCGGTGACGCGGCGCGCTGGCACAACCCCGCCTTCGGCGCCCGGATGCGTGTCGAGCACTGGAGCACCGCCCGCGAGCAGGGTGCGACGGCCGCCGCGAACCTGCTGGGCGAGCTGCGCGGGCAGGGCGCAGCCCGGACCCCGTTCACGCATGTGCCGTACTTCTGGTCCGACCAGCTGGGCATGAAGATCCAGCACGTCGGCCGCATCCTCGCGGGCGGGCGCAGCGAGGTCGAACACGACGGCGACGGCGCCCTGTTCGTCACGCACCGGCTGGGCGACCGGCTGACCGGTGCGACGACGGTCAACCGCCCGAGGGACGCGATGCTCTCGCGCAGAAGGATCTCGGAGGAGTGCGAGCGGCTGGGGCCGCCCAACGGCTGAGCGGCCTGCCGGCAGGCCGTCCGAGGAGCCGTGTTCGGTGCACCGGCGCACCGGCGAGCGTTGACGTTGAAAGGAAGAACCATGGGCAGTTCGCAGCAGGACGCGCAGATTTTCGATCCGACCGACCCCGAGTTCCTGAAGGATCCCTACCCGGTTCTGAACCACCTGCGGGAGAACACCCCCGTCGTCAGAGCGGAGTCGCTGGGACTCTGGCTCGTGACGCGCCACGAGGACGTGTTCGCGTGCCAGCGGGACGCCCGTCTCACCCGGACCTTCGGCCACAAGTACACCCCCGAGGCGATGGGGGTCGCGCCGCGCGACGCCCGGTGGGCCGACTTCTGGCAGGCCGAGAAGTGGAGCCTGCTGGACCTCGAACAGCCGGACCACACCCGGATCCGCTCGCTGGTGTCCTCCGCCTTCACCCCGCGCCGTGTGACGCAGATGCGTGACGCGGTCCGCGCCCGCTCCCGGAAACTGCTCTCGGACCTCGTCGAGCAGGGCGAGTTCGACCTGCTGCACGACTACGCGATGCCGTACTCGGTGTCGATCGTCTGCGAACTGCTCGGAGCCGACCAGGAGCAGGCCCCGCTGTTCCTGGACTGGGCGCACGCGATGGTGAAGATGTACGAGCTCGACACCACCGAGGAGCAGGCGAAGCGGGCCAACGACTCGGCCGCGGCCTTCATCGCCTACGTCCGCGAACTCATCGCGCTGCGCCGCCGGCAGCCCGACGACGCCCTGGTGAGCGCACTGGTCCAGGCCGAGACCGAGGAGGGCAGGAAGCTCACCGACGACGAGATCGTGTCCACGGTGATCGTCCTGCTGAACGCCGGTCACGAGGCCACGGTCAACACCACCGGCAACGGCATGACCGCCCTGCTGCGCCACCCCGGCCAGTGGGCGCGGGTGACCTCGCAGGAGGTGGCCCCGCGGCAGGCGGTGGAGGAGGTCATCCGCTGGGATCCCCCGTTGCAGCTGTTCGAGCGCTGGGTGCTGGCCGACGACGTCGAGATCGCCGACCGGAAGATCCCCTTCGGCTCGAAGATCGCGATGCTGTACGGCGCGGCCAACCGCGACCCGCGCCTGTTCACCGACCCGGAGGTGCTGGACGTCGGCCGCGTGAACGCCTCCCGCCACGTCAACTTCGGCGGCGGTGTGCACGCCTGCCTGGGCGCCCCGCTGGCCCGCATCGAGTTGGAGGAGACCTTCACCTCGATCCGGGACCTGTGCCCGGACCTCGAGCTCGTCGAGGAGCCGCGCCGCAACTCCGCGTTCGTCATCTGGGGCATGGAGTCGGTCCGCGTGGCCGTGCGCTGACCCCTCAGCCAGCAGCTCAACAGCACGTCAGCAGTCAGTAGGAGGAGGACCCATGCCACGCCTGCAGGTCGACGAAGCCCTCTGCAAGGGACACGGTCTGTGCTACTTCGGCTGGCCGAAGATCTACGACCTCCGGGAGGACGGCATCGCCGTCGCCCTGGTCGACGAGATCCCGGCCGAACTGCTGGAGGAGGCCCGGAACTCCGTCGAGGCCTGCCCGGAGCGGGCCCTGAGGATCGTGGACTGACCCCGGTCCTCGTGTGCGCACACGTCGGACGGCGGCCGGTCCCGGCCGCCGCCGGGCGTGCGGTGCTCACCGGGCCCCGGCGCCGGATCCGCGGAACGTATCATCGACGCTGGCGAGCCCGGTCGGACCGGGCCGCGGCGCTCGCAGGGGCTGGTCGCCGGCCTCCGGCGGGAAGGGAGTGACACTCGTGGCACGCCGCCGGGTTACGGGCGCCGATGTCGCCGCCGAGGCGGGGGTGTCGGTGTCCATCGTGTCGCTGGTCCTGAACGGGAAGGACTCCGGGAGGGCGAACCAGGCCACCCGGGACAGGGTCCACGCGGCCGCGCAGCGGCTCGGATACCGTATCGACCGCCGGGGCCGCAGCCTCGCCACCGGCCGGACCGGCATCGTCGGTTACGTCGCGCCCGATGTCGCGACCCCGTTCTTCAGCAGTGTGCAGATGGGCCTGCTGAGCGAACTGAGCCCGGAGTACCAGGTCCTCACCGTGGTCACCGCCCTGGGCCAGACGGTCAGCCGGGAGAGCGTCCAGCGGCTGCTCGACCTGGGCGTGGACGGCCTGATCATCTCCACGGTCGAAAGCGACCTGGTGACGTCCCTGAACCCGTCGTGCCCGGTGGTGATCCTCGACTCCCCTGGGCGGCAGAAGGACCTGCCGCGCGTGAACCTGGACGTCGGCGGCAGCGCCAGGGAACTCGCCCGCCATCTGACGGGCCTCGGCCACCGGAGGTTCGCCTACCTCGACATCGACACCCGGACCCGGACCCTGGAGGCGCGCCGCAGGGCGTTCACCGGCGAGGCCCGGAAGGCGTCGGAGCAGGTGGGCGTCGTGGTGGCGCGCTCCCCCATCGATGTGACGGCGGCCTACGACAGCGTGGCGGGCAACTGGCCCTCCTGGCGCGACTCCGGAGTGACCGCGCTGGTGTGCGGCTCCGACCTGCAGGCGTTCGGCGCGCTGGCGGCGCTGCGTGACCTCGGGGTCGGGGTTCCGGAGGAGGTGTCCGTGGCCGGCGCCGACGACCAGCCGATGTCCCGGATCGTGCAACCGTCCCTGACCACGGTGCAACTCCCCTCGTTCGAACTGGGCAGCCTCGGCGCGCGGGAGTTGCGCAAGGCCATGGACCGGCCGGACGCGGTCGCGGGGCGGCCGTTGGTGCTGCCGACCCGGCTGGAGATCAGGGAGTCGACCGGCAGCGCGCCGGCGGCCCGGTCCACGCCGCACTGACGCACCCTTCGCGGGTGGGCGCCGGCGCGGCCGGGTCATGCGGGGGGCGGGGTGCGCAGGGCGAGGATGGCCATGTCGTCGTGGCCGTCGCTGGGGTGGTGGTCGGCGAGCGTACGCACGAAGTCCTGCAACGGCTGGTCCGCGTACGTGGTGGCGAGTGCGGCCAGGGCGTCCAGCCCCTCGTCGATGGAGTGTTCGGGGTGTTCGACGAGTCCGTCGGTGAAGAAGATCACCACGGCCCCGGCGGGCAGAGCCCGGGTGTGGTCGGGGCGGACCTGGTCGGTGCTGACGCCGAGCGGGACGCCCGGGTCGGCGTGCAGGTACTCGGCCCGCCGGTCGGGGGTGATCAGCAGTGGGGGAAGGTGGCCGGCGGTGCTCCAGTGCAGCGTCCAGCCACCGTGCCCATCGGGTTCGATACGGGCCAGCAGAGCGGTGGTGACGGGGTTCTCGGTGGTGGCGTGCAGGGTGATGTCGAGCTGGCGGAGGATGCCGCTGGCCGGGGTGCGGCGGTCGTAGAGCAGGGCGCGGAGCATGCTGCGGGTCTGGGCCATGGCGCCGGCCGCGTGGAGGTCGTGGCCGACGACGTCTCCGATCACGACGCCGAGGGCGCCGTCGGGCAGGATGACCGCGTCGTACCAGTCCCCACCCAGACGGTTGGGCTCGGCGGCGGGCTGGTAGATCGCGGCGGCGGTGAAGGGCCGCAGGTCCGGGAGGGTGGGCAGGAGCAGGCGCTGGAAGGTCTCGGCGCTGTCGCGGATCTGGCCGAACAGGCGGGCGTTCTCGATCGCGATGCCCGCGGCGCTGGAGAG
The DNA here is from genome assembly GCF_006540305.1 of Streptomyces sp. 6-11-2. Lineage (GTDB taxonomy): Bacteria > Actinomycetota > Actinomycetes > Streptomycetales > Streptomycetaceae > Streptomyces. The sequence goes on along the minus strand of NZ_BJOR01000001.1, from coordinate 7,400,095 downwards.
GGCGACGAGGACTTCCTCGTCCGCACGGTCGAAGGGGCGGCCGTCGTGGCGTTCGGAGAGGTAGAGGTCGCCGTAGATCTCGCCGCGGACGCTGATGGCCACCCCGAGCAGGGTGCGCATGCGGGGGTGGCCGGGCGGGAACCCGACGGAGGCCGCGTGGGACGCGATGTCGGTGACGCGCAGCGGTTCGGGGTGGTGGATCAGGAGCCCGAGCACTCCGCGGCCGTGGGGGAACTCCACCTCGGCCAGCGCGGCGCGCTCCTCCTCGGACAGTCCGGCGGTGATGAACGCTTCCAGGTACTCGCCGGACTCGTGCAGCACCCCCAGGGCACCGTAGCGGGCGCCGACCAGGTCCCTCGCGGTGGTGACGATGCGGTACAGCACGGACGACAGATCCAGCTCCCGGCTGATCGCCAGCACCGCGTGCAGCAGGCCCTGAAGCCGGTCCTTGGCCGCGGCCAGCTCCTGGAGCCGCTCGCTGATCCGGTCCAGTTCCTCGTTCAGGCGCTGCCCGGCATCAGGGATCCCGGGCCGCTGCGGCTCGTCCCCGTGCCCGGCCGTCATGAGCGCCTGGTTGAGGTCTTGAACACCAGCTCGGCGGCCTTCCTGTCCAGGTCCAGGCGGCCGATGTCGTCCCGGTACACCCGGCCTCCCGACACGACCGCGATCAAGGAAGACCACAGCCTGACACGATGCAACTACCCATACCGCCCATTACTCCGAAGGCGGCATGCCACACCCGCACGGCTCTGAAGGCTCCCCGCGGTGCGCACCTGTGCGCGGGTCGTGACCCCTGCCGCTTGAGTGAGGCCCGTGGTCGACTGTGCTTCCGCGGGCCGGTGCGCGGCCTGCCCGGTGCGCGAGTGAGTCCACGGGAGGGGCGGAGTTGAGTCTGCAGCGTGTACTGGCGCCCAGCGAGGCGGCGATGGCCGCGACCGGCAGTCCCACCGTCGTCGGCTGGACACTCCACGGGGACCTGGACACCGAGTTGTTGAACGAGGCCGTCCAGCGGCTGTCCCACCGGATGCCGGTCCTGTCGGCTCGCATCGTCGAAGGACCCGGCGGTCTCGTCCTGCGATGCGACGCCGCTGATGAGCCTGTCGGCCTGAGCTTCGCGTCCGACGGATGGGCCCCGCACGATGCTCGCTTCCTCCGGCCGGGCGACCGGGTGCTGCGCGTCCTTCTTCACCGTGACGGCCCCCGCCGGCACACGCTGACCTTGATGGCCTGGCACGCTGTCAGCGACGGTGCCTGCATGCCGGCGCTGCACCGGCGGTTGTGGCGGATCCACCGGGAACTGGCCACGGGAGCCGGCGAGGCGTCGGCTGCCGACGCCGCCGGGCTGCCCGCGCCCGTCGAGGAGCGCCTGCTCGCCCGGCACAGTCCCGCCGACGTCACCGCCTACGCCGCACAGTGGTCGGCACGGCTGGACGCATCACACCCGGCCGCCCTCGCTCCGCGGGCCGCCCGCGACGGCGGACCGGGACCGGCCGACGGAGCCCACCGCCACCGGTTCATCCTGTCCGCTCAGCAGACGGAGACCCTGGCCCGAGATGCGCGCCTGCGCGGCGCGAGCGCCACCACTCTGCTCTGCGCCCTCGCCATGACCGCTGTCCGCGGCCTCCTCTCCCCCGTGGACGGCCATCAACAACAGACCTGTCTCATCCCCGTCGACCTGCGGCCACGACTGCGTCCTCCGCTGCCGGCGGACGAGTTCGCCTTCGCCGCCTCCACCGCCTCCGCCACAGTCACCGTCGGCCCCGAGACCGGCCTCGGCGCCATCGCCGCAGAGATCGGCCGCCGACTGCAAGCGGCCCTGGACGCCGGCCACGCGGAACTGGAGTACCTGGCCACCGCGCACATGCTGAGCCGGCTGGCCTCCGCGGCCGTCACCCTCGCCGTCAGCAACGTCGCGCGTTACAGCACTCCGCCCGCGCTGCCGCCCGGCCTGACCGCCACGCGCCCGCACGTCCTCACCATCCCGCCCGGCCCCGTCCCCACCCTCTTCGTCAGCCGTCACGACAAGGCGCTCTGCCTGGACCTCGTCCGACCCCGCGCCTGGTACACCCGCGAACAGGCCGGCCACCTGGCGAACGCTCTACAGCGCGCCCTGACCGCCATCACCGGAGCACCCGCCATGGAGGACCTCACCCGCCCCACACCGCCTTCCGGATGACGGCCAAGGCCCATCAACGAAGTGGCGCGCAACAGTGAACGAGGCGTTCACGCAGCCGGTGCGCCGAACGCCCGCGCGGCGTCGAACATCGCCTCGACGGCCCGCTGCACGCTGATCTGACGGTTGCCGGCCACGATGTGCAGCCCGTAGGCGTCCTCCAGCGCCACCAGGTTCAGGGCCGCCGTCGACGTGTCCAGGATGAGCTTGAAGGCCCCGGCGCCGACGCCATGCTCCAGCACGGTCCGGTACGTGGCCAGTTGCCGCTCGTACATCGACTCGACCAGCTTGGTGTGCAGCGGAGAACTCTCGGCCAGCACGTCGAACTCGTACAGCAGGCGCATCAGCGCGTCGTCCGGTCCCGTCGGGAGACCGGCGCGGATCGTCTCCCCCAGGAGTCGCGCCGGGTTCTCGATCGTGTCCCGCAGCGCGTCCCGCCGGTCGCAGAAGCGTTCCATGCCCGCGCGATAGGCCTCGCTCAACAGCTCGTCGAGGTCGTCGTAGTAGTACAGGACGGCCCCTCGAGTCAGCCCCGCCTTGCGTGCCACGTCCGCGAGTGAGAGGGAGCGGAGCCCGGTCTCGGCGGTCGTGTCGATGACCGCCTGGATGAGGTGGGCGCGGCGTTCGTCCTGATTTTTTCGGCGGGCCATCCCTTGACAGTAGCCGAGACGCTCATGAGACTCGAACCATTCTTTGACGCCGATGGCAAAAAAAGCGCGCGCCGTCTCGGCGCACCTTCGCCGCGCGTTCGTGGCGCGGCTCAGAACCAAGGACGACCATGCTGGACACCCTGATCACCGGCGCCCGTGTGCGCACGTTCGACGGCGCCCGCCCGTGGGCCGGCGCCGTCGGCATCGCCGGCGGACGCATCGCGTTCGTGGGCGACGAGGCGGAGGCCCCGGCGGCCCGCGAGCACCGCCGCCTGGACGGAGGCCTCCTCACTCCGGGCATCATCGACAGCCACAACCACCTGCTGCTCGGCTTCGACCCCGACGCCGTCAGCCTCGAAGGCGCCGAGACCCTCGAGGAGGTCCGCCGTCGTATCGCCGAACTCGCCGACGCGCGACCGGACCTGACCTGGATCTGCGCCGAGAACGCCGTGTACTCGGTGGTCCACGGCCGCCGCCCCGCCGCCCGCGACCTGGCCGGCATCACCTCGCGCCCCGTCTTCGTCACCACCTACGACCAGCACTCGGTGTGGCTCAACGACGCCGCCGTCCGCGCGCTGCACCTGGACGACGGCGGCGACATCCCCTGGGGCCGCCCGGAGCGGGACGCCGACGGCCGCGCCACCGGGTGGGTCACCGACTTCTACACGAGCGCCATGACGACGGCGGGCCTGGCCGGGCTCCAGCGCGACATCCCCATGTACTCGCCGCAGCGGCGCTACCGCAAGCTGCTGGGCAGCCTTGAGATGGCCACCGCCGCCGGCATCACCACCGTGGTGGAACCGCAGGTCCCGCTCGCCGAGATCGACCTGTTCCAGCGCGCCCGGGACGAGGGACGCCTCAGCTCCCGCGTCATCGCGGCGCTCTTCCACCCCATGGGGTCCGACGGCGCGTTCCGGCAGCGGTTGCGCGCGGCGGCCGACGCCGCCCCCAGCGGTGACCGTCTGGCCTTCGGCCCCGTCAAGCTCTACGCCGACGACGTGATCGAGCCCCACAACGCCTGGATGCTCGACGACTACGCCAACCGGCCCGGGCACCGCGGCCACCCCTCCGCAGCGCTCGGCGAGCTCACGCAGGTCGTCACCGAACTGGACCGCCTCGGCTTCCAGACCCACACCCACGCGACGGGCGACGGCGGCATCCGCCTGGCCCTGGACGCGATCGAGCACGCCGCGCGCACCAACGGCACGCGCGACCGCCGCCACGGGATCGTGCACGTCGAGTGCCTGGCCCCCGAGGACCTGCCGCGCTTCGCCCAGTTGGGCGTCACCGCCGCCATGCAGCCACGCCACTGCTCCCCGGACCTCGTGGCCGGCACCTGGATGGAGAACATCGGCGAAGCCCGCTGGGATCGCGCCTGGCGACTGCGCTCGCTCATGGCCTCCGGGGCCCATGTGGCCCTCTCCAGCGACTGGCAGGTGGGAGAGATGGACCCCCTGATCGGGTTCTACTCGGCCCTCACACGGGCCAGCCTCGACGGCAAGGACGCCTGGACCCCGGCGGAGCGTCTGGGGCTCGACGACACGTTGCGCGGCTACACGGCCGAGGGCGCCTGGGCCTGGCACCGGGAGGACGAGTACGGCGTCATCCGCGAGGGCGCCAGGGCGGACCTCGTCGCATGGTCCGAGGACCTCTACGCACTCGAAGCGGACCCGGCGGCGCTGCTCCAGCAGCGGGCCGAGGTCACCTGGGTGGGCGGCGAGGTGGTCCACGAGGCCACCACGGCACGCGCCACCGCCGGCCACTACGGTGCGCTCACCTCCTGCTCCGCGCACGCCGAAGGCGGTCACGCCCATGTCTGACAGCAGCCTTCCCCCCCACACCGTCCAGGGCACCGCGACACAGGCCACGGCGAACCGCCCGCCCGCCGCACACGGCGGCACCGGGCAGGACACCGCGACCGCCGCCGACCCCGACCGGGCCCAGGACGACCCGGGCGGTCCACAGTTGCGCCGCAGCCTGAAGCTGCGCCACATCGTCTTCCTCGGCCTGGCCTTCATGGCGCCGCTGGCGGTGTTCGACACCTTCGGTCTGGTCTCCGAGGCGACCGACGGCCATGTGCCGCTGGCCTACCTGGCCGTCCTCGTCGCGGTGGGGCTCACAGCGCTCAGCTACGCACGGATGGCCCGCCGCATCACGTCCGCCGGATCCGTGTACACCTACGCCGGCAAGTCGCTCGGGGCGCCCGTGGGCTTCCTGGTGGGCTGGTCCGCCACGCTGGACTACGTGCTGCTGCCCATGCTCAACGCGCTGCTGGCCGCGATCTACATGGGCGCCGTGCTGCCCGGGGTCCCGGCGTGGGTGTGGGTGCTCTCCACCGTGGTGGTCTGCACGGCACTGAACCTGGTGGGCGTGAAGCTGGCCGCCAAGGTGAACGTGGCGCTCGTGGTCATCCAGGCCGGCGTGGCCATCGCGTTCCTCGTGTTCGCCGTGCGTGCCATCGCCACCCATGGCCAGTCCTTCGGGACCACCGGCTGGGACCCGGCCTCGGTGCCGCTGCCCGCTCTGCTCAGCGGTGCCTCGCTGCTGGCCCTGTCCTTCCTGGGCTTCGACGCCGTCTCCACCCTCTCCGAGGAGGCCGAGCAGCCGCGCCGGGACATCCCGCGGGCCATCCTGCTCATCGTGGCCGCGGCCGGGGTGTTCTTCCTGGCCATCACCTACGCCATGCAGACGCTCTTCCCGGACGTCTCGGCCGTGGGCAGCATCGTGGGCGCGTCGCCGGAGATCGCCAAGTACATCGGCGGTGCCGCGTTCCAGGCGGTGTTCGTGGGCGGCTACCTCACCGCGGTGCTCGGGTGCGGTCTGACCCAGCAGATGAGTGCGGCACGGCTGCTGTTCGCCATGGGCCGCGACGGCATGCTGCCGCGCGCGGTCTTCGGGCGGGTCGATCCGCGTACCGGCGTCCCCGCCCTCAACGTGCTCGTCGTGGGTCTCATCGCCGCCTCCGCCGTCTTCCTGGACCTCGGCAGCGCCGCCTCGCTGATCAACTTCGGCGCCTACGTCGCCTTCGCCGCGGTGAACCTCGCGGTGATCGGATTCTGGGTGCGCGACCGGCGCGCGGGACGGGCGGAGGCCCGCGGACCCGTTGCCGCCCTCCTGCAACTGCTGCTGCCGGCCCTCGGGTTCGTCGTGAACGCGGCCCTGTGGGTCAGCCTGGACACCCCGGCCAAGGTCGTGGGCGTCATCTGGGCACTGGTGGGCGTGGGCATCCTCACCCTCCGCACGGGCGGATTCCGCCGCCCGGTGCGGACGTTGAACCTGGAGGAGTGAGCCCGGGCAGTGCTCGGGTGCCCGCGGCGGCGTGATCAGAGCCGCAGGGCGGTACGCCCTCGTCCCGCACGCTCGGTGGGGCCGGTTCCGGTTCTCAGGGCGCGCATGGCGAGGGCGCCGGCCAAGGGGCCGGGGCCCAGGAGGAGGAACGCGTAACGCCAGCCGACGGCGTCGGCGAGGAGGGGGATCAGCTGGATGCTGACGACGGTGAGGGCGAACCCGATCGCGGTCTGGGCCGTGAGGGCCGTTCCGATGTAGCGGGAGTCGGCGACCTCGCTGAGGGCGGTGGAGAACACTCCGGAGTCGGCGATCACGGCGGCGCCCCAGAGGACGCAGAACGCGACCACGAGGGCCGGCGGGGAGTGGACGAGCAGTGGGGAGAGCAGACAGCACAGGCCACTGGTGACCAGGGCCGCGATGGCGGCGGGAGGGCGGCCGAAGCGGTCGGCGCCCCAGCCGCCGAGCAGACAGCCGACGACGCCGCCGACCCCCATGGTGAGGAACACGGTGACCTCGACCGATCCGGGGAGGTGACCGGCGCTGTCCGTGGCGGCGAGAAAGGCGGGGATCCAGGTCCACAGGGCGTAGAGCTCCCACATGTGCCCGAAGTAGCCGAGGTTGGCCGAGCGGGGGCCGCGCTGGGTGAACATGGTCAGGGCGTAGCGGGGGTTGCGGGCGGGCGCGGCCGGGGCGGCATGGGGGCCGACGCGGATGAAGGCCAGCGCGATGCAGGAGGCCAGGAGCCCGGCGGCCGACGCGACCAGGAGAACGCCCCGCCAGGGCAGTGACCCGACGCCGGCGATGAGGTGCGGAAGGGTCGACCCGAGCGTCAGGGCGGCGATGAGAACCCCCATGGACTTGCCGCGTGCGGCGCCGTGCGCCCAGGAAGCCATGAGTTTCATGCCGACCGGATAGACACCGGCCAGGCACACACCGGTCACGAAGCGGAGCGGAACGGCCGCGGCGAACCGATCGACCGACAGGGCCAGCAGCACCGTGCACACGGCGGCCGCGGCGGCGCCGCCGGCGAGAAGGCGCTGGGGCGGAAGACGGTCGGCGAGGGTGAGAGCGGCGGAGGTGAGCGCGCCGGTGACGAACCCGAGTTGGACCGACGCGGTCAGCCATACGGCGTCGGCGGAGTCGAGCCCCCACTCGCCGCGCAGTGTGGGAACCACCGCGGACATGGAGAGCCAGACAGCGAGGCCGAGTACCTGTACGGCGGCGATCGCGCCGCGCTGTATGCCGGCGTTCATGCTCTCCCCCTCCCTCACCGGAACCGAGTTGGCGGGAGAAGCCTACGGGGCGGTCCCCTGTCTGCTCGGCTCGGCTCGGCTCGGCTCGGCTCGGCTCGGCTCCCGGAGCGTGGGGCTGATGTGTCCCATCGCCCCGCGACATCCTCTGATCCGCACAAACAGAACAAATCGGATTTCAGGATTGCTAAATTTCGCAATTGCTTAGATGCTGGATTCGCTGTGCCCCCAGGTAGCCGGGGGCACAGCTTCCGTGTGACTCGCCCCGGTGGGGGCTGTGCGAGGGGAAGCTGAGGGGTCGTGTCGGTTCCGCTGTATCAACGGATCACCTCCTTGCTGCCCTCCCGCGCGGATCTGTCCCAGATGCGGCGTGATCCGCGCCGTGACCTGCTCGCCGGGCTGACGGTGGCGATCGTGGCGCTGCCGCTCGCCCTCGGCTTCGGGGTGTCTTCCGGGCTCGGTGCCGAGGCGGGTCTGGCGACCGCGGTGGTCGCCGGCGCGCTGGCCGCCGTGTTCGGCGGGTCGAATCTCCAGGTGTCGGGGCCGACCGGGGCGATGACCGTGGTCCTGGTGCCGATCGTCGGCCAGTACCGTCCGGCCGCCGTTCTCACGGTGGGCCTGATGGCCGGCGTGATGCTCGTCGCCCTCGCCGCGCTCAGGGCCGGGCGCTACATGCAGTACGTGCCGGCACCCGTCATCGAGGGCTTCACGCTCGGCATCGCCGGAGTGATCGGGCTGCAGCAGGTGCCGAACGCGCTGGGCGTGCCCAAACCCGAGGGTGACAAGGTCCTCGTCATCACCTGGCACGCGGTCGAGGAGTTCGTGAAGGCGCCGGACTGGACCGCCGTGGGGCTCGCGGTGTCCGTCGTCGTGCTCATGCTCGCCGGTGCGCGGTGGCGGCCCACCGTGCCGTTCTCCGTCGTCGCCGTGATCGCCGCCACGGTCGTGGCCCAGGTCGCCGGGCTGGGCGCGAAGCCGATCGGCGACCTGCCCGCGGGACTGCCCGCGCCTTCCCTCTCCTTCCTCGACCCCGGCTCGCTCGGCTCACTGCTCGCCCCGGCCGTGGCGGTGGCCGCGCTGGCCGCGCTGGAGTCGCTGATGTCCGCGGCCGCCGCCGACGCGATGACGGTGGGGCAGCGCCACGACCCGGACCGGGAGCTGCTCGGCCAGGGGCTGGCCAACATCGCCGCCCCGCTGTTCGGCGGCGTCCCGGCCACCGGAGCCATCGCACGCACCGCCGTCAACGTCCGCACGGGCGCCCGCTCCCGGCTGGCCGCCCTCACCCACGCCGCCGTCCTCGCGGTGATCGTCTTCGCGGCGGCTCCCCTGGTGTCGAAGATCCCGCTGGCGGCGCTGGCCGGCGTGCTGCTGGCGACCGCGATCCGCATGGTCGAGGTCGGCTCGCTGAAGGCGATGGCCCGGGCCACCCGGTCCGACGCGGTGATCCTTGTCCTGACAGCGGCCGCGACGCTGGCTCTGGACCTGGTGTACGCCGTGATCATCGGCCTGATCACGGCCGGGGCCCTCGCCCTGCGGGCCGTGGCGAAGGAGGCCCGCTTCGACCAGGTGTCCCTCGACCGGGGGGACCACACCGACGAGGAGCACCAACTGCTCGCCGAGCACATCGTCGCCTACCGCATCGACGGTCCGCTGTTCTTCGCCGCCGCGCACCGCTTCCTGTTGGAGCTGACCGAGGTGGCGGACGTGAAGGTCGTCGTCCTGCGGATGTCGCGGGTGTCCACGATGGACGCCACCGGCGCCCTCGTCCTGAAGGACGCGATGGAGAAGCTGAACCGGCGCGGCATTCTCGTCCTGGCCTCCGGGATCCGTCCCGAGCAGCGGCAGGTGCTCGACTCCGTCGGCGCTTTGGAACTGCTTCAGCACGAGGGCCGCGACTACGTCCATACGCCCGAGGCGATCCACGCCGCACGCGATCACCTGCACCTGGCCGGAGTCCTGCCGGCCGAGCCGACGGCACCGGCTGGACAGTGGCGCGACAGGACACGCGAGGATAGGGCGCATGTTCTTGACGAGTAGGTGGATGCGATGCCGAGTGGGCCGGCCGTTCCGGTCGTACCGTGCCGGGGAGGGGACGGCAGGGTGAGTACGCCCCTGTACCAACTGAAGGCCGAGTTCTTCAAGACGCTCGGACACCCGGCCCGTATCCGCGTCCTGGAGTTGCTGAGCGAGCGCGAGCACGCGGTCGCGGAGATGCTGCCCGAGGTGGGGATCGAACCCGCGCACCTGTCCCAGCAGTTGGCGGTGCTGCGGCGGGCGAACCTGGTGCGGACCCGCAAGGAGGGGTCGAACGTGTACTACTCGCTGGCCAACCTGGAGGTGGCGGAGCTGATGCGGGTGGCCCGCTCGATCCTGTCGGGTGTGCTGGCGGGGCAGGCGGAGCTGCTCGCCGATCTGCGGGCGGACCAGCCGGAGCGGAAGCCGCCGCCGCAGTGACGGTCCTCGGACGGCGCCGGTCCTGGGGAGGCGGCCTGTAGGGCGTCGCGGTCGGGGCTACGCCCCGCGGGTGGTCTCGTGCTCCGCCCCCTGCGGCCAGAGCACCTCGACGTCGACACCGTGGCTGCGGGCATAGGCCACCAGGTGCGCCGTCGCGTCCCGCCCCGAGGAAGGGGAGCCGTCCCAGACGGCCAGCACCCGCGCGCACGAGCGCAGCAAGCCCTCATCGGCCGTCACACACGAGGAGCGATCACCGGGGTCGTACTCCACCAGCCGCACCTGCTGGGACAGCAGCAGAAGTTCCCCGGCCGCCTTCCGGTCCGGCTCGGCGACATGCGCGGGTACCCCGTTGCAGGACGGCAGGACCGTCACCAGGGCCAGTCCCGCCTTCCGGGCGGCCCGCCCGAACGCCACCGGCAGTCCCTTCCCGACGCGCACCAGCCCGGACGTTCCCGCCTGGGCGAAGGCGGCCAGACGGGAACGCAGTTCCTCCTCCAGCACGGCCAGCGTCGACGCGCTGAGATCGGCGTGCCCTACAACAGCGATCACTGGTGGCTTTCCCTTCTCCCCATGCTCTTGATCATCGTCAAGGCCGGCCGGGACGCGCAGGGGTCCGGTCGGCCCCGATATCAGGCTGTTCGGCCCTGGCGGACGACGCCGCACGAGTGCAACGGGCATACGCTCGCGGGCTGTCGTCGCTTGCGCGTCACAGCCCGAACAGTCCTGCCGCGTTGTCGTGGCACACGGCCCGCAGCCACTCCGGTCCGAGCCCCAGCCGCTCCAGGGCGTCGAGCTGATGTACGTAGGGATAGGGGATGTTGGGGAAGTCGGAGCCGAGCAGGACGCGGTCGCCGAGCGCCGCGAGCCGGGGCAGGGCCCGGCGCGGGAACGGCATGAATCCCTCGGTGAAGTCGGTGAACGCCATCGTCGTGTCCAGCCGCACCTGCCCGTACCGCTCGGCGAGGCCGAGGAAGTCCTCGTACTCGGGCATCCCCATGTGCGCGACGATCAGGCGCAGTTCCGGGTGCCGCGCCAGCACCCGGGCGATCGGCTCGGGGCCGGTGTGCTTGCCAGGGGCGGGCCCCGAGCCGCAGTGGATCACCACCGGGATCCGCGCCTCGGCGAGCAACCCCCATGCCTGCTGGAGAAGTTCGTCGGCCGGGTCGTAGGCCCCCACCTGTACATGCGCCTTGAACACGCGGGCGCCCGCTTCGACGGCCTCGCGGACGTACGTCTCGACGTCCGGCTCGGGGTACAGGGTGGCGGTGTGCAGGCAGTCGGGGGTGCGACGGGCGAAGTCGGCCGCCCATCCGTTCAGCCACCGGGCCATGCCTGGTTTGTGCGGGTAGAGCATCGCGGTGAAGGCCCTGACGCCGAACTCCCGCAGAGCGGCCGTACGAGCCGCCTCGTCCTTCCGGTAGGCGATCGGCCACTCGAGCCCACCGGTCAGCGGTCCCTGCGCGTCGAAGTAGTCCCAGACCTTGTGCAGGACGCGCTCGGGCATGAAGTGCGTATGGACGTCGACCAGCCCGGTGAGACCGAGCCGGCCCCAGAAACGGCGGACCTCACCGGGTGCCGTGCGGTGATCGTTCATATCGTCCACGATCGGCCCTGGTGAGGGTGCGGGCCACCCTTTCCGCAAGGGGCGCGGTGCGGGATCCGTCACACTGACCCCGCCGGTGAGGCGGCCCGAGCGGCCCGGTGGCTCCCCGGGTGACCCGCGCCATCGCCGGGATGATGGTCCACGGTGTCGCGCACGGGCAGGTGCCGGAGGATCCCCTGTCCGCCGTCGACGTGCGGCAGTACGCGGACGTGCTCCGTGCCGTCGGGTTCACCGAGCCGCGGTTCGCCGACGTGCGGCCCTGGACGCGATATCTCCTGGCGGAGCGGCCGGCGGCGGCGTGAGCACGAACGGGGCGCCACCGCGGGGGAGCGGCGCCGCCCCGGAACGTTCGGGCCGGGGGGCCGGGTCACGGCAGCGTGATCCGGCCCCCCGGCCTGTGAGGAAGTCCTCCGGCGGGCCGGTCGAGGTCCAGCGTCCAGGCCGCCTGGGTGAGGACCTTTCGCGAATCGCGCACATCGGCGTCGAGGTAGGCGCACTTTCCCTGTGGCGTGCTGGACAACAGCGCGTCGGCGTGGGCGTGCCGGATGCTCGCGTCGCGTGCCATGAACCGCACCGCCCGCACCAGGAAGCCGCGTTGCGGCAGGGCGACGGCCGCGAATTCGGGGAATGCCCGCGCACACATGGCTGCCCGGCCACACAGCCACTCGGCGGCAATGCTTCTTGGCCTGGTAATGCCTCCACTTGAGCGTGAATCCGCTCGCGCGGCAAGGGCTGAACGTCATACTGGCCGAAGTGGGCGGTCAACAAGTGATATACCCGGCCTATCATCACTGGGCCAGACCCCCCAGCCGGAGTACCTGCCGCCTGACTCTCTGCACCTGGCACGCAGGCTTCGCCCGGCACGGAGCAAGGAGAGAAGGATGCCTGAAACCACGGTTCCCGCCACCGAGTTGACGTCCCAGTACATCAACCAGGTAACCAGCGACCTCGAGCGCAACGTCAAGGAGCAGGAACGCATCACGGCGGAAATCACGGCGTTGCAGTCACAGTTGGACGCCCTTCAGCACGACCACACCCTGCTGGTGAGCATGCAGCAGGCACTCGGCATCGCGGCAACGGCCCCCGAGCCCGCGCCCGTCGGCAGCGCCTCCGTGCCCTCTCCCCGGAAGAAGGCCACTGCCGAGCCTCGCAAGAAGGCGAAGACGGCGAAGACTGAGACCGCGAAACAGCCCACGGCCAAGAAGCAATCCGCCAAAAGCCCCGCGCCCAAGAACGACGCCGCCGCGAAGAAGGCACAACCCACTCTGGCCGAACTCGTCCGCCGCCACCTGACCGAACAGAGCGAGCCGCGCTCCGCGGCGGAAATCGCCACGGCACTCGGCCAGGCACACCCCGACCGCGACATCAAAACCAACGTCGTGCGCACCACTCTCGAAAACCTTGTGGCCAGGAGCCAGGCTCGACGCAGCAAGCAGGGCACGTCCGTCTTCTACACCGCTCCCAACCCGCCGGAGCCCACGGCAGCCCCCAAGGCCGAGACCCAGCCCGAATCCGCCGCATAAGGCCACGCTCGTCGTGCGCTGAACCGCTGCTGCCCGACGCGGAGTCGGCAGACCCGAGGAAACAGGCCGGGCAGCCCCGGGGCCGGCTCCTCTACTCCGGGTTCTCCGCGTCGGCTGCGGCACGCCCGGCCAGTCGCTCGTACCGCTGCCTGGCCGCCTGCGGGGTGCCGAGCCCGAGCCCGAAGGCGATCTCCTGCCAGGTCATGCCACGGCCTCGTGCCATCTGGAGCAGTCCGGTCTCCAGTTCGTCCATTTCCCCGCGAACCAGCGGGACGAGACTCAACGCGGCCGTGATGTCGGCCCGATCCACCTCCGGTTCGCCGTCATCCGGCTGTGCCGCCCCGCTGAGCAGGAACGACACGAGTCGGACGGCCTCGTGCGGCGCGACGACCGAGGGGTGGACCTGTCGCCGGCGTTGCTCGTCGGTAGCAGCGTGCCGCTCGGCGATCCGGAGCAGGGACGCGTAGACGCGCCGCGCCCGCGCCTGCTCCGGATGCGGAGGCGTGAAGGGGTCGGTGTGCTGATCAGAAGTCGACGCCATGAGTCGAGGATGGGGCAGCACACACAGGGAAGTCAACAGGCCGTTTTAAACAACTAGTTCAATTCAGCGTCCGCCCGCAGGGAGAAGTGCGCCTGGAACCCTTGACACCTTCACCGGGCCAGCGGATGGTTTCTGGCCGCTCAGCGCCACGGCGTTGCGCCGAGCGCACCGGAAGGCGGCGGAGCCGCCCGGTGCGGGGCGGCAGGTCTGATGCGACCGGCACGGGAGGGCGCTCGCCGTCCGGCTGCCCGGGGAGCGCGGATCAGGTGGCCTGCGGCCAGGCGCGCAGCAGGCCGGCGATCCTCTTGGCGGTGCAGCCGGGATCGCGTAGCAGGTCGCGCAGGGCGATGGCGTCCTCGCGGGTGGGCTTGACCGGGATGCCGGAGGCCTCCAGGTACATCACACCCGTCGCCGCGGCCACGGCCATGTTGGAGCGCTCGAGCCAGCGACAACGGCCGAGGATGTGCACGAGGGCGGCGGCGCGGGCGTAGGGGCCGTCGTAGACGGGTGTTCCCAGCAGTTCGGCACGGTGGCAGGCGACCGCGGCCACGGGCACCCCGTAGTCGTCGGGGGCGGGGTCCCCCGCTCCCGCGAGTTCGGCGACCTGCAGGATCCAGGGGACGTCGATGTGCAGTTCCATTACGCGGCGTGCGCTCCCCGGGGGCGGAGATCGGTCTCTTCCGTCTCGTCGAAGAGACTCTGGTGCTCGTCGAGGAAGCGTCGCGCGGCTTCCAGGCCCCGCTGCCGCAGCCCGCTGGCGTCCTCCCGCACCAGGCCGGCGATGTAGTCACCGAGGCTCAGGCCGCGGTCCCTCGCACGCGCTTCGGCCAGTTCCTTGATGTCGTCATCGACGCGCACGCCCAGCTGTGTCTTCGCCATACACCGATGGTAACAGCTGTTACCACTCGGGCGGCCCAACGCGGAACGGGTTTCCGCACACCACCGAGCCGCTCAGTAGCGCTCGGCCTTGGCCAGCCGGGGCGTCAACTTGGGCTCGGGAGGTTTCCGGCTGAACACGATCGGCTGCTCGCGCTTGCCGGGTTCCAGGTTCTCCGCGCCTGCGTAGCGGGTCTCGACCACGTGCCCCTGCGCGTCCACGAAGTCGACCTGCACGGCGTAGGACGCCTTGCGGTCGGTCTTGTTGGTGATGGTGACCAGGGAGGCCAGCACACCGCCGGTCTGTGCCCTGGGCACTCCGGTCAGGCTCACCTCCGACCGCGCGTTGCCGCCTCCCTTGACACCCTTGAGCGCCTTCTCGGCGGCCGCGGCCCGCCGGGCGGTCTCGGCCGACACCGACGCCTCGAACTCCGAGGCACGCGCGGACGCGGACGAGGCCGCCGCCGACGCCGAGGCACGGGCGGAGGCGATGGCCGACGACGCGGAGGACGCCAGCGCCGACGGCAGCGGCTGGGACGAGAACGACGCCGTGTTGGGAGGAGTCGGCCCCGGGCTGACCGTGGAACCACCGCCGCTGTTGCCGCACCCGGTCAGCACGCAGGCTGCGAGAGCGAACGTCACGGCGACCGAGGCCCGGGCGAAGTACCGCCTGCGCGGGCGGACATGGTGATGGGACGGCGGCACGTCTTCCGTCGACTGAGGGCGCATGACCTCATCGTCCGCACTGCGTG
Organism: Streptomyces sp. 6-11-2; assembly: GCF_006540305.1. Classification (GTDB taxonomy): domain Bacteria; phylum Actinomycetota; class Actinomycetes; order Streptomycetales; family Streptomycetaceae; genus Streptomyces. Next base: position 7,384,985 of record NZ_BJOR01000001.1, on the reverse strand, counting down.
TCCGGTACGCGACGCGGGCCGGTCCTGATGGGTGACCGTTCCTGAAAAACCCTCCCGCCTCATGGTGTGGATCGGGGCCCGCCGCCTGAGGGCCGGCATACGGCACCCCTCCCGGAATTCACGATTTGGACATACGATGTCTGACGTCTGAACTCCAAGGCGAGAAGTCGAGTGTGAGGAGCCGTGCGTGCGCTCTGTCCCCGTGCCCGGAGAGGCCGCCGTGCCCGGAGAGCCCGAAGAACCCGAAGAGCCCGGGCAGAAGGAATCGGAGGACCCCGGACAGCGGCCGCGCGACCATCGCGTGGCCGTCCTCGGTGCCGGTGCCATCGCCCGTGACCACGTCGCCGCGCTGGCAGGTGTCCCGGGAATGCGGCTGGCCCACGTGGTCGACCGGCACCCCGAGCGGGCCGTCGCGCTGGCCGCCCTCGCCGAGGGAGCCACCTGGTCCACCGACCCGGCGAGCGCGTGGTCCGACGGCATCGACGTCACCGCCGTGTGCACCTCCCCCGAATCGCATGCCGAGTTCTCCGTGGCGGCGCTCCAGGCCGGACGCGCCGTCCTCCTGGAGAAGCCCGCCGCGCTGAAGGTGGCCGACGTCGACCGGGTCCTCGCGGCGGCGGAGGCTGCCGGCCGCCCCCTGCTCGTCGCCCAGACGGCCCGCTTCCAGCCCGTCCACCTGGAAATCGCCCGGGCGGTCGCCGACGGCGCGATCGGCACACCCCGCCTGGCCCACCTCACCTGGTACACCGGGCACGTCTGGCCCGGAGGCTGGCGCGGCTGGCAGCTGAACCCGGCCCGCTCCGGAGGCCATGTCGCCCACAACGGCGTGCACGCCCTCGACCTGCTGACCTGGCTCATGGACGACGAGCCGGTCCGCGTCTTCGCCCGCCCCTGCCGCACATGGGCGCCCGGGATGCCGACCCCCGACAGCTTCCAGATCCTCGTACGCTTCGCCGGCGGCGCCCTCGCCACCGTCGAACTGTGCTACGCCCTGGCGGCACGCGGCACGTTCGTCCGCCGGCTCGTGCTGTCGGGCACGGCCGGCACCCTGCACCACAGCAGTGAGGACGAGCCGAGAGCGCACTCCGCGCCGCCGGTCGCCCCCGCCTCGATCGACGGCGCCATGACGGAGCAGACCAGGCACCTGCGCGACGTGCTCGACGGGGTGGCCGCCCCGCTGACCGCGCCCCACCAGGTACGTGCCGCTCTGGCCGCCGCCCTGGCGGCACAGCTCAGCGCGGACGAAGGCCGCCCCGTCGACGTCAAGGAGGTCTGCTGACATGAGGATCCTCATCGCATCCGGAGTCCGGCACGCCCGTGACTACGTGCCGCTGCTGCGGTCCCTGCCCGGCATGGAGGTGATCGGCTGCGCCGACACCGCCGACAGCCCCTTCGCGGAGGACAGTGCCGCCCTCGCCCGTACGACGGGCATTCCGCTGCTCGACCTGGACCAGGGCCTCGCCTCCTGCGACATCGCCCTCGTGTGCAGCGAACCCACGCGGCACGTCGAACTCGCGCTGAGAGCGCTCGAAGCGGACCGCCACGTCATCGTCGACAAGCCCGCCGCGACCGACACCTGTGGCGCGCAGCGCCTGTGGGACGCCGCCGACCGCTCCCGCGGACTGCTCACCGCCGTCCACCGCCTCTACTCCCCCCAGCTCGTACGGGCCCGGCGCATCGTGGACTCCGGCGCGATCGGCCTGCCCCTGGCCGTCGACGCGGAGTGGCTCGCGGCCGGCGGACTCGACGGCACCACGGTCGAGCGCCCCGAACTCGTCTGCGACCCCGCCCTGTCCGGCGGCGGCGAACTGATGAACTTCGGGTGGTATCCGGCCCTGGCGGTCCGGCACCTGACCGGCCTGGACGTGGACGAGGTCGTCGCCTTCAGCAGTGCCGCGCCCCACGCGCCGCTGTTCGACGGCCCGCACGGCGCCCACGGTGTCGAGGACGCGGCGGTGCTCTCGCTCCGCCTGCGCAACGGAGTGGTGGCGACCGCCACCGTGGCCCGCACACCCGCCGGCATCGGCCCGGCCCCTGTCTCGTCCACCCTGCGCGTACTCGGCTCGCACGGCCACGTACTCGCCGACGAGGACGCTCCCTCCGTGTCCGTACGCGGTGCGGACGGCGCCGGCGTCTCCCGCCAGGTCGGCGGACCCGCCGGGGTGACGGCACTGCGCCGGCTGTTCACCGAGTTCCGCGACGACATCCGCCACGGACGCACTCCCCTGGTCACGGCGGCCGACATCCACGCGGCCGTCGCGGTGGTCGAGGCCGCGCTCAGCTCGGCGCGCCGGAACGGCGCCCCCGTCGCTCCGGCCGTCCGCACAGTGGGCACAACCACCGGGGCATGACTCTCCCGCCGCAGCGGCCGCGCGCACGGGGACAGTTCGACGCCGTGCCTGCTGCGGGGGGCGCGGCAGCACGCGACCCCGGCGAGTTCGTGACTGCCGGAGTCGTGCGGCTCCGCTCGGTGCGGTCCGTTCCTCAGGTGGCGACGGCGGTGTCCCAGTGGATCCGGTGGTCGTACTGCCATGCCATCTTCTCGGGGGTGGCGAGGCGTGCGAAGAGCGACAGGAGAGCGTCGCGGAACACCCGGCCGACAGCCCCGGCGGCCTTCCCGCTGTTGGTGCGGGCGGCCTGGGCGATGACCCGCTCGACCCGGGCGCGGCGGGCGCGCTCGTAGGCGGCGAAGGCTTGAGAGTGCGGCAGGTCCCGGAGCGCGCGGGCGAGTTCGACGGCACTCTCCGCAGCGAGTGAGGCGCCCTGGCCGGAGCTTGGAGAGGTGGCGTGGGCGGAGTCGCCCACCAGCACCATCCGGCCGCGGTGCCAGTGCGGGACGTGCGGCAGGTCCTCCATGGGGCCTGCGGTGACCAGGGCTTCGGGCGGGGTGCGCCGCAGCAGGTCCAGGGCGGGGACGGTGTCACCGGCGAACGCCTCGCCCAGCCGACGCAGCCACTCCTCGTTCGGGGTCTGCCGCACCTGCTGCCACGTCGCGTAGGGGTGGGGGAGGTTGGCGAACCAGACGCCGGTGCCGTCGTCGAAGGTCTGGTACCCGAAGAAGGCGCAGCGCCCGAAGGCCATGTACATCCGGTCGCCGGTGGGCGGCGGTCCGGCGCCGTCGACACGGGCGCCGAAGCCGAGCAATCCGGAGTAGCGCGGCTGGGGAGCCCGGGGGTCGATCAGCCGGCGGACGGTGGAGCGCAGGCCGTCCGCACCGATCAGGACGTCGGCCTCCTCGCTGGTGGTGCCGTCGGCGAAGACGGCCCTGATGCCGGTGCCGCTGTCGCGGACGTCGACGAGTTCGTGGCCGTGGTGGACCGGGACACCCTGGTGCAGGGCCAGGTCGTAGAGCCGCCTGTGGAGGTCGGCGCGCCAGGTGAACTGCATGGGCTGGCGAAGTTCGGTGATGGCCCGGCCCTTGTGGTTCTGGAGCACGATGGCGTTCATCGGGACGCCGACCCGGTCGAGTCCGACCAGGCCGAGAGCGGCCCGGCCGTTGGGGGCGACGCTCAGGGCGCCACCGATGCCGTCGGCGGTCGTGGAGTGGGACTCGTGCACGGTGGCCTCGATCCCGGCCCGGCGCAGCGCGAGAGCCGCTACCGGGCCGGCGATGCCGCCGCCCACGACGATGGCGGTGCGGGTGCGGGTCATGTCAGCGGGTCCTCTCCCGGGTGGGGTCGTCGACGGTGGGCAGGCCGCCTTCACGGTGGGCGCGGCGCAGGTCGTCCAGGTAGGCGCGGGAGCACATGGCGGTGAGCTGGGCGGTCCCGCCGCGCCGGATCCGGATCTCACCGTCGCTCACCGCTCCGGCCAGCCGCAGCCGCGCCGTACCGGCGCCGGGCTGCGCGTCCTTGACCCGGCCGCGGCGGGCGAAGGTGAGGTCCCGCCTGTCCACGGCGACCTCGTCGGGCAGCAGCAAGGTGATCGCGCCACGGACGAGTTCCACATCCATGGTCAGCGGCTCGTCCCAGGCGATGTTCGGGGAGCGCAGGTCCAGCACGACATTGGCGTGGCGGGCGCGCACGTCGAACTCGGTGGCCTCGGTCCAGTGGCCCAGGTGCTTCACGGTGGCGTGGTCCGCGTGGATGCGCTCGGCGGACGCGAGCCGGGTCGGCGTCGTCATGCATTGATAGTTGCAGTGAAACTAGTATCACGTCAACTAGTTCTCCTGAGATCATTCCGCTAGGCTCGGGACATGCGCAGCTCCCCACTCGGCCTCACCGTTCTCTCGCTGCTGCACATGCAGCCGCTGCACCCGTACGGCATCCAGCGACTGATCAAGCAGTGGGGAAAGGACCAGGTCGTCAACGTCAGTCAGCGGGCAAGCCTGTACCGGACCATCGACCGGCTCCTCGACGCCGAGCTGATCGCGGTGCGCGAGACCAGCCGGGACCAGCAGTACCCCGAACGCACCGTCTACGAGGTGACGGATGCCGGCCGCGCGGCGACGCGTGAGTGGCTGCGGGAGATGCTGGCCGCCCCGCGGGCGGAGTACCCGGAGTTCCCTGCCGCGCTCTCGTTCACCATGATGCTGCTGCCGCAGGAGCTGCAGGCCGACCTGACCACCCGGGCCGCGCAGGTGCGGGCCCAGCTCACCGAACTGGACACCGCCGCCGAGGCGGCACGGCGGATGACACTGCCGCGGATCACCATGCTGGAGGACGAGTACCGCCGCGCCGTGCTGACCGCGGAGCTCGACTGGCTCGACACGGTCACGTCCGACCTCCGCTCCGGCGCACTCACCTGGGACTACGAGACGCTGGCCGCCCTGGCCCGGGACACCTTCTGACCCGGGCTCCCGCACCCGTGGTCCGCGAGTCCGCCAAGCCCGTGTGAGCGGCGGCACACAGCCGAGGGTCTTCCGGTCCGGACGGTGGAGGCGTACGTTCCGCTTACCTCGCGTAGGCGCCTCCGAGGCGCCGGCCCGCCGGTCCTGGGCGGCGGGCCACGCGGGGGCCAACCGAACCTGCCTCGGTGAGCCGAAGTCGACTCGGCCGATCCAAGTGGCGCCTCCCCCCGAAAGGCCAGCCGTAGGGGTGCCGCGATCGACGCGGCCGGCATCTTCCTCCCCCATGAGACGTGGCGATGAGTTTTCCCCACCCGGAGAGTCTCACCACCGTTGTCGACACCACCGGAGGAACACATGGCTCAGCTACTGAGGGTGCAGAACTTCAACGTCTCCCGTGACGGAATCGGTGCCGGGGAGGACCAGAGCTTCGAGAGTCCGTTCGGCCACGTCCACCCCGAGAAGCTGTTCGCCTGGGCCGGCGCCACGGCGAGCTGGCCCATGCGCACCGACCCCGGGGGGAGCCGGGGCCTCGACGACTACTTCACGCGGGACTACGCGCGCAACATCGGCGCCGAGATCATGGGCCGCAACAAGTTCGGGCCCCAGCGGGGGCCCTGGTCCGACCATGACTGGCGCGGCTGGTGGGGTGAGGAGCCCCCGTTCCGCACCCCGGTGTTCGTCATGACGCACCACAAGCGTCCTTCGTTCACGCTCTCCGACACCACCTTCCACTTCGTCGACGGCGACCCGGCCACGGTCCTCGGTCGGGCGAAGGAGGCGGCGCAGGGCAAGGACGTACGACTCGGCGGCGGGGTGACCACCGTCCGGCAGTTCCTCGACGCCGGCCTCGTCGACACCATGCACGTCGCCGTCTCCCCGGTGAAGCTCGGCTCCGGGCTGCGGCTCTGGGAGTCACCCGACGAGTTGCTCGACCGGTTCCACCTCGAGGTCGTGCCCAGCCCGAGCGGCGTGACGCACCACCTGTTCTGGCGGAAGTGACACGAGGGCCCGCCGGGCAGCGGCTCACCGGCCCCGAGTTGCCACACCACGTGGGCGGCAACAACGGGCCGACGCCGCCTTCGGGTTGCCGGAGGCGCTGGTGTTCGGATTCACCGGCGGGTCGCGGCCGCGTGTGCCAGGGTGGTCGGCATGCCGGAGGAGCCGATACCGGGCCCGCGAAGCGGCCATGACCGTCGACGGGATGTCATCGCGGCTGTCATCACGTGCTCGGCGATCGGAGCCGCGATCGTTCACGCGGTCAGACCCGGTCTGAAGATCGACGCGGTCACGGCCGTACTCCTCGCGGTGGCGGTAGTGCCCTGGCTGGGCGCCCTGTTCGACAGTATCGAGCTGCCCGGCGGGACGAAGTTCCAGTACAAGCGGCTGGTGGACCGCATCGAGGCTGCCGAGGAACGCAGCGCGCGGGCCGGTCACGCGGCTGATGACGCATCACGCACCGCCCGTCTCGCTTTCGTGGCCGGCGGCAGTGCGGACGACGAGGGGGCCACCGGTTCCACCGTGAGCGGAACCGTCGCACAACTCGCCGCCGAATACACCCAGGTGCGAGAACGCATGGCGAGCAGCCCCGAGCGCACCAACCTGATGGAGCAGATCTTCGCGGACCTGGTGACCGCCACCCGCCGTGAACAGGACTTCGATGTCGAGGACTCGCTCACGTCCCACGATCCCGGGACCCGGCTCGCTGCCTACGCGCGCCTTTACGCGCGCCCCGACGCCGACCATCTCGATCCCTTGGTGGAGGCCGTACTCGGCGACGAGGACCGCGCCTTCAGCCAGTACTGGGGCTTCAAGACGATCACCGCAGTCGTCGACACGGCGGGCGCGGGCAGGATGCGGATCGGCGACGTCGACAGACTGGAGACCTGTCTCTCCCGCCTTCCCCGCGACAGCGACCGCATCGGTGTCCTCGCGCGCCTGCTCGACAAGATCGAAGCCCGCTGACCGGGCCACACGCTCAAGCGCGGGGATCACCAAGTCACCCCGCGGAACTCGACATTGGGGTTGCGCCCCAGAGTCCCCGGACGGTTCGATGACCCGGGTTCTACGACTGTGTACGCCTGTGTGCCCTTCCCGTGCCGCACATCCCTTAAATCGACAAAGAGCTGAGGTATCCGTATGTCCTTACGTCGTTCCCTGCTCGCCGTCCGTGTGGTCGCCCTGCTTCAGTCCGTGCTGCTCCTCGCCCAAGTCGCCCTGGCCGGAGGCTTCCTGGGCGGGCACTTCGACATGCTGGAGATGCACGGCATGCTGGCCCGCGTGATCGTGGGCGTGGCCATGGTGCTGGCTCTGGCCGCCTTCCTGGTGCGCCGGGCGGGCGGCCCGTCATCGCTCCTCGGCCCCTCGGTCCTGCTGCTGATCGCGCTCCTCGGCCAGGTGGTGCTCGGTGTGAAGCACAGCGTGCCCGCCCATGTGGTGCTCGGGGTGACCATCGTCGCGGCCACGGCGATGCTCACCCAGCGCGTGATGGCCACCCCGCTGCCACCCGGTGACTCCCCCGGTACGCCCGACACGCCGCCCCGTGAACCGGAGTTGGTCGCGTGAGACGACGTACCTTCCTGAGCGCGGGTGGCGCCGCCCTCGGCGTGGGAGCCGTGACCCTGGCGAGCCTGCCCCTGCTGCGCTCCTATTTCAGCGAGGGCAAGCCCGGCCACCTGCTGGGCAGCACGGCGGAACTGCCCCGGCCCTACCAGGTGCCCCTGCCCGTGCCGCCGCTGCTGGAGCCCGCCTCCAGCAGCGGCACCACGGACGCGTACGACATCACCCAGCGCGTGGCCGAGTTGGAGATCCTGCCCGGTCTCAGGACGAAGGCCTGGACGTACGGCGGTACGTTCCCGGGGCCCACCATCGTCTCCCGTTCCGGGCGGCGCACCGTGGTACGGCACCGCAACGAGCTGGACCAGCCCGTCGTCGTGCACCTGCACGGCGGGCACACCCCGGCGGCGAGCGACGGCTACCCGACCTCGCTCATCCTGCCCGCCAACGGCTCCTACGACGCCCACCGCGCCGTCCAGGACATGGCCGGCGGCAAGCACGGCATGTCCGTGGACCACGGCGCGATGGATCTCGCCGAGGGGGTGCGGAGCTACACCTACCCGTTGAAGCAGCGCGCGGCGACGCTCTGGTACCACGATCACCGCATGGGGTACACCGGGGCGAGCGTGTGGATGGGGCTGGCCGGGTTCCATCTCGTCCACGACGACGAGGAGGGCCGGCTGCCGCTGCCGAGCGGCGAGCGTGACCTTCCGCTGATGATCACGGACCGGTCCTTCGCGGAGGACGGATCGTTCCGTTACCCCATGGTGGATCCGGGATTTCACGCTCCAGGCGTCACCGACGCCTACATGAACGGCGTACTGGGTGACGTGGTGCTGGTCAACGGAGCGCCCTGGCCGGTGCACGAGGTGCAGCGGCTGCGCTATCGCCTGCGGTTCCTCAACGCCTCCAACGCCCGCGTGTACAAACTGGAGTTGGACCCGCAGCCCGAGGGCGGTGACGCCTTCGTGCAGATCGGCGGCGACGGCGGGCTGCTGTCCTCGCCCCGCTCCCACGACGCGTTGGAGATCGCACCCGGCGAACGCTTCGATGTCGTCGCCGACTTCTCCCGGTACCGCGCGGGCACGAAGGTGCGTCTGCTGAACCGCTTCGGGGACGGCACGACCGCCGAGGTCATGCGATTCGACGTGGGGTCGGGCTCACCCGAGGACGACACGACGGTGCCGGAGAAGCTGAGCAAGGTGGTCGCGCTGGAGCCCGGTCGGGCCGCGGTCACCCGGGACTTCCACTTCCATGGCTCGGTCGAGGGGTGGACCATCAACGGCCTGGGGTACCAGCCGGGCCGTGCTCTGGCCAGGCCCGGGCTGGGGCAGACCGAGGTGTGGCGGTTCACCACCAACTTCCACCACCCGGTCCATCTCCACCTCAACCACTTCCAGGTGGTCTCGCGGAACAACGGGGAGCCTGGGGCGTACGACCACGGCTGGAAGGACACCGTGTCCCTGCGTCCGGCCGAGGCCGTGGAAGTGGTCGTCCGTTTCACCGACTACACCGGCCCCTTCATGCTCCACTGCCACAACCTGGAGCACGAGGACATGGCCATGATGGGCGACTTCGTCACCGAGTAGCACCCGCACGCCGGCGGCCGGCCGCCATGTGTCCCACGGACCTGGACGGCCGGCCGACGTACGCCCGCGACGGCCATCACTGCCGGGATTCGGATGGATGTTTCCTTTCGTTGGTCTGTGGCGGACCCTGGAAGGAGGGCGGGGGTACGGCCGGAGGGCGTGACCTGTCGGCGGTGATGGGAATGAAGGGTTCGATCCGGATCGGAAGCATCCGAGGGCTGGCGATTCAGGCTCACTGGAGCGTGCCGCTGGTCATGCTCTTCTTCGCGTACGGTCTGGCCAGCTGGACGCTGCCCAGGTATGAGGCGGGCCTGGCACCGGTCGTGTACGCGGCCGCCGGGGTCGTCGGTGCTTCGCTGTTGCTGATGAGTCTGGTGGTGCACGAGGCCGCGCACGCGCTGACAGCCCGCAGGGCGGGGATAGCCGTGCGGGACGTGACGCTGTGGGCGCTCGGCGGACTGACCCGGATGGACCGGCCGACGACAGCACGCACGGCGTTCTCGGTCGCCGTGAGCGGGCCGGTCGCCAGCCTGCTGCTCGGCGGTGTCTGGCTGGGCGCGGCGGCCGGCGTGGACGCCACGACGGGATGGCGGATTCCCGTTGCCGTGCTGAGCTGGCTGGGCGGCACGAACCTGCTGCTGGGTGTCTTCAACCTGCTGCCCGCCGCGCCCCTGGACGGAGGGCGGCTGGTCCAGGCCGCGGTGTGGTGGCGTACGGGGGACCGCGAGCGGGCCCAGCGGGCGGCCGGTCGCAGCGGACAGGTCGTGGGAATGGCGCTGGCCGCCGGCGGGTGGGTGGTGCTCCTGAGGGGCACGACCGGCGGCTTGTGGCTGATGGCCATCGGTCTGTTCGTGGCCGGTACCGCCGCGACCGAACGGCGGTGGGCCGAGCTGGTCACCGCCCTGCGTGGCGTACGGGTGGGGCAGACGATGACCACTCCCGTGGTCACCGGGCCGGACTGGCTGACCGTGGGCAGCTTCCTGTCCGAGGTGGCCGCCCGGACAGGGCACTCGGTGGTGCCGCTGCTGGACTTCGACGGTCACCCCAGCGGCCTCCTGCAACTGCGCCGGCTGGCCACCGTACCGCCCGGGCAGCGGGAGCGCCTGCGGGTACGGGACCTCGCGACCCCGCTGTCCCGGTGCACTCTCGCCGCACCCGACGAGCTGCTGAACTCCGTACTGGAGCGCCTCGGCGCCGCGGGCGGTGGACTGCCCATCCTGGTGATGGACGACGGCCGCCTCGGCGGGATCGTCACCGCGCACGACATCGACCGCTCCCGCCGACGCTACCGAGACCCGTCGGCCCACAGGGAGCACCCGGCGTAAGAGGCTGGGCGCTCCCTGTGTGGTGTCCCCCGGAGGGGACTCACTTCGTGTGAGTGAAGGGCACCCGGGTCCAGCTCAGGACCTGCTTGCTGCCCGGATCGATCGTCACCTTCAGCCAGTTGCCGACGTCGGTCGAGCCGTCGATGGTGACCCGGTGGAGGTTGGGTGCGACGGACGTGACGCCGTAGAAGGACAGCCACTGGGAGCCGGTGTCCAGCGGCTTGTCGCTGGTGTAGACGTGGCTGTCGCCGTTGAAGAGGTACACCGGGCCCCGGAACCTGGCCGACTCCTCGGCGATCGCCCTGACGATCGGCTGGAAGGCGTAATAGTCCGCGAAGGACGGGTCGGTGACCGTCGGATCGAACATGTCGGCCTGGGTGAGCAGGACGACGGCCTTGTTGTGCTCGTGCGCGGCGGCCGCGAAGGTCTCGCGGATCTCCTGCACCACGGCGGCCGTACGGCCGAGCACCTCGGCCGCCTGCTCCGGCGTGGCCGAGGTGTTGCCGGTCCACGGCGCCATGCTGTTGTTACTGCCGACGATGTGCAGGGCGGCGAAGGCGACGTTCGCCCGGGTGTACCGGACGTCCTCGGGGTAGCCCTGGTCGGCCTGCGAGGTCACCCGGACGCTGTTGCGGCCCAGTGTCCGGCCCGGCTGGGGGAAGAAGACGTCGCGGATGGCGGCCAGGCGGTCCAGCGGGTCGTAGCTTCCGTTGTTGGGCCGGTGGCAGTCGGTCCACTCGTTGTCGCCCACGGTGTAGACGAGCGGGTCCTCGAACGTGTCGAAGTCCGACTTGATCAGCTTGAAGTAGTCGTCACTGCAGACGGTGGAGCCGTTCTTGATGTCGCCGACGTGGTGGACGAACCGTACGTCGGGATCAGCGTTGATCTGGCTGATCACCTTCGGGAAATCGGCGATCTGGCTGTCCCCGTAGGGGATGTCGCCGATCACCGCGAAACTGAAGCGGCTGTGCCCGGGGTCGGCCGTGGCCGACTGGTTCGTCAGGGCGAAGGCGAGGGCGCTCAAGGCCAGTATGACGGATGCCGCGCGACGCCACGATCTCATCGAAACCTCCTGGTGGTATGCGGCAGCACTGTTCTGCCCGGGGCTTAACTCCGTCTCGAACCGGGATGAGGGAGGGATGAACGGGCGCCGTACACCGAGATCGTCCGGTATCTGTGCCGCGGGCATGGCCTACGGCCGCGTCGTGTACGGGCGGGCGTGTGGCTCGCCGGGCGCGGGTTCTCCGGTGCTGCCGACGAGGGGCCGGCTCGTGGTGTGGGGCCGACCGGTCGGCAGGGTCAGCAGCAGGCCCAGGGTGATCCACACATAGGTGTTGCTGCCGAGGAAGCCGTCGAGTCCGGAGGAGTCGTCGAACCACAGCCAGACCACGCTGCTGCACAGCAGCCCGTACAGGACGGCCGCGGTCCGCAGGTGGCGTGCGCGCACCAGCACCGCGAACGACGGCAGCAGCCAGACGAGATGGTGCACCCAGGTGATCGGGCTGATCAGGCAGGGGACAAGTCCCGTGAGGGCGAGGGCGGCCGGCCAGTCACCGGCGCGCAGGGCCCGGTGCGTGCGCCACACCCAGACCGCCAGGACGAGGACGACGGCCAGGGCCCAGACGGCACGGCTGGGTTCGCCGGGTGCCGCGAGCCGGGCGAGAACGCCCTGGAGGGACTGGTTGGAGACGTAGTCGAGGCGGCCGACGCGGGTGGTGTCCCAGACGGCGTGCGTCCAGTAGAAGCGGGACGCGCCCGGTGCCGCCCAGGCCGCGAGAACGGTGGCGACCACGGCGACGGCGGTCGCGGCGGCGGCGGCCCGCCAGCGCCGGGCGAGCAGCAGCAGGCCGATGAAGACCGCGGGCGTGAGCTTCACGGCCGCGGCGAGCCCGATGCCCGCCCCCGCCCAGCGGCCCCAGCGACCGCGTCCACCGGACAGCAGCCAGCCGTCGGCGAGCACGAGGGCCAGCAGCAGGAGGTTGACCTGTCCGAAGCTGATGGTGTCCCGTACGGGTTCGAGCAGCGCCAGTGCGCAGGCCGCCAGGGCCCAGCCGAACCAGCCGTGGCGGCGCAGTTCCCGGCCGACGAGGATCCACAGCACGGCGGCGACGGCGACGAGGTCGAGCAGCAGCGCGGCCGTGATCGCCGTGTTGAGGCCGACGAGTGCCATCGGCAGCATGCTCAGGGCGGCGAACGGCGGGTAGGTGAAACCGTAGGTGGTCCCCGGCACCTGGTAGTCGTAGATACGGCCGCCGTGGTGCACCCAGGCGTTCACGGCGCCGTAGTAGACACGCAGGTCGAACCAGCCGCGCAGCAGCGGCACGGTGGCGGTGAAGACGGTCACGGCCACGGCGAGGCACAGGACGAGGACGAGCCGTCCCCTGTCGGTGCGCGGCAGTCTCACGCGGTTCCTCCCAGCACCGGTGCCTGAGCCGTCTGGTGGGCCTGCCACAGGACGACCAGGGCGAGCGCGCCTCCGGAGACCGCCAGGGCCACCTGGGCGAGGTCCGGCGGGTCGCCGCTCGGCAGTACGGCGAGCGCGAGGACGGCGGTCGCGGCGGCCACCCGGTGGCGGACGGAGGCGCTGGGCGCGGCGGCGGCGATGAGGAACAGGCCCCACAGGGCGTACCAGGGCCGGATCGCCGGACCGAGGACGGCCACGGCGGCGAGGCTCAGGCCGAGCGCGTAGATCGGGCCGGGGCGCAGCCGGAGCCAGATGAACAGCACGGCGGCCGTGGTCGCGAGAAGTCCCGCCGCGTGCCAGACCGGGGTGGCGAGGGGCGCGAGGCCGCTGCCCAGCTGTGCGAGGACGTCGCCCGTGACCCCGCCCAGGACGCTGGTGGGCGACCAGTTGTGCGGGGAGACCGGTGTTCGCAGGGCCGCGATCCAGCCGTATCCCGTGCCCGCGAGGGCGGTTGCCACGACCGTGGTGGCGAGCGCGACCGCGGTGGTCGTCGCCACCGCGCGTGCCAGTCCGGTGTGCCTGCGCAGCGCGATCACGGCCAGCAGGCCGAGCGCGGCCGGTGCCTTCACCAGCGCGGCGAGCGTGATCAGGACGACACCGAGGACGTGCAGGCGGCCGCGGGCGGCGAGCAGTCCGATGCCGAGCAGCCCCAGCATGATGGCGTCGTTGTGGGCGCCGGCGACCAGGTGCAGCAGCACCAGCGGGTTGAGGGCGCCGAGCCACAGCGCGGCGGCGGGATCGGCGCCGCACTGCCGGGCGAGCCGGGGCAGTGCGACGGCCATGAGGGCCACACCGAGCAGTGCGACCAGCCGCATGCCGATCAGGCCGGCCGGCAGCTCCCCGCGGGTCAGACCGGAAAGAGCGGAGGCGACGGCGAGGAAGACCGGACCGTACGGGGTCGCGGTGTCCCGCCACACCGGCGCGACCTCGGCCGCGAGCGGTCCGCCGAGTTGCGCCGGCCCGTGCCTGTACACGTCGAGATGGGCGTCGACCATGGCGCCCTGCGCGAGATAGCTGTACACGTCCCGGCTGAACAGCGGCGGCGCCAGCAGCAGCGGCGCCGCCCACACGGCCAGGACGAGCAGCAGGGCGCGGGGCGTGGGCGGCTCGGGGCCGCGGATCACCCGGCCGAGCAGCGCCCACGCGGCGATCAGCAGAACGACCCCGAAGTACACCCCCACCAGTCCGAGCGCGGCGCGTCCGGACTCGGGAGAGACCAGATCCGCGACCGGCAGGGCCCCGGCGGTCTGACCGCCCAACGCGAGGAAGGCGGTACCGGCCAGGCCGAGGGCCTGGCAGCGGCGGAGATCGACGGGGAAAGCCATGGCCAACACTCGGGAAGCGTGTCAACGCCTGGTGGCCGGAAGGCGACGCACGCCCCTCGGCCGGACGGCGCGCGCATGACCGCCGTGTGAGCGGCGCGCCTGCCCCGGTACTCTCCGGGCGGGTGGTGGCTCAGACCTCCGGCGATCCGCTGCCCGCGAGCACCTCGGGCCGCAGCAGTGACTCAAGGCGTTCGGCCGGGAGCAGGCCCTTCTCCAGGACGAGTTCGGCGACGCCGCGGCCGGTGGCCAGGGCCTCCTTGGCGATGCCGGTGGCCGCCTCGTACCCGATGTACGGGTTGAGGGCGGTGACCAGACCGATGGAGTTCTCCACCGCGGTCCGCAGCTGCGCCGTGTTGGCCGTGATGCCGGCCACGCACCGCTCGGCGAGGGTCAGGCAGGCGTGCTCCAGGTGCGTGATGCTCTCGGAGAGGGAGTGCAGGATGACCGGCTCGAAGGCGTTCAGCTGGAGCTGACCGGCCTCGGCGGCCATGGTGATGGTCACGTCGTTGCCGATCACCTCGAAGGCGACCTGGTTGACGACCTCGGGGATCACCGGGTTGACCTTGCCGGGCATGATGCTCGAACCGGCCTGCACCGGCGGCAGGTTGATCTCGCCCAGGCCCGCGCGCGGCCCGGACGACAGCAGGCGCAGGTCGTTGCAGCTCTTGGAGAGCTTGACGGCGATCCGCTTGAGCACGCCGGACATCTGCACGAAGGCACCGCAGTCCTGGGTGGCCTCCACCAGGTTGGCGGCCGTCACCAGCGGCAGGCCGGTGATCTCGGCGAGGTGGCGGCGGGCCGACTCGGCGTATCCGGCGGGGGCGTTGAGACCGGTGCCGATCGCCGTGGCGCCCAGGTTGATCTCGTGGATCAGTTCGACGGCCTCCGCGAGCCGGAGACGGTCCTCGTCGAGCATGACCGCGAACGCGGAGAACTCCTGCCCCAGCGTCATCGGCACGGCGTCCTGGAGCTGGGTGCGGCCCATCTTGAGTACGTCGCGGAACTCGACGGCCTTCCCGGCGAAGGCGTCCTGGAGTACCGCCATCGCCTTGAGCAGGCCACGTACGGCGAACACCGTGGCGATCTTCACGGCGGTCGGGTAGACGTCGTTCGTGGACTGGCCGAGGTTGACGTCCTCGTTGGGGTGCAGGTGCTGGTACTCGCCCTTGGCGTGGCCGAGCAGTTCCAGCGCGCGGTTGGCGACGACCTCGTTGGCGTTCATGTTGGTGGAGGTGCCGGCGCCGCCCTGGATGACGTCGACGACGAACTCGTCGTGCAGCTTGCCGTCGCGGATCTCGCGGCAGGCCTCGACGATGGCGGCGGCCTTCCGCGGCTCCAGGAGGCCGAGTTCCTCGTTGGCGAGGGCGGCGGCCTCCTTGACGGCGGCGAGGGCGTCGATCAGGTGCGGGTAGGCGGAGATCGGCGTCCCCGTGATGGGGAAGTTCTCCTTGGCGCGCAGGGAGTGGATGCCCCAGTACGCCTCGGCGGGTACGTCGCGGTGGCCGAGCAGGTCGTGCTCGCTGCGGTGGGCTGCGGCGGTCATGGCTGTGCGGATCCTCTTTCGGAGGTGGGCGGTGCGGTCAGGCGGACGTTCGGGAGTGGGGGCCGCCCCCGCCCGAGCGGAGCCGGGTGCCCGGGGCGGGATCGAGCGCGCGGGTGGGGCGGACGCTGCCGACCGGTCGGCCGCCGCCGAGCAGAGGCTCCCCGGCGAACTCGGCGAGCGCGGCCGGGTCGACCCCGGCCCGGGCGAGGGCCGCGGCGGCGACCGGGACGCGCGCCCGGTTCGCTCCGTCGGCGATCTTCACGGCGACGGCCCGGCCGTCCGGCAGCGCGGCGACCTGGACGCCCTCGAAGCCGTCCTTGGCGAGCAGCCCGGGCACGGCGCGCATCAGCGCGGCGACGTCGCGCCCGGAGCCGGAGGCCGTCTCGGCGTGCTCGCGCATGGCGTCCGCCACCCGCGTCTCGGGGGTGTCGGCCGGCGCGGTGGTGATCCGGGCCGCGGCGCGCGCGAGCCCGTGCAGCGAGACGGCGAACAGCGGCGCTCCGCAGCCGTCGACGGTCACGCGGGCGATCGCCTGCCCGGTGAGGTCCTCGACGGCCTCGGCGACGGCCCGCTGCAGCGGGTGGCCCGGGTCGAGGTAGTCCTCCAGCGGCCAGTCGTTGAGGCGGCAGGTGTAGAGCATGGCCGCGTGCTTGCCGGAGCAGTTCTGCGCGAGCCGGGACGGCAGGCGCCCCTCGCGCACCCAGGCGTCGCGGACGACCGGGTCGTACGGCAGGTCGGGGACGTTGCGCAGGTCGTCCTCGGTGACTCCGGCCAGCTCCAGGATGCGCCGGGTGCCGGTCAGGTGCCGCTCCTCCCCGGAGTGGCTGGCCGCGGTCAGCGACAGCAGTTCCCCGTCGAGCGGCAGCCCGGCCCGGAGCATCGCCACCGCCTGGACCGGCTTGAGCGCCGAGCGCGGGTAGAAGGCGGCCTCGATGTCGCCGAGTTGCAGCTCCACGGCTCCGTCGGCGCCGAGGACGACGACCGAGCCGTAGTGGATGCCCTCGACGACCCCGCCGCGGACGAGGTGGGCGACGGGGGCGTGCAGGGGCTCCCGGATCACAGGGGCCTCGGCCACCGAGCTTCCGTACATCACTGCCTGGTTCATGCCTCGGGTCCGTCTTCGGTGGGGGCGTCCGTGCGGGTCGGGCGCATGATGTCGGTGAGGGTCGTCTCGACGCGGTCGAGATGGTGGGTCATGGCCTGCACCGCGTCGTGCTCGGTACCGTCGATCAGTGCCTCGACGATCGCCCGGTGCTCGCGGTTGGACTGCTCGCGTCGGCCGCCGAGTTCGTTGAGGAAGGCGGACTGGCGGGCCAGCGCGTCCCGGATCTCCTCGATCACCCGCCGGAAGACCGGGTTCTGGGCGGCTTCGGCCACGGCCAGGTGGAAGACGGTGTCCATCGCGACCCAGGCGGTGGTGTCCGTCTCCTGCTCCATCCGGTCCAGGAGGTGGGCCAGGTGGTCGAGGTTCTCGGCGGTGCGCCGCCGCGCCGCGTACCCGGCGACCGGGATCTCGACGTGGCGGCGCACCTCCAGGAGGTCGCTGGCCGCGTAGTCGCCGAAGGTGGGGTCCTCGACGGCGTCGGCGACGACGAAGGTGCCCTTGCCGGTCCTGGAGACCGTGAGCCCCATCGTCTGCAGGGCCCGCAGGGCCTCCCGCAGCACGGGCCGGCTGACCTCCAGGGTGCGGCACAGCTCCGCCTCCGAGGGGAGCTTGTCGCCGATGGCGTAGTCACCGC